>BPJG01000001.1 GCA_026004495.1 Candidatus Parcubacteria bacterium | reverse complement strand
AATATAAATCGTCTGAACTTTTTCATAATACTTATTCAAAAGCAAATTCAGAGCGTGGAAGTTTTCTGATTTAATTAAAATCCCGTCCAGTATATCGTCTAAATTATTTTTCTCAGTTAAAGCATTTAATAACTTCCACTTAAATTCTTCGTCAAAATACTTTGTATCAATCGGCAACTTTTTCCATTCTTTACCTTGTAAAGTATTGTTAGCAATCAAATCCTCTTTTCTTTTAACTTCAATTCCAAACAATTCTTTCCATTCTTCCAATTGTTTTTTATTACTCAAAATCTCATCCAAAATACCTTCTAAAAACTCCTCTCCTGCGTATTCTTTAACCTTATCCAGAGTAATTACATAGTGCGTATCAATAACAAACTTCTTTTTCTCCCAAATCTTTTTCTGGAAGTTTTCAATCTGTGCCAAAAACTCAATTATTTTTAATGCAATGTTTCTAAAAGCTCTAACTCCAATCAAATAAAGCCTCAATTTGTCAAAATAACCACTTTGTTCCAAAACTTGCAAATCTTCTAACTGTAAAAACTCGTTCTTAATATAGAAATCTAATTCTCTTTCTAAAAATCCTTTCAGATCTTTATGAATGAAATAATCTGTTGTGTTTCTCCTTGTGTATCTGTAAAGATGCTTTTCAATTAATGTTTTCTCTCCTTCTTTTTCAAAAATTAGTCTTGCCAAACTATTTTCAGGGATTTTCTCCTGTAGAATCCTTATTGTTTCTTCATTTGCTTTGTCCTGTGATATGGTATTTCCGTGTTTATATTTCTCTTCCTCTTCTTCTGTTAAGCCTCGATATTCAAAGTAAATGTTTAATTCCATCTTTTCCTTATCAAAATCAAAGAGTTTATCATTCAAAACAAAAAACTTTTTCTCTGGTGATTTAATATTGCCTTTCTCCTCTTCCGCTTCTACAACTCTAAAATTAACAGTTAATTCTTTAACTTTAAAAGTGTATCTTCTAAAATACTCTGTGGTTTTTATGTAATATTGGTCCTTATTTGCCCAATAAAGTAAAACTTCCTCTCCATTGTAGGGAATAACATACTTTTCATTTTTTCCATATCTCCTTTTGCTTATGAAATCTCCTTTGTCGTAATATCGTGAAAAAAAGTTAATGAGATGATTGTAAATCTCCTTTTCTAACTCTTCAGAAATTCTGATTTCTTCTAATTGTCTTTTCTTTTCATAATATTCTTTGCCCAAAGGTGTGTTTTTGAATTCTTCTTTTAATTCTCCATTTTCAAAAGCATTTTCTCCAAGAACTTCTTTTATTTTCTGTCTGATTTCTTCAATTTTTTCTTTTAATTTATTTACTTCCTCCCCTCCGATATGTTCTAATTGATTCTTAATTTCTTCAAGCAAATCTCTTTCAATAAAAACTTCAATTTCTCTATGCTTATAATTCACTATTCTGTAAATTCCAAAATCTAAATCTTTGTTTTCAAATTGAAATATCTCTTTTAGTTTCTCCTTTAGTTTTTCCTTTATCTCAGACATTTTTAATCTTTATTAATTTAAATTTTATCAAAAATTGTGAATTTTGTTTAAAGAATTAGGGGTGATGAAGATTGTAATTTTAGTTTTTTAAGAAGCTTTTTGAAATTTATTTAAATATTCAGATTGTAGAATTAAGTGTTATGGCGTTATGGTGTTTTATAGTAAAAAATCTCTACTTTAAAAATTATCTCTTTCTTGTTAGATAATGGAATGACTTAAAAGTAAAAAGTGAGACTATAACGCTAAAGAGTGCTTGCTTAAACATAGACAGGGGAGGGGTATAGGGAGTTATTTTTAAAGCAAAGAATAGACTTTGTGGTAGATATAATAGAGATTTTTAATTTTTGTAAATTTTGATAAATTTTAAAATTTTCACAAAATACATTTAAGCCCGTAATCTTTTAAAAAGGTTTAAACTTTCTAACTTTTAAGTAAAATTTAATTAAAAGTTGAATTTTTTGTAAGGAAAAAGAAATTTTAGCAAAAATGATAAGTTATTATTTAAGTGAAAAAACCGTTGCAGAAATAAGATATTTAATATGGCTTCTAGAGAATAAAGAAAGGTCAAAAATTATTAATGAGTGGGAAACAAATAATTTTGAGTTAGTTTTATTATTTGTTTTTAAAGATTTGATTAACAAAACTTTCCGCATAGAAATATCGCCATATTTTGATGGCAGTGATTATAATAGGAATATAGAAGAGTTGCTTCTTGATGATGACGTAAGAAGATTATTAAAGATATGTAATTTGTCTTTAGGCAAAAATTACACCTTAATAGATTTAATAAATTATAAACTAAAAAATTATAGGATCTCTTTTTTGCCGGAAATTAAAAAACAAAAACAAAATTTCTTAATTAATAGAGATAAATTCAAAGAAGATTTATTAAAACTAAAAGAATTAATAGACATAAAATATGACTTACCTTTTAACAACTATCCTAGTTTGAAGGGTTTTTCGTATTATCTACATCTTGAACCTTCTTACAATATAAACAAAACAATTTATCTACGTTTTGCTCCTTATATAAAAGATTTTTTTACTTTACGCCTTGAAGATTGGTTATTGTTTGCTTTCAAGCTTAATGACTTAGATTTCAAAAAATTAAAGAAATTTTTTCATTTATATTTAGAAAATTTTAAAAATAATAGGTTAAATTTTTCTCCATCGCTTGAATTATTAGAAGAGTTAACTGGTTCTAATTCAACTATTATTGAAAATGGGTTAATAAAATATCCTGATCTAAAAGAAGCTTATTCTGAGATGAAATATTCGAAATTTGTAGATCCTCAATTAACCATTGCCAAAACAAAGGAATTTTTAAATAAACTATTAGAAGAAACTGGTAATTTAAAAATTTGTTTTTTTAATAAGATAGAGCCTTATGAATTGGAACTTAAAAATTATGAAAGGCTTTATTTAAATTTTTGGGGCGTTTTTCCAAACAAAAGAGCTAGGGTAATAGAAAGCCTATTTCTCATTGAGAAAGAAGGAGAAGTTGTTTTCAAGGATATTGTTTATGACCCTAATTATGTAAAATTTACCGGAATTTTAGATAAATCGTTCTCTAGAACGAAAAATTTCGTAGGCTATAAATTCCCTAAGGTTATTAGAAAGGATGGGCTTATTAGGTTAGAATATGGAAATAAAAAAATAAAAATTGGCAAAGAAAAAAATTTAGTGAATGAGTTAATTGGTTATATGTTTGAATCTTTAGAAACAGGAGGTGGTGATTCTCAATTATTAGATGATATACGTGATAATGTTTATAAAAAATGCAATAAAGATTTGGACACAAATAGGCTTCCTGAAGTAACCAGGAAGATAAATTATTTGATTAAAGAAGTTAATAGAAAATTTAATAAATTGGGACTTCCGTTTAAGATTACTTTTAATAAAAACGAGGGGTTGGTTTCTTTAAGAAAAAAATAATAAAAATAACAGCCTACAAATTTTCTTAGGGTGGTAATTTTTTATTTTTTGATTTTCTACAATTACAAAAAGACTAGAATTTGATTGATTTTTGATAGAAGTTTTCCCACCATTATCCCACCAATCCGGTGGGAATTTTTAGCTTTGTTGAAAATTTAGAAAGAAATGAAAGAAAAAACAAAAACAATTAAAGATGAGAAGGATTTCAAGAGTTTGTTGAAGAAATTAAATATAGAAGCAAAGAACGAAATGGAGATTAAAACTTTAGAAACAAAACTTTTGACTTTGTATAAGCTTGTAATTCAAGGGTCGGCAATTAAAAAACAAAACAAAAAATGGAACGGAAATTTATCAAGATCGGAGAGTTGTCAAAAATTTTGAATGTTCACCCTCAAACTCTTAGACGATGGGAGCAATTAGGAATAATCAAGGCTTTACGCCCATACAAGAAAGGGGTGAGAAGATTTGACTTAGAAAAAACATTAAAAAACTTGGTTAGTCGTAATTAAAAACCAAACAAAAAAGCCCGCCAGGGGTTTGGCGAGCTTTGAAATGAAAATAATGTCACTCCATAGAAATTATAACATAATAAAGGCTATTAAAAATATTGACATAAGAGAGGTAGTCGAAAATGAACTCGGGGTAAAATTACCTGACAAAAGAAGACCTCAGATTATTTGTCCGTTCCATAACGAAGATCATGGCTCTTTCACTATTTTCCCCGAAACCAATTCATTTTACTGCTTCGGTTGTGGTGCTGGTCGTGGGGGTAGTGACACAATTGCTTTTATAGAAAAACTCAAGGGTTGGGAAAGGAAAGAGGCTTTTTATTATCTTAAAACTCATTATCTAAAAAACTTTGACATCTCTGAAAATCATCAATATGAAGAAACAATTTTCGAAGAAAAAAGACTCA
This sequence comes from Candidatus Parcubacteria bacterium, assembly GCA_026004495.1. Lineage (GTDB taxonomy): Bacteria > Patescibacteriota > Minisyncoccia > UBA6257 > HR35 > JANXCM01. The sequence goes on along the minus strand of BPJG01000001.1, from coordinate 629,799 downwards.
GTGAGGACTTATTAGAGTGGCTAAAAAATCGCGGATTAACGGAGGAAACGATTGCTCGATTTGGCTTAACATGTTTCGAAGATAAAAACAGCAACCGGTGGTTAGGTATCCCCATCTTTAATGAAAGCGGTAAAATTGTAAATTTTAAAATTCGCAGAGATCCAATAAAGGAAGACCCTAACCTGGTGAAATATAAATGGCTAAAAGCAGGAACGAAACAAACCCTCTTTCCAATAAATTGCATTGATTACGAGAATGAGGAATTATATTTAGTAGAGGGTGAGCTAGATGCTATTTTATTACACCAAGAAGGATACAATTCTTTAACAAATACGGGAGGGGGAACAACTTTGTGGAAAGACGAGTGGATTGAAATTGTAAAAAGGTTCAAAAAAATATATCTTATTCCAGACCGCGATGAAAGTGGTGAAAAATGGAAAAGAAATCTTTTAGAGAAACTGGAGTATGTTCATAATGATATTTACATTATCGAAATCCCATTCGGAAAGGATGTGACAGAGTTCTATCAAAAAGGAGGTGATTTAAGGGATCTATTAAATAATGGGCAAGTAAAAGAAATTTCGAAGTCGTTCAAAACTATTAAAGAAATTTTAAAAACAGAATATAATGAACCATCCTTTCTAATTAATAAATTAATTCCTCATCCATCTTTAACAGTAATTTCCGGGTATCCTGAATCAGGCAAAACTTGGGTGATTTTAGGGCTTGCTAAATCCATTGCTGAAGGAAGTTTTTTTCTAATTGAAGATTTCAAAGCTGAAAAAGGAAATGTTGGCATAATTGAGGAAGAAAATGGAGAAAAGGAATTACAAAGGCGATTTAAAATGTTGAATTTCAAGGAAGATTTACCGATATTTGTTTTATCTCAGAAAGGGCTTAAAATTGACGACAAAAAAATAATTGAGTTTTTATTAGAGGAAGCTGAAATTAATAAAATCAAAGTTTTAATTTTCGACCCCTTTATAGCTTTCCATTCTTTATCTGAAAATTCAGCAGAAGAAATGCAACGAGTTATGGAATGTTTCAGCGAGTTCCAGAAATACGGGATTTCTGTTATTTTTACGCACCACCATAGAAAACAATTAGGCTGGACAAAATCAGCACCATCTCAAGCATTAAGAGGTTCATCGGTATTATTTGGTAGAGTTGATTGTCATTTAGCCATTGAAAAGAAAAAAGAATTAGACAATGGCAATGGTTTTGAAGTAGTAGTTATCCAAGAAAAACTAAGAAATGGCAAGAAGATAAAACCATTTGAATTAAGAATTTTTGAAAATGTAGATGGTTTTATGGAATTTCAATACTTAGGTGAATTTCAAGAGGAGAAGCTAAAGATTGAAAAAGCAAAAGAAATAATTCTAAATCTGTTAGAAGAAGGATCCAAAACAAAAACTGAAATTATAAATGTTTTAATTCAGGAGAATATAGGACAAAGGACAGGAGAAAATGCTTTAAAAGAACTTATTGAAAGTCAAAAAATTAAAGCTCAAAGGGTTGGTAAACAAAAAATCTTTGAGCTTAAAAAAGATGATGAGTTGTCTTTGCTTGAACTAACATAGAACACTTGCAAACTCGCAATATATTATATACATTGCGAATTTGCGAATGAAAAATCCAAAGCCAAAATTGGAATTTCGTAACATCGTCAGGGGGTAAATTGTTGGTTTTTGTTGTTTTTTAGATAAATTGGGAATTTCGGGACATCGTTGAGGGGGTATATACAAAAACAGAGAAAAAATGGGCGAAATTAATTTAATAAAGTTTAGCGATTTTTAGAAAAATTTATTATAATTCACATAAATAATGGAAAGACTAAAATACATCATATATGCAAGAAAAAGTTCAGAGGCAGAAGATAGGCAGGTGTTATCTTTAGAATCTCAGATTGAGGAATTACAAAAATTAGCAGAAAAAGAGGGTTTAGAAGTTGTTGATATTTTAACAGAAGCTAAAAGTGCCAAAGAACCAGGGCGGGAGATTTTTAACTTAATGATTGAAAAAATTAAAAAAGGAGAAGCTAATGCTATTTTATGTTGGAAAGTTGATAGACTTAGTAGAAACCCCATCGATTCAGGAACAATTCAATGGCTTCTACAGAAAGAAACCATCAAAGAAATTAGAACACCTGAAAGAGTTTATAAGCCAGAAGATAATGCTTTATTATGGGCTGTAGAGACTGGAATGGCTAATCAGTATATTAGAGATCTCGCTACTAATACTAAAAGGGGGCTAAGAAAGAAAGCTGAAAAAGGATTTAAACCAGGATTAGCTCCTTTGGGCTATATCAACAACAAATATTCTCCTAAGGGCGAACATAATTATTTCCCTGATCCAGAAAGATTTCCTCTAATAAGAAAAGTATTTGAAACATTAGCAAGTGGTCAATACACGCCTAAGGAAGTTTATAGAATGGCTGTTGATGAGTGGGGATTAATAAATAGATATGGTAAAAGATTATCTCCGAGTAAATTTTATGCAATGTTAAGATGTCCTGATTATTATGGTGAGTTTGAATATCCTAAGGGTTCTAGGAATTGGTATAAAGGAAATTATGAGCCTGTTATTGACAAGGAAACTTGGTTATTGGTTCAAGAGATTTTAAATAGAAAAGGAAGTCCTAAGAAGAGGAAAATTGTTCATATGTTTAGGGGTTTATTAAGATGCGGTGAATGTGGCGGTGTTTTAACTAGCTATGAAAAATTGAAAAGAAATAAAAATGGTATGGTTCTGAGATATGTTTATTATGAATGTGCTAAAAAGAAAAATTATCCTGGAATTTGTCATCAAAAACCAATAAGAGAGGAGGAATTAGAAAATGAAATTTTAGAAGTTTTATCAAATATTAGCATTCCTGAAGTTATTCATAACTGGGCTATTAGTACTTTAAAAGAAGAACAAAGAAAGAGAAAAGAAGAAAGAGAAAAGAATCTAGGTCATTATAAAAGAATGTATTCTGCTATCACTAACCAGATTGATAACTTAATAAATATGAAATCAAGCGGAGAGATTACTGAGGAGGAATTTCAAAGGAATATTGAACCTTTAAGAAAAAGAAAGCAAGCTATTGAAACGATGTTAAGAGAACAAGAGTATGAAGACGATAGATGGATTGATTATGCTATTGATTATGTAAATATCGTAGGAAAGATAAAAGAAACTTATCTTAACGGCGATATTGCTACTAAAAGGACTATTTTAAGGTGTATAGGTTCTGAATTTATAGTAAAAGATAAAAAGCTGAATGTAAAGATTGAGCCTATATTTACGGTTCGAATAATGGATCTTCCTGGTGAGTTAGAGAAGGAAGGGTTATTCGAACTAGCTAAAAATCAAGAAAAGCAAGATTTTAATAGGGATTTTGATAATTTAAGCGAAAACCAGTCCTCTTTGCTCCGGGGGCAGGATTCGAACCTGCGACATCCTGGTTAACAGCCAGGCGTTCTACCACTGAACTACCCCGGAATGTTTTAGAGTGCTTATATAATAATTATAGCATAAAATTTATGAAATAATTGTTCCATTAAATTTTTTATTTTCCAAAAATTTCCTTAAATTATTTATTTTTTTGCCATTAATTACAACAACTTTAAATTTTAAATTTTTTGCCAACCTAGAGGCAATTGGATCAAAGGGAACTGAAATTCCTGGAATCCAATTGTTTTTTATTAATTTTAAATAATCATTCCAAGAAATATTTTTAAATGGTTTTGCATCTTTATATTTATTTGGGTCTTTATCATAAACATAATCAATATTTGTTAAATTTAGTATTATATTGGAATTATAAGTTTTTGCTAATAAAACTGCATCATAATCAGTGCTAAATCCAGGCTTCCAACCAGCAGCAATTAAAATTTGTTCTTTGAAATTTACTTTTTCTTTTGGATTTTTTATTATTCGATAATAAGCCTTATCTCTAAAAATTGTCAAAAGTAAATGAGCGTTTAAACGAGTAGCATGAATTCCTAGCCAATCAAGATCTTCATTTGTAATATTTACTATTTTTTTAGCTGCTCTTTGATAGTTTCGAGCAGTTCTGCCGCCACCAACAATAATAATAAATTTTTTACCATCCATAGCGTCAATTATTTTTTTAAATTTTTTTAGAAATTTTATATCTATTTCTTGAGGTACAGTTAAGCTACCACCTAAAGAAATGACAAAAATTTTCATTTTTAGTAAAATTTTATCATAAAACTTAGTCAATAATTTAAATTTAATTTATTTATTATAAAATATTTATGAAATTAAAAAATTTTATTTTTAAAAAAAATAAAAGTTATATATTTAAAATTTTAAAAATAAATGAATTTACTAAAGATTTTTTAAATTTACTTAAAAAAGGAAAGACTGATTTCGATAAATTTCAAAAATATTTAAAAGATATTGAGCTTAAAAAATTAAGTAATTTTTTATTTTTTCTTAGAGTTTTGGATTTTAGATTGTGGGAATTTCCTCAAAATTGGCATTTTAAAAATGAAAAAGAATTTTATGGACTCTTATTAAAAACTAAAAATTTATTTAAAATCGATTTAGATAAAATTGATTTTTCAATTTTTAAAAAATTAATTTCATCAAAAGAAAACGAAAATTTAGCAAAATTAAGATATAAAATTTTCAAACAATCTCTAAATTGGCTTAATAAAAATTATGATGGTGATTTTATAAATTATTTTGAAGAAAACAAAAAACCATTAAATTTTTGTTTAAACCTTTTACAATTAGAAAAATTTAAAGATTACTATAAAAATTTTTATTTTTTAAAACCAAATCAACTTCTATATTTAGAATTAATTATTGGTAATAAATTGGAGAAAAAATTCAAAAACGAATTAGAAGAATTAACTATTTTTGCTGATTATAAACTGCCACAATTATTTATAAATTTTAATTTAATTGATTTACCAACTAATATTTTAGATAAAATAAAAAATAGAAAAATTATTAAAATACACTCAATTTTAGAAAATGAATTAAGGTGGGCATCAATTATTATTGGAGAAAGTTTATCGAAAAAAATTAATTTACCATCTTATTTAATAGATAATTTAATATGGGATTTAGCCAATAAAATTTATTTAAAGATATATCATCCTAAAATTAAGACAATATTTTATTAAATTTTTATTCTAAATTTCCAAAGCTAAATAAGTAAAAATCTTCATGTTGTTCTGTTGTAAAACTTGCTGGACCGTCAACTCCTAATTCTCCGTCTCTAAGATAAGGGATTCTGATCCTATTTTCTTCTATTAAAGTTTTTAAGACTCCAGAAGCTATTTCAGCTAAAATACCATTAATTTTATTACCTCCCATTTCTATATATTCTTTTTGGTCCGAACACATAAGTACTTGTTTAATTTTTTCTATTTTTTCTTCGTCGGTATATTTTTTATGAGATAAATCTTCTATTGGAATTGGAATACAACTCCAAATTTTATCTATATAATATTCTGAAATCTCATAAAAAACTATATGCTCACTTATCCATTCATCATTATAGCCTATTTTTTTTAATTCATCTCTAACTTCTGTTTCTAATAATTGAGGGCATAATATAAGGGAATCATTAATACTAATTTCAATACCCTTAGGACTTTCGAGGCTATATCCTTCGCTGTAAACTCCCATTTCAAGAAATCTACCTTCTCTGTCTGCTTTTGTACTAGGAAGAATAACAAATTTTTTGCCTCTTATAACAAAAGCAGTGGGAAAAATAAATACAAAGGCACCATAAGGTTCAACTCCATTTATACCAAACCATAAACCAGGCTTATATTGTTCAACTCCTGTATTTATAGCACCACCCCTAACTAAAATAGTAGGCCCCTTAGTAGGTTCCTTACCTGTTTCTTGCTGAGAAGTTTGTGATGCTAATTTTCGTTCTTCTAAAATTTTTAAAAAACCTTGCCAAAATGTAGCATGAGTTAAGAGTGATTGTCTAAGATTGGTTTCAAAATCTCTAAAGATTTCTAATTTTTTTCTAATTTTATTAATTTTACTTAATAAATTTTTTAATAAAGATTCTTCTGGCAAATCTAATATTTTACTAAATTTATTTCTAATTTCTTTTATCTTTATTTCAAAATCATTTAATTCTTCTTCTGTAGGGTATCCCATAATTTCATATATTCGACCAAGAGATAAAGGAAATCCAAAAATTTTATTTATTTCTTCAGAAGATAAATTTGAAAGATTACTTTGTTTAAGTTCTGTCTCGCCATACACCATTGGTATATTAAATCCTTTTCTATAAGTGGTTAACATATTAAATATTACAGATAATCCTATGTCATGTTCTAAGCAATCTTTCAAAAAAGAATTTATAACTCTACTTCCATCTTCAAATATACTTGTAATTCGACAATTAAGTTCATCTAAGGAATCTATTATTAACTTATGATTATCCTTAAGTATTTCATAATTATCTTTTAAACTATTAAAAACTTCTACAAGTTGAGAATAATTTTTAAGTCCAAATTCCTTAATTGCCAAAGCTATTGGTAGGGTAGCGGTTAAAAAAGATATAATTTCTTTTTCAGGATTGCTTAAAAATATACTTAAATTATTTAAATTTTTTTGAATATTTTGAATAAATTCTAAAATATCTTGTTTAGTTTTATTAAACTCTTCAACTAAATTTTTTTTAATTTCTATTTCTTGCTTTCGATATTCCTCAATTTTTTTCTCTATCTCTTGATTAATTTGATTTCTATAATTTTTTAAAAAAATAAATTTAAATTTATGGCTGGTTAAACTTGAAAAATTTTTTAAAACAGAGAATTCCTTATCAAAATCAAAATATTTATGATGTTTAAAGATAAAGCTAAATGGATCGAATTTAAAAAGACTTTCTTGTAATATTTCTATTTGTTTTTTCTTTTTTATCAATTCCCCATTTCCTTTTTTAATAATTTCATCTAATTTAATAAGTTTATTAAAAAAATTTTCTTTTATTTCTTCATAATATTTTATTTTATTATTATCTAAGTTATCAACTGCTTCATAAAATTTATAAAAATCTTCTTTTATTTCAGTTGGTAATCCAAAAATAGGTTTTACTTTTAATAGTGATATTTGATCTTGAGATTTTTCTTTTTCCAGATTTTCCAAATTCTTTATTATTTCTTCAGCAATTTTTGAAAGAGAATCTTGCGGTCCTTTCCAAGCTCTTTTATTAACCTCTTCATTTACTATTAATGCTTCTTCATGTAACTTTTCGAGGTTAAAATTACCGTCCATAGTATAATTATAAAATAATATAAATATTTTTATAAAAAATTAGATGTTTAGATTTAAGATACTAACAAAAGATAAAAGAAGTAAAGCAAGATTAGGGATTCTAAAAACTCCTCACGGAATCATTCATACCCCTAATTTAGCCATTGTTGCTACTAAGGGAAGTATTAGAGGCTTAAGTTTTGAACAAGCCAGAAAATTTGGTGCTGAAATTTTTATGGTTAATACTTTTCATTTTTTTCGTCAGGAGAGATATAAAATTGTTCAAAAATTTGGTGGGTTGCATAAATTTTTAAATATTAATTATCCATTGATGACTGACAGTGGTGGTTTTCAGATTTTTAGCTTAGGATTTGGAATGGAACATAAAGTTGGAAAGGTTGCAGATATATTTCCTGAAGAAAAGCAGATTAACGCAGATCGGGCAGTAGAACAAAGCACGCTGTCCGACCCCAAACCGAACTTTGTTCTGGTTAGGAGCTATACGCAGACTAAGAACGGACAGAACAGAAAAGGCAATAAGTCCGAACAGTCCATGTTAAGTCCGAAAAAATCCGTGAATAATAAGAATTTAGTCAAAGTTTATGATGATGGAGTTGAGTTTATTGATCCCTATAATGGCCAAAAATTATTTTTATCTCCTGAAATTTCAATTAAGGTTCAAAAAATTTTAGGCGCTGATATTATTTTTGCTTTTGATGAATGCACTTCTCCACTTTCAACCTATGAATATACTAAAAAAGCATTAAAACGTACCCACCAATGGGCAATAAAATGTTTAGATGAATTCAGTACAACTAAAAAACAAGTTTTATTTGGAATTGTTCAAGGAGGAGAATATGAAGATTTAAGAAAAGAATCAGCTAAATTTGTTAATTCACTTCCCTTCTTTGGTTTTGGCATTGGTGGCAGTTTAGGCAAAAGTAAAAAAGATATTATTAAAGTTTTAAATTGGACATTACCTTATCTTTATGAAAACAAACCAAGGCATCTATTAGGTATCGGTGAAATTGATGATATTTTTAATGCCATTGAACAAGGAATTGATTTATTTGACTGCGTTATTCCAACAAGATGGGCAAGGCATGGAACTGGATTTAGTTTTCAGGGTAGAATAAATTTAAAATCAAGTAAATATTTAACAGATAGAAAACCAATTGATTTAAAATGCCAATGTCAAATTTGTCAAAAATATCCCCGATCTTATATTTGCCACTTACTGCGTGAAAAAGAAATTTATGGAATTATGCTTTTAACTGAACATAATGTTTTTTGGATTTTAAACTTATTTAAGCAGATAAGAAAATCTATAAAAGAAAATAATTTTAAAAAATTTAAAAATCTTATTATTAATAAATGGTATTAATAAATAAAATAAAGTTAACTATCTAAATAAAATATAATCTAGTCAATTATTATTTTCTTTTTTATTAAAATGTTCTTCTTCAAGATAGCGATAAATATATATCAACCACCCAAGAACTACAAATATTACTATCCATAAAAGCTGTAAGTTATTAAAATAATTTAGAAAATATAATAAAATAGCTATAAATATCAAGCCAACAAATATAATTACTCCCCATTCAGCTAATTTTTCATAAATAATTTTAATTTTCGATAACATAAAATTATTATAAATTATCAGGTTGAATTTGATAATAATCAATTAAATAATCGATAATTTTTTTAGCTAAAGGAACAGTTGTAACCATTGCTAAGCCTTGATAAGGTTTATCTATTCTTACTAAAATTATAAATTGAGGATTAGATAAAGGAAATGTGGCTAAATAAGTATTAATTATATCATCACTATAACCTGGTTCATTAATTTTAGGGATAAAAGCAGAACCCGTTTTACCTCCGACTCTATAACCTTCTGTTAAGGCATATTTGCCACTTCCATTTAGGGTTACCTTTTCAAGTAAATCTTTAATATTTTTAAAGGAATTTGAATCTCCAAAATTATCTAAAATTTTTGCTTTGATAATTTTTTCTTTAATACCAAAATAATTAATTTTATCTAAAAATCTTAGATTATACATTTTACCATCATTAACAATCAATGAAAAAGCTTGAATTAAATGAAAGGGAGATAAACTTATACCATGACCATAGCTTGCTGTTAAAAAATTAATATCTCTTAAATCTTTAGATGATTTTTCTAAATTTTTAATATTGCCTTCATAAATATGGGGAAAATCGACGAATGGTTTTTTATCAAATTTAAATCTTTTAAGATAAGATAAAAAATTATAATTACCTATTAATCTTTGAATATGAGCAGAACCAGTATTCAAAGATTTTTCAAAGGCATATTCAAAACTAACTTTTCCTCTTCCTTTCTTATCAAAATTATAAATCGTCCAATTATTAGCATTTAAATAACCTAAATCATTATATTCATCTTTAGGAGTAAATACTTTTTTATCTAAGCCAATAAAATAAGTGAAAGTTTTCATTACTGAACCAGGTTCGTAATTTTGCCCAGCTTTACTTAAAAAAATTTTTATATCATCAACTTTGTTAAAATTATTTAAATCATATCTTGGTTCTTCAGCTAAGGCTATAATTTTACCATCATTAGTAGTAACAATAATAAGCCCTCCTTCAGCTTTATATTTTTTTATTCCTTCTGCTAAAATCTTCTCGCTGTATTTTTGTATAAAATAATCGATATTTAAAATTAAATCATTGCCCGGTATTTCGGGTTGAATTTTTTTTATTCCATAATATATACCATTTTCTCCCTTCAAAATATCATTATAATATTTTTCCAAACCATATTCTCCAACTAGAAAATTATCTTCATTTAATTTAGCAAAACCTAATATAGTGCTCAAAAAATCATTTTCAGGATAGAATCTAATATATTTTTCTTCATAAAAAACTGAATCTAATCTTAAGGCTAAAATTTTATCTAAGATATTTTTTTCAGTATTTTTCACAATAATAAAAGATGAATTACCTTTGATTTCTTGTTTATTTATATCTTCTCCTATTATATTAGATATAATAGTAAGTTCTTTTTCTATGTTTTTACTTAATTTAGGATTAAAATAAATGTCATACAATTTTTTATTATCAGCAATTAAATATAGATTATTATTTTTATCTTTAACATAAATTTTACCTCGAGGTGCAACTATAATTTTATTTTTTTCAAAACTAGAAATTTTATTTTTGTAATCTTCAGCTTTAACTAATTGTAATTTTACTAGATAATAAATTGGTATTAACCAGATAAATAAATTGAAGTAAACTAAAATAGTAAAGCCAATATTTTTATTGCCTTTCATTATCAAGCTAATGATTTTTTATAAAAGAAAATTTATTAAATGCATTAAAAAATTCTCTTTTGGCTTTAACTAAATATGGATAACTTTCATTATTATCCATAGATAATACCAGATTATAAAAATTGAACAAATTATTGAACATTTTTTGATTTTCTAAAGAAAGAATTTCAGCCTGGTCTCGTAAATTATCTATAATTTCAACATAATTTTGAGACCAGGCTCTTTCTTGAATAAGCAACATAACTTCTATAACAACAAACAGTAATAAAATTAATGGCCAGTGAAAAAACGGATTTCTTTTTTTATATTTTTTGAATTTAATATCTTTAATTTTTCTTTTATTCATTTTTTTCAATTACTCTTAATTTCGCCGAACGAGCAGAGGAATTTTCTTTTATTTCCTTAAATTTTGGTTTAACAACATTTTTAGTAATCATAATTGCTCCTTTTGTTTTTAAACTTTTAAAAACTTTTTTAACTACCCTATCTTCCAAGCCATTAAAAGTAATAATAGCAATTCTTCCTCCTTTTACAATCACTTCATATGCTTCATTTAATCCTATTTCTAAATTCTCTAATTCCTGATTGATAAACATTCTTAGAGACATAAAAATTTTAGTAGCTGGATTGAGTTTTGACCTTTTCTTAATTCTTAAATTAGAAATAATTTTAGATAATTCGTAAGCTGATTTTATTTTTTTCTCTTTTCTTTTTTTAACAATTTCCTCGGCTATAATATTTGCTCTTTTTTCTTCTCCATATTTTGAAAAAATTTCAACCAATTTATTTTGAGAAAAATAATTAATTACTTCAAAGGCCGTTAATTTTATTTCATAAGGATTAATTCTCATATCTAAACTATTATTGTCTTCAAAGGAAAAACCACGACTAGAATTTTTATAGTGCCAATTTGAAATTCCTAAATCAAAAATAACGCCTTTAATATTTGTAATTTTTTCTTCTTTAACGACTTTTTTTATATATTTAAAGTTTTTATTTTTAAGAGTAATATTTTTCTCTTTCATAATTTTAGATTTAATAATTTCGACCAAGTAGGGATCCCATTCTAAAGCTAAAATTTTTCCTTTTGGTTTTATATATTTTATTAGTTCAAATGAATGTCCGCCGAAACCAAAAGTGGCATCAATAAAATTTTCGTTTTTTAATGGTTTAAGATAATAAATAACTTCTTTTAAGAGAACTGGCTTATGAATCATATTCCTAAATCTGATAATCTTTCGGCAATTTCTTGGGAATTTTCTTCTGATTGTTTTTTATAATTTTCCCAATTACTTTCATTCCAAAATTCAATTCTTGAATAAATACCTACGATTACTACTTTTTTAACCAAATTGGCATATTTTCTTAAGGTTTCTGGAATTAATATTCTTCCTTGAGAATCTATTTCGGTTTCAAATGCTCCAGAAAGAATAAGTCTTGAAAAAGCTCTTGCAGTTGATTGACTTATAGGAAGATTTATTAATTTATTTGCCACTTTATCCCACTCTTCTTTAGTGAAACCAAATAAACAATTATCAATTCCTCTAGTTATTACTATTCCTTCCGAAAATTTATTCCTAAATTTAGCTGGAATTGATATTCTGCCTTTATTATCTAAATTGTGTTTAAATTCACCTAATAACATTTATCCACTTTTTCCACATAATTATCCACAATTTACCACTTAATATTAATTATTTACCATTTTATACCACTAAAATTAAAAACAAAAATTAAAAATAAAAACTAATATCAAAAAATATAGTTAAATAATATATTTTTAGATATTTATCCACTAATTATTAACAAATTTTTATGATAAATAATTTTTTTAAAATATAAAAAAATTTAAGGTTATATTAAAATTAAAAACAAATAAAAAAAACAAACTCCTAGGATTAAACCTAGGAGTTTGTTTAATTTTTTATCTTTATATAACTAAAACTATTTTATCTTTTTTTCTTTGATTTAGCTGGTTTAGCTGACTTAGATGATTTAGATGATTTCTTTGTAGCCATTTATTTAAATCCGTTTTTTTCTAGCCATTAATTTTTTAAATCGGACCGACCAATCCGATTTATTATTCAAAAAATTTTTTTAATATTTTTTATTTTTCATTTTAAATTATATAAAAATTATTATATAAAATTTTTTTTATATTAAGTAAAAAATGTGGATAATTAATTTACAATTTCAATTTCTTCGATTAATTTTAGATTAAATTTTTTTTGAACTTCATCTTTTACTAAATCAATTAAATCTAAAACATCTTGTGATGATGCATTGTTAAAATTAATAATATAGTTTGCATGCTTTTCAGAGATTTTTGCTCCACCAATTTCTTTTCCTTTTAATCCCAAATATTCTATTATAAAGGCAGTAGGTATTTTATCTCCTTTAATAACATTTTTCTTCTTTGCAATTTCTATTAAATCAGGAGATGCTGAATCAATTGGAATATTTTTAAAAATACTTCCTGCATTAGGAAATTCAACTGGATGTCTATTTTTCCTATATTCTATTTTTTCATTCATAATTTTTAATAAAATATTTGATTCATTATTAGTTTTTAGATTTATTTTAGCTTCAATGATTAACCATTCTTTGTTAAATTTAAAAAAAGAAGAGCGATAAGAAAATTGACACTCTTCTTTTTTAAATATTCTTATTTCTTTATTCAATAAATTAACCGATAATACTTCTTTAATTATATCCTTAATTTCGGAACCAAAACAACCAGCATTTCCTCTTATTGCCCCACCTAATTCACCAGGTAATCCTCCTGCCCATTCTAACCCTTGATAACCTAAGCGACAAGCTTCATAAACAATTTCAGGCATTAATCTACTTGAACCGATAATTACTTCACCATTTTCTAAAAAATTAAATGTTTCAAATTTAGGTTTTATAATCAAACCATCAAATCCTTTATCGCTAAATAATATATTACTTCCTCCACCTAAAATAAAAAATTTAATTTTATTATTCTCTAAGAAATTTATTATTTGTTCTAATTCTTTTAAATTATTAACGATTGTAAAAAATTTAGCTTCTCCACCAATTTTGAATGTAGTAAATTTTTTAAGAGATACCCTTTCTAAAATTAACATTAAATTTTATTGATTTCTAAAAATTGAGCAAATTCTTTTAGCAAATGAACTCCAAAGCCTAATGAACCCTTAGATAGATAATCACTTTCATTGGCAGTAATTCGAGGTGCCATATCAATATGAACTAGATCAATGGGCTTAGCAAATTCCCATAAAAATATTGCTCCGTGTATTGCTCCACCCCATTTAGATTTTCCTATGTTCCAAATATCAGCAAATGGTGCTTCGATATCTTTTAAATATTCTTCCCATAATGGTAATGGCCATAATGTATCCCAAGTTTTTTTATTTAAATCCATAAATAAATTTTGTAATTTTTCGTTATTAGAGAATAATGCCGCTGCTTTATTACCTAAAGCAACCATCGAAGCTCCTGTTAAGGTAGCTAAGGTGATTATTAAATTTGGTTTATAAAATTTTTTACCATAATCTATGGCATCAGCTAAGATTATTCTACCTTCGGCATCGGGCGAACCAATTTCAATTGTTTTGCCAGATATAGTTTTTAAAATATCACCAGGTCTATAACTAGATCCAGAAATCATATTTTCAGCTAAAGGAATTAAAGTTTTTAAATTTATTTTTATATTCAATTTACTAATTATAGATGTAGCAGATAAAACAGATGCTGCTCCCGACATATCTAAATGCATTTCATTCATAGCTTCAGCTGGCTTAATATGAAGCCCACCAGTATCAAAAGTTATTCCCTTACCTATAAAATGAATTTCCTTTCCCTTATTAAAATTTTCTAAAATAACTAAATAAGGTTTTTCATTAGAGCCACGAGAAACACCTAAAATTCCTCCAGCTCCTATTTTTTTTAATTCTCTTTCGCCTAAAATTTTTAATTTAAGATTAAGTTCTTTATTAATCTCTTTAATAATATCAATAATTATTGATGGAGTTAAATCTCCACCTGATAAATTGGATAAAAATCTTGCTCGATTTATTTCTTCAGCAATTATTATTGAATTTTTTAATATTTTTTTTAAATCATTTAAATCTTTTTGAGGAGCAAAAAAATCTATTTGAAAATTTAAAAAATTATTTTTCTTGGATTTGTAAAATAAAGAAAAATCAAAGTTACTTAAAATAATATTAATAATAATTATTTCAAAATAATTCTTAAAATTAGGAATATCAGTTAAATAAATCGAAATATTATTAATTTTATTTTCTTTTAAAAATTTAAAAATTTTTCTAACGAAAATGGCAATCTCTTTTATATTTTTAAATTCATTAAATTGAGCTTTAATTGAACAAATATTTTGTTTAGGATAGATACCGTAATAAAAATCAATATTGCTAAAAAATTTATAAGTTTTTTTTATTAAATCTTTGGTTTCATTATTCAAAAAATTATAAGCATCAGTTTTAAATATATCTTTATCATGAATTATTAAAATACAATTGTTGTTTTTATTTACTTTACTAATAGGTTTTAAATTAAATTCGATTTTGTTTTTATAAAAATCATTTAATTTGAACATTTCAAGATATTATATACTTCAAGGAAGATAAGGTAGAAGGGCCATTTGCCTTGCTCTCTTTATAGCTTTAGCTAATTTTCTTTGATGTTTCGAACAAACTCCAGTTTTTTTTCTGGGTTTAATTTTCATTCCTGCACTCAAAAATTTTTTTAGAATATCAACATCTCGATAGTTTATTTCTTTAGCATTTTGGGAACAAAAATAACAGGTCATTTTTAAAAAAAATTTTTAAATATTAATTGTTGTATTTTTTAATATTATAAATTAATATCAATTAATTTCAATACTTTATTATCTTAATTTAATATTAAATTTATCTTTAAAAAATTTAATCAAATTATCCATTAATTCATTAATTTCTTCATCTCTTAAAGTTTTCTTTTTATTTCTAAAAACTAGATGAAAAGTAATACTTTTTTCCTGATCATTAATATAATAAATGTCTATAATTTCTAATCTCTCTAAAATATCTCTACATATATTACGAATTTCTTTTTCTAATTCATTAGTTCGAAAATATATGGGTACTACTAAAGAAACATCTCTAAAAATAGCTGGAAATTGAAATATAGTCTTAAATCTTTTTTCTTTAAAGAAATTATTGATTAAAAAATTAAGATTAAGTTCAGCTATAACTACACTCTGCTCTATATTATATTTTTTTAATAAATTATATGTAGGCATTAAAAGGTATCCAGTCTTTTTGTTATCTATTAAAATTTCACTAATAAATTCAAATTCATAATTTTTATGCTCTAAAACATTAAATTGATAATTTTCTATTCCTAAATCTTCAAAAAGTGTCTTTAATAATCCTTTAATTTTTAAATAATTTTTTTCTATATTATCTAAACTAATAACCAAAGCTAAACTAGAAAGTTCATTTATTTCATTTTTTTCATAAAAAGCAATTTTACCTATCTCAAAAAATTTAAATTCTTTATTTTCTAACCAGTTATAAAAAGATAAATTTTTTGCCACCCCTTTAAGTAAATTAATAAAAATAAATGGTCGATAAAATTTATAAATATTACTATTGGGATTAACAATTTCTATTGGTTTAAATTTAAATAAATTTTTAAAATTGACTATATCATTATCATCTATAAAACTATAAGATAAAATTTCAGTAAAATTAAGTTGAGCCAAAAGATTTCTTAAATAATCATAGAAAAGCAAATAAAAATCTTCTTTAGGATAATTAAATTGAAGTGGGTAAGTTGGATTTATTGAATCATAGCCAATAAGTCTTATTATTTCTTCAATTAAATCTACTTCTAAAGCTAAATCTAATCTATCATTAGGAGGTTGAATAACTAGGCTTGTTTTATTATCTTTGATAATTCTACAATTTAATTTTTTTAAAATACTCAAAACATCTTTATGATTTACATTTAAGGAAGTATAATTAAATAAATTATTTAATCTTAAATTAATAAATTCAGGCTTCTTTTTTTCTTGTTGGTAAATATATTCATCAAATATTACTTTTCCTTTTAATTCTTTTTCAACTAAATAACAAAAATAATCTAAAGCTAATTGAGAATTTTTAATGCTTACTCTTCTTTCAAAACGATAGCTTGAATCAGTTATTAAATTTAATTTCCTTGAAGTTCTATAAATATTAAAATTATTAAAAACAGCTGATTCAACGAATATATTTTTAGTTTTTAAATCTACTTCAGCATATTTACCTCCTTGAATTCCTGCTAATGCTAAAATTCTTTGATTATCACTAATAACTATATCGTCTTGACTAAGAACAAATTTATTATTTTTTAAAGATACAAAAGATTCCCCCTCCTTAGCATCACGTACTATTATTTTTTTATCATTAATTTTATCAAAATCAAAAATATGAAGAGGTGCTCCAATTTTAATCATTACATAATTGCTTAGATCAACTAAAAAATTAATGGAGTTAATTTTATAAAAATTAAGAAAATCTTTAAGCCATTTTGGAGATGGCTTATTTTCAATATCTAAAATTAATCTTCCAGAATAATATTCTAATTCTTTTGTTTTAATTTCTAACTTTAATTTTTCTTTAGATTGATTTTTAACCTTATGAAGTTTAAATTTTAAATCTTTAAATCTAATATCACTTACCAAACTAATTTCTTTAGCCAATCCTCTAATATTACCACTATCTGAAAATCTATTGGGCAAAATTTCTACTTCTAAATATTCCTTTTTTAAATAACTTTCAAAAGATTTTTTATTTAAAGTCTCAACAATTTTTAGCCAGTTAATTTTAGAAGAATCTAAAAACTCTTTTAAGTCTTTAATTCTAAATCTCATTATTTAATTTTTAAAATTGGTTAATGAATCTTAAATCCATAGAGTGGAATAATCGAACATCGGGGATGTTAAATTTTAACATTATAATTCTCTCTAAACCTATACCGAAAGCATAACCGTAATATTTATTAATATTTATTTTTGCTTGTTGTAAAACATAAGGATGTATCATTCCAGCACCAGCAATTTCTAAATAGCCAGATTTTTTGCATAGAGAACATCCCTTTCCTTTACAAATTACACAAGAGATATCAACTTCTAAACTAGGTTCAGTAAAAGGAAAATACGAATTTCTAAAAACTATTTCGATTTTTTTATTAAAATAATTTTCAAAAAATATCTGAAAAACTGATTTTAATTCAGAAAGATTACTCTGCAATCCTACTGAAACTCCCTCAATTTGATGAAATTGCATCTCATGTCTTTGATCTGTTGCTTCATGGCGATAAACCTTACCTATAACTATAAATTTTACTGGTGGTTTATATTTTAATAAATATTCTACTTGATGGGCAGATGTGTGTGTTCTTAATAAATATTCCTTTTTATTTATCCAAAAAGTATCCCATAAATCTCTTGAAGGATGATTAGGGGGAATATTTAATAAATCAAAGTTTTCTTTTTCGCTCACTAATTCTCTGCCCTCCTCGATATTAAAACCTAAATTAGAAAATATTTTTTTTATCTTTAAAATTTCTTTACTGATTAAATGAATTCTACCTTTTTCTATTTTTTCACCTGGATGAGATAAATCGAAAAATATTTTTTTCTGAGTAATTAAAAATTCTTTTTTAGATAAATATAAATTATTAATTTCTTCTTTAACAAAATTAAAATATTGACCAATCTCTTTTCTAACTTCTAAGGGAAAATCTTTAAATTTAGATGATAATGAAGCCAATAAACCATTCCTACCTAAAAACTTTATTCTAAAATTTTCTAAATCTTTTAAATTTTTTATATGATAATATGAATCTTGAGCTTCTTTTAAAATATTATCTAATTGTTCTTTCATTTGGTTTAAAGATTAATAAAATAAAAAATATTATATATCATAAAAATATAAATAAAAATTCTATTATAAAATAAGTTATTTTAAATTTTTATTCTATAATTCGAGAGCTTCTTTTAGTGTTTCGGGATCAATAAATTCTATTTCTCCACCAGTTGGAATACCTCTTCGAGGAATTTTAAATTTTAAATTAAATTTAGATATCAATTTTATTAAGTCTTTTTTTGTTGGTTCAGCTTCTTTAGTAAAAGGCAAGGCTAATATTATTTCTTTAATCTGCCTATCATTAATTAATCTATCTTCTAATATTTTCATCCTTTCTTTAATAATATTTTTATTTTCAAATGGTAAAATTAAACCACCCAAAACAAAATATAAACCTCGATATTTTTTTAAATTTTCAATAGTAATTAAATCTGTTTCTCTTGCCACTATACATAATTTAGATTTATTTCTATCAGGATCAGAACAAATAGAGCAAATATTTTCTTCAATTGTAGGCATAAAGCATTTTTGGCAAAAATTTAACTTTTCTATTAATAACTGAAAATAGCTTAAAAATTTATTTTTAAATTTAACCTCTTGTTTAACAAACCAAAATAACAATCTCCACGATTGACGAGGTCCAATATCCGGAAAGCTATCAAAAATTTCTACAATTTTTTTGAATAAAGGGTTTATCATTAAAATATTTTTAAATAAAAATAAATTTTTTAATAAAAATTAAAATAAATACAATTAGGCTAAATATAATTGAAATTAAAACTAAAGCACCACTCAAATCTTTTACTATTTTAATTTTAAGATCAAATTCTTGTTTAATAATATTAGAAGTTTCTTCAATTGATGTGTTTAATATTTCACTGAAAATAACTAAAAAAATACTTAAAATAATAAATAACCATTCAATCAAAGAAATTGAATTATAAAGAAAGAAAATTATAACTAAAATTCCTATTGATAGTTCTATTTTAAAATGTTTATGATTATTAAAAACGTATATTAATCCTTCAAATGCACATTTAAAACTTTGAAAAATGTTTTTATTTTTCATATAATTATTTTAAAATAAAATTATCATAAAAAGCCCGGGTGGCGGAATTGGCAGACGCGTTGGGCTTAAAACCCAATGGCCTTTATAGGCCGTGTGGGTTCGACTCCCACCCCGGGCAAATAGATATTAATATTTATTTAAAACCAGGGGTGGCAGAGTGGTCAATTGCACCTGGCTGTAAACCAGGCGCCCTTGTGGCTGCGCAGGTTCGAATCCTGCCCCCTGGAATTAAAATAAATTAATAAAATATTGCCAGGGTAGCTCAGTGGTTAGAGCACCGCTCTGGTAATGCGGAGGTCGCGGGTTCAAATCCCGTCCCTGGCTATAAAAATTAATAAATTAATTAAAATATAAAATTAAATATAGGGAGAGGTGGCCGAATGGTTAAGGCAAGGTCCTGCTAAGACCTGTCCGCCTAAAAGCGGACTTGTGGGTTCGAGTCCCACCCTCTCCGCAATAAATAAATTAAATGTTAGGAGAGGTGGCAGAATGGCTAATGCGCCGGTCTTGAAAACCGGTGCCCGCAAGGGCTTGTGGGTTCGAGTCCCACCCTCTCCGATATATAAATATATTAAATTATATTAATTAAAATATTATTTTTATAATTAACTATTTAGGTTTAAATAAATATAATTTAAATAAATATAATTTAATTTAAATAAAATAATAATAGATAAAACAAATATATTAATATAAGTCTTGCTGTTATTTAAATTCAAAGATTAATCAATATAAAAAAATAATCCAAGCTTTATAAAATTATTAAAAAATTAAAATCGCTTGTTAAGTAACATTACTTTAATAATAATATATTTTAAAAATAAGAAATTATTTATTTTTTGTTTAATACACCTTTAGCTTGCTTTTCTCTAAAAATTTATTTAAAAGATTAAAATATAAAATTTTATAAATTTTAAAAATGACTAAAATTTTTTATTTAAAAATTTAAATATCTAAAATAAAATTAATGGGTCCAATATTTTGAGATTCGATTATCATATTTTCTCCAAAAATACCATTTTTAATAAAAAAATTTTTATTTTGTAATATTTTTAAAACCCTATAATAAATTCTCTCTGCCATTTTTCTAGAAGGACTATTTTTAAATTCTGGCTTATTTGTTTCAATATTGCTAACTAAAGTAATATTAGGGATTAACATTATTTCTGGTTTTATTTCTAATAAAGATTTTTTAAATTTATTTTCCTCATCAATAAATTTAATTTTTAATAGTTGCTCAATAATCTCTTCTTCTCTACTTTCATCTTTTTCTTCAATGCCTATATAAATCAAATAACCATTATTTATTTCTCCAATCAATTGTTTATTAATAAAACATTTAGCAAATTTAACTTTTTGAATTAAAATTTTCATTATTTAGATTATAATTATTATAAAATGGGATTTTTACTCTTAATATCAATATTTTTATTTTTTCTTTATTTGGCGTGGCAAGAACAAAAAGAAGGTAACACTCATTGGGCAATTATTTTTATAATTGCCGGCTTTGCCTTTTTAATAATAGCAATGATAAGTAGATAATTTATTTACATGTTTCAATATGAAAATGACCGCCGGTTGTTTTATTAAAATAATATCTCTGAAGAATTACATTACCACAATTTAAATTTTCCCAGCTACCTGCTTCATAAAAAATTTTTTTTACCATTCCTGTTTCAATAGCAGCCTTGCATACTTTTTCCCAATATTCTTTTCTATTAAATAAAGGAACAATATCTACTGCTGTTCCATATTTTATATGTGCTTCACTTTCATGATCGCCAACAGAAAATCCATCTGTTAATGTTACTTTAACATCATATTTTTTTAAATTTTCATTTAATTTTTCTAAAAAAGGAAGAACGCATTCGTTAGCAAATTCACCCGTTTGTCCTTGATATTCATCATTATTCGATAATCTAATATTTGAATATGGTTTAATTTTAACTATTTTACCAGTTTTACCAGGGGCTTGATAATTAGAAGAATTATAACCAATATTAGCAACATCATTATCAGTCCATTTTTCTTGATGATCAATATCAGTAGTTATTCTATAAACAACAATTCGAGGATCAAAAATAAAAGGATTAATCCAATAAAGAATAGATCCTGAAACAAAAATAACAACTAAACCAATAATAGAGTTTCGCATCATACTTTTACCCTCCATCTTAACATCAGGCACAACACTTAATAAATTTTTAAAAGCACCAAAAAGAAACATAAAAAAAGCCAACATTACAGCTAAAGCAACACCTAAATTATATAAGCCCTGAAGACAGTAACTTATAGCAAGCTCAGGATCATTAATATCACAATAAGTACTTACAAAATCAAGAGGGTTTTGAGCAAGTGATATAAAAGGAAATAATAATAAAATTAATAAAATTTTAAGTTTCATTATTTTAAATAATTTAAAATTTTTTAATTTTTTCTTTAAAATAATTTAATAACTCATTGAAATGAACTCTTTCTTGTTGAAGAGTATCTCTATTGCGAATGGTAAAAGTATTATCTTCTAACGATTGGAAATCAATAGTAAGACAAAAGGGAGTTCCAATCTCATCCTGGCGACGATATCTTTTGCCAATAGAACCATTTTCATCATAAATTATTTCTAGATAATATTCTTTTAAATGATCGAATACCTCTTTAGCTTTATTAATTAATCCCTCTTTGTTAGAAAGCAAAGGAAAGACAGCAATTTTAATTGGAGCAACATTAGGTGATAACCTTAAAACAATTCTTTTTTCATTATTTATTTCATCTTCATCATAGGCATCGCAAATTAAAGCTAATAATATTCTTTCAACTCCCCAAGAGGGTTCAATAACATAAGGAATAACTTTCTGTTTAGTTTTGTCATTAAAATAACGTAAATCTTTTCCAGAAAATTTTAGATGAGAGTTCAAATCATAATCACCTCTATTAGCAATACCTTGAATTTCATCTTCTCCAAATGGAAATTTATAATAAACATCTAAAGTTTTTTTTGAATAATGAGCTAATTCTTTTTGTGGTTGTTCATAAATTATTAAATTATCTTTTTTAAAACCTAAAATATTTATATACCAATTCATACTTTTATCTAACCAATATGAAAGCCAATCAATTTTATCATTAGGATCAATAAAATATTCTAATTCCATTTGTTCAAATTCTTTAATTCTAAATATAAAATTTTTGGGAGTAATTTCATTACGAAAAGCTTTACCAATTTGAGCAATTCCAAATGGTAATTTAGTTCGGTAAATCTTTGTATAATTATCAAAATTTACAAAAATACCTTGAGCTGTTTCAGGTCTTAAAAATGCTTGAGTGCTTGATTCCTCCGTAGGACCTACATAGGTTTTAAACATTAAATTAAATTTTTTAGGTTCTGTTAATTCTCCATTACATAAAGGGCAAAAAAATTTTTCATTATTCTTTTTCACCTTTCCATAATCACCCTTTAAATAAACATCATAGCGAAAACGATTATGGCAAGATTTACATTCAACTAATAAATCATAAAAATTTTCTAAATGACCAGAAGCTTTAAAAACTTCACTTTTAGTAATAATAGGAGTTTCTAATAAAAAAATATTATCTTCTTTTAAGATAAATTTTAGCCACAAATTTTTAATATTATTTTTTAATAATACTCCCAAGTGGCCAAAATCATAAAATCCTTTTAGGCCACTATATATTTCATAAGATTGAAAAACAAAACCTCTTCTTATCATTAAATTGATAATATCCTCAATTTTTTTCATTTTTTTATCTAAAATTTTGGTAATTAATTTTATAACCGTTAATTGGTTGAGTTGTTAATTCAAATACCTTTTGAGAAAATTTCCCTTGAGCATTTATTTTTAAGGGAGGAATAATAATAAAATCATTAATATTACCATATAAAGGAGGCAAAACTTCAATTTGGAATGCTAATTTATAATCTGGATAAATATCACAATAACCAGCTGACAATTCATCTATTTTATAATAAAAATCTCCTGTTTCAGAATTGAATTGTAATTTATTAACATCAAAATTAAAATCAAAATTACCCGTAAGGCTTATGCCAAGAGGAATTTTGCCTGTAATAATAAAATTCTGAAAATCTTCTCCATAAGTACAAATTTCAAAATAAGTAGATAGGGTTGTTTTTTTTCCATTTACTAAAGGAAATGAACCACTATTATTAAATTGATTATCATATAAAACTTTGACATTAAATTTAAAATTACCAGCAATAACTTTTGATTCCTGTGTTTCAATTGATAATTTTTTAGTTAAAATTTGAATCTCCGGAGGTATTGTTTCTGTTTCTAAGATTGCTTCAACTCTCAAATTTAAATCTTTGCTTCCTGGTGGATATTTATCAATCGTTTTTATCGAGAATTTAATTGAATCCTTATTGCCTGGATTAATCGAAGCTAATTGAGGTTTATTTACGCTATTCCATATAATTGATTTTTCGATAGGAGAATAATAACCATCAGTATCTATAGATTCAAAATCAAAAGCACCAGTTAAATATACTTTAACTTTAATATTTTGTAAAGATACCTTACTTTTATTTTCCCATTTAATCTCATAAGTAATAAATTTATTTAAATTAACAATATAATCTGAAGGATCAGAAACTATTTCTAATCTTATTGGTGTTTCTAAGATATTAAGAGTTAAATTATAATTTTTTATGAAAAAAACCTTATTTTTATAAATTATTTTAGGCTGAAAGGAAATAACTGGTTTTTCAACTAAGTTTGTAAATTTAGCTGTAATATTAATTTCTCCTGAATCATTAGGTTTTAATTCATTAAAATTCCAGGTAGTAAGACCTACTTCGGGCGCTGGATTTATTGATAATATTTCTAAGTCAGGATTATTTTCTAAAAATAAATTTAAATTATAAGTAATATCAGATGAATTTGTAAATTTTAGAGATATTACAAATGGTTCATTTAAAAAAATTTTATTAGGAGAAAAAATTTGCAATGAAAATGCTTCTTTCTTAACTGTAGTTAAAAAATTTTTAGAAATGTTAAATTCTTGATTTTTACCGCTCGGCTTATAATAAATATTAACATTGAAATTTAAACCCTTACCTATATTACCTAAAAAAAATAGTTTAATTTTTAGTTCCTCACTACTCTTAGATGAAATTTTATCAAGATTATAGGTTAAGCTATTTTGATCTAAATCATCATAAAAATAAATTCCTTCACTTAAATTAATTGATAAACGCACATTTTCTATATCTAATTTACTATTATTAGAAACATTTATCGTATATTCATAAACCTGGAAACTATTAACATCTTCTGGACCAATAACATTAATATCTATACCTTTTAGATTAATAGTTCGATAATAAAAAATAATTGAAAATATTCCCAAGCTAATTATAAATAATAAGAATGATATTATGAAAATTTTTTTTAAATTAAAATTAAAAAAACCAAATACATTAGAATTGTCTAAATAATCTTGCCAATCCTCTGTTGATTTAGATTCTTTAATTTTTTTACCCCAAATTTTTTTTACCTTCCCCAACCTTTCTGATTTTATTTGACCATATAATTCTTTTTCCAATCTTTCTTCAAAAGATTCCCCCTGATCAAATTTATCTTCACTCATTATTAAAATTATAAACCAATTTATAAACTAATTTCTTTTAAATGATTTAAAAAAATTTTTTTAATAAATTTAACTACTTTATCGTCATTTATTTTAAAAATCAAATTATTATTTAAATAAAATAGAGCTTTTTTGTAAATTTGGTAATCAATCTTATCATAACTTATTTTTTTACATCTATAGCAATAAAGCTTAGATCCTTTTATATAGATTAATTTATCTAATAATATATTACATTTATAACAGTTAGTTAAATTAGGAATAACTCCTAATTCTTTGAAAATTAGATTTAAATACCAAATTAAAAATACTTTTTTATATTTTAAAAGATAAATATCTATTCTAATTATATTTTTAAAAAAATCAGCTGAAGTATAGTAAATATTAAAAAATGATAAAAATCTTAAGGCGAATAAGTACATATAAGGAAATTTTTTAAAAATTTTATAAGGAATTCTCAGTGGTAAAAATGATAAAATTTTAAAAGAATTTAAATCTGAAGATATAAAAAATCTGCCAAATGAACCAGGTTGAATAACAGATAATAATTTACTTTCAGGCCTATTAATACCATCAATTTTTATCTTGATTATACCCAATTCTTGTGTTAAAATAGAGATAATTGCCGATTTTTCTTTTATATTTTTTTTATTAAGAATTAGACCATTAATTTTAAAATTAATCATACCTACAGAAAATGAATAAATTAAAAAAATATAAAATTTATCTCTTTCTATTTATTTTAACATTAAATATCGCCTTAGCTTTTAATATAAATAATTCAAAAAAAAATTATAGTTCTAGCTTCTTTAGTTTGCCTAAATTTGAAAAAAAATATAACAACTTACTAATAGAAGTATGGCAAACTATTAATAAAAATTATATTGAACAAAACAAGATTAATACAGATGAAGCTGCATTTGAAGCAATTAGAGGAATAGTTAAATCAATAAAAGATCCTTATTCTGAAATTTATACTCCATCACAGGCAAAAATTTTTGAAGAAACATTAGAGGGAAAATTTTGTGGTATTGGCGCAGAAATTGGAATTAGAAATAACATCATAACAATCATATCTCCATTGTCAAATAGTCCAGCAGAAAGAAATGGTTTAAGGGCAGGAGATTTTATTTTAAAGATAAATAATGAAGATACTACTTATATGAGCATAGAAGAAGCAGTGTTAAAAATAAGAGGAAAATGCAAAGAAAAAGTTATTTTAACTATATTTAGAGAATCATGGACAAAAGAGAAAGATATTGAAATAATAAGAGAAGAAATAAAAATAGCTGCTGTTGAGAGTAAAATTTTAGGATCAAATATTGGCTATATAAAAATTAATAATTTTAATCAAGAAACAAAAAATGAATTTTTATATAATTGGGATAATTTAAAACTTAAAGGAGCAAATAAATTTATTATAGACTTAAGAAATAATCCTGGAGGTCTTCTGCAAACTGCTATAGAGATATCAGAATTATTTATACCAAAAGATAAGATTATTTTAAAAGAATTATGGGGTAAAGAAAAGAAAGAAAAATTAGAATTTTCAAGAGGACCAGGAAATTTATCAAATGAAAAGATAATTATTTTAGTTAATAAAGGAAGCGCTTCTGCATCTGAAATTTTTGCTGCAGCATTAAGAGATAATTTGGGAGTTAAATTAGTGGGTGAAAAAACTTTTGGCAAAGGAAGTGTACAGCAAATCTTTGACTTAAGCGAAGGTTATAAATTGAAATTAACTATAGCTTATTGGCTAACTCCTTCAGGTGTTAAATTAGAAAATAATGGATTGAATCCAGACATTAAAGTTGAAGATAAAAAAGAAGGAGATTTAGACTTAATTTTAGAAAAAGCCAAAGAAATTATAAGTCAATATTAAAAATAATTATACTTTAATAATGCCCAGAAAGAAAAAATATAAAAAAGACAAAAATTTACCAGTAGTTCTATTAGAAGATATTAAAGGTATTGGTAATTTAGGAGAAATAAAAAAAATTAAACGAGGATTTGCTATTTTTCTTTTAAGGAATAGAAAGGTAGTGGTTATTAATAAAAATAATTTTGATAAATTAGAAAATATGAAATTAATTGCTGAAAAAAATAGACAAGAAAATATCAAAAAGATAGAAGAAATTAAACAAAAAATAGAAAATTTAATCTTTGAAGCATATATTAAAATAGGAGAAAATAAAGAAGTATATAATTCAATAACTAAAAATGATATTAAATCTTTTTTAATTAATAACAATATTGATATTAAAAAATATCAAATAGAATTAGAAAAACCAATAAGAGAGGTTGGTAATTTTACAATTCCAATTAATATAGGTTATGGTTTATACGCTAATCTAAAAACAATAGTTAAAGAACAAAAAATATAATAGATAATTAAAAATTTATTTCTATAAATAAATATAGTCTCTAAACTAATTACTAATTTTATTAACTTTAAAATTATGTTATAATATAATAAATAATTAAAGTAATTAATTTTAGACTTAAATTACTATGTTTTCATTTAATAAATTTACCATAAAGGCTCAAGAAGCTCTTCAGAAAGCTCAAGATTTTACTTTAAAATATCACCATTCTGAAATAAAAGGAATACATTTACTTTATGCTCTTATTTCTCAAGAAGATACTATAATTAATGATATTTTTCAAGAGGTAAAATTAGATAAAAATTATCTTCTAAAAATAATTGAAGAGGAATTAAATCGAATACCAAAAATTTTTTCGGTAACTAATATTGGACAACTATACTTAGCTCAAGAAACATTTCAAATTTTAGATCAAGCTTCATTGATAGCCAGAAAATTAAATGATGAATTTATTTCTGTAGAACATATATTTTTAGCTTTAACCGAAATAAAATCAGTAGCTAAATATATTTTAGAAAGATTTGGTTTAACGAATGAAAGGATATCAAAAATTCTTTTAAATTTACGTCGAGGTCAAAAAATTATTGATGAAACTCCAGAAACTAAGTATAGGGCCTTAGAAAAATATAGTATTAACTTGACAGAATTAGCTAAACAAAAAAAATTGGATCCTATAATAGGAAGAGAAAATGAAATTAAAAGAATAATAGAAATTTTATCAAGAAGAACAAAAAATAATCCTATTTTACTAGGAGAACCAGGAGTAGGTAAAACTGCTATTATCGAAGGATTAGCTCAAAAAATTGTAAATAACGAAGTTCCTTATTCTCTAATCAATAAAGAAATAATTTCTCTAGACTTAGGAGCTTTAATAGCTGGAGCAAAATATAGAGGTGAATTTGAAGACAGATTAAAATCAATTTTAAGAGAAATAAAACATAATCCCGGTAAATTTATTATTTTTATCGACGAAGCTCATACTTTAGTAGGAGCAGGCGCCGCTGAAGGTGCAGTTGACGCTTCTAATCTTTTAAAACCACCATTAGCTAAAGGAGAAATTCAAATAATTGGAGCTACAACTATTCGAGATTATAAGTTATACTTTGAAAAAGACCCTGCTTTAATGAGAAGATTTCAACCAGTTTTGATTGAAGAACCTAAAAGAGATGATACTATCGCTATTTTAAGAGGCTTAAAAGAAAAATATGAAATTCATCATGGAATTAGAATTACTGATAGTGCAATAATTGCGGCTGTAGATTTATCAATAAGATATATAACAGACAGATTTCTGCCTGACAAGGCAATTGATTTAATTGATGAAGCCTCGGCAAGTTTAAGATTAGAAGCTGAAAGTATGCCTCAAGAATTAGAAAATATCAAAAAAGAAATTAGAAAATTAGAAATTGAAAGAGAAGCCTTAATGAAGGAAAATGAAAATTATAAAAATAAATTGAAATTAATTGATGCCAAATTAAAAAAATTAAAAAAAATTGAGGAAAAATTAGAAAATGAATGGAATAAGGAAAAATCAATTAAAGAAAGATATAATTCATTAAAAAAGAAGATAGAAGATCTTCAAAGAGAAATTGAAGAACAAGAAAATAAAGGAAATCTTTCTCGTGTTGCAGAAATAATCTATGGAGAAATTCCTCTAATTAATAAAGAAATAAACGAAATTGAAGAAAATATTAAAAAAAATAAACTTAAGTTTATAAGAGAAGAAGTAACAGAAGAAACAATAGCTCAAATAGTATCTCGCTGGACCGGCATTCCTGTTCATAAAATTTTAGAAGATGAAGCTAAAAAATTATTAAAAGCAGAAGAAATACTTAAACAAAGAGTAATAGGACAAGATGAAGCAATCAGTGCTGTAGCTAATGCTTTAAGAAGAGCTAGGGCTGGTTTATCTGATGAAAAAAAACCAATAGCTTCATTTATATTCTTAGGTCCAACCGGTGTAGGAAAAACTGAAACCGCTCGAGCTTTATCAGAATTTATGTTCAATGATGAAAAAGCGATAATAAGATTTGATATGTCAGAATATATGGAACCTCATTCAGTAGCCAAATTAATAGGTTCTCCCCCAGGTTATGTTGGTTATGAAGAAGGTGGTCAATTAACAGAAATGGTTAAAAGACGACCTTATAGCTTAATATTATTTGATGAAATTGAAAAGGCTCATCCTGAAGTATTTAATATACTTCTTCAAATTTTAGATGAAGGAAGATTAACCGATAGTAAGGGTTTTACTGTTAATTTTAGAAATACAATAATAATTATGACTTCAAATATTGGTAGTTATTATTTTAGAAAGATAGGTTCTCTTGGATTTGAGAAAAACGAAACCAATGAAATAGAAAATCAGCAAGATAAAGTTTTGAAATCTTTAAAGGATTTTTTTAAACCAGAATTTATTAATAGAATAGATGAAATTATAATCTTTAAACCATTAACTAAAGAAAGCCTAAGAAAGATAGTTGATATTCAATTAAATAAAGTAGCAAATAACTTGATAAAGAAAGGTATGAAAATTGAATTTAGTGAAGAAATTAAAAATTATCTTATTGAAAAAGGATTCGATCCTGAATATGGAGCCAGACCATTACAAAGAATGATTCAAAAAATTATCCTTAATCCATTAGCTGAAAAAATTATAATGAATAAAATTAAAGAAGGTCAAAAAATTTTACTTAAATTAAAATCTAATAAAGAATTAGAAATCAGTTATCTAAAATAAAAAATGATTAAATTTATTTTAAATTATTTTAGGGAATCTATAAATGAATTAAAAAAAGTTAATTGGTTAAGCTTAAACGAAACGATAAGTTTAACCATAAATATAATTATTTTTACCTCAATATTTGCTTTAATTTATTGGTTATTTGATTATATTCTATTAAAAATAATTTTTCTAATTAAATAAAAAGATAAAATTAAGTTAAGTAATTGACTTATATAAGTAGCTAAACCAGCTCCATAACCTCCATAATTAGGAATCAATATTAAATTTAAAATTAAATTTAATAAGGCACAAATAGAAGTAATAAAAAAATTATTCCATTGCTGATTATAAACAAAAAGAATATTATCTAAAATAGTGATATTTGAAAGTAATAAAATAAAGGGGGCTAAAAATTTAAGTAAATCAATTGTAAATGCGTAATTATCTCCTAATATAAAAATTAATAAGTTTTTAGGAATTAAAATTAAAATAGTTATTAGTATAAAATAAATTAGAAAATTATAAATAAGAACTTTATTTAAAATTCCCAAAACTCTTTGCTTATTATCTCTAATTTCGCTAAAATTAGGCAAAAAAGATGCTAAAAATAAGGAAATAATTAAATTTAGATTTATTATTATTTTTGAAGCTAAACTATAATAACCTACTTCCTCACTACCCCTTAAATAGCCTAAAACTATTTGATCTGTTGAAAAAAAAATAAATCCTAATATTCCAAAAAATAATAAAGGTGTTCCATTTATTAAAAAATACTTAAAATAATCAGATACAAAATGCAAATCTTTTAACCTAAAAAATTTTGAAAAAATAAAAAGACAATAAATAAGTGAAATTACTATACCTATTAGATAAGATAATGATAGATAAAATGAATCAGGGAAATTCCTAACCAAAAAGACCACAAAAATAAAAATAGAAAAATTTTCTATTATAAATGAAAGCCCATCATATTCCATTTTTTTTAAAGCTTGAAAAATATTAGTAATTATATACTTTAAATGAGAAATAAAAGTAAAAATAAAAATAATTAAAGCAATTAAGCGGGAATGAAAATCTTTAAATAATAAAAAAATAGAAAAAATAAAAAATAAAGATATCAGAAGTAATATCAATCTAAAACTTATAAAACTGTTAAATAATTTTCTTTTATCGCTAACTAATTGGTAATCTCTAATAGTTAGAGATCCGCTGCCCCAATCTACAAAACTAAAAAATATTCCTATAATTGCTAAAATATAAGAAAAATTACCATAATTTTCAGGGCCTAGATATCTAGCTGATAAAATTATTATTAAAAATTTAATTACTTTTGAAATAAAATTACCTAAATATAACCAGAAAGTATTTTTTAAAACTGTTTGTTTAAAATTTACATTTTCAAATAAAATTTCCATTTTAAAAAATTTCAAAATTATTATAAATAAATACAGGTTTTTGCCAAATAGCAATAATTTCATCAACCCTTGATAATTTAGAACCTATTTTTAATTTTTCATA
The DNA here is from genome assembly GCA_026004495.1 of Candidatus Parcubacteria bacterium. Taxonomy (GTDB): domain Bacteria; phylum Patescibacteriota; class Minisyncoccia; order UBA6257; family HR35; genus JANXCM01. Next base: position 598,021 of record BPJG01000001.1, on the reverse strand, counting down.
TAAATTTATCAAAGAATTAAAATTTCCCTGAGCTACTACTTTAACTTGACCATTATCTAAATTTTTAACATAACCATTTATTTTTAATCTTATAGCTTCACTTAAACAATAATAACGAAAACCTACTCCCTGAACCTTCCCCTTAATAAAAGCTTTAAACTCTAAAAAATTATTTTCTAAATCTTTAAAAGTTAACGCTTTATTAATACTAAAAGAATTTATTTTTTCTCTAACTAATTTCCATAAAATTGCACCACACTTTAGTTTAATGCCTAAATCATTAGCAAAACTTCTAACATAAAAACCTGAGCTAACTTTTAGCATTATTTTTAAAATATTCTTTTGTGGATCGTAATTAATAATTCTATAATCATACAAATATACTTCCTTTGAGTTAATTTCAAATTCTTTATTTTGTCTAGCAAGTTTATAAGCTCTTTTTCCTTTTATCTTAATAGCTGAAAATGGAGGTGGTTGTTGCTTAATTTTGCCTCTAAATTTTTCTATAACCTTTTTAATTTCTTCTATATCAAAATAGCAATTATTAATGAATTTTAACTTCCCTTCTCTATCATAGGTTTCTGAAATATAACCAAATTTTATTTCTGCTAAATAATTTTTTTTACTCTTATTTAAAAAGTATTTTAAATATTTAGTTCCATTTCCAATTCCAATTATCAATAATCCTTGAGCTAATTTATCTAAAGTTCCACCATGGCCTACTTTTTTATCAGTAAATTTTTTAAAATAATTAACTACATCAGTAGAATAAAAATTTTCTGGTTTATAAAATAAAACAATGCCGTCCATTAAATTTTTAAATTTCCTTTAGGATAAAATTAATAATTTTTTTTACTGGTAAATTACTCACAAAACCAGCTGAATTTTTATGACCTCCACCATTAAATTTTTGAGCTATTTGACTAACATCTACCCTTTCTGATCTTAAACTACCATAAATTTTACCTCTTTTTTCTTTTAATAGAACAATTACTTCAATTTCTTTAATTAATCTTAAATATTCTAAAAAAGAATTAATTTTTTTAAATTTATTATTTTTACTTAAAAAAATTACCAATAATTTCTTCTTTTTATAAATTTTAATTTGATCAATTAATTTAGTTATTTTTTTTAGTTCAAAAAAATTAAATCCAAATATTTGTTTTATAAGAAAAAAAACTTTAATTTTTTCATCAAATATTTGAGATAAAATTAAAAAAGTTTTTCTGTTAATAATATATCTAAAACCCACTGTATCACCTATTATACCTGATAAAATATTTATTTTAAATTTCAAATCTTTTTTAAAATTAAAATAATTAGCTAATTTAAAAATAATAATCGAACAACTCTCACTATTGGCCTCTAAATAATAATAACAAGATTTTAACGAAAAAGAGTTATGATGGTCAATTATAATAATTTTATTGTAATCGATTAAATCTTTTATTAAGCCAAATCTTTCTTCGTTAGTAATTTCAATACCTATTATCAAATCAATATCATCTTTTCTACAGCTCAAACTATTTACAATTAATCTTAAATCATTGTTAATAATTTTAAGATTATCTTTTTGATAATTATAATCTTTGTTAAATAAAATAAAATTTTTATTAGGATATCTATATTTTAATATATAATATAAGCTTAATTGAGAAAAAAGACAATCAGGATCAGGATTAGTATGAGAAACTATTAAAATATTTTTAGATTCTTTTATTTTACTATCTAAAAATTTAGCTAATTGACTTAAATTTTTAATCTTCATATGTCTAAATTTTAAATAAATTAAAAAATTTTATTATCTAATATACTATTATATTAAACTTTATCTCTTTAAATATTTTTATAATTAATTATTCTCACTTAAAGCTTCTTTAATTTTATCAAAGTTTTCTTTCATTAAATTATAATAACTTGTTTCTGGATCAATAGATATAATACTATCCAAAAAATACAACTTCAAATCATAAAGATTGATAATTTGCACCAAGAAATCATTAAAAATTAAATTCTTTTCGCTAAAAATTACTTTAATTTGATTATCCTTAATTAATTTAACCAATTTTAAAACCTCAGAAGCTTTAATTTCATTTAGTTTATCAATTTCAATAGTTTTTATCTCATAGTCTTTTAATAAATACTTTAACGATGGATGAGTAATTATTACCAATTTTTTATTCTTTAAATTATTTAAATTATTATTAGCATACTCTTCTAATTCTTTTAACTTTAGTAAATAATCATAAGTTTTTTTATCATAATAAAAAGAATTATTAGGATCGTAACTTTTTAAAATTTGATTAATATCTCTAATAATAATTTGAGCGTTTTTAATTGATAGCCAATAATAAGGATTAGCTTCGTCTTCATCTTTAATCAGAAATACTTTATTATAAAGATAATAATATCTACCCTTGAAATTATCATCTAACCAATTATCAAAATCAAATCCAATTTTTAATATTAAGTTAGCTGAGTTTAATTTCTCAAGATCATTAAGTGATAGCGATATTTTTTTATTTTTAGATAAATCATTATAATAATCTAATCTTATTATGTTAACTTTATCATTTGCTATATTTCTAACAAAATCATAAACTGCTCCATTAGTAACAACAATATTTAATTTATTTTTTTTAATTGATTGAAAATTTATAAAACTTAAAAAAAATAAGAAAATAGATAACACCAACAATACAAAAAATAACTTTTTTTTAAAATCTAGCATCAAATTTTAATTTAGCCAATAATTTTATTTACCAATTGGAATTATCAAATTATTTAATATTCATCTTCTATATCAGGCGAGGGTGATAAATTATTTTTTTTCTTTTCAGGTAATTCTGCTACTACACATTGGGTAATAAGTAAAAGGCTAGCTATTGATCCTGCATTTCTTAGAGCGCTTCTAGTAACTTTAGTAGGATCAATAATTCCAGACTTCATTAAATCTTCATATTTTAAATTAGCAGCATTAAAACCAAAAGCCTCTTTTCCTTCCTTAACTCTTTCAATTACTACTGAAGGATCAGCTCCAGCATTATGAGCAATTTGCCTTAGCGGTGCTTCAATAGCTTTTCTAACGATTGAAGCTCCAATATATTGAGAAATATCTTCTTTGCTTATTTCTTGAATTAAGCTATCTAAAATATTAATTGTTCTAATTAAAGCAACTCCACCTCCGGGAACTATACCTTCTTCAATAGCTGCTTTTGTTGCCGAAACTGCATCTTCAACTCTATGTTGCAATTCTTTTTGTTGAACTTCTGTTGGAGCACCTACTTTTATAACTGCAACTCCACCAGCTAATTTTGCTAGTCTTTCTTGAAGTTTTTCTTTGTCATATTCTGAAGTTGTTGTTTCTAATTGTTTTTTAATTTGAGAAATTCTTTTTTCAATTTCTTCTTTTCTTCCCTTACCACCTACAATAGTAGTAGTATCCTTAGTTATAATAACTTTTCTTGCCTCACCCAATTGATGAATATCTGCATTCTCTAATTTTAATCCTAATTCCTCAGAGATTAACTGTCCGCCTGTTAAAATAGCAATATCTTGTAAAATTTCTTTTCGACGATCACCAAAGGCTGGAGCTTTTACTCCTACAGTTATTAAAATTCCTTTTAATTTATTAACCACTAAAGTAGCTAAGGCCTCACCTTCAATATCTTCAGCAATTATTAAAACTGGTCTTCTACCTGATTGAACTATTTTTTCCAAAATAGGAACTAAATCATGAATAGCTGATATTTTTTTATCTGTAATTAAAATAAGAGGGTCTTCTAAAACAGCTTCCATTTTTTCAGGATTGGTAATCATATAAGGAGAAATATAACCGCGGTCAAATTGCATTCCTTCGGCTAATTCATAATTAATACCTATTGTCTGTCCTTCTTCAACTGTAACTACTCCATCTTTACCAACTTTATCAATTACTTCAGCTATTAATTTACCTATTTCTTCATCACGAGCTGAAATTGTTGCTACATGAGCGTAATCTTCCTTACCAGAAACTGGTTTAGATATTTTTTGTAATTCATCTAAAACTAAATTAATAGCCCTTTCCATTCCTTTTTGCATACCTATTGGATCAACTCCAGCAGCTACATTTTTTAATCCTTCATTTATAAGAATTTGAGCTAATAATGTTGCCGTAGTTGTACCATCACCTGCGTTATCGTTGGTTTTAGAAGCAACTTCTTTTATTAATTCAGCACCTAAATTTTCAAATTTATCTTCTAATTCTATTTCCTTAGCTATAGTAACACCATCGCGCGTAATAGTAGGTGAACCATATCCTTTATCTAGAATAACAGCTCTTCCCTTTGGTCCAAGGGTAATCTTAACCGCATTGGCTAACTTATTAATTCCTTTCAAAATCTTAGCCCTAGCTTTATCGTCAAATAATATTGCTTTAGCCATTTGTAATTTTTTATGGAATCTATAATTCCCACACTTCGGGGAATTATAGTATTTTTTTAATCTTCAATAATAGCCATTATGTCGTCTTCTCTAATAAAATAATATTCTTTATCATCAATTTTTATTTCATCAGGAGAATATTTTTTAAACAAAACCATCTGGCCTTCTTTTACGCTTAAGGAAATTCTCTCACCTTTATCATTTAATCTTCCTGGTCCTGTTGCAATAATCTTTCCCTTAACTGCCCTTTCTTCTCTTGCAGTTTCAGGAATGATAATACCTCCCTTAGTAACTTCTTCTTGCTTTATGGGTTCAACTAATATATAATCACTAAGAGGTTTTATTTTCATAAATTTTACTCATAGGAAATTGAACAATTCGTCAATTTCCTATTAATTATATATAATTTTAATAATTAAAATATTAAATTTATAAACTTTTTCAAAAAATTATCTAAAACTATTTAAATTATCTCAATTTTTTAATTATTAATATAGCTTAAAAATTGTTAATAATTTTGAAATTACCTATAAAAATTATTTTAAAAATTTATTAATTTAGAAAAAATTTTTCTATTATAAAATATAAAATTTATATATTATATTAACAATATTTTAAATTATAATATTGTAATTATATAATATTGAATAAAAAAATTCAAGTATATTATAATTAAAATAATGTTTATTAATTTATTTTAAATAATATAATTATATAATATAAATAGTCAAAAACTTAAAAAAACAATAAATAATAATGAAAAAACTAATAATCTCTTTAATCCTTATCTCTCTTATTCTTTCTCCCTTATTTTCTAATGCTCAAACAATAACTACTAATAAAATTACTAATACTTATAATCTAAAAATATCTAATTATCCTATTACTCTTGAATTATCTCAAAAAGATAATAGTAATAAAATAGAATGAAGATATAAATATGATAAAGTAGGAAAATGGTTAAAATTAGAAGGAGAGATTAATCTTAAGACTAAAACTGTTATCCTTAAAGAATATGATGAAAATAATAATAATACAGGAGAATTTAGAGGAAGATTAATAAATAAGGATACACTTAGATTATTAACATTTAAAAGGAAAAAAGATAATAAAGTATTTCCTATAAAAGGTAAAGATATAAAATTGGAAACTAAGAAAGAAGAAACTAAGAAAGAAGAAGGAAGAGTAAGAAAATATAAATTATTGTTAGATAGAGAGTCTATTACAGGAGTAAGATTAGAAGAAACAAGAGGTAAGTATGTATACTTAACTTATAAAAAAGATAATCAATACTATGTTCAACTAAATGATAAAATATATGGGCCTTATGATTATTTTGATTTTATAACATTCTCTATTGATAGTTCAAAATATGGATGGAGATATAAAAAAGATGATAAATGGTATGTTCAAGTAAATGATAAAATCTATGGGCCTTATGATGATTATGTTTATGGCGTAATATTCTCACCTGATGGTTCAAAATATGGATGGTATTATATAAAAGATAATAAATACTATATTCAACTAAATGATAAAATATATGGGCCTTATGATTATGGTCCTTATGATTATTTTTATGACATAACATTCTCACCTGATGGTTCAAAATATGGATGGAAATATATAAAAGATAATAAATACTATATTCAACTAAATGATAAAATTTATGGGCCTTATGATAATATTTATGGCGTAATATTCTCTCCTGATAGTTCAAAATTATTCTCTCCTGATAGTTCAAAATATGGATGGTCTTATAGAGAAAATAATAAATACTATGTTCAAATAAATGATAAAATATATGGTCCTTATGATAAGGTTGATTTTACTTTTACCAAAGACAATAAAGCTATAATTGCCTATATTTTAGGAGATGAAATAGTAATAGAAGAAATTGAATAAAATAATAAATTAAATAAGAATAAATATTTTTTAAAAATTTATTTATATATATATTTATGTAAAATATTTTAGTAATTTTAAAAAATAAAATAGAAATTTTTATAAATTTTATTTAAATTTTAATAAAAATATAAAAAATATAATTTTAGAAATTAAATTTCTATCGAGATAAATTAGGTAAAAAAAAATTAAGAACTCTTTCAGGGTTTAAATTATTTCGAATTATAATCCCTAATTCAGAAGTCGTTGTAACTTAGATATTGTTTAGATTGAATTCAAATAGATTATTAAAAAATCTTATTGGAATTTCCTGCTTATTTAATCGAGCTTCAAATCTCAGAGGGTATTTTTATCTATTACCCTTCCTTTAATTATTAAGCATAAATATTGTCTCGAGGTGAATTATAGTTTACTTGAAGATTATTAACTATAGGCGTTGTTGAACCTAAGGTAGTAAAATTATAAATAGTTGAAGTCGTAATTAAATTAGCATCATTAATTAGGGTAACATAAAAATTATATTTAATGACCGGAGGTAAATTCATCAAACGATGTTGGCACAGTAATAGATAATATTTTCAAATCTACATCATTTATTAACTAAAAATTTATTCCCATAAATGGGATTGGTTTCAGTGCCATAATTAATAATAAATCTATTATTAATCTCACTTAATAAATCAGAAATTCTACTTGTTAAAACCCATATTTCTGCGATTTAAGAAGAAATATTTTTGACTAAAAATATTTTTAATTGAAGATTATTAAAAATGTAATTTCGGTTTGTAAGGCCAATTATTTTTGATTTCTGAGTGTTATCTAAATTTTTAACTAATAATTCTAAATTATATCTTTATTGAAGAGGGATAAGATTTAAACCTACAGGAATGATAAATGAATCATCAACTCTATTTGTCATAGTTAAAAATTCAAATATTGTTTGTCTGCTTTCTTTAACTAATTATTTTAAAATAAAGAAGGCTTAATAGTTCCTAAATATTAATAATAAAATTTCCTATTAGGAATATCATATTCAAAATTGACTTAATTAATATTTGGTGGGTTATTAATTTTTTTTAAAATTAAGCGAATCCCTTGATCACATCTATAAACTCGAGTTAAAATTTGATTAGGAGAAATATAAATATAATTAGATCTTTCATTAAATTTAAGTATTTTAGAAGTTAAAGCAGAATTACTTATAATTCTTTTAATTATTAATCTAATATCATCTTTAGACTTTAAAAAACTAATGATGATGATGGATTATCATACTCATAGGAAGTAATAAATTTATAAATTTCCGTTGCTGATCTATGATTTCTAAGAGAAATATTAAAATTGGTTCGTGCTTAACTAGTTGATTGAATAAAAATAGGATTATCACCCTCCTTGCGAGTGTTATTGAGATAAGAATTAGTAATATGAATTTTATTATTATTAGAAAAGGAAATTAAATAAAAAGATCATTTGTTATTATCTACCAATTAAATTAAGTTTATATATTCATCAACATAAAATAATAATCATTTAAAATTTGCTGGCAAAAATAATTTTAATAATAAATAAACTTATTAGGCAGGAAATAACTAAATATAAAAGTTTAGTCTTAACATAGGCTTTTGAATATATTAAGATTTTTCATATTAAAAATTAATATTATTATCAAAAATTTATCATTAATTAAAGTTTTTATTAATAACAAATTAAAAGTTTTTTATCATTTTCATCCTTTGTTGATGTTCTTCGGTATTCAATAAACCACATTTTTTCCATTTTTTACCACTACCACAGGGACAGGGAGTATTTCTGTCAATTTTAGGTTCTTCATATCTTATTTCTAAATTCATGAAATTACTAATTAAATTAATATTAACTAAACGATAAAAGTTGTTAAAGCTATTTAAGGCTTCTCTTTTATATTCAACGAGCGGATCTTTTTGAGCATAACCACGCCAACTAACAGTTTCTTTAAGTTCCTCTAAATAGCTCAGGTGTTCGGTCCATAGATAATCAAAGGTTTTTAAAATTATTATTTTAATTAATTCTCTAAAATTTTCTAATTTACTTAATATAGAATATTTTTTAAAAAATATATCTCTAGCTTCTTTAATTAATTCATCTTTAGAAAGAATATTTTCTCTAATTTTTAAATGAAATTTAATTATCTCTTCATCTTCTTTTAAAAATTCCTCAAAAGAGTTACTAAGAAATTCTAAAGAATTAATTTCATCGAATAAAATTTTCCTTCTATCACTATAAATTTTATCTCTTTGAGAATTAATAACATCATCGTATTCTAAAAGATGTTTTCTTAAATCAAAATTAAAACCTTCAATTTTATTTTGAGCTTCTTCAATAGCTTTAGAAATTAATGGATGTTCTATAATTACCTCCTCTTTAATATTAAGTCTAATTAAAATACTTTTAATTTTTTCACCACCAAAAATTTTTATCAAATCATCTTCTAGGGATACAAAAAATTGAGTCTCTCCTGGATCTCCTTGTCTTCCTGCTCTTCCTCTTAATTGATTATCAATTCGTCTTGCTTCGTGTCTTTCAGTACCAATTACAAATAAACCTCCTAATTCTTTTATCTTTTGAGTTTCGTCGTAATCTGAAGGATTTCCTCCTAAAATTATATCTACACCTCTTCCTGCCATATTGGTAGCTACAGTTACCATCCCCAATTTTCCAGCCTGAGCAATTATTTTACCTTCCTCTTCATGATTTTTAGCATTCAAAATTTGATGAGGAATATTTTTCTCTCTTAATTTTTTAGATAAAAATTCATTTTTTTCAATAGATGTTGTACCGACTAAGACAGGTCTTCCTACTTTATGAAGTTCCTCAATTTTATTTACAATAGCATCCCATTTAGCTTTTTGATTGATAAAAATTTTATCAGGATGATCGATTCTAATACATTTCTTATTGGGAGGAATAAATATAGTTTCTAATCCATAAACTTTATAAAATTCTTCAGCTGAAGTAATTGCTGTTCCTGTCATACCTGATAATTTTTTATATTTTCTAAAAAAGTTTTGAATAGTAATTTGAGCAATTGTTTTCGATTCAGGTTGAATAGAAACTCCTTCTTTTGCTTCAATTGCTTGATGTAAGCCACCTGACCAACGTCTTCCCCACATTAACCTACCAGTAAATTCATCAACTATTATTATTTGATTATCTTTAACAATATAATCTTTATCCCTAAAAAATATATAATTCGCTTTTAAGGCTTGTTCTAAATGATGAATGGCATGTAAATTTTCTATTTTATAAGGATCATAACCTAAAATTTTTGCAACTTTATCTTGACCCTCTTCAGTTAAATAAATAACTTTTCTTTTTTTATCAATATTAAAATCTATTCCTGATTTTAAAGTTTTGGCTATTTTATCAAAAAGGTAATATATCTCATTAGCTTCACTTTGAAATCCAGAAATAATAAGGGGAGTTCGTGACTCATCAATTAAAATACTATCAACTTCATCAACAATAGCATAATTAAAGCCTCTTTGAACTACCTCAAATTTATCTATGGATAAATTGTCTTTTAAATAATCAAAGCCAAATTCATGATTAGTGCCGTAAATAATATCTGCTTGATAGGCAGTTTTTCTATCAATTGGCTTCAAATAATCATAAAAAACCATAAAATTACCCTGAGTATCTCTAAATTTATCTTTTTCTTCTCTTACAAAATAAGGATCATAAATAAAACTTTGTTCATGAACAATACAAGAAACACTAATTCCTAAAAGATTATAAATTTGACCCATCCAAGCTGTATCTCTTTTAGCTAAATAATCATTAACAGTGCAAATATGAACTCCATCACCTGTTAAAGAATTTAAATAAGCAGCTAGAGTAGCAGTTAATGTTTTACCTTCACCAGTCATCATCTCAACCACCATTCCTTTATGCAAACAAATACCTCCTAAAAGTTGAACATCATAATGTCTCTGATTCAATGTCCTTTTGGCAGCTTCTCTAACTAAAGCAAAAGCTTCTGGCAATAAATCATCTAAAGTTTCTCCCTTACTTAATCTTTCTTTAAATTCTTGAGTTTTATCTTTTAACTTTTCTGTTTCTAAAGATTCAAATTTTTCTTCTAATGAATTAATTTCACTAACAATAACCTGCCATTTCCTTAAATAATCTTTTTTAAACAAATTTAAAATAGAATTTAACATTTTTAAAGAAAATTATAACATATTAAAAACTAATAGACTTAATGTAGCTCAATTTCTTCAATTGTTTGTTCAGTAGTATAGAATGAAGTAGTTTCAGGGTCAAAATATAAGGTTATAACACCTAAGGGACCATTTCTCTGTTTAGCAATTATAATTTCTGCCTGATTAGAAGGAACAACGTGACCTAATTCTTTAGGCCTATGAATAAACATTACTATATCGGCATCTTGTTCGATTGAACCCGAATCTCTTAAATCTGATAATTTAGGAACTTGAGAAATTCTTTGTTCTGGTGCTCTTGAAAGCTGAGATAAAGCTAAAATAGGTACATTTAATTCTCTAGCTAGCTCTTTTAAACTTCTCGAAATTTCAGTTATTTCTTGAACTCTACTTTCAAAATATCTATTTGTCTTTAATAATTGAAGATAATCAATAATAATAAGGCCAATATCGCCAACTTGATGTTTTAATTTTCTAGACATTGTCCTTATTTGAAGAGTATTTAAATTTGGAGTATCGTCTATATAAATAGGAGCTTGATTAAACTTATCTAAAGCTTCAGAAATAAGAGCTAATTCGTTTATTTCTCCTTCATAAAATAATTTACCAGTTCTTAGTCTCCACAAACTAACACCCGCTTCACTAGCCAATAATCTATCAATAATTTGATCTTTCGACATTTCTAAACTAAAAATAGCTACCGGTTTATTTTCAATTAATGCAATATTACGAGCAAAAGTTAAGGCTAATGATGTTTTACCCAATGAAGGTCTTGAAGCTAAAATAATTAAATCTGACTTTTGAAACCCACCTAAATATTCATCTAATAAATTAAAGCCAGTCGACACTCCTCTTAATTTTTTTTGATGAGTATGAAGTTCTTCTATTCTTTGATAAGCAGATTCTAAAAATTCTGAAATATGTAAAAATTCTCTTGGATATACTCTATCTGCAACTTTAAAAATTTTAGCCTCAATTTCATCTATTAATTCCTCTGAGCTTTTTTCTTCTTCATGGGCAATACTTTGGATTTCATAAGATGTTTGAATTAAATCCCTTCTTGCTTTTTTATCGCGAATTATTTTAGCATAGTTAATTATATTAGAAATAGTAGGTGTTTTGCTAATAAGTTCAAATATATATCCGCTACCACCAATATTTTCTAATTCACCTATTTCTCTTAAACGATTTGTCAATGTAATAACATCAATTGATTCTCTTTTTTCAAAAAGATATAAAATAGTTGAATATATTATTTGATGGGCAGGTTTGTAAAAATCATCTGCTTTTAAAATATCAACAATCTTATAAATTGCTTCTGGATCAATAAGCAAAGCACCTAAAATAGCGATTTCTGCTTCTTGATTATTTGGTAAAGGTTTAAAAATCTCCTCAGGCATCTTAATCAAATATTTTTACTCCAAAAAAAATTTTTGTCAAATATCTTAAAGTTGAGGATAAACAGTGGATAAAATAATAAAGAGTTATTTTCAAAATAAAAAATTTTATACTTTTAAGTTATTTTATTGTATATATTATTACTTTTAAGTATCTCTTTGTGTCAAAATTTTTAAGAATTATATTTAAATCTTTATCATTAATTAGTGAATTAAAATTTAAATCATAGTTAATATTACCCTTACTAAATATTAGCAATATAATTAAATAAAAAAAATATTTAAATTATCTTGATCATCAATATTATTATTACCGTTTATTAAGCTTAATACAAACTTATTACCATTTTTCATTAGAAATATCTTTAAGATAACTTAAAAAATGATGCATCCTAAATCCAATTGATAATCTTTATTAATGTTTAATCTATCTAAATCAAGGGTTAAATTACCTACCTTAGGCAAAGAAGCTAATTTAAAATTAAAATTTATTTTGAAGTACTTGAATCTCATTAGTATATCAAAATATATATAGGTTGTAAGACAAAGATAAGAAAATTGGATATACTTGTATTCCATTAAATTTTTAATCTCTTAAAACCTTAATTCAAATGATTTTTACTCTTTGCTCCATAATTATTAATTTAAAATTTAATGTCGTGTAACTTTATCAGAAAGAATAATAATGGTAAGATGGAGTAGATTTTCCAATTTATTATTAATTATCCTTTTCTTATTTGATTATTTTTTAATTGATAATAAATTATCTTGTTTTGAAGTAAAGAATAATTTATTATGAGATAAATTTATACCATTTAAGCCACTAATACTTAAAATAAGCTTAATTATATCGAGATCAATTTTGCCTAATTGATTTATATTATATTTTTTTGAAATTCTTTTAAAACTGAAATTGTTAATTATCTAATTTATCGGTCAAAAATAAATTTTTATTTACTTCTTCTTTAAAAATTTCTTGAATAAATTTAATATCTATTGCGGTTAATTTTTCAGAAATTAATATCTTCCCCAAATCAATTAAAAATATTTTATTTTAAGTAAAAGATATTTGAATTTTTTATTATAAAAATAATAAAATAAATAAAAAAACATAAATATTTAATTTACCTTTTGAATATTATTTTAATTATTAAAATAATTAATTGACAAGAGAATTAAATTATGCTATATTTAAAAATTAGGTCAAATAATTTTGAAAATAATTAAAAAAAATAAATTTAACTAAGATAAAAATATATTTTGATTTTTTTAAGAATATTTATTAAGATATTAATTAATATACCCGCGAAGGGAATCGAACCCCTATCCTCTCCTTAGGACGGAGATGCTTTTCCATTAAGCTACGCGGGCAAAATTTTATATAAAAATATTTTTAAGTATATTCTCTACTGCCTAATTCTGCTTCTATCTTCTTTATTGTTTCGATAGCAACGGAAACTAAAATCAAAACCGAAGTTCCTCCAATTCCTACAAAAGATAAACCTGTTAAAGATTGAGTAATATAAGGAAGAATTGCTATTATTCCTAAAAAAATACCACCACTAAGATTTATTTTATTAACTATATTCTTAAAATATTCTGCGGTTTCCTTCCCAGGCCTAACACCAGGAACAAAGGCTCCCGATCTTTGAAAATTTAAAGCTAATTCACTAGGCTCAAAAGTAATTGAAGTATAAAAATAAGTAAAACCAAAGACTAAAATGAAATATAGTAAACTAAAGATAAATTGATTTTGTAAAAAACTATTCAAGCTTTGAAATAAATTACCAAAAAAATTTATACCCGTGGCTGATAAGATTTGAAATAGGGTCTGAGGAAATAATAAAACAGAAATAGCAAAAATTATTGGTATTACTCCAGCCTGATTAATTTTTAATGGCAAATAAGTTAAAACACCACCATATAACTTTGTTCCTCTTACTCGTTTTGAAAAATTAAGAGGAATTCTTCTTTCTGCTTCATTAACATAAACAATAGCAGAAACTATAAAAATTGATAATAAAATTAAAATTATATATTTATTAATTTCACTAATACTGAAATTGACTATTGCTTGTTGAATAAAACCTGGGGTACCAGCAACAATACCAGAAAAAATCAAAAAAGATATTCCATTAGTTAATTTTTGTTCAGTAATTAATTCACCTAACCACATTAAAAATATTGTTCCTGCTGTTATTATAATAATATCTCTAATTAAATCAAAAGAACTTAAAAAAGTAATTAAATTTTGAGATTCTAAAAATTTTAAAAAACCAAAAGATTGAATCATAGTTAATGGTACAGTTAAAATTCTTGCATATTGATTAAATTTTGCTCTCCCAACTTCTCCTTCTTCATAATACATTTCTTTTAACTTAGGATAAACCAAAGTTAAAAGTTGCATAATAATAACAGCGGTAATATAAGGACCTAAACCTAATAAAGCAATAGAAAATCTTTCTAGGGTATTACCAATAAAGATATTGAATAGTCCTAAAAATTGATTAGCCTGGATTAAATTTTTTATTCTTTCTAAATCTACTCCTGGTAAAGGAACATTAGAAACTATTCTAAATATAAACAAATATAAAATTATAAGTAAAATCCTTCTTCTTAAATCTTTCAATTTAAATAAATTAATTAAATTTTTAAATAAATTTATTTTAATCATTTACAATTTGCGAATTACTATTTCTAATTTTATTTAAAGCTGATTTACTAAAAAGCAATTTATTAGAAAATAGTAAACTTTTAGTTAATTGTCCAGTTGATAAAATTTTAATTATTAAATCTTTTTTACTTTTAGGTTGTTTAATAATTTTTTTTTCAATTAAAGAATTGGCATTAACCATTTCCCCATCTTTAAATTTTTTGTCAATAGTAGCCAAATTGACAACATAATTTTTATCTTTAAAGGATTTAAATTTAAATCCTTTTAATTTGGGTAATTTTAAAATAATATCCCTCTCTGCTGGCCTAATCCTACGACCCGCTCTTGACCTTTGACCTTTCATTCCTCTACCAGAATAATTACCTTTTTTGCCTCCTCTACCTATTCTTTTTTTCTTTTTTAATCGAAAATTAATTTGATTAATTAGCATTTTTGATATTATATTTATTTAATTTTTCTAATGCTTTCAATGTTGCCATTGAATTGGTTAGAGGATTTTTGGTAACGCCAATAATTTTAGCAATGGCATCTTTAATTCCAGCTAATTCTAAAATTATTTTTACCGAACCACCAGCAATAATTCCCCTACCCTCTTTAGCTGGTTTTATTAAAACCTTAGCGGCACTAACTTTTCCTTCAACTTCGTAAGGAATAGTATTATTTAAAATTGGAACACTTATATGATTTTTTATAGCTAAATTTAAAGCCTTATTTACAGCCTGAGAAACGTCATCCCCTTTTTCAATTCCTACACCTACCTTTCCATTTTTATCTCCAGCAATTACAACGGCTCTAATTTTAAATGTTTTACCCCCTTTAGTTACTTTAGCTACTCTTTTAATTTCAAGTACTCTGTATTCCCAATTATTTTTCTTATCAATCATTTATATTAAAAAATAATACCTTTTTCTCTTAATTTATCAGCGATAATTTTAACTCGACCATAATATGTATAACCTCCTCGATCAAAAACTACTTTTTCAATACCATTGTTTTTTAATCTTTCAGCAAATATTTCAGCAACCTTTTTAGCTTTTTCTTTTCCAGATAATTTTTCTTTTCTAAATTCTAAAGTTGAAGCTGATGTTATTGTTTGTTTTTTGTCATCATCAATTAACTGAAGATAAATATTTCTATTAGATCTAAAGATTGATATTCGGGGTCTATTTTCTGTACCTTTTATTTTAACTCTTATTCTTTTATGTCTAATTAGCCGTCTATCTTTTTTATCTAATTTTTTTTTCTTAAAAAGTAATTTCATTTTTTATTTACCAATTGTTTTTTTAACTGGTTTAGTTTTTACTAATTCATTTATATATCTAAAACCTTTTAGTTTATAAATATCTCTTGGTTTTATTTTTCTTATTTGTGAAGTAAAAAGTCCAATCTTTTCTCTATTAATTCCGCTAATTGTTATTTCAAATTGACCTTTTAATTGTTTAATATCTACATTAATACCATCTGGTATTTTAATTTTGATTGGGTGTGATAAACCTAATTTAAATAAAAGCTCGTTTTCAGAAATTTTTTCAACTGTATAACCCAATCCCTCTAAAATTAAAACCTTACTAAATCCATTAATTACATCATTGATTTTATTATTTAATAATGACCATAGGGTTCCCCACATTACTTTAGTTCTTTTATTATATACTTTTGGTTTAATAAACAAACAATTATCTTCTTTAATAAGGTCGAAATCTTTATCTAATTTAAATAATAATTCACCAAGAGGGCCTTTAATTATAATATTTTCATTTTCTATTTTTAATTCTACTTTTTCTGGTAATTTA
This sequence comes from Candidatus Parcubacteria bacterium, assembly GCA_026004495.1. Taxonomy (GTDB): domain Bacteria; phylum Patescibacteriota; class Minisyncoccia; order UBA6257; family HR35; genus JANXCM01. The sequence continues at coordinate 581,631 of BPJG01000001.1, read as the reverse complement.
ATTGGCTTTTTCCCTAATTTTGACATTTTTATATAAATTATTTTTTTAATTTAATAAATTTCACATAACACTTCACCGCCCAATTTTCTTTTCTTAGCTTCAGAATCAACCATTATACCTCTGGAAGTTGAAATTATTTTAAAACCAAAACCACTTCTTGTTGGTTTTAATTCTTGATAACCAACATAAACTCTCCTTCCCGGTTTAGAAATTCTCCTTAAATTTTCATAAGGTGGTTGATTATTATTATAATTAAGATAAATAACTAAAAATCTTTTTTTATTTTCTTCTTTCAATTTTATTCCTTTAATAATATTTTTATGCTTAAAAATTTTTAATATACCTATCTTAACATTAGAATACGGAACTACAATCTTTTCTTTTTTTACTTTCCAAGCATTTCTAATTTGAGTTAATAAATCAGCTATTGGATCTGTTGTCATATTTTACCAAGAAGATTTTTTAATTCCCGGAATTTCTCCTTTATGAATTAATTCTCTAAAACAAATTCGACATAAATTAAAATCCCTTAAATAACCTTTAGCCCTGCCACAACGAAAACAACAATTAACTTGTCTGGTTTTAAATTTTGCTGGTCTTTTCCACCTTGCTATTTGTGATTTTTTCGGCATTTTTAAATTTTAATTTAAATTTTAATTGGAAAACCTAATTTTTTCCAGAGATTAATATTATGAGCTTTATTTTTGGAATTAGTAATAATTGTTACTTGTAAACCTAAATTATATTTTGATCTATCATAAATTGCTTCAGGAAATATAGAAATATCTTTAAAGCCTAAATTTAAATAACCTCTATTATCTAAATTATTTTTTTGAACTCCCTTGAAATCTCTATATCGAGGTAAAACATAAGTAGTTAGCCTTTCAATAAAATCAAACAATCTTTTTTTTCTTAAGGTAACTAATAAAGCCACCGGCATACCTTTTCGTAATTTGAAACCAGAAACAGATTTTCTTGCCAAAACTACTTTAGGTTTTTGACCCGTAATTTTAGCCAATAAACTACTAACATCATTAATAATTTTTTCTTTATTGTCAGGACTAGAAGTGATTAATTTACCAATCCCAATATTAACAAAACCTACTTTAGGTGAAGGAATAGCTAAAATATTCTTTAAATTCAACTCTTCTTTTAATTCAAATTTAATTTTATTATTAAAATCCTCGATAAGCATTTTTATTCAAAAATATTGTTGCATTTTTTGCACTTTCTAAATTTTTTTTCATTTTTAATTTCATAACCAACTCTCGTAGCTTTTTTACAGCTGGGACAAATTAATTTAATATTACTTATATAAATTGGTTGTGGAATACTGATAATTTGTCCTTTTTCTCCCCTTCTTTTAGGCCTTAAATGTTTTTTAACTAAATTTAAACCCTCGATAATAACTTTATTCTCTCTAGGCAAAGCTTTAATTACCTTTCCTGATCTTCCTCTATCTTTACCTTTTATTATAAAAACTGTATCACCTTTTTTTATTTTCATTATTAAACTAATTGTGGCGCTAAATTAGCTATTTTATTAAAACCTTTTTCTTTAATTTCTCTAGGTATAGGACCAAATATTCTATTGCCTAGGGGTTCATTTTTATTATCAATAATAACAGCAGCATTTTCGTCAAATCTAATCCAACTCCCATTGCTTCTAAGATATGGCTTTTTTTGTCTAACCACAACTGCTTTTACAACTTGTCCTTTTTTAACCTGTTTTCCAGGCTCTGCTTCCTTTACTGAACAAACAATAATATCTCCAATCTTAGCACTATTTCTATTACCAATTCCAATAAAACCAATACACATCAGCTTCACTGCTCCTGAATTATCTGCTAATTTAAGAATTGTTCTGTTTTGAATCATCGTTATTTAAAATTTTAACTAATCTCCAATTTTTTAATTTAGATATAGGTCTAGTAAATTCGATCAAAACTCTATCTCCTATCTTAGCTATATTCTTTTCATCATGAACATAATATTTAGTTTTATGTCTAATATACTTTCCATATAATTTATGTTTCTTTAAAATTTCACTCACAATAACGATTGTTTTTTGCATTTTATTTGAAATTACCTTTCCAATAACTCTTTTTCTAGCCATTTTTTGTTTTTTCCTTAATAATGGTTAAAATTCTAGCAATATTTTTTTTTGTAAATTTTATTAAATGAACCTGTTTTAATTTATTTAACTTTTTTTGTAATTTTAAATTAAATAATTTATTCTTTTCTTCGTTCAATAATTTTTGTAATTCTGATAATGATTTTAACTTTAAATCTTTAGCTTTCATCTTTAACAATTATTTTCGTTTTAATAGGTAATTTACAACTAGCTGATTTTAAAGCTTTAATCGCTAAATCATTATTATTAGTTTCAATTTCAAATATTATAGTCCCTGGTCTTACTAAAGTAGCATAATGATCTATATCACCTTTACCACCTCCCATTCTAACACCTTCAGCTTTTTTTGTTCTGCTTAAGTAAGGAAATATTTTCAACCAAACTCTACCTTTCTTACTTAAAATTCTTTTTATTTCTTTTAAGGCAGCTTCTATCTGCATATTTTTAAGATACTTATTTTCTAAACTTTTTAAACCATAATTGCCGAAATTTAAATCTATATTAGAAGTAGCAATTCCTTCTTTTAATCTTTTACCTTTCATCCATTTACGATGTTTTAGCTTAGCTGGCTGTAACATTATTAATCTTCTTTCAGTTCATTACTTTCGCCCTTATATAACCAAACTTTTACTCCAATAATTCCATATTTAGTTAAAGCTTCTGATAAAGAATAATCAATTTTTGCTTTTAAAGTTGATAATGGTAATTTTCCCCAACTAATTTTTTCTGTCCTATGAATACTTGCTCCGCCTATTCTTCCTGAAACATTAATTTTAATCCCCTCTATTTCTTTATATTGTTTTGCCTTTTCAATTATCTTTTTTATCACTCCTCTTACTGGTTTATTCTTTTCAATATCTAAAGCTATTAATTGAGATAAAAAACTAGCATAAAGATAAGGCTTTTTTACTTCCTCAATTACAATTTCTAGAGCAGGTGGATTTAATTTATGTTTTTTAAATAAACTATCTAATTTTTTATTTATTTCTTGTTGAATTTTTTTTAGTTTTTTTCCATCTCTTCCAATAACGTTGCCAGGTTTAGCTGTTCTAATTATTACCTTGCAATGATCTTGATCCTTTCTTTCGATTATTATTTCAGCAATTCCAGCATTTTTACCCAATTTTTCATTGATTAAATTTCTGATAATATAATCAGCCTCTAAAAACACACTAAAGTTCTTCTTAAAAAACCATTTTGATTTCCAGTATTCATTTATCCCTAATCTATTGGCATAAGGAGAAACTTTATGACCCATTTTTTTTATCTAATTCTAACGTAATATGTGATGTTCTTTTAATAATTCGACCAACATGGCCTCTAGACATTGCCCTAAATCTTTTTTGCTTAGGGCCTTCATTAACTATAATATTTTTAATAAATAAATCCTCTTTTTTTATTTTTTTTTGTTTCTCTGCTACATCAATAGCATGTTTTAATAATTTTAATAAATTTTTCGCTGATCTTTTAGGTGAAAACAATAATTGCTTTTCTGCTATTATAACATCCATACCCTTTATCATATTAACAACCATTCTTACCTTTCTTGGTGAAATATTAAGATAACGCAAATGCACTTTAATCATTTATTATAAGATATTTTAACATAATCTATGTTGATTTTTTTCTTTCTAACTCTCTTTGTAATTTACCACCATGTTTAATGAATTTTCTTGTTGGTGCAAATTCTCCTAATCTATGGCCTACCATATCCTCAATAATTTTAACAGCAATAAATTGTTTGCCGTTATGAACCTCAAAAAGCATTCCTATCATTTCTGGTATAATCATCGAATCTCTTGACCATGTTCTAATTGTATGCTTATCTCTCTGTTCTAGTGGTAATTTTAATAATTTTTTAACTTTTTTTAATAATTTTGGTTCAACATATGGACCCTTTTTAACACTTCTACCCATTTTATTTTCTTCTTTTAATAATTAACCTGGAATAAGGATTTCTTTTTCTTCTTGTTTTACGACCTCCAGTAATTTTACCCCATTTAGTTTTTGGCTTTCTTGTTCCTCTTGGAGCTCTACCTTCGCCTCCACCATAAGGATGATCACGAGGGTTCATTGCACTTCCTCTAACATTTGGCCTAAAACCTTTCCAAATCTTTCTTCCAGCTTTACCTAAACGAATATTTCTATGATCAATATTAGAAACCCTACCAATAGTAGCATAACATTCTTTAGAGACCTTTCTAATTTCACCTGAAGGCATTTTGATAGTTGCATGTTTTTCGTCACAACCCATTATCACACCAGCTGAACCAGCTGATCTAATTAATTTACCCTTACCCTGAGGAACTAATTCAACTTCATAAATTTCTGTACCGGGTGGAATATTTTTTAATGGTAAACGATTACCTATTTTTATTGGTGCTGATTCAGAACAAATTATCTCATCACCAACATTAATACCTTCAGGAGCTAAATGATATCTTCTCTCACCATCACGATAGCAAACTAACATTATAAAAGCAGTTCGATTGGGATCGTATTCAATTGTTTCTACTTTAGCTGAAATATCTTTTCTGTCTAAACGAGAAAAATCAACAAGACGATATAATCTTCGATGAGCAGGATTTTTTCTAAAACGCGTAGTTATTCTACCTTGATTATTTCGTGCAGTTCTTTTTTTTAAAGCAACAACTAAAGGTTTATATGGTTCCTTTGCTGTCAAAACTTTCTTATAATCAACAAATATTGCTACTCTTTTACCTGGTCCTCTTGATTTTACTATTTTTAATGCCATAAATAAAAAATTTTTGATAAATTAATAACTCCTTTAAATTTAGTAGTTTAAATAAAAATATTTATCCTAATTTTAAATTATAACAAAATCAAAAATTTTTTCAATATAAAAATATAAAAAAATAAAAATATTTAATCACTATCTTCTTTGTTTAATTTTATTTCTATCCCTAATTCATTTAATTGATTAATTTCAACTTCAGCAGGTGAATTCATCATTAAATCTCTACCTTCACCTGTCTTAGGAAAGGCAATTACTTCGCGAATATTTGCCTCATTTTCTAAAATCATCAAAATCCTATCCAATCCAGGCGCTATACCTCCATGAGGAGGTACACCATAATCAAAGGCATTAATTAAATGTCCAAATTTATTATAAATATCTTGTTCTTGGTGACCTAATACTTTAAAAACTTCTATTAAAATATCTTTATTTGTAGTTCTAATACTGCCTCCACCAATTTCATAACCATTACAAACGAAATCATATTGTTCGCTTAAAAGTTCTAAGGGATTATGTTTTAACTTATTTATTATTTTTTCTTTATTAAATTTTTCATCTTTTAATTTAGGCTGAGTAAAAGGATGATGCATTGGATTTAAGCTTCCATCTTCTAAAACTTCAAACATTGGAAAATCAATAATAAAACAAAAAGCTAATTCATTAGGATTATTTTTATCTTCTCTTAAATCAGGTTTATCAGTCTTAAATTTTTTAATAACTTCATTATAGGTTAATCTAGGAAATGGAATTTTGGTTATCTTTTTTTGTGGATATAAATTTTTAACTAAATCAATAAATAAATTTTCAATTAAGTTCAAAATATCATCACGTTGAATAAAGCTCATTTCTAAATCAAGTTGAGTAAATTCTGGCTGTCGATCACCTCTTGAATCTTCATCGCGAAAACATCTGGCAATCTGAAAATATCTTTCTATGCCAGCAATCATTAATAATTGTTTATATTGCTGAGGTGATTGAGGTAGAGCATAAAATTTTCCTTTATGCAAACGAGAAGGAACTAAATAATCTCTAGCACCTTCTGGAGTGGATTTAGTTAATATCGGAGTTTCAATTTCAATAAATCCTCGTTGATTGAGCCAATTACGAATAAATAAAATAACCTGATGTCTATTAATCAAATTTTTTTGCAATCTTTTTCTTCTTAAATCAAGATAACGATATTTTAATCTTATTTCTTCATTAATATCATAACCATCACCCTCTATAGAAAATGGTAATATTTTTGCTTTCGATAAAATTTTTATCTCATCTACCAACAATTCAATTTTACCCGTTAAAATTTTAGGATTAAATAATTTTTCTTCTCTTTGTTTTACTTCTCCTGTTATTTCAATAATATCTTCTTCTTTTATCTCTTTAGCAATTTCAAGGGCAGGACTATTTTTTAAAACAACGCATTGAATAATATCGCTTCTATCGCGCAAATCAAAAAAAATTAAATTACCATGAGAACGAACTGAATTGACCCAACCTAAAAGTCGTACCTTTTCACCTATTTTGTTTAAAGTTTCACTAATAAATAAATCTTTCATAATTTCTATTTTACCATAAATATTCCATTTAAATCAGTTCGCCAATAGGGTAAATTCATTTTATTTAATCTTTCAATAACCTCTAAGTGGGGGTGGTTATATTTATTTTGTCCGACTTGAATAATGGCATAATTAAAATTAGACAAAAAATATTGATTAGAAGAATATTTAGAACCATGATGAGGAATAAGTAAATAATCTGCTTTTATATTTTTACCATATTTTTCAATCAAATGTTTTTCAATTTTTTGATCAATATCACCGGTTAATAAAAATTCTTTTCCATTCTTTAATATTTTAAGAACTAATGAATTCTGATTATCATTTTTATATCTTTTATCTGGATGAACAATAAAAATTTTCTCAAAATTTGATTCAAGATAATCGCCAGCCTTAAGAGTAATAAAAGGAATATTTTTATTTTTAATTAATTCTAAAAATTTTAAATAACCAGATTCTGATGATAGATAAGGATTAATTATAATCAATCTTATTTTATATCTTTCAATAATATCAAAAATGCCTCCATAATGATCTCTGTCAGGATGGGAAATAAAAACAACATCCAGGGTTCTATTATAAATTTTAGTTAGTTTATTTAATTCATTAATTGTCTTTAAGCCATAAGGTCCAACATCATAAAGAAGCTTTAGTTTAGAATTAAAAACTAAAACACTACTTCCTTGGCCAACATCCAAAAAAGCAACAAAGCTGTCTGTTTTTAGATTATCAAAGATATACCAAAATAAAAATAAATTAATAATGATTGTTAAGCTTAAAATTAAAGTCAATATTTTCATTACGATTAATTTTAAAAATTAATAAAAAAATAAAAAAATAAATCGCAATAATTATTAATAAAGGTAAGGGAAAATAAATTTTAGGAAAATTAGCTAAATAGCCAATTAATTTAAGGAAAATTAAAAAAGGTAAATTAAAAATTTGATTAACTGGATAGAAAAAATAGAATAATATAGCCAAAAACCCTAAAAGCATCATAAAGGGGATAAAAGAAATAATAAGAGCATTATTGAAAAAAGAAAAAATATTAAATTCACTAAATTTATACCAAATTAATGGTAAAACCAAAATTTGAGCTGAAATTGTTTCGCTTAAAAATTTAAATTTTAGAAAATTTCTTAAAAATTCTTCGAAATAAATAATTCCTATTGTTGCCAATAAAGAAAGTTGAAAGCCCAAATCATTAATTAAAGCCAAGGGATTAAAAAAGGTTATCAATAAAGCAGTAAAAATAATAACATTTCTTCGAAGACTTGGTTTACCAATTAATTTAGAAGTAATAAAAACAACCATCATTATTCCTGCTCTAATAACTGAAGATTGAAAACCAGTAAAAACTATAAAAATTAAAATGATTAAAATTGTAAATATATTATTAATTAAAAAACTTACAGGCAAAAACTTAAATAATCGATTTATAAATAGAGAGAGAACAATTAAATTATAACCAGACATAGCGGTAATATGGCTTAAACCTGATTTTCTTAGATTTTCTCTAATATCTTTATCATTAATTTCTCGACCGTATAAAATTCCACCAATAATTTCACTTGTTGCTAAAGAATAATTTTTATCAATTAAACTATTGATATAATCACGAAATTTATAAATTGGATAATAGATTGATTTTTTAACTCCAAATAAATCTTGAATAAAAATTCTATCTTCAACCATAGTAAAGACAGCATTTATTTTATCTTGAGGATATAATTTATCATAATAATAAGGTAAATAAATAAAATAATTCTTACCTTTAAATTCGCCTAAATATTTTTTAAAATAATTAGTTGAAGGAAGCTCACGAGAAATTACAATAGAATCATCCGAAGATTTAGACTTAAAATTTTGATAAACTACCAAATAACCACCGCCTAATAAAAAAGCTAAACAAAAAATAATAGCTAAAAATTTGTATCTTAAAAATAATATTAAAATCAAGGGTGCCAAAATAAACCATAAGCTAAAATAATATTTAGAAAATATACCTAAAATAAAGAAAAAAGAAAAGAAAAAGAAAATATTAGAAATCATAAATTTTATGGTCCGCCGAAAATTATTCTAAGAGCCATAAAAATAGCTGAAATAACCAATAAAACAAAATAACCTATAACTGCCCATTTAATATATTCTGAACCTATTTTAAGATATTCAATTTTAATAGGCGAAAGAATATAAAATATTGCTCCAATAATTAAAAGTAAAATAAAAATAATAGGTGATAAATTAAAAATAAAATCTCTAACCTCATTAAATATTCTTTCCGGCGTAATTTGTTTAAAAGATTCTGCTCCTCTATGTTCATCACTAAAAACAATTGGCGGAATAACAGCAAGGGGTATTTCTTGTCTTTCGGCTTTAATAATTGCTATATTAAGAAAAGTAATAATTTTATTAATTTCTTTCATAGTACTTGAAACCATTTCCATTTGGGGTTTTAAAATATTTTGACTAAAGTTCGAAGCATCTCTTCCTGTTGGAGTTTTCCCAGTTAATATAACATTTAAAAGAAGAAGGCAAGTACTTTCTTGTTGATTAGAGGTTAAATAAAGTCTTGCAGTAGTTGCATTTTCATTTACAAATTTATCTACACTTTTTGCAAAATTATTTAGCTCCTCTTGTGCTGAAATTTGTTTATATGCCTCAAAAAAAGTTTTTGATGCCTCCCCTATGCTTGTACTAAAACTATTAAATTGTGTTATGAATTTCTTTGTATCACTTTTTAAAGCTTGAAATTTTTCGTCTCCCCCAACCATTCTTGAAATAGTAGCATCTTGAAAAGAGTAAGATGTAGCGTTCCTGATTACAGCACCACTTGCTATTCCTCTTTCAAACAAATCTTGTAATAACCCCTTTTCATTATCTACTAAATTAGCATCTACTGGTTGTCGATTTACAAAATTTCTTAAAATTGATATACAAGGGGGGGTTGATTTTAATAGAGCTTCTGCTGGTTCTGACATATAGGGGTCGCCATAAAATTTTGTAATAATTCTATCAATAAATGAATATCGAGTACCTTCTAAAATATTTCTAGCCCATTCGAAATAAAGAACAAGTTTATCTAAGATAGCAGCTTGACTTACAAAAAGATTTTGATGATTCTGTATAAAGTTTGTTTTAATACAAAGAACCTTCTCATCAAATGGGTCACGTGGTATTACCTTAGTTATTCTATTATTATAAAGAACTTCTATCCACCCCTCCATCCTATAAATTCCCAAAAACTTTGTAATAGGTTCGAGCAATACAAGGCCAACATTACAATCGCCCCGTTTTGATAATAATTGCTTAAATTTTTTACTAAAATGCTCTTCTATATTCTCTATTTGTCCTGATGCAGTATTTATTAAAATTAGTACTAAAAATAAAATAATAATTCCTATTTTCCTGGTAGCCATATTATTGATTCCCTAATTTTTTCTACTATGAATAAAATTATAAAACCTATTATTATCCATATTAAATTTTTTTTTCTTGATTAATTGCTTACTAAAACAATTTTTTTCATCTTATTAATTGGTTAATTGCTTGTAGAATTTCTCGAGCTATAAAAATTATTATAAATCCTAAAATTGTCCAAAAAAAAGTTTTTTTAGCTATATCTAAATAATCTTTTCTAACAGGAGAAAAAACTAAAAAACCAGCTATCACTGTTAAGGAAATTAAAAATAAAATAACTGCTAAATATTGAAGTGCTGACAAAACTCGAATAAGGCAATTATTAATTTTTTCAAAGACGCTTGAACCCTGAAGACAAGAGACATCGGCTGCGGGTCTAAAAACATTATAAAAATATTTCCAACTATCCTGAGATAAAACATCAATTGTTGATGAATTGCTTGTAGCACTTGAAGTTGTAGTGCTTGAAGTTTGAGAATAAATATAAAAATTAGGTAGCTCTAAAATAAATATAATAATTAATAAAAATAATAAATTCTTTTTCATTTTCAATAACCTGTAAATACTTTTGGTTTTAAGAAATCTAAAATTAAATCAAAGAAAATTCCAGCTAAAAGTAATAAAACATAATATGTTAGAGAATTAATTATCATTGTTCTACCTTTATCAAGATAATCTCGTTTGGCACCCCCTAACATCATCATAAAAGAACCAATAAGAGCAACCAAGGCTGCAATCCAATAGCCTAAAATTAATAAAAATCTAATTAATCTTTGAACGGCTGAAATAAAATCTGCTAAAGTGCATTCATCTGTATTCGCATCACATTTTTTACCAACCAAACCAGTATCCGAAATTTGAGCTAAAGAAAAATTATTAATAATTAACAATAGAAAAATAACTAAAAAAACAATTTGTTTCATTTTTTAAAAAATTTAAAGATATCAACTCTTTCAAGAGTATTTTTTAAATTGCCTTTGTTGCTTAGCCAACCCTCAAGATACTTTGGTAGGGTTTCAACTAAAAATTCATAATTCGCTTCATTAAAGTAATCACCAACCAAAAGCTCATTAATTAGGGTTTTTTTCTCGCTATCTAAATTTTCAAAGGTATCTTTTCTTAAAGGAATTAAATCTTTACTGTTGATAAATTCTTTATAACTTTTATCAAATTCTTCAATAAAGAGCCAGCTATATTTTGATTTTTTATTTTTAATTACTCCAAAATAATAAACCTTTAAATAATTATATTTTTTTATTGATTTTTGGAATTTAGGAAAACTAGAGATGGCAAATTCTAATCGAGGATTTATTTTTTTAATTTTTTCTTTTTGAGAATAAAAGGCTGGCAATAGAGCTAAATTTTCTTGACTAAAAGCCAAAATATTATTAGGCATATTATAGTCCCAACTATAAAGATTAGAATTAAGATCAATGAATTGAGATAAATAATCTAAGGTATTTTCAACTGCCGATTTGCTGGCATAATTTTCTTGATTAAGATTTTTATTAATTGTTAGAAATATTTCAACAAAATTGTCAATATTATGAGCTTGACCTAAAGAAATAGGAGCTAATTGAAAAGAAGTAAAACTGGTTTGTCTTAGTTGAGGAATTATGTTTTCAATTTCTTCAAAAGTCTTTGGATAATCATATAAACCAATATTAGCTAAATATGTCTTATTAACAAATAAAACTAAAATATCAAATGTTAGGGGATAAAGAATTAACTTCTTGTCCAAAAATTTAATAATTGAATCAGGATAATTATCAATATCTAATTTATTTCCCTTATAGGGTTCAAAAATTTTTAAGTTTTTTAAAACAAAATCATTATCAATATAAACAATATCAGGGCCACGACCAGCAGCTGTTTCTAAAAGAAGATTATTTTTAATATCATCAAAATTTTTTTTAACAACATTAATCTTTAAACAATATTTTTGAATAGACTTGATAGGTTTTGATAAATCTTTTAAATTAAAGGTTGACCAAATAGTTAATTCTTGATTATAACAAGGTAATTGTGATTTTTTTCTTTTGCTGGCAAGAAATAATCTATCTACCAAAAAAGCAATAATAATAATAACAATCAAAACAAAAATCACTACTGAAATATACCTATATCTTAACTCAGTTAAAAATTTATTCATAACTTCTTACTTTTCAACTACGATTAAATAATATGGACCAAAAAATTTTTGGAAAATTATTTTCTTATTTTTAATTTTAAAATATACTTGAATAAATTCATAACTAATAGGCTGGCCACTAATAAAGGATAATTTTTCATTAGGCTCTAAAATAATAATCAAACCTCCATTTTTAACAATTCTTAAAGCGCTATCTAAAATACTATCATAACCTTCATTTTGAAATAAAATTTGACTGATAAAAACTACATCAAAAAAATTATCTTCATAATTTAAATTTTTAACATCAGCCTTTATAAAATTAACATTTTTATAACTATAAATATCAACCAATTCTTTTGCTTCATTTAAATTATCTTCTAATATATCAATAGCGTAAACTTCAGCTACATTTTCGGCTAAGAGAACAGTAAAATAACCAGCTCCACAACCAAATTCAGCAACCCTATCTGATTTTTTAATAAAAAGGTTTTTCTTTAAAATTTCAATTATTTCTTTAGGCTTGATAAACATTTTTAAATCTATAATTCTATTTCTTCATTATTTTGGGGTATAATGGTTTTAATTCCTAGATAATCTTCCAATCTTATTCTTAAGTTAATTTTAGCTTTTTCCTCCCCCTGAACTAAAAATGTTTTCAATATTCTTTTTCTTTGTGGTTCAACCCATTTAATAATTCCTTGTTGATCTTTATGGCCTGAGTAAGACATTATTTTTTCGATTTTTGCTCTAATTTGATATTTTTTATCATCTAAAATTATTTCTTTTTCTCCTTCCAAAATTTTTTTCCCTAACGAACCTTCAACTTGAAAACCAACAAAAAGAATAGTTGTTTCAGGTTTATCTATAAAATATTTTAATATATCAATAATTTTTCCTCCTTTTAACATTCCTGAGCTAGAAATAATAATTTTTGGTAATTTATCTTCAATCAATTGTTTAATACTTCCCTGTTCTATTATTTTGAAATAATTTAATTTTTCATAATCACGGGTAATAAAAAATTTTTTGGCTGTTTCATTTAAAAACTCAGGATATTTTTCATAAATTCTCAAAATTCTAATACCTAAAGGACTATCTAAATAAATTTTAATTTCTGGCACCTTTTTATCTTCAATCAAAGAAATTAAATCATATAAAACTTCTTGGCTTCTTTCTAAAGCGAAGGCTGGAATAATAAGTGTTCGTTTATTTTTTATTGTTTCTTCAATAATATCTTCTAATATATCTTTTCTATTTATTAAATCTTCATGAAGACGATCCCCATAAGTTGACTCTAAAATTAAATAATCTGTTTCCGGAAGTTCATCAGTCTGTCTTAAAAGTGGATCAATATTACCTAAATCACCAGAAAAAACAATAGTTTTATTTAAATACTTAAATTGAATGAAACTTGAACCTAAAATATGTCCCGCATCAAAAAAAATAACTTCTAAACCATCAAAATTTAATTTTTCATAATAATTAAGGGTCAGCCATCTTTGAAAAACTTTATCTAAATTTTCTTTATTATAAAAATTTTCTTTTTGGAAAAATAAGCAATGATCTTCAATAATCTTTTGAGAATCTAATAAAATTTCTTTGGCTAAATCTTTAGTAGGTAGAGTGCTATAAATATAGCCAGGAAATCCCTCTTTAATTAACTTAGGTAATCTACCTATATGATCTAAATGAGAATGGGTAATAAAAACATACTGAATCTCTTTCGCTTCATAAGGAAAACTTTCGAAATTTTCTAATTCACAAACATTTTTACCTTGAATCAAACCACAATCAACTAAAAATTTATGTTTATCTGTTTCAATTAAATAATTAGCTCCAGTTACTCTATTGGTTCCTCCACAAAATTTAATTTTCATATTAAAAAATTTTTTAAATTCCAAAAATAAGCAAAAGTAAATTCATTAGATAATTAACGACCTTAATAACAATACTAAAACCGAAAAAAATAAATATAATGATCAAAAAAAATCCTATTTGCTCTAAATAAAATTGAACCGATAACGGTAATGAAGATAAAAATAAACGAGAACCATCAAGAGGAGGAATAGGCAAAAGATTAAAAATAGCTAAAACAATATTTAACCTAACTAAAGATAAAATTATCATTTCATTAACGGGAAAATTTATAAGCAAAGATATTTTCAATAAAAATAATAAAAATAAAGCAATGGCAATATTTGTTATTGGTCCCATCAACGCAACAAGAGCCATATCTCTTTTAGGATTTTTTAAGTTTAAAGGATTAACTGGAACAGGTTTTGCCCAGCCAAAAATAAAACCTCCCAAAGAATAAGAAAGGAAGGGTAATAAAATAGAACCAATTGGATCTAAATGACTAATTGGATTAAGGGTTAATCTACCTGCTAAACGAGGTGTATCATCCCCTAATTTATCAGCAGTTATTCCATGAGCCAATTCATGAAAAACTACTGAAATTAAAAGTCCAATTATTAAAATTAAAATTTCCATTAGTTGATATTATTATAAATTAAAAATAAATAAAAAATAATGATAATCTAAAATAATTAATTTATTTACTTTAAGAATGTTAATATTTTAAACAACTTCTCTTAGATTGTCTTTAAATTTATTAATTAAATCAAATTTTATTTTACCCAAATAATATTCTCCTAAAGAAAATTTAGTTTTAAAAGAAACAAAAATTTCATAATAATCTGAATTGATATTAAATTTTTCTTCTAATTTAAAATCATAAATTCTTCTATATTTATTTTTATTATCTTCAATAAATTTATTTATTTCTTCAATTTTATTATCTAAATTAATATCTTTATTAAATCTAAGGCCTACAAAAAATTTTTTATCACTGCGACTTAAGTTAACTATCGAATTAATCTGATTATTATGCAAAAAAATATAATTTCTTTCCCTATCCAATAAAACTATATATCTTAAATTAAATTCAATAATTTTACCGATAAAAGTATTATTAATATTTACCCATTCACCCTTTCTGGCTTGATCTTCAAATATTATTAACCAACCCTTAAATATATCCTGAATAACGCTTTGAAAACTAAAGACAACTGCTGCCCCTAAAACACCAGCCCCGGTTATAATCGGAATTATTTTGATATTAAATGTTTTAAGAATAAATAAAATTAAGATAAAAGCAAAAATTAATTTTAAAAGAGATCTAAAAATAGATGTCAAGGTATCTACTCTTTCTTTTTCTTTTTCATCTAAATCATCTTTACGAGCCCTAATTATTAAAGAAAGTCTTATTAATTTAAAGATTAAAAATTTAAGCAAAAAATATAAAATTGTAAGAATAACATAGAAAATAAAAACTTCAATAATTTTATCAAAATTACCAATTATAGCTTTTTTAACGAAAAAGTAATAATCCTTAAGGCTATCTTTTACTATTAAAAATAAATTTTCTTTCATTTGTTAAATAAAATTTTTTGTTGTTTACTTATTTTAATTGCTTTATTTAAAATTTCAATTAATCTATTATATTCAATGCGATCAACTGGATAAGGTGTTCCATCTTTACCTCCGCTAACAAAACTATATCTGGCTGGATCATCAAAAGAAGGTTTAGCACCATAAATTAATTCTGAAACGAGCGATAACGCTCTTATAGTTTTCGGACCAACTCCTTCAATTAATAAAATCTCTTCTATTTTTTCAGGCTTCAAAAAACTTGCTTTTTCTATTGTCTTTTTTAATCTTTTAATATCAAATCTTTCATTTAAAACAGGGTGATATTTAAATTCAATATTAGGTAAAAATAAACTTTTTTGAGGTCTTTCTAAATATTTCAAATCTTTTATTAATTCTTGGGGTGAATTTATAAGATCAATTATTAATTTTTTATTTTCTAAACTTTCTTTTGCTGTAAGATTCAAAACATTTTTAATAATCTTTTGAGATACAATTCCTGTATGAGGTTCTAGGGTAATATCTTCTTTTATGGCCCCACTCCACCAATGATATCTTCTTGCTAATGAATAACAAGTATTCATTCCTTGCTGAATTACAGCAAAATTTCCTGATTTAGTTAAGATAAATATATGATGATAAATATTAAAACCATCTTGAATTAAAGAATTATCTATTTTAGCAATAAGCTTAGAATAATTTAAATATTTAATAGGATCTATTCCTAATTTTTCTCCTAAGTCGACTAATTCTTCAGGAGTTTTTCTTGAAGTTTTTCCCTTCCCTCCACAAATATAAACTCCTAATTTTTTTTCTTTTAAAGCTGATTTTAACGCTGCAGTAGTTGTAACAGTTAAACCCGAAGAATTCCAATCAAAAGCTAAAGCACAACCAAAAGCTTGAAACCAATAAGGATCTGATAATCTTCTCACAAATTCTTCTTCACCAAATTCTTCAATAATAATTTCACTTATAATTCCAGCAAGTTTTTCCATTCTTTCAAATAGCCATTTAGGACATTTTCCAGTATCTAGAGAAAAAGTAGCAATACCAGTTTTCATTAATAGATTTAGAAATATATTTTTAAATAATTTAGCCAGCGGTGGGATTTGAACCCACGACCTGACGCTTACAAGGCGCCTGCTCTACCACTGAGCTACGCTGGCAATAACGATGATCTTAAATCTTAATTTCTTTTTGCATTTTTTCAATAGCCCAAACTGGAAAGAAAAACCCAATTAAAGAAAACCACAAAAGAAATCCTGATAATGCCATACCTCCTAAAATCCCAGCAATATCTTTTACACTTTCTAAAGCTTTTTGAAGTTTCTCATTAGCTTTTTTCTTTTCTTCTTCAGTGGTAGCTTTTCTAAGTTCTTCTAATGGGACCCCTAAAACTTGAGCGGTTTGATTCAATTGCTCTAATAACTGCTTTAACTCTTCTGGGTCTTTTTTCATTAATTCTTCTGGTTTTAAATTAAGGGATTCTTCTAATTCTCTCATTAATATCTTTACTTCTTCTTCAAATGCTTTTTTCTTTTCTTCTTCAAAATTAATTTGTTCACCTTGAGCCTTTGTAGATATTTCATCTAATTGGTTTTGTGTTAACCTTCTCAATCTTTCTTCAGTTAACAATTCATCATCTTTTAATCCTAATATCTTTCTTGCAATTTTTCTTCTCTTTAATAACATTTCAAGTCCTTCTTGAGTTTTTAAATTTAAATCTCCTGCTATTCTTGCTAATCTTCTTTTTATCCTTTCTAATAAGAATGATTCATTTCTTGAAATATTTTCTCTGATAAAATCTAAGTGCTTTCTAATAACTTCTCTTAACCTTTCAGCAATTTTTTCTATATCCTCTCTAGTTTTACTTTTTTCTACAAGAACATTTACAAGAAAAGAAGCCCAAGCTGGATTAATTTTAAAAGTTATCTGTTTATATTCTATTTCTCGCTCTCCTGCATAAAATATGCTTCCTATTCCAGGTGGTTGATTTATAGGCTCAATAAACTTCAAAATATTTTCTATTGAACATTTCTCTCTTAAAAATTCCATCACAATTGGATTGCCAGGATTTAGAGTAAGAAGGTGTAATCCTAAAATCATTCTAAATTCATTTTCTAATTCTTTTTCTTTAAGCCTAATTTCATCCTCCAAAACTCCTCTAAATACAGCAGTTCGTCTTTCAGAAGTTACGCCTGTTGTTAATTCGCTTGCTCTTTCTAAGGCATTTTGTTTTGCTTCTATAAAATACTCTTCTACCACACTTTCCCATTCTCTTTCAAATAATTCTCTAGTAATATTTAATAAATTTACATAATTTTGGTAGTTTTGAATATATCTTTCAAAAGTTTCTTTTATTTTTTCTTTATATATTCTATCCTCTAAGTTCTCTATTATTTCTGATACTTGTGTTTGTTCTATTTGTGATTCTACTGAAGCTCCTCTTTGTTGTCTTCGTCGTCTTCTTTGCGTTGACTCTCTTTGTCCTCTTAATGGCTGTTCTGGAGATGGTTCTCTCGCCATAATTTTAGCTTTTTTTTACTTACGACTCATTTATTATTATAAATTTTATTAAATCTAAAATCAAATTCGTTCAATTAATATTTATTTAATATTTAATTATTTTTTAATAATTTTTTAAAAAATATTTAAATTTCTCTTTATAATTAAGGTCTTTTTTGAATTAGTTTGATGCCCTCTTGGTCCTTTAATTCTTCTCATTTTAAAAAATTTTAACTTATTTAAAAAGTTAACTAAATCATAATTAACAAAAAAATTTAAATATTAAAAAAAGGCCCGCCAAAAGCGGGCCGGGGCAAAGCCTAAGACTGGTGTTGCGAGTCATGGTGAACGGGCGGGTATGTTTCCCCCTCCCATCCACCCCTCGCTTCATCCACCGTTACCCTTAACCACCCCTCGCCCCTCTTTATCCTCAGAAGTCTATCCCTATCCACTTCCCTGAAAGTTTCAAGGTGGCGTTGAGGTTGATGAGGGTAGGGTTGGGGCTGGGGTTGGGGTCGTTGTTGGGAGTGTTTACCCAAAACAAAGCCCAAAAACAACGCAAACAGCGCCAAGACTAAAGTGAGAACTAATAACATGTGAGTGATCACCTCCTCAGAGTTTTTTTCCTCTTTCCCTGCCGCCGCCTTGACGGCAGTCGGCGAGGGTGAGGTTGCGACGGCTTGAGGAGAACCAGCTGGACGACCAGGTGGCCCCTGGGGGCCACGAGGGCCTTGCGGCCCTCGAGGGCCAGCAGGTCCCCGAAGTTTTGAGAGATCCTTCGCTGGAATCTTAAGCTGATCCCAGTCAGGATCTCCCCCTCCGCGCTCGAGGATAGCGCGGAATGAAATAACTTCCTGCGCTTCCTGCGAGGGCGAGGGATGGACCAATAGAATGCCCAGCAAAAAGAGAGATAAGAAAAGCCACCTCATTACTGTCACCTCCTTATAGAGATCTAATTAAATTATAATATATATTTGACAATTTGTCAATAGGTTTAAATAATATAGGAAAATTTAAATTTTTTGAAGTAGTTTAGAATAGTAGCTATTGATTATTCTGGCTTTATTCTTCTTCTCCTAAAAGTTCTTGTCTTAATTTTAGTTCTTTTAGTCTATTTTCTAACCTATTTTTTATTTCTGTTAGCTCTTTATAAAGCTTAAAAACTTCTAAAGCCTCTGATGTGCCTTTTGACAATGCTTCTAATCTTTCTAAACTTTCTTCAAAAAATGTACCTACTATTATTGTTTTTAAATCTTCTGGGAATTTGTCAAAATTTTCAACTAAAAAATTTCTTATTTCTTCTTCTGTTCCTTCTCTTAAAACTTTTGTTAAATTTTCAACTATTTCCTGTTCCATTTTAATTATTTACTATTCAAAAAACTATTCACAAATCGACCTAAGGGACCATTATTTCCGAAAAACCAATCGAACAATTTTCCAAACTTTTCTTGGTTTTTTCGAGATAAATGTTTTTTAAATCCATTTTTTATAGTAGCTCTCTCCTCATCATCTATTTGTTCCCAATCTGTTACTTCTTGGTCTTCTAAGTATTCCTGCCATTCTCTTTCTAATTCTTCATCACTTCCATATATCTCTATTAATTCACCTGCATTTTTAAATGAAAATGAAGGTATTTCTATTCTTCTGCCATATAAATATTTTGATAATAAATCTGTTCCGCTAGATTCAATAGCTTCTGCTATCATATTTCCTATCTCTCCTAAGTTTTGATTTATAGTATTAAGTTGTTCTTCTATTTCATCAATCTTATTTAATGATTTAAAATATTCATAAGAAAATTCTCCTCGATTTATAAAATCTCTTATTTTACCAATAAAAGAAAGATTTTTTCTTATATCAGTTATCAAAGATTGCTCAGCGACAGTTCTATTTTGAGCAGATAATTGATAAAATCTCTCTATTATATTTGAAGGTATCTTATGGGCTTCTGCAAAATCTCTTATTTGTTGTTCTAAGCTTTGAAGTTGTTGCTCTGCCTGGGTTATAGTTTCAATTTTTGAACTTAAATCATTAAAGCTTTCTGGATTTTTAACATAAATTAAAGCCATATATCTTTTAAGTAAATCTAAGGTTTCTTCTGCGCCTAATACACCAACTATTTTTGCAAATTCTGGTGAACAAGATGCCATTAACTCAATTCTTTCTGGACTATTTAGAATATCTAAAACTTCTTTAGACCTATCTAAGGCTTCTTTTATTTTTATTCTATATTGATATAATTTTTCAAAATCATCTTGGGTTAGTTCTTCTCTTTTTACTAATTTTTCTCTAAGATAATTTTGGCCATCATTCTCTAATAAGGCATTCAACATATCAGAATAAACAGGATGATCTAAAATCTCTTTAAAGGTAGGTGAAGCTCCTTCGGGACTTTGTTTATATACTTCTCTTTGTTGTCTTTCTTTTTCTTGTCTAAATCTTTCTATTATCATTATTATTCAAATTTTATCAAATACAAATAATTTAAAATATGTCAAATATAAATTATTTTATTTAGGTTTATTTTCTGCTTTCTTTATGTTTAGTATGCTTACGACACCATTTACAGAATTTTTTTAGCTCCAATTTCTTTTCACTTCCTTTTTTCTTCCAATAGTAATAATTCGCCCTATTACATTCCGAACATTTTAATCTAATTAGGTTTCTTGTTTTAACTGCCATTATTTAAATTATTTATTTTATTGATTAGTTGATTCTTCTATTCCTGGTGGATTATCTTGGATAAATTCATTATCTGTGTTTTGTGACTGGTTATCTTTTACTTTATTCTGAGATGGTTGAAATTGTTGAGATTGTATTCGGGGAAAAGAAATAGATTGTTGATTATTCATTCTGTTTCTATCTTTTAATAGACTAAATATCTGGCTATTTTCATTGAGAGGTGCAATCCATAAAATTTGAGATTTATTTAAATAAAGTTGATTTTGAGGACCCCAGGGAAGTTGAACAAGAGGTATTAAAATGGTATTGTTTGTTTGTTGGTCAAATCTAAGAAGATAAGGATCAATTAATTTCAATTTAGGTAAGTATGATATCTTGCCAATATAAAGTTCACCATTTAAAAAATAAACTCCAACATATTTTTCAGAAAATAAAATTCTTTTAGTTAAAAATGCTAAAAAAATTAACAAAAGAATAAAAATAATATACCAAAAAATCCTAGGATTTATTCTTATCTTTATTTCTTTACTTTCCATTTTTAAATTGTATTAACTAAATTAATTTTGAGATCGACTATTTTAATAGGTTGATTAATTCTTTTTACTTCTTTAATATCTTTAACTAAAATGGTTTCCATTTTTTCATTAACTAATAAAATTTTATCATCATTATTTAATAAATCAACAAAAATTAATTCTCCAAACTTATCTTTATTTTCAAATATTTTAATACCTTTACCACCTCTTTTTTGAAAATTAAGCTCTTTAACAGAAAACTTTTTTATATAACCATTTGAAAAAATTACAACTACGTAATTCTTATTAACAACGGAAATATTAAAAACATTGTCGTTCTGGGAAAGCTTAATTAACCTTACTCCAGCTGAAGCTCTTCCTTGAATTGGAACTTGATCTTTTATACCTAAAGCAGAACCATTTTTAGTAAAAATAGCTATTGGCTCATCATCAACTGCTAATGTTTTTATCAAACTATCATTATCTTTTAATTTAATTATTTGAACTCCACTTTTTCTATTACTAATAACTTCGTCAAGTTTAATTTTTTTACCCAAACCAAATTTAGTTAAGCAAAGAATATATTTTTTATTTTTATAAGTTAAGATATCTTTTAATTGATCATTCTTATCCAATATTATTGTTGATTCTAAATATTTGTTTGTATTGTAAAATTCATTTACCGAAATAGTATAAATTTTACCATTTTGAGAATAAGCTAATAATTTATCTTGAGTATTGGCAATAACTATTTTCCCAATCTCATCCTTATTTTTTAATATTTTATCTATAGAAGTATTTATAGCGAATGATTTAACTAAACCCTTGTTGTTTATTAATAATAAAATATCTTCATTAATAACTTCCTCTTCTACTTTTGTTATACTTAAATCTTCATCAATTATTTCAGTTTTCCTTTCATCACCAAATTTTTTAATTAATTCATCAGTTTCTCTAATAATAATTTCATCAATTTTTTTAGGATATTTAAGAATCGTTTCTAATTCTGCTTTTAGTTTTAATTTTTCATTTAATTCTTCAATGATTTTCTTAGTTTCTAGAGAAGTTAATGACCTTAAAGGCATTTCCAAAATAGCCTCTGCTTGTCTATCATTTATCTTTAATTTAACCATTAAATTTTTTTTAGCTGTTTGTTTATCGATTGATTTTTTAATTATTTTAATAACTAAATCTATATTTTTAATAGCCTTTTTAAAACCTTCTAAAATTTCAATTCTTTCTTTTGTCTTATCTAAATCGTATTTAGTTCGACGACGAATTATTTCTCTTCTATGATCTATCCAATTAAGAAGTAAATCTTTTAAATTAAATAATTTTGGCTGAATTCCATTTTCTAAAGCAATTAAATTAAAGTAATAATTTTTTTGTAAATCTGTCAAGCGATAAATTTTATTAATTGTATTATGAATTAATCTATCATCTTTATCGCTTAATTCAATTATTATTCTAATTCCTTCTCTATTTGACTCATCTCTAACTTCTTTAATTTGAGGTAATATTTTATTTAAACCCAAATCTGCTATTTGACGAATTAATTCTGCTTTATTAACTTGCCAAGGTATTTCAGTAATAACTAAATATTTATTACCTCTTTTTGTTTCTTCAACTTTAACCTTCCCTCTAATAACGATACTCCCTCTACCAGTTCTATAGGCCTCAAAAAGTGTTTTCTTGCCATAAATAATCCCTCCAGTAGGAAAATCAGGTCCTTTTATAATTTGAATCAAGTCTTTTATTGAAATATCGGGATTATTGATTAATTTTTTGACTGCATTACTCACTTCAGTTAAATTATGAGGAGGAATATTGGTAGCCATTCCGACAGCAATACCTAAGGTTCCATTAATTAAAAGTTGAGGTATCTTAGATGGAAGCACTACTGGTTCTTTTCTCGTATTATCATAATTTGACCTAAAATCGACAGATTCTTTTTCTATATCAGCAAGCATTTCAACGGCTATAGGAGTTAATTTAGCTTCAGTATACCTATAAGCAGCTGGAGGGTCACCATCAATTGACCCAAAATTACCTTGGCCCCATACTAAAGAATACCTCATAGAAAAATCTTGAGCTAATCTTACTAATGATTCATAAACAGCTTGGTCGCCATGAGGATGATATCTAGCAATAGTATTACCAACAATATTTGCACATTTTGTAAATTTTTCATTTGGCCAAAGGCCTAGTTCTCTCATAACATAAAGGATTCTTCTTTGAACTGGCTTTAATCCATCTCGAACATCAGGTAAAGCTCTAGAAATAATAACACTTAAAGCATAGTCAAGGTATGAACTTTTTAATTCGTTTGTAATTTCTGATATTTTTATTGATTCTTTCATAATTTAGTTTTTAAAATATAAAAAATTAAAAATTAGAATAAATTAATTTTTAAATCTCTTAAGTTATTAAATACATTAAAGTTATTTAAATAACTCAACAAAAAAAGAAAAAATATTAGCTAAGCCTAATTTAAAAATATTAGCAGTTGTATTAATGGCAATTTCAGCTGGAGATGGTTGAGGTTTTAGAAAAGAAAGTATATGACCTCCCTGCAACCACCAAAGAAACATAATAATAATAAAAACAGCAATTGAATATTTTAGCGCCTTAAATTTATTTCTAATATGCTTTTGATCAAACATTTTTAAAAAATTTATCTAAACTAAAATAATATTTTTTTCTTCTATTTTTTTGGAATTAATTTTTAATTCTTTAATTTTTTCACCCTTTAAATTATTTTTATTATCTAAATCTATAATCATTTTAAATTTTAACTTATTTTTTATTTTATCCAAGATGTTGATTTTATTTCTAATTAGAGCAATATCTAATTCTGACCATTCAGTTAAAATAAAGTTTAATAATTCATCTGATAGATCTTCGTTTAAATAAATAAAATTAACTTCATTTATTCTAAAAACAGAAATTAGATTTTTTTTGTTAAAATAAATTCGTAAATAAACACCCTCTACCTCATATTCTCCTGGCATATTGAAAAACTTGTTAGTATTGAGATTTTTTTGAGGGTCTGATAAAATATTTATAAATCCCTCAAGTGGTTTAGGGGGGTCTAATAAAATCTTATTTTTATTTAAAATAATTACTACAACTGAATTGTCTTTTTTAATAATCATTTTTTTGAAGTATAATTAACTTTTAAAATTAATTTTTATTTTTAAAATTATAGCATAAAAATGAATGAAATTATTCAAAACCAATCAACAACCCAATTGACAACAAGCGATATTTCTTTTAATAAGATAAAAAAAATAGAAGAAGGTAGTATTATTAAAGGTAAAATAATAAAGAAAAAATCAAAAGAAGTATTTATTGATTTATCTCCTTATGGCATTGGAAGGTTGTATGGTATTTTTTATTTAAGAAATAAAGATTTAATTAATAAATTAAACGAAGGCGATGAAGTCTTTGCAAAAATAGTTGGCTTAGATGATGGATATGGAAATTTTGAAGTAGAAATTCAAAATTATCAAAATGTTAATAATTGGCAAAAAATAAAAGAATTAATAAATAACAACGAAATAATTGAATTAGAAGTTAAGGAAGCTAATAAGGGAGGGTTAATCGTTGAATTAGAAGGCATTAAGGGTTTTGTTCCTGTATCACAATTAGCTGCCGAAAATTATCCTCGGGTAAATGAAAACGATAAGAATAAAATATTAGAACACTTAAATAAATTTGTAGGAAAAAAAATTAAATTAAAAATTATTAGCTTTGATCCTAGTAATGATAAATTAATTCTTTCAGAACGAATTACAAAATTAAAAGAATATAAAGAGACTCTATCAAAATTTTCTATTGGTCAAATTATTGAGGTTGAAATAATAGGTGTAAGTTCTTTTGGTATCTTCGTAAAAATACATGATAATCCCCAAATAGATGGATTAATTCATATTACAGAAATTCCAGAAAAATTTAAAAATTTTGAAGAAATTTTTAAAGTTGGAGAAAAAATTAAGGCTCAAATTATTAAAATAGAAAATACTAAAGTTAATCTAAGTTTAAAATATCTTGCTGATGATACTTGGTTAAAATTCATTGAAACATATAAAGAGGGTGATATTGTTGAGGGTTTAGTTTTAGAAAAAAATAATGACATTTTTGCGACTATAGAAACTAATGGGGTTAGAGGAATAACCTTAAATAATTTAGATATAATCGAAGTTGGAAAATCTTATAGATTTAAAATAAGCAAGCTGGAATTTCAAGATAAAAAATTAATTTTAGATTTAGTAAATTAATTAAAATTAATAAATTATTTTTCGATAATTTACTCTAAATTTATAATATCTAATGGATAAAAAAATTATTCGTTATATTACCATATTTATTGTAACAATAATCGGTTTTTTTATTTTTTCTTCTTTTTTTGCTCAAAAAGTAATTAAAAATATCTCTTTTCTTGAATTAAAAGAATTAATTGAAAATAATAAAGTTAAACAACTAATTATTAATCCCACTAATATAATTATTGAAACTTATGATAATAGTATTTTAAGAGTTAATAAAGAAAACAATTTAACCTTTTGGCAAATAGCTAAAGATTTAAATATTACAACCACAAGTTTGCTAAATCTAAAAATAACTTCTAGTGATAAAAGTTATCAAGAATTAATAATGATGTTAATTGTTAATTTATTGCCGGTAATATTAATTATTTGGTTATTCTGGTATATGTTTTCGCAAGCCCAAAAAGGTGCAGGTCAAATATTTTCTTTTTCTCGCTCAAGTATTAGAACTTATGATCCACGTAAAGAAAAAATAACTTTCGATGATGTTGCTGGCTTAAAAGAAGCAAAAGAAGAATTGAAAGAAATAATTGATTTCTTAAAAAATCCTCAGAAATTTTTATCATTAGGAGCAAGGGTACCAAAGGGTGTTTTATTGGTTGGACCTCCTGGAACAGGAAAAACTTTATTAGCCAAAGCAACAGCAGCAGAGGCTGGAGTTCAATTTTTTTATATTTCTGGCTCTGAATTTATTGAATTATTTGTAGGTATTGGAGCAAGTAGAATAAGAGACGCTTTTTCTATTGCCAAAAAAACAGCTCCTTCTATACTATTTATTGACGAAATAGATTCAATAGGTAGAATAAGAGGAATAGGAATTACTGGAGCCCATGAAGAAAGAGAGCAAACCCTAAATCAATTATTATCAGAAATGGACGGATTTGAAAAAGAAATTCCTCTTGTTGTCTTAGCAGCAACAAACAGGCCAGATGTCTTAGATCCTGCTCTTTTGAGACCAGGAAGATTTGATAGAAAAGTCTTTTTAGAGCTACCCTCTGTTTCAGAAAGAGAGGAAATTTTGAAAATTCATTTAAGAAATAAAAGAGTTGGTAAGATTGATATTAAAGAAATAGCAGAAAGAACTCCTGGTTTTTCAGGGGCTGATTTAGCTAATTTATGTAATGAGGCAGCTATTTTAGCAGCTAAAAATAACAAAAATCAAATAGAGCAAGAAGATTTAATTTTTGCGGTTGAAAAAATATTATTAGGACCCGAAAGAAAATCAAAAGTATATTCCAAAAAAGAAAAACTAATAGCTGCCTATCACGAAGCAGGTCATGCTATTGTGGCTCATTATCTACCAAATTCTTCACCAGTTCAAAAAATTTCAATCATTGCCAGAGGTAGAGCTGGAGGTTACACTCTAAAAATACCTTTAGAAGAAAAATCTTTTTATTTCAAAAAAGAATTTTTAGATGAATTAGCAAGTATTTTAGGAGGGTATGCTGCTGAGCAAATTATTTTTGGAGATGTAACCACTGGAGCTAGCTCAGATCTTAAAATTGCTACAAATCTAGCCAAAGAATTAATTACTAATTATGGAATGTCAGAAAAATTTGGACCAATAAGCTTAGGTTCAAAGCAAGAACTTATTTATGGTTATAAAGAATATTTAGTTGAAAAAGATTATTCAGAAAAAACTGCAGAGGAAATTGATCAAGAAATTAAAAATATTCTTAATCACTCTTTGCAAAGAGCAAGAAAAGTATTAGAAATAAAAAAAGATAAATTAGAAAAATTGTCTAAGATTTTATATAAAAAAGAAACCATAGAAAAAAATCAATTCAAAAGAATAATTGGAGAAGATAAAGGTTCTTTAAGTAATATTTAAAACTCAGGTACCTCTGAGCTGGGAGGTATATATTTAGTAGGAATTTTTTCAATACCATAATAAGGACCAACATCTTGGGGTATATGATAAATAGAGGCTATTTCTTCGGTATTTAAAATAATTCTATTTGAGCTAAAGTCACTTGGAAATCTTCCTTTGGTATAAAGCCAAATAAATCTTTTTCTAAAAAATATTTTTTCATTATAATAAGGAACCTTGCCAGAAATTGGCCTATCAATACTTGTAATGGTTTTAGTATCTCTAACTATACCATTACCACTTGGATTATCAAAAACTTTTAATGTTCCCATAACTAAAGCAACATTTTTATCAATATTTTTAGAAAAAACATCATTTTTAGCAACATATGAAAATCTTACTACGCACCAATAACCAGGTTTAGAAATTTTTCTTTCTATTGACTCAATAGCTTCTCTTTCTCCGGGAGATAATTTTAATATAGATACATCTTCACTTTTTTGATCTTCTTTTCCAACTTTCCATTCAATTTTTTGACCTGCAAATGCTAAAAGCAAATTTTTAATAAATTCACCAATATATTCAAAGGGAGACGGTTCAGTTTTTTCTTTTCTTCCCATTATTTTATTAATTTCTTTAGTACCTCTAATTTGCCATTCTACTCCAAATTCTTTATCACTGCCTAACACAGGCATAGCCATAATTTGTAAAATTATCCATTCTTGATCAGTTAAATATGAGACGCCTTCAGAAAAAACAGAAATGGGGTCAATTTTTTCTTCGTCTTTAAGATTTTCCCAAACTTTATATGTTTTTATCGGATAATAATTCTTAGGCGTTAATTTGTCATCTTCTTTTTTAGTAAAAGTAAATTCAGTTCCAAAAACATTATAGGTAGGATTGGGAATTTTCCAAGGCAAGTCCCTTAACGGATCCTCAACCTCTTCGATTAAGGCAGATGGATATTGAGAATATATTCGACTCGTAACAAAATCTTTTAAATTTTTATGACACCGAATAATAAATCTTAATTTTCCATTATGACCAATAAATTCAAAAACATAAAAAGGTGGGGTAAAACCTAAAATATATTTTGAATAAAGATCTCCACCTCTATAAATTGCATGAAGAGAATAAAATATTTCCTCCATTGCTGAAGGAGTTTTTTTAACAAATTCGGGAATTTTAATTTCTAAAAAAATCCATTGAATTTTAGCACGATA
Organism: Candidatus Parcubacteria bacterium; assembly: GCA_026004495.1. GTDB lineage: Bacteria > Patescibacteriota > Minisyncoccia > UBA6257 > HR35 > JANXCM01. The sequence continues at coordinate 553,141 of BPJG01000001.1, read as the reverse complement.
AGTAATTCTTTTAGTGATTAAATGTTTTTCTTTTACTATATACCATAAAATTAAAGGCAAAATAAGCCACCAAACAGAAAATAGAAAGCCAATTATAAATCTCAAATAATCTATCATCTTAAATAAACCCTACCATTAATTACTCTAAAATTTCTATAAACATAAATTAAGAAGGTATTTTTAGAAAAAATTCTCTGTTGTTTTTTTAGATTATCTAACAGGTCATCCAACGATAAACCATTATTTTCTTTTACTAATTCAGTGATAATATCAATTAATTTTCCTTCTTTTATACCACAATCTTTAAGAGTATAAACTCCTCTACCTACTAAAACAAATTCTTTTTTATAACTATTTAAAATATAATGAACTGTTCTTAAGGAATATTTTTTCTTCCACACTTGATGAATAAATTCATCGTCAATTTTGTTAATTTCATTAAGTTTTTTATAAATTTCATAAAAAGAAAGTGGCCTTTTTTCAAAAGATAAAATTAATCTTATTTTATCGATTAATGAGGATGGTAAAATTCTTTTATTCTTTATATATCCAAATTCATTGAAAGGATTTTTTCTAATTATTTTAAATAATCTTATAAATTCATATATTTCATCTATGCCAGTTTCAATTTTGAAATGATTAAAGATCTCCCCTTTTAAAAATTCTAAGAATTCTATTTCGGATATAACTTTTTCTTTATCAAAAAAATTTATAATATGTTTAGTAAAATTATTTAGATTTCTAAAATATTCTTCTTGCAAATAAATAAAATTATTATAGATTTCATTTTCCTCGAATAAATAAACTTGAGGGTGAATTCTTAAAAATAATTCTAAAATTTTTAATTCTCCTAAATCAAAATTATAATTTTCTTTAAACTTTAATTTTATATATTCCAATCTTTTAATTTTTAGATTACCTAAATATTTATTTAAATGATAGAGGAAATCTTTTTGAAGAAAATTATGGCTATAAATTTTTTCGTGTATATTTTTTAAAATATTGCTTTGAATTTGTCTAATTCTTTCACGAGTTAAGTTATAATTTCTTCCTAATTCTGCTAAAGTATATTGTTTATCATCTAAACCAAATCTTTTTTTAAAAATATCTTTTTGTCTTAGGTCTAAATTAGATATTAAATCATCAAGGGTTTCATAAAGTAATTCTTTCATTTTTTTTATTAGAGAAAGTAATTTTAAAACTTAACTTTATAATAGTCGCCTAAAAATATTTTATCAAGTAATTTAGTTTTAGTCAATTTAAATTAACAAATTTTTTATCTTTAAATATTTTCTAAATTAACTTATAATATATTTTATTTTAAATAAGCGGTGGTAGTTCAGTTGGTAGAACGTCTGCCTTCCAAGCAGAAGGTCGCGGGTTCGAATCCCGTCCACCGCTCAAATTATTAAAAATAATATTTTTTTACTTATTTAAAAAATTCTTTATTAAAAAGAGATTGAAAAATATAAAAAAACCAGAAAGAACAATACTTGCTCCCAAGGGAAAATTATAAAAATTAGAAATTAAAAAACCAAAAACAACATTAAATAAAGCAAAGATAATGCTTAAATAAATAAAACTTTTAAAGGATGAAGAGACCAAAGATGAAGTTGCAGCTGGTAAAATTAAAAAGGCGGTTATTAAGATAACGCCAACTAATTTAATACCTAAAATTACACTAATACCTAAAATTAAATAAAACAAAAACTCATAAAGATTAACATTTATTTTTCTTAATCTTGCCTCAACGGGATCTAAAAGGGCTAAAATTATTTTGGGAAATTGACAAATAATAAAAGTTAAAACTAAAACAGAAAAAATTATTGTCAAAACAAAATCAAAATTACTAATTGTTAAAATATTACCAATTAGAAAATTTAAAAGTTCTGGTTGATAAGAAGATTTTAATGACATAAGTATCAATCCTAAGGATAAAGAAGAAACAAAGACAAGACCTATTAAAGTATCAGAATGAATTTTTGTTTTTCTTTCTAAATAATAGATTAAAAGTGAAAAAATAACACCATTTAAAAGGGCAAAAAGTAATATATTAGAATTTAATAAAAAAGCTATCGCTAAACCTAAAATAGATGAATGAGCAATTCCATCACTAAAAAAAGACATTCTTTTAATAAAAACAAAAATACCTAATAAGGCAAAAACAATACCTAACCAAAAACTAATAATTAATGATTTTAATAAAAATGGATATTCAAATAAATTCATATTTTATAACCAGATTATACGCAGACTTACGCAGACAATTTAATTTTAATGCAGAATTACGCGGACTGAAAGCAGACAATAATTTAAGATTATAGTAATTATTCATTTGTATTTGTATTTGGACGATTGAAGGGATAAACAAAAATATCTCTCTGATAAAGTTGTTTTAAAATTTCTTCTTTAAAAAGTTCAGTTATTGATCCAACACAAACTAAAGATCTATTTAAACACAAAACTCTTTGAGCAAAGGTATGGATAATAGTAATTTCATGGCTGGTAATCAAAATAGTTACTTTTTTTTCTTGATTTAAGTATTTAATTATTTCATAAAATTCTTTTTTACCCACAATATCTGTTTCAGAAACTGGCTCATCTAAAAGTAAAATTTTTGGTTCGTTTAGGATTGCACGAGCAAATAAGACTCTTTGTAGTTGACCTCCTGATAATTGAACTAAGTTTCTATTTTTTAATTCATAGATATCAGTTTCTTTTAATGCCGCGTTAATTTTATTTTTATCTCTATTACTAAATTTTAAAAATTCAAAAACTGTTAAGGGCAAAATGGGATCAAGTGTGTAATTTTGAGGCACATAACCAACAAAATTTAGCATTTTTAAATGATTTTCACCAAAAATTTTTATTTCTCCATAATAAGGAAAAAGACCGAGAATTGTTTTTAATAAGACAGATTTACCAGCTCCATTTGGACCAATTAAGGCAGTAATTGTTCCTTCAGGCAAAACGAAACTAATATTTCTAATAATTTCTTGTTCCCCAATCTTAACAATCAAATTTTTTACCTCTAAAGCATTCATAATTAAATTTTAGCATAGGTTAAAATATGATATTGAATTATATACTTAATCTGTTAGATGGTAAATATTACCACTTAGGTAATTATAATAACCATTAAATAAAATAATACAACTAATTATATAACAAATCACAAACAAGAACCAAAACAGAATACATCTAAATTATACTCTTTTCTATTATAAGGCACCGTTCGAGGTAAAATTTCTAAAATATTTATAAAAATTAGTGTAACTTATAAATAATTTCCTTGCGATTAGTGTTATATAAGTTTTATTCGTTTTGTATAAATTTTAGAGTTTCTATATTTTTTCTATAAGCGTCAAAATAGTTTAAACCACTTTTGCCTTCAATTGAATCTAATTCATAGATTTTTAAATTATATTCCTGGGCTATTGTTTTCAAAAGATTATTCTCTTCTCCTGGCTCTTTAAAAATCACTTTTATATTTAAAATTTTTATTTTATTAATTAATTGTGAAAGGTCAGCTGGGGTTAATTCTTTGTTTTCTCCTTCTAAATAACCGGCGACATTTAAATTTAATTCCTTAGCTAAGTAATTAAAAGCATTGTGTTGGGTAATAATGAATTTATTTGAAAAAACTGTTTGTTTTGCTTCTGTTTGTAGATTTTCTATTTTCTCTAAAACTTTATCTAAATTTTCTTGATAATACTCTCTATTTTTTTTATCAAAGTTTTCCATTTCTTTTTCGACAATCTTCGCAATTTTTTTCATATTTTCTAAAGAAAGCCAAAAATGAGGATCCTGATCAATTAAATCAACACTTTGATATAAGTAAATTATTTTTACATCTTTAAAATTTTTAATTAAATTTTCTGTCCAATCATCAATTCCTAAACCATTAGCAAAAACTATTTTAATGCCTCGAAGTTTTTTAACATCTTCTATTTTCAATTCATAATTATGAGGTTCAGCGCCAGGAGGGACAATTAAAACAACCTCATATTTATCACCAACAATTTCTTTAACAACATCATAAAGGGGATAAATAGTAACACCAATCTTAGGAGCTATAAATTCTTTATGATTTTTTATTGAAAAAACAAAAAATATTGAAATAATACCCAGGATAAAAACTGTTGTTATTAATATAAATCTTTTAATTTCCATTTTTTAATTTTTGCTTTTGCTTTAAAATGCTTCTTAATAAAAAAATAAATTTTAATCAAAAATTTATTCATAGCTCATAAATTAATATAAAAAATTATCTTTGTAGTTTTATTTGTTATAATTATATTATCCTAATATTATAATAAAATAAATTTTAATTAATGAATTAATAATTATGAATTTATTTTTTTAAATATTTAGCCTTATTATTCTAGTATATCTTGGAAGGGTGCCGGAGTGGATTAACGGAACGGCCTGGAGAGCCGTGGCCTCTTCTGGGGCCTCGTGGGTTCGAATCCCACCCCTTCCGCCATTTTACGATTTCATGATTTTGAGAAGGTATTGCCTCGCCCTCGCTTCGCTCGGGCTCGGCAGAAGCCACGATTTTATACGGATTTTTGAAATAAAAAAAACAATTTCTGCCCGCTCAAAAGAAAGTTCGAACTAATCTTTTTTAGAAAATCCCGGCTTTGCTCGTGATTTTCTTGCAAAGCGATAATCTGGCTTTGTTTTAAGGAATTTATGAATTTTATGGCGAGTTCGAACCGATTATTGCTTTTTTGCTCAAAAGCGATTAGTTTATCTTTCAGGAGTTGTTTTTGATTAATAAGTTTATTTTTGGTTTCTCGGTATTATTCTAAAGACAAAGCATTTTCAAGGTAGGCAGTCATTAACTTTTCCAACTTCTCGTCAATCTCCTTTATTTCGCTTTCAATCTTTTGAGCAAAAAAGCGTGATGATTGGACTTTTTCTTCTTTTTCTCTTTCAAGTTTTTTTATCATCCAATCAGCCCAATCATTAGATAAAGAAACTTTTTGTAGCACTTCATTGATTTGGGATAAAATTTTTTCTTCTCTGGTAAAAACATTTTGCGAGCATTTATGATTTGGGTTTTTCTTGGTGCAATAGTAATAGGTGTATTGTTTCCCGCTCTTTTTGATTTTTCTGTCCGCGGTAATGGCATAACTGCATTCTCCACAACGAAATAATCCGCGATAAAGAAAAAATTTCATTTTGTCTGGTTTTTGCGGTTTTGATTTTTGTTTCATTACTTCCTGAACATCATCAAAAAGTTTCTTTGTAATAATCGGTTCGTGCCTTCCTTCGTAGTATTCGCCGTTGTATCTCATCACTCCGTAATAAAAAGGATTTTGTAAAAGATATTAACAATTTGAAGTTGAAAGAGGTTTATTTTTTCTTCCCCGCAACCCCAAATCGTTAATGATTTTTCTAATTTCTTTCAAGGTATATTTTCCAGTAGCGTAAAGTTCAAACGCCTTTTTAATAAGCGGTGCTTTTTCTTTATCAACATAAATTTGTTTTGTTTTTGTATCGTTGAGATAACCAAGAGGCGCCATTTGGGGCCATAAACCTTGTTTTAATTTTTGCCGATGTCCCCTTTTGATATTTTCTGAAAGATTATCAATATAGTATTTTGATTGGCCAAAAGCGATAGATAACATAAACTTTCCTTGTGGCGTATTCTCAAACCAAAAAGTAGGAAATTTTAACTCTTTGATAATTTCGGTATCCAAAAGATAAATAATTTGCCCGTCGTCAATAGAATTACGAGCAAGCCGGTCAGGATCCAGACGCTTCGCCTGATTGAATTCTTTTCAGCATTTCATTAAAAACTGGCCTTCCGGGAATTTTAGCGGTTTGTTTTTCAATCAAAATATCAACGATTTCTAAATTTTCCTTTTTTCCCCAATTCCTTGAGTTCCGCAATTTGGTCCTGAATACTTCTTACTTGTCTGTCTTCTGAGTCAGTTGACTTGCGGACATAAATGAAAAATTTTCTTTTTGAATTTTCTTTTGTCATATTTGTTTTACCAAAATTAAATTATCGCTTTGCTTTTCGCCAGAAGCGAGAGAAAAAAGATTGTTTTGCAAAATTTTATTTTGCCCGTGCTTCGCACGGCGAACTTTCTTTTGAGCGGGCAGAAATTGTTTTTTTTATTTCAAAAATCCGTATAAAATCGTGGCTTTTGCCGAGCCCGAGCGAAGCGAAGGCGAGGCAAGAACTTCTCAAAGCTCTGAAATCGTAAAATGGCGGTATCTTTTGGACAAAATCCGAACCTTTTTTGAATAAAATCCCGATGCCGAAATCTAACCTATGCGTCCGCCTTCGGCGGACGCACACCCACCCACCGCCCAAAACGAGCAAGCGGACAAAAATTTCCCCCCAGATTCTCCCTTGTCTGCTAGTTGAATGGTTGAATTAAACTTGGCAAAATTTTATTATAATAAATATAAAAATAATAAAGTTTTAGAGCAAGCGATTATGGAATCAGAAAGATTCCCAGAATTACTGACAATAAAACAGGTATCCAAAATATTCGGAGTTTCCAGTATGGTTTTGAGATGTTATGATGTTAAGGGTATATTAAAACCTTTTAGGCCAACGTTTAGAATATAATTAGACATAAAAGACACGGTCGTTATTAGTGTAATCAAACAAAAATAGATATGACATATGATCTTGGCAAAAAATGGAAAAAGGATTATAGTATGGATAGTACCCTAAAAAAGGAGGCGTCTACCATGGATTACAAGGTTGAGTTACTGACGGGCATCAGGCCCACTGGCGACTTGACCGTCGCCAACTACCTGGGGGCAGTAGCTCCCATTGTTGAACTTCAAACACAGGGCGTGTCTCCGGTTGTGTTCGTTGCCGATTTGCACGCGATCACGGACAACGAACCGGATACTGTGAGGCAGTACATCCACGGAGTCGTAGCTGACTACATCGCGCTTGGAGTTGATCCGCAGAAAGCGAAGATCTATCTCCAATCGGATATAGCGGGAGAGGTAACAACGCTTACCGCGATTCTGTCTAGGCTTGTTTCTGTGGCTGAACTCTTGAGAGTACCGACTCTCAAGGATAAGCTCAAGAACAACGCACGGCCGGAAACTGCTAATGCCCTCCTTCTTCTTTATCCGGTACTAATGGCTGCTGACATCTTGTTGAACAGAGCCAAAAGGGTACCGGTGGGAGAAGATCAGCTCGCACACATGGAGGTTACGCGTCTCCTCGCTCGCAGGTTCAACAAGAAGTACGGGGAGATTTTTCCAATTCCTCAGGTGTTGCAGGTTAAGTCGCTACGTATTCTTGCCCTGAGAGGAAAGGGCAAGATGAGCAAAAGTAATCCTGGCGGTGCTATTTTCCTGACGGATGACCTAAAGACGGTTGCCAACAAGATCAAAGCCGCTGAGACTGCATTTGAGGGAGTAATGAACGAGAAACTGGAAAGCCATATCTTAATTGCCAAGGGGCTGGCAAAAACCCAATCGGAACGCGATGAGGTGGATGCCGTTATCCAGGAACATAAGAGTGGCAAACCAGTAATGGGTCAGTTTAAACAAATTCTGACTCGCATCGTTCAGAACTTCCTCAGTGAGTTTCAGGAGAAGAGGGCTGAGATTTTGCACGACCCGTCGTACATTTCTTCCGCCCTGGAAGAGGGGGCTAAGGTGGCTAGAGAAAACGCCATCGAAACCCTTAGCGAAGTCAGGAAAGTCCTGCGATTCGATTAAACGGGGTGGGGTTATTTCAACAACTCCAGCATTTCTTTTTTAAAAAACCATGAAGAAGCAAAAAATACCAAAAGAATTACAAAGTTTTGCTCCATTTTTCCATGATATTGATTTAGGTAATGTTTTAATACTGCACCTGAAATTTATAGAATGAGAGACGCTATCAATCTATTTTTTCCGCCACAACTTTATTATTGTTATATTTATTATAATAAAATTTTGCCAAGTTTAATTCAATCATTCAACTAGCAGACAAGGGAGAATCTGGGGGGAAATTTTTGTCCGCTTGCTCGTTTTGGGCGGTGGGTGGGTGTGCGTCCGCCGAAGGCGGACGCACAGGTTAGATTTCGGCATCGGGATTTTGTTCAAAATAGGTTCGGATTTTGTCCAAAAGATACCGCCATTTTAATCCAAAAAAAATTTTTTTTAATAATGTTAACTTATAAACATAAAAAAATTTTTTAATTATGATAAACAATTAAATCCCAAAAAATAATAAAAAATTATCATAAATAAAGCAATTAAAATCATCCCAATAGTTTCACCTTTTAAAACTGGTTTAAAAAATAAAATAAAAGAAAAGATTAAATTACAAAAAATAATATAAATATTAAAAAATAATTTTAATGAAATAACTTTAATTAATAAATAACCTAAAAGAGAAAATATTAATTTCCATTGTCGGTTTAAAATTCAAAATCATTATTAACATTTACTTTAATAGTTAAAACTCTTGACAAAAATTTTTTTTAATTTAAAATTTTTCACAATAATGAAAAGTGAGATTATAAAAAATTGGAATTTATTTTTAATTATTAATTTATTATTAAGAATCGGAAGAGTGCCGGCATAATTAGTTATCTTAAAAAATATCTAAAGAAGCCGGCACAAAAGCCGGTCTTTTTATTTTATATATTAAAAAAATATACTGGTCGATTATTATTCTTTATTGATACTTAAAAGTTATAAATAAAAATTAAAAATGATAAACAAAATTTTTGGTTCATTAAAATCGTTGAAAGTTCGAAGTTTAAAAAATCAAAAGGTAGTATCAACATTCCAATTTCAACCACTATTAGAGGTCAAAGGTATAAAAAATTTTGAAAATATAGATGAAAAAAATTTTGTAGATATACCAGCTTCTACTCCAAAAATTTTATTTCCACTTCCAAAAGTAGGAGTAACAAACAGAAAACATAAAATACAAATTGAAGATATTTTTGAAAAAAATAAAATAATCGAACCAGAAGTAGATATTGAAATATTCTTTGATTTGCCAGAAAATCAGAGAGGTTTACATATGTCTCGAATAGAAAAAGCTATGCAAAAATATCAGTTTAGTAGAACTAATTTAAAAGAATATTTAAAAAATCTTATTAAATATGCAGCAGAATTACAAAATAGAGAAACTGGTATTATAAAGATTGTATTTAATTATGAAAAGTTAATTGATAAAAATTCATCCGGTAGATTAGCTCATGAAAACATAAAAATTATAGCCATTGGTTTTTTAAATAAAGATGAAATTAGATACAAATTAGGGATGGATGTTCCATTTATGAATGCTTGCCCTTGTCCTCAAAGATGGAGTATAAGAGAAGCTTATCATTATTTAAAAAGTTTAGGTTTATCTGATAAGGATATTTATAAAGTAATTAATCCATTAAATTTTGGATCTCATACTAATTTAGGTACGGCAAAGTTAATAATTGAAGATTTAAAAAATAATATAACTCATAATGAAATTTATAAAATTTTGAATAAGAGTGTTTTAATTACTAGAGAATTATTAAGCGGTAAAGATGAGTTTGATTTTATTAAAGAAGCTTTGATAAAAGAACAATTTTGTGAAGATGTAGCAAGAGAAATTGTAAAAGAATCAGTAGAAAGCTTAGGTAAGAAATTAGATCCTAAAAGTCTTATAGAATTAGAGGTAGAAGTTAATGAAAGTATTCATTTTCATAATCTTAGAGTAGAGATAAGAGAAAAATTTGAAAATATTCAAAGAGAGTTAAAATTAATTCCATGAAAAATGTAATATTTGATTTACATCTTGATATAGAAGTTTATCTTAGGTTCCCTAAATTTTTGAATATGAAATATAAAAATCTCAGTATATTAGAATTAAAAAGGCATGGTGATATACCACAATTTTTAAAATCAGGGTTAAAATTTGCTGTCGTAAATATTTTTCCTTTTGAATTTATAAATAATAAATGGGTTCCTATAAATATTACTCAATTTATGGAAAGATTAGAGAGATTCTTAAAATGGATAAATAGATTTAAGATATTTAAAATCATATATAACAAAAGAGATTTAAAGGATGTTTTACAATCCAAAAATATAGGATTAATCTTGGGTACAGAAGGATTAAATTTTTTAAATAATATTAGTGATATATATTCACTATATAAAAAAGGTATAAGGGTATTCGGATTAAATTGGAATGAAGACACAAAATTTTCTGCTTCATTAAAAAATACAACTAATAAGGGTTTAACAAAAGAAGGCAAGCAATTAATAAAAATATTAGAGAAACTACCAATTGTATTAGATTTAGCTCACTCATCTATAAACACATTCAGAGATATTTTAAAAATTTATAAAAAGCCTGTTATCTTCTCTCATAATGGATTTAAAGAATTAATCGACTTTGAACAAAACTTGGATATAAAAAACCTAAAATTATTAAAAGACATAGGAGGGTTAATTGGATTAACTTGCCTGCCTTATTCAATAAATATTAATGGAGAAATTAATTTTATAAATTGGCTAAAAACTTTTAGGCATTTAAAAAATGAATTCAAAAACAATTTAGCAATAGGAACTGATTTTTTTGGATTTAAATTTAATGAAAATTATGAAGGAATTAAGAATTATTTAGAATTTAGTGAAAGTCTAAGGAAGTTTAATGTTCCTTCGTATGTTTTATTTAAAAACTCATTTAATTTATTTTCAAAATTGTTATAAAATTTTTATATGAAAAAGAGAGAATATTATGAAACAAAAAAATTAGATAAAGAAGAAAAATTTGATTATCCTAGAGAATTAGAAAAATTTAAATATTTTTTAGAAAATAGAAAAGAAGCCATTTCTAATGATCTAAAATTCATATCGGAAAAGTATAATATAAAGGAAGAAGAATTAGAAAATATTAAAAATAAAATTAGGAATATCTTAGGTAATCAAAATATAAAATATATAAGCACTACTCTTCATTTAAGACCTAGAGCTATAGATTATTTAAATTTAGGTTTTAAAAGAATTGAACAAGTTATAGATGATGATGAAAAAATATTTAATTATCCAGTTTATTACCAAAAATATGAACAAGAAAGACCCGATTTTATATATTTAGGAAATTTTAGATTTTCTTTATGTGATATTATACCTTTTCTTAAAAACAAAAAATTTAAAACTTCTTTAGATTTTCATTTAGAATTAATGGATTATTTATCTAACGAAGGATGGGAAAAAGAAATTAGTGAAAATTTAGAAATTTTATTAAATAAAGAACTTTCAAATTTAAAAATTAATTTAAGAGGTATTTTTATTGAAGAAGCACAAAAAACTGTTATTTCTATTTTGAAAGATTATTATAATTCTTTCAAAAATATTAATGAAAAAATACAAAATATTACAGATATTAATAGTCAATTAGCTGATGTCCTTTTGGATAATTACGAAACCCTAAGAAATATTATAGAAGATTTAGGCATTACAAAAGATTATTTAGATGATTTAAAAAATAAAATGATTAAAGACATAACATATGAATTTATTGTTCTCATATGTATATTAGGAAATTTAGTTCATATAGGCGCAGAATATGGCAAGTTTAACGAATTAAGAAAAAAATTAGGTCTACCAGAATTATTAGAGGCCGAAAAACCTCAAGAAAGATTTAGAATTTTTGAAATATCTAGCGAGGGCAAAACAGAAAATGATACAATAAGGTTTTTATTTGGAAATTCAGAACCATTTTTTTACACAGCAAAGTATATGGGACTAGAAGAAACTTTATCAAGTCCTGTAAATCAAGAAACTAGAAATAGGATTAGGGTTGTTGATTTTTATTTAAAAACTAAAGAATTCTTAATAAACAAAGATAAAATATTTTCAGAAATCAAAATAGATAGTAAAAAATTTATTAGTTTATTAGAAAAAATAAATTATTTTGAACACCTAAAAGAAGAAAAAGAAAAAGTTGATAATATCATAAATGAAATTAGAAAAAAAGAAGAAGGAGAAAAAAGTTTAGAAGAGTGGATAATTACCTGGAATGAAAAAAATCAAGATAAAAAGCATCTTAAAATAATAAAGAATATTTTTATTAGAAAATTATTAATGTTCATTTTTGAAAATTATATAAATGGCAATTTTAAAGAAATTGAAGAAAGTTTACCCGATAAAATAAGTGATATATTTTTTAATCCCAAAATAGAAATAATAAAAAAAGACTACGAGAATTTATTTGGAGGAATAAAATTACCCCTTGAACTAGAATTAGACAAGGAAGATATAATATCAATTATAGCTCTTAATAAAATAGTAGAGGATAAATTTAAAAAAGAAACCTTAGAAAGCCTATTCCCTTTTAAAATTAATTAAAAATTTAATTATAATATTTTTTTAATTAAAGAATCTAAAATAAAATTAAATAATAAAATCGTAAATTTAATTAATTCGAAAAGTATTTATTATAAACTTTTTAAAAAATTATTTTCAATGTTAATAATAAAAATAGGAGGAAGTAAAAATATAAATTTAGAATACTTAGCCGATGATATTAGTTATATGATAAAAAATAGTGATGAAAAAATTATAATAATTATCGGTGCTAATCAGTATAGAAATGAATTAGCTCAAAAATTAAATATTCAAATTAGAATTATTGAATCAGAAAGTGGTTATAAAAGTGTTTTTACTGATAATAATATTATCGATTTAATTTTAATGAGCTATGCAGGTTTAGTTAGTAAAAAATTCGTTAGTTTGTTGATAAAAAGAAAAATTAATGCTATTAGTTTGAGTGGAATTGATGGTGAATTAATTATAGCTAAAAGAAAAAAATTTTTAACTGCTAAAATTGATGGCAAAATAAAATTGATTGACAATAATTTAACTGGAAAAGTTATAGAAATAAATAAAAATCTTATTGATATGCTACTAGAAAATAAGTTTATTTTAGTAATTAGTCAGCCAGTTATTACAGCTGAAGGAGAAATAGTCAATGTTGATAATGAGCAATTAATTTATTTTTTAGCTAAAGAATATAAGCCAACTAAAATTATAATGGTAATTGATAAGCCAGGTATTTTAAAAAATATTAATGACGAAAATAGTCTTATTCGAAATTTTAATCTTAATGATATTGATAAACTTTTAAATCAAAATTTAACCTATGGTTTCAAAAAAAAATTATTAAATATCAAAAACATTTTAACTAATTTTGATTCAGAAATTTTTATTACCGATGGAAGGATAAAAAATTGCATTCAAGATGCCTTAAATAAAAAAATTGGAACTTTTATTAATAAATGAAACTAGATTATCTTCTTGATTTATATTTAAATCGAGGCCTAGAAATAATAAAAGGTGAAGGATGTTATTTATATGATCAAAATGGTAACAAATATTTAGATATGATGTCAAATTATGGAGCTAATATTTTGGGTTATCGAAATAATATACTGAATAAAATCGCCAATAAACAAATAGATGAACTAATTAATCTTCATAATAGTTTTATCAATCCAATTAGAAATGAATTAGCTCAAAAATTATTAGCTAAATGTAATATTGAAGGTAAAATTTTATTTTTGAATTCGGGTGCTGAAGCAATAGATGCGGCTTTAAAATTTGCTCTTTATTTTTCTAAAAAAACAAAAATTATTGCAATGAAAAATAGTTATCACGGTAAAACCTTGGGTTCACTTTCGGTAACTTATAATAGTAAATACAAAACAAATTTAAATGATATTTTAATTAAGGTAGATTTTATTGATTATGGAAATTTTGATGAATTATTAAGTTATATTAATCAGCAAATAGGAGTAATAATAATTGAACCAATTCAAGGAGATGGAGGTATAAATTTACTACCTACTGGTTATTTAGAGCAATTATCTAAATTATGTCAAAAAAATAAAATTGTTCTAATAATAGATGAAATTCAAACAGGTTTAGGAAGAACAGGAAAATTTTTAGCTAGTCAATGGGAAGAAGTATCTCCAGATATAATTTGCTTAGGTAAGGGTATTGCTAATGGTTTTCCTCTAAGTGCTGTAATTGTTAAAGAAGAAATAGCCAAAAGTCTTCCTAAATTTTTTCATACCTCAACTTTTGGCGGTAATTTAGTGGCTTGTAGTGTAGCTTTAAAAATCACGGAATTATTAAATGATGATTTTTTAAATAAAATAAAAGAAAAAGGTGATTATTTAATAAAAAGATTAAAAGAAATTAATTCTCCTTTATTAAAAGATATAAGAGGAAAGGGATTAATGATTGGAATAGAAGTAAATAATAAAAGAACAGAAATAATTAAAAAACTTCAAGAAAATTTTATTTTAACGATACCGGCTGGAGATAATGTTATTCGCCTTCTACCACCTTATATTATTAGCTTGAAAGATATTGATTATTTTATCGAAAAATTTAAAGAAGTTATAAAAAATGTGTAGATTATTAACTGTTATTTCAAAAAAGAAAATTGATATTAGTTATTTTTTAGAAAATTTTGCTAATATTTGTGAAAGGAGTTTAACTCCTGATGGCGATCGCCAAAAAGATGGGTGGGGTATCATTACTACTAAACAATTTTATAAATCAATTAATCCTATTTGGGAAGAAAAATATTTATTTAAAAATTTTTTAGATGACAAATTGTTGATAGCTCATAGTCGCTCGGCTCATAATAGTAAAAATGAAATTGAATTTAATCAACCCTTTTTTGATGATAGTTTAATTTTTATTTTTAATGGATTATTAAGAGGTGTAAAAATAAATATTTCGGGCAAGATTGGTTCTCAAAAATTATTTAATTTAATTAAGCAATTACATAATAAAGATATTAATAATTATTGGGAAAATTTTTATCAAATTATAGTTAAGAAAACTAAATTAATCATAGGAATGAATGTTATTCTAATTGATTTAAATTTAAAAAAATTAAATTTAATTTCTATTTTTAGCCAAAATGAAGATTATTTTAGTTTAAGATTATACCAAGATAATGAAATAATTTTAATTTGCTCTGAAGAGATATTAAATTTTAATTTTCAAAAGTTATCTTCAAATACTTTAATAACCATTGATTTTGAAAAATTATAAATTATAATTTTATTTATCTCAGTTTATAAAGTTTATAAAAAATGTCGTAATTAATTTTTTTAATTTACCAAAATGAATCAAGCTGAATGTCCAATTTGTGGTTCTCAAATTTCTTTTCAAAGTTTACTAGAAGAAAATGAATTATTAAATTGCGAAAGCTGTAATAATAAATTAGTTGTTAAAAATATAATAGGTAATAATATTACTTTAGAAGAAGCACCTCATATTGAAGAAGATTGGGGACAATAATGATTTCTTTAATATACAATATTTTAAGAGAAGACGAAAAATTATTAATTCAATCGGCTAAAAATTTAAATCTTGAAATAAATTTAATTTCTACAGATAAATTAATTTTAGATCCTAATAATTTTAAATTTAACTATAAATTAATTTTGAATAGGTGTTTATCAAATTTCATTGGCGATCAAATAGTTTATTTTTTTGAAACATTCGGTATTAAAGTAATAAATAATTCACAAGTTAATCATATTTGTTCCAATAAATTTCTAACTTCTCTATTTCTGATCAAAAACAAATTACCAACAATTCCTTTTTTAGTATTTTTTAATGAAGAATTAATCGATGAAGTAACTAAAATTTTAAATGATTACCCTTTAGTATTAAAACCGATATATGGCTCATGGGGTAGATTATTAGCTAAAATAAATGATCGCGATGCTTTTGAAGGAATATTAGAACATAAACGCTATCTTTCTGCTCCTTATCATAATATTTTTTATACTACTAAATACATCACTAAACCTAATCGTGATATTAGAGTAACTATTGTAGGTAACAGAATAATTTGTGCTGTTTATCGCGAAAACTTTCACTGGATATCTAATACTGCTCGAGGAGGAAAAATTAGATTATGTAATATGGATAAAGATTTAGAAAATTTATGCGAGAATTTAATTCAAAAATTACCCTTGGGCATTTATGGAGTTGATATTTTTGAATTTAATAATGGTTATTTAATCAATGAATTAAACCATACAATTGAGTTCAAAAATATACAAAAAACAACTGGAATCAGTATTTCAGATGAAATAATTAAATTTTGTCTTCAAAATTTAAACAATGATTAAAGTAAGTATAATAGGTGGCTCTGGTTATGCCGGGGGAGAACTTTTAAGATTATTAATTAATCATCCTTATGTAGAAATTAATCAAATAACAAGTAAAAATTATATTGGTAAAGATATTACAATTGTTCATCCTAATCTCAGAGGTAAAATTAAAAAAAATTTTTGTAGCCTTGATGAACTAAAAGAATGCGATATTATTTTTGTTGCTTTACCAAATCTAGAATCAATGAAATATATAAATAAAATTAGTAAATTAGCTAAATACATTATTGATTTAGGGTCTGATTTTAGGATGAAAAATTTATATTTATTTAAAAAATATTATCAAGAAAATCATTTAGCCGAAGATTGGTTAAAAAAATTTATTTATGCTGTACCTGAAATTAATAGAAATGAGATTAAAAGATCAAATTATTTATCTTGTCCAGGTTGTGAGGCAATCTCTCTAATCTTACCACTTTATCCCCTTGTAAAAGAAGGATTAATAAATAAAAATACTAAAATTATTGCTGATGTTAAAATAGGTAGCTCTGCGGGAGGTTCAAAACCATCTTTATCTAGTCATCACCCTGAAAGAAATAATGTTGTCAGAACATATAAAGTTGTTAATCATCGACATGAGGCAGAAATAAAGGATTTTTTAAATATCGATGTTGAAATAACAGCTACAGCTATTGAATTAGTAAGAGGCATTTTATCAACTATTCATATTTTAGAAATTAATAAAAAAATAACTGAAAAGGATTTATGGCAAATTTACTTAAAATATTATAAAAATGAATCCTTCATTAGAATAATTAAACAAAAAGAAGGATTATATAGATTACCCGAACCTAAAATTATTTTAGGAACTAATTATTGTGATATTGGCTTTGAAATAAATGAAGAAACACAAAGAATAGTTATCCTAAGCGCTATCGACAATTTAGTAAAGGGAACAGCAGGTCAAGCTATTCAATGTATGAATATAATTTTAGATTTACCAGAAAATACAGGTTTAGATTTTATTCCCCTTCATCCAATTTAAAGTTATATTTTTAAAAATTTACTTCTCTTCCCCATTTTTCTTTAATGCTTTGCTTTAAATTTTCTTTTTGTTTTTCGTTTAATGTTGGGGTATTTATTTCTTCTTCTATTATCTTTAATAAATTAGAGTTACGATCGTAAGAAATTTTTATAGATTTTATTATCAATTCATCATTTGGTTTTCTTTCAATAAATATACATGAATTAAAAACTGGATAAAAATAATAACTTTCTTCAGAATTTTCTAATTGAATTTCGTATGGTTCAGGGAGAGGCAAAAATGAATTACCTAAAATTAAATATTTATCTTCATTTTTTCGAATTGTAATAGTAATGAAATATTTAATAAAACTCATTAAAAATTTTTCAGTATCTTCAGTCACTTCTTTGGCTTGTGATTTTTCAATTTGAGAAGGTTTAAGTATAAAATAATCTATTGTTGATGAATTGAAGGTTGCTGGTAATTCAAAATTATATATCTTACCATTAGGAATTGTTTTAGTTTTTAGAGAATTATTTAAAATAACATAAAAATAATTTCCGAAATCAATTGCCTTAAAATTAAATTTTATTTGTTCTTGTTCATCAAAAGCAAAATTACGAAAATTTTGATAAACCTCTTGTCCTAAATTTTGAGGAATAAACAAAGCGGGTCTAATTTTAATTCCCTCAGGTTGTTTTTCTTTATTTTCTTCAATGGTTAACTTTTCTTTCATTTTTTGCTTACATAATTATTATTTTTTATATAAAATCTCCATAATTTCTCTTTATACTCTTCAGCATAATCAATACCTATTCTTTTAGTCTTTATTATATCAATTTTTTTATTTTTTTCACCAGAAACTAAAAAAATATCTTTAGAAGTACATAAATCAACTCCCCAAAAAGATTTGTCCAATTTTAAAAATTCACATAATTTTCCAGGACCGTTAGGTTTTATCCATTTTTTTTTATAGTTTATAGGTTCCAATGCTCTTATCAATACACATTCAGGATAGCCTTCTTTAAAGGTAGTTATATTAAATTGATAGTAATTACCATAAATCAAATAAATATATATATGCCCTCCACTTAAATATTCAGCTAAGTTTCGTGAAGTAATTTTACATTTTTTAGTTGTAATAATTTTTTTAAAAAATTTATCTTTATTATCAACCCATTTTTTTATCCTATTCCAATTGTTATTTAATATCTTAATTTTTTCATTAATTCTCTGCTCTTTTTTAGTATAAGCATGAGAAGCTTTATCATTTGGCCCTATATATGCTTCTGTTTCCACTATTTTGCCAATTATTAGCTTATTATTGTATTTTCTTATTATTAATTGACCTAATAAATCTTTAGCAACCCTTAAGGTAGGCCTTGTAAAAAAATTTCTTCTTAATCTCATCCAATTAAAATAAAAATAAATTCAAAAATAATATATTCAAAACACAACCCAAAAGTAACTAAGAATTTAATCTAGATTATAAATTTTTAAATATTTAAGAAAATAATTTTTCTATGTGTTTAACCAACATTGCACAATATCCCCATTCATTATCATACCAAGAAAAAACTTTAACTAAATCACCATCAACAACTTTAGTTAAGGTAAGGTCAATAATAGCACCATAGGGTTCGCCAATGATGTCACTTGAAACAACTGGATCTTCGACTACTTTAATAACCTCTTTCCATTGAGGTGAATTTGCTTCTTCCTTAAAGATATTGTTTATTTCTTCAATGGAAGTAGGTTTTTCTGTTAGGATTGTTATGTCAGACAAGGAAACAATAACAACTGGAACCCTAATTGATATTCCATCAAATTTTCCTTTCATTTCAGGAATAACTTTGGTAGTTGCTTCAGCTGCTCCAGTTGTTGAAGGAATAATATTTTGAGCCCCAGCTCGACCACGCCTAAAATCATGTCCTTTAATAACACTGTCAACTATTGTTTGAGTATTAGTATAGGCATGAATAGTTGTTAAAATTGCTTTTTTAACTCCAATCCTTTTATTTAAAATAGCAATGACTGGATTGACTGAATTGGTTGTGCATGAAGCATTAGAAGTAATTAAACCTTGTTCATCCAAAGAATAGATTTTGCCTAAATCTTCTAAACCAGGAGTGAAGTGAGGAGTAATTTCATCTTTTGTTGGTGCAGTAATAACAACTCTTTTGGCTCCAGCAGTTAAATGAGCCTTTGCTTTTTCAAATTCAGTAAAAACACCAGTTGATTCAACAACAACATCAATATTTAGCTCTTGCCAAGGAAGTTTTACAGGATCAGTCTCTTTTAAAATTAAAATTTCTTTACCATCAACAACTAATTTTCCATCTTTAACTTCAGCTGATTTATTATACCGACCATAAACAGTATCGTATTTTAATAAATAAGCTAAATTTTCTGTATCAGATAAATCATTAATAGCGACGATATCAAAATTTTCTTTACCAAAAACTTGACGAAAAAATATTCTTCCAATTCTACCAAAACCATTGATGGCTAAACGCATTTTTTAAATTACAGATTTACACGGATTTAGAAAGTGATTAAAATAAATAAATTATTAACCACATATTTATATACGTATATTTTAAAATACAAACCTCTAGGTACTTATAGTGTCCATGATAATCAGTGGTATGTATTATCCGAGTAAATCAGTGGTATTAAATTAACTTAAATTAACGACCTTTCTTTAATTTTTTCTTCTAATTTTTGTTCTGATTTAATTAAGGCTTTAAAATTAACAATAAATCTATTTAAAATTCTTGAAAGCTCTTGTAAATTACGAAAACTATTATTTAATTGATTATAAGACGTTTCAAATTTAGATTCCAACTCTAATAAATCTTTTTCTAATTGATGTAAATTAGCCAAGATTTGTTGGATATTTTTACCTAATTCTTGCTTACGAATAATCAAGAGTAAGGAAGAACAGATAATTTCAAAACTTTTTGGGGAGGTAATAAAAACTGATTTTTCTCGAGCATAATCCCAAACCTCTTGATAATCTTTGTCAGTTAAAAGCTCGTAATAAATTCCTTCATTAGCTAAATACATCAAAGCAAACTCTATTGTCCCTTTTGAAGGTAAGATATATTTTCGAGCAATATCATCAATTTTATTTTTTAAATTTTTAGCTAATTCTTTTTTAAGTCCAACTTTATCTTTTTCTTCAATTTCAAATAATTTATTAAAATTTTGAATTGGAAACTTAGCATCAATAGGGATTAAGGTGTCATTTAATTTCAATACATAATCAACTCGATCAAAGCCAAAAGGATATTGTTTTTCATAATAAGATGAAGGAAGATTTTTAATTATTTCTTCTAGCATAATTTCACCTAAGAAGCCTCTATTTTTTGGTCCAGCTAAAATTTCTTTAAAGGTTTTTATTTCAATAGTGCTTGATTCTAAATTCCTTGCTAATTCTTCAATTTTTGAAGTTGATTCGATAAATTTTTCTTGTTTATCAATCGTTGTTTGAAGATGAGAAATTGCCTCTTGTTTTAATAAAGAAAAACTTTCTAATAATTTATTTTGAAGATCTAAAAAAGTATTATTTTTTAAATTATCCTCAATCTTTATTCTAACTAAATAAATAAAATATAATACAATCAGAATTAAAATAAAAATTATAAATAAGATAGAGTATATTAAGATATCTAACATAATTATTTTATTGATTGACAATAATAACATTCATTAATTCTGGATCATGATCAGTACCACCAAAGGGATTACCTTCATTATCAGTATCGTTGGCTAATGATTCTTCAGTAGGAAAATAATTATCGCTTATTAAAATAATATTTTCTTCTCGTCTTTGTTCTTCCAATTCGTATAGGTCATTAATTAACTCAGTTGGCATTGAATTCTCTGGATATGTTTCTAAGATTATAAAATCTCTTTCATTACCACCATCTTCTATATTAGCTATATTACCTAAATTAATCATTTGGTCATCATTATTATTAAAATCTTCAAAAATAATATCGGCAAAAACAAAATAGGATGATATTAAGATAATTGATATGCTTAAAATTAAATTTAATAATAAAACTTTATTTTTCATTTTAATAATTTCTTAATTCCACTACCCCTAAAGATTTAATCACAACTTTAAAATCAGTATTGTTATTATTTAAAAAAGAAGCAATGCTCGTTTGTGGAATATAATCTGAAGAAGCAGTATTTGAGGTTGGATAGGGTCTTACCCTAAATCTACCCATTATTACAGAATGAAGATTGGGTCTTCGATTGCTTATGTCTACGCAAGGATCATTATTTAAATTAGGATATCTATAGTCATTAATCCTTAAATTAATAACACTTGTATTACCCCAACTTGCTATTGAAATAGAATCTAAGTAATCTCTTTTAGTGCAAACAGTTCTTTGGTTAGCTGGCTCAAGTCTTAAATCTAAAGCTACATAACCTCTAATATCATAATTTTTTTCTGCATAAGTATAACTCCTGATGCTATAACCCTGAAGATTTCCATTTCTAATTTGATCACACTCTTGTTTATTAGAGGTTGTATAAATAGCTCCGCTAGGAGCATTATAATGACAATATACCAAAACATCTGATGAATTATTGGGATTAAGACCTCCTGGAGAAGATGAAGTTTTAGTGTATCTTTTCCATGGATTAATATTATCTCCTTCTTCAATAAATAAAGCCGTAGGTACATTAGTATATGGCTGTCGATAAGAGTAACCTAAGATAAACCATTTAGTAGCAAATTGATTATCAGGATCAATTCCTATTCTATTAATAATATCATGAAGGCTTAAATAAGGATAGCCCTTACCTATGTTTTCATTATAATTACCATTTCTAGGTCTAATATAAGGATCTATACCTGAAACATTAGGTTCTGAATTAATAAGGTTAGTTAAAAAATTTTCCCAATATTCATGACCAACTATATAACGATAAAAATGAGCTACAGCTGGTCGAGATGGCCAGCTTGAAATGCATGATAGATCGTTATTATCTGTTTTAAAACAAAATTTATTAGCTATTATAGAACCATTAATAACCTCTATCGTTCTTGTTGCTCCAGATAGGGTTTGCTTAATTATTGAATTTACAAGATTATTAACTCCAGTCCATAGAGGAATATAATTATCCGAACCACTACCCCAAATATTTCCACCAGCTGAAGGCCAATTTGTAATACAGTTACTACCTAAACAAAATCTACCATTAGTAATAATATCTTGAGAGGCTCTAATATCGCCTCTAACATCAAGGGTTGAATATGGAGTAGAAGTATTTATTCCCACTCTTTCATTATTATTAATCGTTAAAACTGGTAAAGAATTATTTGAGTAAAAAATTTTAAGAATTTCCTTAAATCTAATTACTGCTTCAGAATTAGAAAACAAACTACCAATTTTTAAATTTCCTCTATTAGCTGATTGTAAGTTTATGTATTGATCGCTAGTAGCATAAAGATAAAGCTTATCTAAGGCAGAAGAAGTTCCTATTGAAATATTGTTAAGTGAAAATAAGTTATTAGTAATGACACCTTGCCTACCACTAGAAATTATATTCCCTGATGAAATAATATCTCCAGAAGTAGAAATAGTTAAAACAGTTCCAGAACTTGTTTCACTTGCATTTTTATAGAAGAAAACTAAATTATTAGTAGTAGTAGGAACATAAATTATAAATTCAGAATAAGAATTACGTGTATTTCCCCCACTACTGATTGTACGTGCCTCACTTAAATCCCTAAAATAAATTGCTCCAGCATTATTAAAACCATATGAGGGTCCAGATAAAATCAAACCCTTATTTAAAATTAACCAAGTATTAGAAGTATTTAAAATATTTCCACTAGATGAAGTTGATAATGATAAATCAGTGAGACCTAAAGAACCAGTAGCAGAAGTCATCACAATTCTATTGCCCTCCCAATTACCGGGTAAAATAAGTAAATTATTAGGTGAACTGCAAATAGGAATGTTATTTTGAGAATAAATTTGTTTAATAAATATTAAAGTATAAAAGGTAATTAAAATTAACAAAATTAGAGATAATTTTTTAAAATATTTATTCATTGTCTTTTATAAGGCTATTTTAAAATTTTATTTTAAATAATAAATTAAGTCAAGTATTTTAAAGATTAAATTTTATTTTCTTAATATTTACTTTGAATAAATTATGAAAAATCCTGAAATAGCAAAGCTTTTAAGAATGATGGCAATTTATTTAGATATGAAGGAAATTAAATTTAAACCTCAAGCTTACGAAAGGGCTGCTTATTCAGTTGAAGCTTTAGATGAAGACATTGAAGAATTTATCAAAAAAAGAGGGAAAGAAGGATTGAAAAACTTGCCTGGGGTTGGCGAGTCAATTGCTGAAAAAATTATTGAATATTTGAAAACTGGCAAAATTAAAGAATTAGAAGAATTAAAAAAAGAAGTGCCAGTTGATGTTGAAACATTAACTTCAATTGAAGGTGTTGGACCAAAGATTGTTTATAAGCTTTATAAAGCTTTGGAAATTAAAACAATTGATGATTTAGAAAAGGCTTGTCGAGAGCATAAAATCAGAAGGCTACCCGGATTTGGAGAGAAAAGTGAAGAGAAAATTTTAAAAGGGATTGAATTTTTTAAGCAAGGAGGAGGAAGAGCGATTTTGGGTTTTATTATTCCTGTGGTTGAAGAATTAGTAAATTATTTAAAAGAAAGTGGATTAGCTAAAGAGGTTATGCCTGCTGGTTCTTATCGTCGAAAAAAAGAAACAATTGGTGATATTGATATTTTGGCTGTTTCTGACAAACCTAAAAAATTAATGGATTATTTTGTTAAGTTTCCTGAAGTAAATAATATTTATGCTCAAGGGCTAACTAAAACTATGGTTAGACTCAAAATTGGGCTCGATGCTGATTTAAGGGTTGTATCTGAAGAAAATTTTGGTGCTGCGCTGGCCTATTTTACTGGTTCAAAGGATCACAATATTAAAATGAGAGAATTAGCAATTAAGAAAGGATGGAAATTGAACGAATATGGACTTTTTGACAAGAATGAAAAAATGATTGCCGGCAGAACAGAAGAGGAAATTTATGAAAAACTTGGTTTAGATTGGATACCGCCTGAGATGAGAGAAGATCGAGGCGAAATTGAATTAGCAATGGAAGGAAGATTACCAAAGTTGATTGAATATGGTTCAATTAAGGGTGATCTGCAAGTTCAGACAAATTGGACTGATGGTCAAAATTCAATTAAGGAAATGATAGAAGAGGCAATTAAACTTGGCTTGGAATATATTTGTATTACTGATCATACTAAATCTTTGGCAATGACTGGTGGTTTGGATGAAGAAAAATTATTAAAGCAAATGGCTGAGATTGATAAATTAAATCAAAAATATAAAGGCAAGATAAAAATTCTAAAAGGAGCAGAAGTTAATATTTTAAAAGATGGTGGTTTGGATATTAAAGATGAAGTTTTGGCAAAATTAGATTTTGTTGGTGCTGCTGTACATAGTCATTTTAATTTACCAAGAAATATTCAAACTGAAAGAATCAAAAAAGCAATGACTAATCCAAATGTTGATTGTATCTTTCATCCAACCGGTAGAATAATTAATAAAAGACCTGCTTATGAAATTAATATTGATGAAATTATTGATTATGCTAAAAAAACAAATACTATTTTAGAAATTGATGCTTATCCAGATAGATTAGATCTTAAAGATGAGCATATAAGAAAATGCGTTGAAAAAGGAGTAAAGATGATTATTAATACTGATGCTCATTCAGTTTTACATTTAAGTTTTTTGGATTTAGGAGTTAGTCAAGCACGTCGTGGATGGGCAAATAAAAATGATATTCTCAATACACTCACTTTTAAAAAATTTTTGCAACAACTTAAAAAGAATAAATAATAATATAAAAAAATATACAGTTTATTTACAAAATTTAACTACTTGATTTAAAATATTATTAATGCTAAATGTTTTAATGATAGGTTGGGAATTGCCTCCTTTTAATAGTGGAGGATTAGGAGTTGCTTCATTTTATTTAGCCTTAAATTTATCTAAAAAAATAAACTTGATATTTACCCTACCCTATTATTTACCTATAAAAAATAAAAAATTTAAAATAATATTTGCCAATAATGAAATTAAACTTATTAATCCTTACAACATCCTAAACTTAAATATAGATAATAACTTACTCAATCAAGTTCTAACTTACGGACAAAGAATTTATCAAAAAATTAAAGAAAATGAAATAAAAATTGATATTATTCATGCTCATGATTGGTTAGGAGGATTAGCTGGTTTATATTTAAAAGAAAAATTAAATAAACCATTAATAATTCATATTCACTCTACCGAGATTGAAAGAACTGGTGTAAATCCTAATCTCACAGTCTTTAATTTTGAAAAACAATGTTTTTCTGCCGCTGATAAACTTATTACTGTTAGTAATCTAACTAAAAAAATAGTTAAAGACTTTTACCAAATAGATGAAAATAAAATTATTCCTATTCCTAATGGAATTGATAACGAAAATTATTCATATTTTAATATAAGATTTATCGAAGAATTGAAATTAGAAAATTACAAAATAGTTTTATTTGTAGGAAGATTGGTTTTACAAAAAGGACCAGATTACTTATTAAAAACTATAAAATATGTTAAACAACATATACCTAAAGTAAAATATATCTTTGCTGGAAGTGGAGAAATGTTAAGTAGATTAATTAAAATTGCTTATAATGAGAATGTAATTGATAATATTATTTTTGGTGGTTTTTTAAGAGATGAAGAATTATGGAGTATTTATAAATTGAGTGATGTATTAGTAGCTCCTTCAGTTTTTGATCCCTTTGGTTTAGTTCCTTTGGAAGCGATTAAATTAAAAAAACCAATAATAATATCAAAAACCACAGGATTGGGTGAATATTTAGATAACTGTTTAAAAGTTGATTATTGGGATATTAAATTAATGGCTAATTATATTGTTGCCGTGTTAAAATACCAACCCTTAAAAAATGAAATGGTTAAAAATTCTTATGAAGAATTAATTAAATTTAACTGGGAAGATAGAGTAAATAAAGTATTAGAAGTTTATAAACAAATTTTACAAGTATGACATCAATTTGTTTTTATTTTAAGGTTCATCAACCATTTAGGATAAAAAATTTTACTATTTTTAATATTGGTAATGACAGCGATTATTTTGATGATGAAAAAAATAAATTTTATTTAGATAGAATAGTAGAAAAATGTTATTTACCGACGCTTAAAATATTTTATGAATTAATCAAAGAAACAAACTTTAGATTTAAATTTTCAGTTGGCATAACAGGAACTTTAATGGAACAATTACAATTATGGCACCCAGAAGTAATTGATTGGTGGCAAAAAATAAGTTCTACCGGTTGCCTAGAATTCACTGGCGAAACCTACTACCATTCTTTATCAAGTCTCTATTCTAAAGAGGAATTTAAATTTCAAATTAATTATCATAAAAAATTAATAAAAGAATTTTTTTCTCAAGAACCGATAATATTTTCAAACACTGAATTAATCTATTTTGATGATTTAGAAATTATTTTAGAAAAATTAAATTTTAAAGGAATTATAACTGAAGGTGTTGATAGAATTCTTGAATGGCGATCACCTAATTTCGTTTATCATACTCCCAATCAAAAATTGAAAGTTCTTTTAAGAAATTACAATTTATCTGATGATATTAGCTTTAGATTTTCTAATAAAAATTGGGAAGGATGGCCCTTAACAGCTGATAAATTTTTATCTTGGTTAAACCAAATTAAAAATAATAGCGAGGTAATAAATCTTTTTATGGATTTTGAAACTTTTGGTGAACATCAATGGAAAGAAACTGGGATTTTTGATTTTATAACAGATCTAATTCTTAAAATTACAGAAGAAAACGATTTAGAGTTTAATACCTTATCTGAAGCAATTAAAAAATACCCTAGTCGAGGAAAATGGTCGTCTATTTATCCTATTACTTGGGCAGACACTGAACGAGATTTAAGTGCTTGGCTAGAAAATGAAATGCAAAAGGATACTCTCGAAAGATTATATAATTTAGAAAAAAATGTCTTAAATAAAAATGACATAAATATTATTAGTCAATGGAGAAAACTTCAGACTGCTGATCATTTTTATTATATGTGCACTAAATGGTTTAATGATGGCGATGTTCATAAATATTTCAATCCCTATGAAAGTCCATATATAGCCTATATTTGTTATCGTAATGTTTTAGAAGATTTATATTTGAAATTAAATTTAAAATAAAAAATATATTAATTTGATTTAAATTAGAAATAATGAAAATTGAGGATTTAAAAAAACAAATTGAATTAGAAAGTAACAAACAATTAGAAGAAGTTTCTATTATTGATTTGGTTAATTATTTAATAATTTTTGGTTACGAATCACGAGCTTCTGATATTCATTTCCAACCAACAGAAACTAGTATTAACGTAAGATATAGAGTTGATGGAATTCTTTATAATTTTTTTAATTTTAAAAAATATCTTCAAGAAGAAATTATTTCAAGATTAAAAGTTCTTTCAGGTTTAAGGACAGATGAACATAATACTCCTCAAGATGGAAGATTTAAATTTACAATTCCTCAAGAAAATGTAAGTTTTGATATTAGAATTTCTATTATGCCTACTTATTACGGAGAAAATGCAGTTTTAAGATTATTAATTCAAAAAGATATTTATGTTTTAGAAAATTTAGGTTTTTCTGAAATAGATCTTAAAAAAGTAAAAGAAGCAATAAAAAAACCATATGGAATGATTTTAGTTACCGGACCAACGGGTTCAGGTAAAAGCACTACTCTATATTCAATATTAAAAGCCTTAAATACTCCTAATGTATCTATCATAACTTTAGAAGACCCTATTGAATATTCAATTAGTGGCCTTACTCAAATTCAGGTCAATCCTCAAGTAGGATTATTCTTTAGTAAAGGATTAAGAGCTATTCTTAGACAAGATCCAAATATTATTATGGTAGGAGAAATAAGGGATCAAGAAACAGCTGATATCGCAGTTAACGCTGCCCTAACTGGTCACCTACTTCTCTCTACTCTTCACACTAATGATGCTCCAACTGCTTTGCCAAGATTATTAGAAATGGGCATAGAACCATTTTTAATTTCCTCAACTGTAAATATTGTCATTGCTCAAAGATTAGTAAGAAAATTATGTGATAAATGCAAAAAACCAGATAAGTTAAATGCTGCTGAAGCAAGATCTCTTTTAGAAGGTATTGCCGAAGATTTAACTCTAGAAAACATAAAAAAAATAAGAAATTATGAAATTTATAAAGCTAATGGGTGCGAAGTATGTAATTCTACAGGATTTTTGGGTAGAATAGGAATTTTTGAAGTTTTAACTATAAGTAAAAAAATAAAAGATGGAATTATGAAAAGATATAATAGCGAACAAATAAAAAAGATTGCCCTAGAAGAAGGTATGTCAACAATGATTCGTGATGGTTTTAATAAAGTTATTCAGGGCCTAACAACAATTGAAGAGGTATTAAGAGTTATTCATGAATAATAATAAAAAACCCTTTATTCTAAAATTAGGATTAGAGGCTAAAATTTTATTTTTAAGGAATCTATCTCTTTTATTAAAAAGTGGTATGAGTTTAACTGATGCTTTAATTTATTTAAAAAAATATCAGCGATCTCCAGCTTTAAAATATATTTTAGAAACAGCTATTGAAGATATTCAAAGAGGTCAATTTTTAGCTACTAGTTTATCAAAATTTAATAATATTTTAGGCGAATTTTTAATTTCAATTATTAGAATAGGTGAATTAACAGGAAATTTAATTGAAAATCTTGAAAGATTGTCGGAAGAATTAAGAAAAATTGAGAGACTAAGAAGAAAATTTATCTCAGCAATAATATATCCTATTTTCATTATCTTAGTTATATTAATCATTATTGTCCTTGTTATATATTTTATTTTTCCTAAATTATTACCTATATTTGAAAATCTAAACGTTGAATTACCTAAAATTACCAAAATATTCATTTCTCTATCTCGATTTATGTTAAATTATGGATATTATGTATTATTTTTATTTATTAGTTTAATAATCTTAATTATATTTCTTAATAGATTTCCAAAAATTAAATATTTTTTTGATTTATTTTTAATTAATTTACCCTTAATTTCCAGTCTTATAAAAAAATATTCCTTAACTCAATTTTCCCGTTCATTAGCTATGTTATTAAAAAGTGGAGTTAAAATTGTTGAAGCTATAGAGCTATCTGGAAAAAATGTTAATAATGAAGTCTATAAAAAATATTTTATTAAAGCATCACAATTTGTTTTGGCTGGACATAGTTTTAACGAATTTTTAGAGAAATATAAAAAGATTTTCCCTTATGAGTTTTCAAAAATGATTGAGGTAGGTGAAAAAACTGGGAATTTAGAACAAAATTTATTTTATTTAAGCAATAACTACGAGGAAGAATTGGATTCAGGGATTGAAAGATTAGTAAATTCTTTAGAGCCTATTATTTTAATTATTATGGGTATAATAGTCGGTTTTATGGCTATTTCTATTATTATACCAATTTATGAACTTACAGATAAAATTCAACAATAAGTATAATTTTGGTTATACTTTTATAGAGATTCTAATAGCTTTATTTATTATCTCAGTAATAACTTATTTAATAATAAGCATATTTTTAAATTTACTACAATCTACCTTAAACGCTAGGATAAATCTTCAAATTATATCTGCATTAGAAAATGAATTGGAAATTATAAGAGTTATGAACTATGAAGATATAGGGATAGTTGATGGCTGGCCTACAGGAATTTTAACTCGAGAAAAAATTGTAAATTATGACAATTTAAGTATAAAAATAAATTATTACATTAGAAATATTGACGATCCGGCTGATGGTGTTATTGGAGGTAATCCCAATGATTTAGCTCCAGCTGATTATAAATTAGTTGAATTAGAAGGAGTCTGTTTAAATTGTTCATTTAAAACAAAAAAACAAACATTAACAGCAATTATAGCTCCTAAAAATGTTGAAAGTTCTACTTTAAATGGTTCATTATTTATTAAAGTAATAGATGCCAGCGGACAACCAATATCTCAAACAAGTGTTTATGTTATTAATAATTCAACTTCACCTCCAATTATTATTCAAGATTTAACCAATGATCAAGGTTTATTACAATTAATTGATATTCCGACAGGAACTAATGCATATCAAATTAGTGTCAGTAAGGAGAATTATTCAACTGATAAATCTTATCAACCAGGATCAATTGAGAATCCCAATCCTCTTATTCCTCATCAAACAGTTTTAGAGCAAACATTAACGACTGTTACTTTCCAAATAGATATTTTGGCTAATTTATTAATTAAAACAATAGATAACTTCTGCCAACCATTAACAAATATACCCCTTAAATTTACAGGAACAAAATTAATTGGCCGTAATCCAGATATAATAAAAAATATTATCTCGACAACTACTGATTCTAATGGTGAAAAAAATTTAAAATTAGAATGGGATAATTATAGTTATGAATTAACCAATTCAAATTATGTAATAGGTGGATATAATAGTTCTTCACCTTTGAATATTATGCCTGGATTAAATTATTTTCTTAGATTAAATATTAACTCTTCAACAGATAATTCTCTTTTAGTAACAGTTATTGATGATAATAATATTCCTCTAAACGAAGTACAAATAAAATTATCTAAAGATAATTTGGAACAAATAAAATATACTAAAACAGAAGATATTATTCAAGACAATTGGATAAATAATTATTCAGCTATTAGCCCAAATATAGAAATTAACGAAAATGTAATTTCTTTAAAAAGAATAAATGGTTATTATCCAACAAATACAATTGAATGGTTAGAATCAAAAACGATTAATATTGGAACTTCAACAAATGTTAAGTTTTTAACACTTCAATGGTTACCGAATAATCAGCTACCCAATACTGAAGTTAAATTTCAAATAGCAGTTAACAATGACAATAATACTTGGAATTTTATTGGTCCTGATGGAACCAATAATTCCTTTTTTACTTCTTCTCCATCTAATTTAACCATTATTCCCATAAATCAAAAATATTTAAGATATAAAATTTACCTTAAAACCTCAGATGAAAATAATACTCCCTCAATAAATAGGGTTAATATTAAGTTTAGTTCTGATTGTTTATCTTCGGGACAATCTCTTTTTACGAATTTAATATCAGATACATATAATCTCGAAATTAATAAAGAAGGGTATCAAACCTTAAGCACGACCACTAATATTAACATACCATTTAAGGAATTAATATTTAAATTAAGTAGAGAATGAAAAAAATTTTATTTTATTTAGTTTTTTTAAATTTAATTTACTTAAATATTGCTTTAGCAGAAATTTATAAATTTTTTGAATTTTCACCTGACTTTGGCAATAAAATTCCTATTGAAAAAGACAAAGAGTATATTCAAAGATTTGTACCATTTAACGATTTCTTAAGTATGATTAGGTTGTGGATTGAAAATATCGGTCCTTTAACTAGTTTAAACTTTACTTTATTAGATAAAGAAAATAATATTTTAGAAAGTAAAATAATAAATTTACCACCAACTAATTTTAGTTGGTCAGGAATTCATTTTGATATTCCTCTGAATGAAAATATTAGAATTAATAGTGGCCAGGAATACAAATTTAAATTAACCACTAATCAAAATAGTAATTTAAAGATTTTCGCTTTTAATATTTTAGAACTATTGCAAAATATTGAGGCAACCCTAAATATACCTGAAACTATTAGACCCTTAATTATTAACGATTCGGAAGAAAAAAATTCTTTCAAAATTTCTCTTTATGAAGGAACTGAAAATTTATCTCCAATAATTTCTAATTTAAGCTATCAACTTATAAATCAAAATTTAGTAAAGATTACATTCAATGCTAATGAACCTATTATTTATAAATTAATTTATTATGATAATATTTCTTATTCTACTAATACTTATCAAAATGATTATTATGAATCTTGTCCCCCAAATATTAGATTATGTTCAGGAAATATCGATATTCAAGCTGAAAGAGAATATTATGTTAAATTAATAGTTTTTGATTATTGGCAAAATTCCTCAACTGCAGAAATAAATTTTAATACTTATAGCAATAATAATAATAATGAAAATATTGACACCGATAATAACACTTCAAGTGAAAATTTTTCTATTAATATTAATAATAATTTACCTTCTTCAAAATATAAAAATAAAGTGAATATAGATAATTTAGATACAAATAAAAATAATCAACAAAATTTTAATCAAAATAATATTGTAACTAACTCATCAGAAAAAAATAATAATCCCAATAATCAAAAATTAGAAAAAAATAAAATTTTTAACAGTAAAATCAGAGATAATAATATATTAGAAAAAAATGAATATCAAAATGAGATAAATCTAAATTTAAATAATTTAGAAAATAATTATCAACAACGCAAAGAGAAAGAAAAAATAAATTTTTATGGAAATAATGTTAATAAAGTAGATAAGTATAGAATTGATTATTTTAAAATAATTATCTTAAGTTTAGCTATTATAATCACAATTTCAGTCTTATTAGGAAATCTCTTAATAAAAAGAAAAAAATGAGAGGATTTACTTTAATTGAAATAATTATGGGAATTTTTATTATAAGTCTTATTACTTTTATTTTGATATTTTTTATTATTAATATTTCAAATTTTAATATTTACTTTATATTCAATTTAGGTAAATATCAAGAAATTAACAATACTATTAATATAATGAGCCGTGAATTAAAATCAATGATGCAATCTAGTATTGGCAACTATCCAATAGAGAAAATAAAAAATAATGAAATAATTTTCTATGCTAATATTGATAACGATAATTTAATAGAAAAAATTAGATATTTTGTTGATGGTAGTAATTTTAAAAAGGGGGTAACTAAACCTCAAAATAATCCACTTTTTTATGACCTCAATCAAGAAAAAATTATTTTAATGATCAGTGATTTAAGGAATTCTAATATTTTTCAATATTTTAATAAAAATAATGAATTAACTTCTGATATTAATCAAGTAAAATTAATTAAGGTTAATTTAATCATTGAAGATATAACTAATAAAAAAATTATTAATAGGTCATTTATTGTTGCCCCTCGAAATTTAAGATATAAATAAAATAATGAAAAAAGGACAAATTTTAATTTATGTTTTAGTATACAATACCCTGGCAATAATTATCTTAACAGGTATTATATCTTGGGTATATGTTTTTTATTCAACTACAATAAAAGAAATAGAAAAAAGACAGGCAGTTGCAATTTCAGAATCAGGAATTGAATACTATCGTTGGTATTTAAATCATTTTCCCAAAGATTATACGAATGGCACTGACCAACCTGGTCCTTATATTCATAATTTTAAAAACAGAATAGGAAATATCATTGGATATTTTAAACTTGAAATTACACCACCATTAATTGGCTCAACAATTGTCAACATAAAATCAACAGGTAAATTAAATTTTAGCAATGTTGAAAAAATAATAGAAAGTAAATTAGCTATACCTTCATTAATTAAGTTTTCTGTTTTAAGTGATGATAATGTACGTTTCGGCCAAGGAACTGTTGTTTATGGGCAAATTCATTCTAATAAAGGAATAAGATTTGATGGCACTGCCTATAATTTAATTAGTAGTGCTTTAATAACTTATGACGATCCTGACCATACTGGTTGCGATGAATGGGCAGTCCACACCCATGTCTCTCCTCAGGATCCTTGTCCGCCATCTAATCCTAACCCTAATAATTTACCTTCCAGGCCAGATATATTTAAAGCAGGCAGAGAAGTTGGTAAACCAACACTTGATTTTGTAGGTTTATCTGCTAATTTAGCTCAATTAAAAGATATTGCCTCTTCATCTGGTTTTTATCGTAATTTTAGTGGCGATAATAACTATGGTTATGAAATAATATTAAAACAGGATGGAACATTTGATTTATACAGAGTTAATAAGGTTAAAAAATTTCCTGATAATTGTTGTGCTTATGATCCCTATGAATTTGGTAATGATTCTTGCTATACTTCAAATTCAAGATATCTTTATGGAACATGGAGTATTGATCAAAAAACATTTTTAGGTAATTATAATATTCCTACTAATGGAGTTATCTTTATTGAAGATAATATTTGGGTTAGTGGTAAGATTAATAATAAAAGATTACTAATTGCTTCTGCTAAATTTCCTGAAAATGTTAATCAAAGAACAAGAATTATTGTCAATAACGATTTAACCTATACTAATTATAATGGCAATGATTCTATTGGATTAATTGCTCAAAAAAGTATTACTATTGGTTTAGAAAGCGAAAATGATTTAAGAATTGATGCTGCCTTAATTGCCCAAAACGGAAGAGCAGGTAGATTTCATTATAACGGCACTTGTGGAAATAATAATATTAAAACAAATCTAACAATATTTGGAACCATAGCCTCAAGAATTAGATATGGATTTGCCTGGGTAAGTGGAAATAATTTAGTTTCTGGCTATCAAAATAGAAATATAATTTATGATGCCAATCTTCTCTATTCTCCTCCACCAGAATTTCCCCTAGCTTCTGAATTTTATGAAACTTTATATTGGCAAGAGATTAAATAATTATCCACAAAATTTTAATTAAATTAATATTTTTTTATTATAATTTATCTATTAATTAGGTCGTAATTAATAAAACAGATTTAATTAATAATTTTATAAAAAAAATTAAATAAAAATGAAAAAAAGAGCTTTTACCTTAATAGAAGTATTACTTGTTATTGGTATAATAGTTCTTTTAGCTGGAGCTATAATAGTTGCTATTAATCCAGCTAGACAATTTCAAAAAACAAGAAATACTCAAAGAACTACAGATACATTAGCTATTAGAAATGCCATTGCCCAGCTTCAAGTAGATAATCAAGGAAGATGGGTATGTACAAGTAGCCAAAATTATCAAAATTCTTTACCAACTAACACCACTTATATTATAGCCACTGGAACTGAGAGTGCTAACCAAATTAATCTTTCCTGCTTAGTTCCAGATTATTTACAAAGACTTCCTCGAGATCCTTCTTTAGATCCAAATGCAACAGAAACTCAATATACAGTTAGGATAAATGAAACAGAGGGAAATAGATTAGAAGTTTGTGCCCCTAATACAGAACCAGCAGGTTCATCTCCTATTTGCTCTAGATAATCATATTAACAAAAAATTAAAATATTTATTATAATAAGGCCAGGTCGTGATTTACCTGGTCTTATTTAATTTAAAAATTAAAATTTTTTTAAAAATTAAAAATTTTCTTCTAATTTTTTAATCAATAAATCTTTAAGTATATTTATATCTACTTGACCTTTAGTTTTTTTCATTATATAACCTACAAGAAATTGAAGGGCATTTTTTTTACCTTCTTTGTAGTCTTGGACAGCTTGAGAATTTTTCTCTATTGATTCTTCTACTAACTTTGTTAATTCTTGTACATCATCAATTTTATTAAGTTTTGTTAATAAATCTTCAACATTATGATTATGCTCAATTACTTCAGTTAATATTTTTTTAACCAATTTTATATTTAAATTACCTTTATAGTATTCTGAAATTAAATGAGCAAAGTGATGGGGAGAAAAATTTATAGTTAATAAATTTTGATTATATTTTTCAAGTAAACCAAAAATATCATTGACTAAAAGATTATAAACAAATCGAGTTTCAAAATTATTATCTATCTCTTCTTTTAGTTCTGATATTGTTTTTTCGTAAAAATTAGAGACAAATCTATCTTTAGTTAAAATATTTATTTCCTTTAATGATAAATTGTATTCTTTTATAAACCTTTCTCTTTTTTGATTAGGCAGCTCAGGGAGATGGATTGATTTTATAAAATCATCGTCTAATTCTAAAAAAGGTAAATCGGGCTCAGGAAAATAGCGATAGTCTTCTGAAGTTTCTTTATGTCTTTGGCTAAAAGTAGTTCTTTTTTTTTCATCAAATCCTCTTGTTTCTTGATTAATTTTTTCTCCTCTTAAAATCAAATTTTTTTGCCTTTCAATTTCATAATTAATAGCATCCTTTAAAGATTTTAAAGAACCTAAATTTTTAACCTCTACTTTAGTTCCTAAATTATTATCAGTAGAAAGGCTAATATTAGCTTCAAATCTAATTTGTCCTTTTTCAGGATTGGCCTCAGAAATTTCTAAATACCTAATAATTGTAATCAATTCTTCTACACATAATTTAGCTTCTTCAGCTGATTTAATATCTGGTTCGGTTACTAATTCTAATAAAGGCACCCCAGATCTATTAAAATCTACTAATGAATAATTACTAAGATGCAATAATTTACCAGTATCTTCTTCGAGATGAATTCTTTTTATCCTTATATTTTTTAATTCTTCATTAAAATAAAAAGATAAATTACCATTAAAGGCTAAGGGTAAATCATATTGAGAAATTTGATAATTTTTGGGCAAATCAGGATAAAAATAATTTTTTCTAGCAAAGTAACTTATTTTATTTATTTGACAATTTAAAGCTTTAGCTAATTTAAGAGCAAAAATAACAGCTTGTTTATTAACTACGGGTAAAACTCCAGGTTGGCCAGTACAAACTTCACAAATATTAAAATTAGGTCTAATTTCATCAGCAATATTGGGACAACTACAAAACATTTTGCTTTTAGTAGCTAATTCTAGATGAATTTCTAATCCTATAAATATATTAAAATTCATTTAATTTTAAGATTAAATTTATTAATTATTTTTTGACAAATATTTTTATGAACTTCATTAATTGATAAATTGCCATCTATAACATTCCAATTTAATTTTTTAGCAAAAAAAAGATATCCCTGTGAAAGGTTTTTTAATAAAGATAATTTTTCAAATTTACTTATTTTACTTTTCTTAATTTTATTTTTTAATCTTTTAATTGCTACTTGAGGATTAATATCTAAAACTATAACCATATCTGGTTGAATATTAAATTGGCTTAGATTATTTAATTTTATTATTAAATTTTTATTAATCAATTTTTTTAATTTCTCATTTAAATACCATTGATAAACTAAAGTTGAAGGGAAAGATCTATCGCTTACTATCCATTTTCCTTCTTTGAGCCACTGTCTTACTTTCGAGTACTGAATACTTCTGTCAGCTAAAAATAAAAATAAATCTATTATAGGTTCTTTATTTTTCTTAATTAAATTAACTAGATATTTATTAAAAGGTTCTTTGGTTAAAATTGAATTTATTTTATTAGCCTTTAAATATTTAAATAATAGTTTAGACTGGGTTGTAGTTCCACTTCCGTCAATGCCTTCGATTATAATTAATTTACCTAACATTTTAAATATTATAAAATTCTTTTATGAAAATAGAAATAAATAAAATCCCTGAAAAAATAGGTGTTTACATTTTTAAAGATAAAAATAATAAAATTTTATACGTAGGGAAATCTATTAATTTAAAAAAGAGAATTGCTGAATATTTTAAAAATAAAAATATAAAAATTAATAACCTTTTACAGGATACAAATAAAATAGAAATTTTAGAGTTAAATTCAGAAGTTGAAGCAATTTTAAAGGAAGCAGAATTGATAAAAAAATTTGACCCTCCTTATAATAATCTCTTAAGAGATGATTCTTATTATTTTTATTTAGTTATTACTAAAAACGATTACCCTAAAATTATTATCACCCATCAACCTAAAAAATATGATATTTTAAAAATTATTGGTCCTTTTACCGAAGGATCATCATTAAAGACAATATTAAAAATAATTAGAAAAGAAATTCCATTTTGTACTTGCCTAAAAAAACATAAATCATCTTGTCTTAATTCTACAATAGGATTATGTTATGGTTGGTGCTGCAAGGAAGGAGAAGGGGGAGATAAAAAAATGTATCTAAAAAATATTATTAAAATAGTAAAAATATTAAGAGGTGACTTAAAAAAAATAAAAATATCACTCTTAAACAAATTAGAAAAATTAATAATAAACAACCAATTAGAAGAAGCTAATAAAGTTAAGAAAGAAATAATAGCTATTAATAAACTAATGAATCATAAAGATTTAATAACCGATTATGATAATAATTACTATCTTAAAGCTGGAAAAGAATTAAAAAATTTATTAAAAATCGATAAGCTACCATTACTAATTGAAGCTTATGATGTTTCTCATTGGTCAGGTGAAATAATGGTTGGTACTTGTGCTACCTTTAAGGAAGGAAAATATCAAAAAAATTCATTTAGAAAATTTAAAATTAAATTTACCAAAAATATTAATGATCCACAAATGATATACGAGATACTAAAAAGAAGATTAAATCATGAGGATTGGCCTTTGCCTGACATTATTCTAATAGATGGCGGTAAGGCTCAATTCAATTATGCCCTTAAAGCACTTCAAGAGAATAACTTAGAAAATTATGTTAAAATTATTAGTATAGCCAAACCAACAGAAAATATTTTTTATGGCAAAAATAAATCAATAAATTTAAATTTACTGCCACATGCCTTAGGTCAATTAATAAAAAACATTGATAAAAAAATTCATAAATTAACAATTAATTATCATCGTCGATTAAGAAATAAACCAATTCCTAAAAAATGATTAATTTTTTAGATATCTTAATAATTTTTAACGCTATTATCTTAATAATTCTTATTATTCTACAACAAAGAGGAGAAAGCTTGGGAACTATTTTTGGATTCTCAGGAAGTTTTTCATTTAGTCAAAGAAGGGGATTAGAAAAATATATTTATTATTTAACTTGGATAATAATTGTTCTCTTCTTATTATTATCATATTTAAGAGCTCTAATTTCTTAAACTAAATGCGGAAATTTTTTTTAATAACTTATAAATTAATAAAAGATTTAAACAAAATAGAAAAATTAATAATTTTAATTTCTGTTTTTTTATCTTTTATTTTAATTATATTTTCTGTGAAATATTTTTATAAAGAAATTTTTGGTAAAAAATTTAAATATAATGGAATTTTAAAAGAAGGAATTTATCAACCAATAAATACATTAAATCCTTTTTTAGCTGAAAATCAAAGTGAAAGAATGTTAGTAAATTTAATTTATGATAGCTTAGTTCGACCTAGTGGAAACGGAGGATATGAATTAGAGTTAGCTAAGAAAATTACTGAGATAGATAAAGGTTTAAAATATGAAATTGAACTTAAAGAGGCTTATTGGAGTAACGGCGAAAGAATTAATACCAAAGATGTTTTAGATAGCCTATATTATTACAAGGTATATTCTAATAATCCCTCGAGATTTTATTTCGATAATATAGAAGCAGAAAAAATTGATAATTACAAATTAATTTTTAAATTACCAACAGTTGATAATTTATTTATCCAAAAATTATCTCAAATAAAAATTATCCCGAGTAAAATTTGGTCTAAATATGAACCAGATGATTGGAAAAATAAAGACGAAGAACTCATTAAGATTTCAAGCGGACCTTTTATTTTTTATCGAAAAAACAATAATATACTTGAATTCATAAGAAATAAATATTACAAACCATTTCCTTATATAAATAAAATTTATGTTTTTATATATCCTAATACAAATGAGGCTTATGAAAAATTAAAAATAAAAGAAATTAATGCTATTGGTGGTCTAATGCCAAAATTTATTGAAAATAATATTAGTCGAACTTTAAAAATAGAAAATATTATTATACCAAGAATTATTGCTATTTTCTTTAATTCTGAAAAAATTAAGCAAAGTGAAATTGAAGATTTTAAAAAAAACATAAATTATACAGAATTAGAAAAAGAAATATTTAATAATAAATATTTCGAAGTCTCTAATAGTATTTTCTCGCCTTCAATTAGAAAAATATTATTGTTATCTCCTAGCCAATTAGTTGAAAATAAAAATTATAATTCTAAAAAATATGATTTTAAAATAATAATTCCCGATAATTATTTAATAAATAAAATAGCTAATTATTTTCAAAAAAAATATGGAATAAAAATTGAAATTAGAAATATAAATGAAATAAATAATAAAATTATTCCTAAGGGTGATTATGAGGGATTAATTTATGGAATTTCATACAAACTTATTCCTGACTTGAGATATTTTTTTGAAGAAAATTCAGTATTTAATCTAACAAAGGAAAATTATCCAGAAATCATTAAATTAATCCAAGAATTAGAAATAGGACCAAGGGATAATTTTTCAAAAATATTAATAGAAATAGATGAAAAAATCAATAAACTTCCTATTATTTTTTTAGTTAATCCTTATTATCCATATATCTTACCTAGGAATTTAAAAAATTTTAATGTTTATTATTTGAATGATCCAAGCGAAAAATTTGTTAAAATTGAAGAATGGTATTTAGAATAAAAATATGAAGAAGTTTATTATTAAACCCCAAAATTTAGTTTTAACTATTTCGGCCAATAAATTAACCTTAATTGAAATAAAAAAAACAAAAAAAGAATTAAAAATTATTAATAAGATAGAATTTAATAAAAATTTTATCAGTGATTCGCAATTGATTGTAAAAGAAAATATAGAAGAAAGTTTAAAAACCATCAAAAAAACTTATCCACCTCAACCAATAAATATCATTTTAAATATTCCTAAATTTTTTATTCAAAGATTTAATATTCCCGAGTTGAATAAGGAAAAAAATAAAAATCTTATAGAAAATAAAATTAAAGAAGAATTACCTATCAACATTGAAAGATACTTATGGAAAAGTTATTTTAATCCTAATCTTTATGAAAACACCTTGGTTCTATTTTTTGAAAAAGAAATTTTAGAAATTATAAATAACCAACTTTTACTAAATAATTTTATTCCCTTAAAATTTCAATTAATAGTTTTTCCAATATTGAATTTTATAAAGGAAAAATATGCATTAGCTTTTGATAAAAGTTATTTAATATCTATCTTAGCTGATAACATATTAACTATCTGTACATATGAAAATGGATTTATAACAAATATTTTAGGAGAAAATATTGATTCCGATAATAAAAAAGAAATAATAGAAAGAATGATAATTTCTTCTATGAGGTCACTTATAAACCCTATTGATATAATTTTCAATTTAAATGACGAAAGTTTAGATATAGAAATTGAAAATTTAAAAATTATAAATGTTAATAAAGAATTAAAATTAAATACAATTGAAATTGCTTCCTTAAATATTATAAAAAATTTAAAAGACAATTTATCTTCTGAATTAAATTTAAACATTTATAATTTTGAGAAAGAATATAATCTTTATAATTTAAATAACAGTTTAAAAATTTGGTTAATTTTAAGCATCTTTTTAGGCCTGACAATAAATACTGGTTTAATCTTGCTTAATAATTATCTTAATAAAGAAAAAAATAAAATAACTAATGAAATCTCGACGATTAAAAATGAGTCACAAAATTTAGAAAAATTAAAATCACTGTTAACAAATTTAACAAAAATTAATGATAATCTAAGTATCTACAAAAAGTTGGAAATTTTAAATAATCTTAAAGAATACCAAATTGAAGGCTTAGATTTTCAAAATAAAAAATTGCTGATTATAATTAAAGAATCAAATGAAAATAAAAAAAATGAAATCTTGAACTATTTAAAAAATAATTTAAAATTAGATGATATTGAAGTTAATAATGCTTTAATTAAAATAACAATAGAAAATGAGTAAAAAATCTTTTTGTTCAATTTGTCAAAAGGGTAGATTTAAAACAACAAAAAGAATTAAAACAAGAAGTAAATATAATCCAACAACTACCTATTTCCAATATCCTAATATTCAATGGTTAAAACTTCCAAACAGAAAAAGGATTAGGGTATGCACAAAATGTCGAAAGCGACTTTTAAAGTCTAACTTCGAAAAATTAAAAATATAATTTATTTTCTGTAATAACTATTTGAGGTTTTTCTCTGGCTGTTTGTAAATTATCTATTAATTCATTAAATAAATCATCAAATTCAGTAGGCAATCTTCTCTTTTTATAAGGATTAGCCCAAGAAATAATTTGATTATAAATATAAGGATGCCATTTATCCATTTCTTTTAGTTTTTGAGATATTTCTTTTATTAAACTATTAGCTATTAAAATTTTTTCTGCCCTTTTTTCTCTTAGACTATAAGCTTCATTAATTTTAAAGTCTAAAAAGAAATCACATTTTTTCAAAATAGATTCAAATGAACTACCTGCTACTTTTTCTGATTTTTGGTAAGCAATACCTAAAGTTATATAATAAGCTTGCTCTAAGGCATCTATTATTTCAGGATCAGACTCAATTATATCAGGTTTATTTTGTAGATATTCCTGATAAACAGCTAAGGCAACATGTGATTTTTCTCTAATGTTTAATTCTTTTTCAATATTAAAATTAATCATTAATTTAGCTAGATAATCAGGAACAATTATTACTGGTAATTTATTTATTCCTAATTCTTTAGCTGCTAGAAATCTGTGTTGTCCATCTATAATAATATATCTATCTTCTCTAGCTACAACTATCAGAGGAACAATAAAACCAATTCTTTCAATTGAATTAATTAAATGCTTAATATGATATTGGCTAGGTTTTCTTTGGTAAGAAATTACCTCTAAACTTTCTATGGGAACTAAAGTAATATTCAAGGGATTGTTTTTATATGGATCATTAAATTTTAAATTCTTGATTTTTTTCATTTTTAATAGTAAAAATTTTTAGATTATATTATAATTATAAACTAAATTTTAAAATAATTTAAAATTTAAATAAAATTTGAATGAATAAAATTAATAAACTGAATGCGGAATATCTTAAAATTTGTCCTTTAGATAAAAATAGAGCTAATATTGAAGAAATACTTAAATTTCAAGAGTGTTTAAATGATTATAGAAAATTTGGATTAAATTATCAAAAATTACTCTTGAAATCAAAAAATTGTCAAGATTTAAGGGAAAGTTATTTTTTTTGTAAAATAGAAAAAGATCTGTTTTTATTTAAAAAGTATTTTAAAAAAACATTAAATTATCAACCCTTTAATTTACAACTATATTGGGCAAAGAAAGCTTTAAAGGGTGAAAGTTTCAGTATAATTGCTCCCACAGGCTTTGGTAAATCAACTTTTGGAATAATATTTTCACTTTTTAATATTGAAATCTTAAAGCAAAACAAAATATATTATCTGGTACCAACAAAAATTTTAGTTAGTGAAATTGAAAAAAAATTTAATTTATTTAATAAAAATAAAGAAATAAAAATCTTAGCTATTAAAAAACCCGAAGATAAAATTGAAATTAGCAATAATAACTATGATATTTTAATTACAACCACCCAATTCTTACATAAAAATTTTGATCTTCTACCTAAAAATTTTAATTTAGTTTATATTGACGATGCTGATTCAATGATAAGACAACCTAGAAACATTGATAAAGTTTTACAACTAATTGGTTTCAGCAATAATGATATTGAGATGACAATAAAAATAATAGATTCAAAAAGAAAAAAGGATTACCAATTGAGCGAAAAACTTAAGGAAAATATTAATTTATCAAATAAAGGAAAAATTATTATAGCTTCTGCTACTCTTACTCCTAGAACAAAAAGGATTAATTTATTTAGAGAACTATTAAATTTTGAAATAGGAAATTCTAATACTTATTTAAGAAATATTGTAGATTTCTATGATAAAGTAAATTCAAAAGATAAATTATTTAAAAAATCAATTGAATGGCTAAAATATTTAAAAAAAGGAGGTTTTGTATTCTTGGCTGATGATTTTAATAAAGAAGATTTACTTAAATATTTTAATTATTTAAAAAAAAATAATATTAAATTTATATCCTATGAAAAATTTAATTCTAAAAATATAAAATTATTTGAAAATGGTGAAATCGATGTTGTCGTTGGTTTTTCAAATGTTCGAAATCCATTAACCAGAGGAATAGATTTACCTCATGTTATTCGCTATGCTATCTTTCTAGGGATACCTAAATTTAAAATACCACTAACCATAACTTACACACCTAGAATTTTATTAATGATGATTTTAACTTTTCAACAATATTTAGAAGATAATAATCTTTTTAAAGACATAAAATTTTTAAAAAAAT
Organism: Candidatus Parcubacteria bacterium; assembly: GCA_026004495.1. Lineage (GTDB taxonomy): Bacteria > Patescibacteriota > Minisyncoccia > UBA6257 > HR35 > JANXCM01. Next base: position 508,788 of record BPJG01000001.1, on the reverse strand, counting down.
ATAGTTTTTTAAACGAAGAAAGTATTTTAAGAAATCAAAATTTAAAGAACAAAATTGAATTAATACAAAACAAATTAAGAAAATTATTCCAAGATAAAAATTTCTTCGAAAAAATAGAAAAAGATAAAAATTTAAAAGTAATTAAAGAAAATGATAAATTTTTTCTTTTAATTTCTGATCCTAAGGGTTATATTCAGGCTTCAGGTAGAACATCAAGATTATTCCCTCTTGGATTAACCCAAGGATTAAGTATTTTATTAGTTGAAGATAAAAAAATTTTTGATAATTTAAAAAATAAACTGAAATTAATAGGCTACAAAATAAATTTTATGAATATCAAAGAATGCAAAGAAGAATTTAAAAAAACTATTGAACTTGTTGATAAAGATCGAGAATTGATAAAAAAGATAATAACGGAAGAAAAAATATTACCCAAAGATCAAGTTAAAACTGCGTTAATAATAGTTGAATCTCCAACCAAAGCTAAAACAATTGCTAATTTTTTTGGTAAACCTGCTAAAAAAATATATCGTAATTTTTGGGTATATGAAGTAAGTTTAGGAAATTATTTAATCAATATTATTGCTACCTTAGGACATTTTGTCGATTTGGTTTATAAAGAGGGTTATTATGGAATAAAAAAAGATAACCAAGAATTTTTACCAATATTTGAGCCATTAAAAATATGTTTGAATTGTCAACGTCATATAGATATTGATGATAATATCTGTCCTATTTGTAATAATAATAATTTTTTGAATAAAGAATTTTTAATTGAAATCTTAAAAAATTTAGCTAATAATGTTCAAGAAATATATTTAGCTACTGACCCAGATACTGAAGGAGAAAAAATTGCTTTTGATTTATTTATCTATCTATATCCCTATAATAAAAATATTAAAAGAATTGAACTTCATGAAATTACTAAAGAGGAATTTTTAAGAAGATTTAAACAACCAAGAAAATTAAACTTAGATTTAGTTTGTGCTCAAATAACAAGAAGAATTGCTGATCGTTGGATAGGTTTTTCTTTAAGTGAAAAAATACAAAAAGAATTTAAAAACTTAAATTTATCTGCAGGCAGGGTTCAAACTCCTGTTTTAGGTTGGATTATTAGTAGAGAATTAGAAAGAAGAGTAAATAAAATTTATTCAATTAGATTTTTCTTCGGTAACCAGTATTATGATATACAAACTGAAAATATTGATTTAGTAAAAAAAATTAGAAAATTAAAAAATAACTTATTAGTTAGAATTCAATTTTTAAAATCTAAGATAGAAATTGTTAGTCCCCCACCCCCATTTCAAACAAGTGATTTATTAAAATATTCGTGGGATTTACTTAAATTTGATCTACCAACAACTATGTCCTTAGCTCAAGATTTATTCGAAAGAGGTTTAATAACTTATCATCGAACTGATTCAACTTATGTATCTAATTTAGGTAAAGAAATAGCTTATGAATTTCTTAATAAAAAAGATAAGCTTCATTTAAGTCAAAAAAGAAGTTGGGGAAAACCAGGAACGCATGAATGTATCAGGCCAACAAAAGCTTTATCTGTTGAGGAAGTTATTGAACAGTCTATTATTAACCAAAATGAATTATTTTCTAATAAACATTTAAAATTATATAGTATAATTTTAAAAAGATTTATAGCATCACAATGTAAAGCGATAAAAATAAAAAAGACATTAATATCATTTAAATTAATATCTGAAAACAAAGTTTTAATTGAAGATGAAAAAGAAGTAATAACAGAAATAATTGAAAATGGTTTTAATGAAATATATTCTTATATTTATCCATTTAAAATTCAACCAGGTGAATTTGTTATTAATGATTTAAAAATTAATAGATTTTCTAAAGAATTACTTTATACCAATGCTTCAATAATTGATAAAATGAAAAAAGAAAATTTAGGTAGACCATCTACTTACTCGAGTATTATCCAAACATTAATTGAACGAAGATATATCATAATCAAAAAGGGATATCTTATACCTACTAATCAAGGTAAAAATATTTATAACTACCTAAATTCATCATTTTCTGATATAATAAATGAAAATTTTACTAAAGAATTAGAAAAAAAGATGGATGCCATTGAAAAAAAACAATTAAACTATCAAGATATTTTAGCAATATTATTTAAGAGATTATTTTTAAATGAAAATAATAAATTTTAATAAAGAATTTTACAAAAATCTTGAAGTAAAAAAGAGTAATAATGGCTTGGGTTTATTTGCAAAGAAAGATTTTAAAAAAAATGATATTATTTTAGAATTTATAGGTAAAATAATTTCACGAGATCATTTTAATAAAATAAAAAGCAAAAAAATAAAAAAAATAATTGATGATTACTCTATTCAAATTGATGAAGATATATTTATTGTTGGTACGGGTAAAAATAAAAAAATATATGATGATTTTATAAATCATTCTTGCGATCCAAATTCTTATGTTTATATCAATGGCAACAAGGTTATTTTAATAGCTTTAAAAAATATAAAACAGGGAGAGGAAATAACTTATGATTATTCAACAACAATGTATAAAGATTCTTGGTCAATAAAATGTAATTGTGGTTCAAAAATTTGTCGAAAAAAAATAAGAGAATTTAGATTTTTGCCCCCAAAAATTAAAATAAAATATTTTAAATTAGGAATTCTACCTGATTATATTGTTAAAAGATATTTTAAGAAAAGTTAATTTCTTCTATTCTAATTTGAGAAAAATAATTTTTATATCCTATTTTTTTCTTATAACGAGTTTTAGGTTTAAATTTTATAACATGAATTTTGTTTTTAATCTGCTTAAGTATTCTACCCTTAACATAAATACTATTAAGATAGGGTTTGCCTATTAAAAGCTTTTTATCATCATAAAAAAGCAAAACTTTATCAAAAATTATTTCTTCACCCTCAATTTTATTAGTAGTTATAATACTACCTTCTTTAATTAAATATTGCTTGCCTCCTGTTTCAATTATTGCTATCATAATTTGATTTATTAAAAATTTAAATAAATTAATTTAATTAAAATTAAAAAATTAAATATAATTATTAAAAAATTTACTATATCCAAAATCTTATTTTTTAGAATAAAAAACCTTAAAATAAAATTATAAACTATAAAAATAGTTAAAGCAATAGGGAAAATATATAATATATCTTTAGTTGATAAAATTATTTTTTCAGGATAATATTTATAATAAAAAATAACTTGATTAACCTGGATTAAATCAATCACAAATAACCAACTTAACCAAATAATTAAGATAATTATTAAATCGAAATATAAATCTAACTTGTTTTTCATTTTATTTATTTAAAAAAATTATCATTTGTTTAACTATTTTATCCGTTGCTTCAATTTTAGCAAAATTTTTAGCATTTTCACTCATTTCTTTTAACAATTTTTCGTCTTTTAAGGTATTTATAATTATTGTTGCCAATAAATCGGGGAATAAATTTTGTTCTTCAATAACTATCGCAGCTCCCGCATAGGCATAACTATAGGCATTCTTTATTTGATGTTCTCCACCTACATCTTTTCTTAAAGGAATTAAAATAGCAGGTACACCACAAGCAGCTAATTCAAAAATAGTTCCCGCTCCAGCTCTAGCAATAACTAAATTAGACATTTTCATTAATTTAATTAAATCATCATTTTTTAAGAAGGGTACGGGATGATATAAACTTTTTCTCATTGGAACATTTTCTAAAATGAAACCATCAGCTACTTGATAATATTCATCAAACATATTTTTACCTAATTGATGAACAACTTGAGTTACAGTTAAAATTTTATTTAAACCAAAAATAATAGTTTCATTAATTTTTTGCGATCCTTGAGATCCACCTAAAACTAATATTATTTTTTCACCTGGATTTAAATTAAACCTTTCATAATCTTCCAATTTTGGCTTAATATTGATAAAGTCTGAATTTAAAGGTTGACCAATTATAGCAGTTTTTTTAGGATTAAAAAAATTCTTTGCTTCTTCAAAATTAAGACCTACTAAGGTAGCTAATTTACCAGCTAAAATATTACTTCTTCCAGGAATAGAATCCGATTCATGAATTATAATAGGAATTCTCAATAACCAACCCGCCAAAACAACTTCTAAACTACCAAAACCTCCCTTAGAAAATATTATTTCAGGCATTATAATATAAAGCCTAAAAAAAGCTATTAAAAATCCTAAAGGAAATTTTAAAATATCAATAAAATTTCTGATATCAAAATATTTTCTTAACTTCCCCGATGGAATTTTAAATATTTCAATACCTTCTTTTTTCATTAATTCTTCATCAAATGGCGGAGCTCCAACGTAAAAAATCCTATAATTCCAATTTCTTTTAATCATTTCTTGTTTAAATTTTTTAGATACAAAAAGCAAAGGGAAAAAATGACCTCCTGTTGATCCACCAGTTAAACAAATTCTAATTTCTTCCATTTTTATTTTTTAAATCCACTAATAATTCCTAAGGCTGTCATAATTGCTATTTGACTTGAAGGACCATAGCTAAAAAATGGCAATGGAACTCCGGTGGAAATAGTTAAATTAGCCATCAAATGAACAAAAACTTGGATAGATAACCAACAAGCTACTCCATAAGAAAAAAACTTCTTAAGCTCATTGTTATTATAATATCCTAAATAAATTATTCTAAAAATTAAATAAACAAATAAAATAATAAGAATAATTGAACCTATGAAACCAGTTTCTTCAGCGTAAACAGAAAAAATGTTATCGCTAATCATCAAAGGCAAGCCTATTAATTTTAAATCTGAATTACCTAAACCCTTGCCTAACAATCCCCCTGAACCAATAGCTAATCTACTTTGATTTAACTGAAAAGATAATCCTTTATCATTGCTTATAAAAATTCCAGTTACTCTTTCTAAGCGATAATTCCATAAAAAACCAGCAAGTATAAAAAATAACAAGATTATTGAAAAAATAAAAAAATTTTTAAGTTTAAAATTAATTGTAATTAAAGCACCCATAGTACTAGTTAAAATAATTAGAAGAGTACTTAAAGCTGGTTGAATAAATATTATTAAAGAAGTAAGAAAAATAATTATTAAAGAAATATAAAAATAACTTAAATTTTTTTTGATTAAAGGCAAGGTTGAGGTTAAAAATAAAAGTAATGATAATTTCATAAACTCTGAAGGCTGGAAAGAAATTCCTTTTAAATAAAACCATCTAGCTGTAGATTGATTGGGAAGTTTAAAAAAATCAAAAAAAGGTAGAATAAGGAAAATAATATTTACAATAAAAATAATTTTAGCGATCCTCATCAAGAATAGCCAATTCATAAAATAGCCTATAAAAAACATTAATAAGGGGAGAAAAAAATTAAATATTAAAAATTTCTTAAAATAATAGAGTGGATTATTAAAAATTTTAGTTGAATAAGGTAAAGAAACACCGTAAAAAAAATATAAACCTACTAAGCTTAATATTAATATTAAGAAAAATAATTGAGTATCTATTTTCATTTAACTAACGCTTATGCCATTGAGGAGCTTTTCTTGCCTTTTTCAAACCATATTTTTTTCTTTCTTTTTTTCGTGGATCACGAGTTAGAAGACCACTTTTTTTAAGTTTTAATCTCCATTCTGGATTTATTTTAACCAAACCTCTAGCTATACCTAACTTTATCGCATCTGCTTGGCCTCTTAGGCCTCCACCCTTGACCTTAACAATAATTTTGTAAAAACCAAAAATTTTTAATTTTCTAAGCGGAGCATCAGCTATTTTTTTTAAATTTACAGACTGAAAATAATCTTCATAATTTTTATTATTAATGTTTATTATTATTTCTGTTTTGTCCTTTCTATCTAAATTATCAAAAATTCTAACTCTTGCAATAGCTCTTTTTCTCCTGCCAATTGCTTCAGTATATTTATTTTTACCAATAGAAGGAATATCAACAATATCTTCAGAAATATCAATATCATCCTTTTGAATGTTTTCTTCCTCTTCTTGATTTATATTTTTAATTTCTTTTATTTCTTCTTCTAATTCTAAAGATGAAAAATTTTTTTCCATTGTTATTTTTTAAACTAAATTAATCCTTAATAATCTTTTTTTTCTTAATTTATTTTTAGGCAACATTCCGCTAATTGCTTTTCTTATAATAAACAAAGGTTTTTTATCCCATAATTCTTTAAATGAATATTTTTTCAAATGACCCCAATAACCTGTATGTTTATATATATATTTACTATCCAATTTATTACCGGTAAATTTTATTTTATCCCAATTTTTTAAATTCACAAATACCGGAAAATCTATATAAGGCTTATAGTCAACTCTGTGTTTCCCTTGTAAATAATATGAGATTAAAACAGCTAATCTTCCCAAAGATAAATTGGCTACATCTAATTCTATTATTTCTTTTTCTATTATTTTTTTTTGTTTTTTTACCATTATTAAATTTTAACATAAAATTTTGTAAAATTAATCATTTAAAAGAATAATTTTTTATGAAGTTATAAATAAGTTAACTAAATATATATTCAATAATTATGAATCAACAAATTTTACAAGAAATTAAAGAAAAACTTGATATAGTCGAATTTATTAGCAATTATGTTGAATTAAAAAAGGCAGGTAATTATTATAAAGGACTTTGTCCCTTTCATCAAGAGAAAAATCCTTCATTTTTCGTTTCTCCCCAAAAACAAATATTCAAATGTTTCGGTTGTAATATTGCTGGAGATGTCGTTACTTTCTATATGAGAACAGAAAATTTAAGCTTTAAAGAAGCAATTAATAATTTAGCTCAAAAATTAAATATTGATTTAAAATATTTAGAAAATAGTGATAATTTATCTCAAAATAAAAAATTATTAGAAATAAATAGAATTGCTTTAAATTTTTTTAAGAAAAATCTTATTAACAATCCTAGTGTTATCAATTATTTAACTCAACGAGGATTAACAAAAGAAACTATAGAAAAATTTGATTTAGGTTATGCCGAAAGAGGTTCATATTTAAGAGATTATCTATTTAATTTAGGCTACAATTTGGATCTTATAAAAGAAGCTGGACTTTTAAATGAAAAAAATGAAGATAAATTTCAAGGAAGAATAATCTTTCCCTTAATTGATCATAAAAAAAGATTGGTTGGCTTTACGGGAAGATTATATCCAGAAGTTAAATATGGTCCTAAATATTTAAATACTGCTGAAAATAAAATTTTTAAAAAATCAAAATTTTTATATGGATTAGTCTATTCTTTATCAGAAATTGAAAAAATTAAAGAAATAATTATAGTCGAGGGACAGTTTGATTTCTTGTTAGCTTACCAAAATGGTTTGCAAAATATAGTTGCTGTTTCAGGCTCAGCTTTTACTCAAGATCAGGTAAATATTTTAAAAACATATGCTAAAAATTTTATTTTAGCTTTTGATAATGATGAAGCTGGATTTAAAAGTTCTTGGAAAAGCGCCTTAATGTTAATGGGAAATAAATTAGAAGTATGGAAATTAAATTTTGAGCAAGCTAAAGATTTAGCAGACTTTTTTAACTCTAATTACAATCTTAATCAAATAAAAAAAATTCCCTTTATCGATTATATTATAAATTATTGTTTAGATAATTATAATATTACTAACCTAGAAGGCAAAAGGCAAACTTTAGATTTAGTTTTACCTCTAATTAAACAATTAGATAATATAAAACAAGGTTATTATATTTCTCAAATATCTAAAATTTTAGAATTAAAAGAGGAATTTCTTCTTAAAGAACTAAATGAGCTTGATAAAATAGTTTATAATAATTTTTATCAAGAAAATAGCTATATATCAATTCCTATTGACAATTATAATGAAAGATTAGAAAATTTAATTGAAAGATATTTAACTTTTGTATCAATTTTGAATATTCAAGAAAAAATAAAAACTATTGAAGAGTGCTTAAATGAATATAACTATTTAAAGGATAAATTTTTAAATGACGAATATTACAAAGAAATAATAAATTTAAGGATTAATTATGAAAAAGAATTAAATATTGATTTTGAAAAAGAATTATATTTCTTAGAAAAAGAAATAAAAAAAGAATTTTATAGAAAAAAAATAAAAGAGTATAGAAATCTTATTAAAGGAAGTAATGCGGAAAATATTTTATCTGAAGTAAAATTATTAACTGATAAATTAAGAGAACTTGAAAAAAATCAATAAATAATGATTTCCAAAAAGAAAAAACAGAAAAAAATAAAAAAAAGAAAAATAAAAGAAAAGGAATTATTAACAGAGGAAAAAATTAAAGAATTAATAAATAAAGGAAAAAAGAGAGGTTTTGTTACTGAAAAAGAAATTTTATATTATTTCCCTAATATAGAAAATAATATAGATTTATTAGAAGATATAGCTGAAAAATTAGAAACTGCTGGTATTGAAATTCAAAATAGTGGAGAATTATGGGATTTAAATGAATCAGCAGAAACCGATGAATTGATTAAAAATTTAGATATTACAGGTTCAGAAGATTTACCTACTCATATTCAACAATATTTAATGGAAATAAATAAAATTCCATTACTTTCAGTTGAAGAGGAAAAAGAATTAACCAAAAAAGCTGCTAAAGGAGATTTAGAAGCTAGAGAAAGATTAATTAAAACTAATTTAAGATTAGTCTTTAGTATAGCCAAAAAGTACTACGGTAGAAGCAAAAAATTATCTTTTTTAGACTTAATTCAAGAAGGAAACTTGGGTTTAGCTAAAGCAATTGATAGATTTAACCCCAAAAAGGGATTTAAACTTTCTACTTATGCTACTTGGTGGATTCGTCAAGCAATAACAAGAGCAATGGCTGATTATGCTCGAACTGTAAGATTGCCAGTTCATATTATTGAACAACTATATAGATTAAATAAGATAAAAAAAAGATTAGTAGAAGAATTAGGAAGAGAACCTACTCCGGAAGAATTAGCTAGAGAGGCTAATATACCTGAAAAGAAAATACATCGACTTTTAAAATTAACACACGATGTTACTTCTTTAGAAAAACCTATAGGAGAAGATAAAGATACAGAATTAGGTAATTTATTAAAAGATGATAAATATACTACTCCTCAAAAAGAAGCTTCTTTAGAAATATTAAAAAGTAAATTAATGCAAGCTATTGAAACACTACCTCCACGAGAAAAAGAAATTATTATGTTAAGATATGGTTTAAAAGATGGTTCAATGTATACCTTAGAAGAGGTGGGTAAAATATTTGGTATTACTCGTGAAAGAGTACGACAGTTAGAAATTAAAGCTTTAGAAAGATTAAAAAATAATAACATTATTTTAAAAATAAAAGATTCAGTCTAATTAATTTTAATAATGATTTATAGAAAATATCGTCCCAAAAATTTTAATGAAATTTATGGACAAGATTTAATAATTAAAATTCTAAAAAGCTTTCTTAAAAATATAAATTTTTTACCTCAAGGATATATTTTTACTGGCCAAAGAGGAACTGGTAAAACATCAACTGCTAGAATATTTGCTAAGGCTTTAAATTGTTTAGCCTTAGAAGAAAATAATTATGAACCTTGTAATAATTGTCAAAATTGTCAAGCTATAAACGAAAATAAATTTTTAGACATCATAGAATTAGATGCTGCTTCTAATAGGGGTATCGATGAAATAAGAAATTTAAAAGAAAATATTGGTTTCAGGCCAATTCAAGGAAAATATAAAATTTTTATAATTGATGAAGCCCATATGTTAACTAAGGAAGCGTTTAATGCACTTTTGAAAATATTAGAAGAACCACCTAAGCATACGATATTTATATTAGCTACAACTGAACCGGAAAAGATTCCGACTACAGTTCTATCTAGGCTCCAAAGATTTGATTTTAAAAGAATTTCTCTGATAGATATTACTAAAAAATTAAAAAAAATAGCTGAAAAGGAAAATGTTCAAATTACAGAAGGTGCTCTTTATTTAATTGCCGAAGAATCAGAAGGTGCCTTAAGAGATGCCGAAACTTTATTTGAAAGAATAATACTTAGCTTAAATCCCATAAAAATAATAAATGAAGAGCATATTGAACAATTTTTGGGCAAAGTAAGTTCTAATAAAATATTAAATTTTTTAAAACTAATAATAAATAAAAAATTCGAAGAATCTATCAAAGAAATTCATAATATTTATAATAATGGCTATGATCTTATTATTTTTAATCGATCATTAATTAAGATTTTAAGAGATTTATTGGTTTTAAAAATATATCCTTTATGGAAAAATCAATTACTCAAAGAATATAATCAAGAATTAATTGAAGAAATTTTAGATTTAGCCAATAAATTAGAATTAGAAGATGTTAAAAAATTAATTAAAGTTTTTTCTGAATCAGAAATATTACTCAAAAAAGATCCTCCTTTAATAACTTTACCCCTAGAAATAGCAATAGCTGAATTGATATTATAAATTTATAAAAATATTATTTAACCCTACTACCTACTATAACCTGTTCTAAAGGAACAATAATTACCGGACCTCTATCATCATCAACCGCTAATAACATGCCTTCGCTTTTAATTCCTTTAATTATTTTAGGTTCTAAATTAACAACAACTATAATTAATTGACCTAATAATTCTTCTGGTTGATATTTTTCTCCAATTCCAGCTACTATAATTCTTTTTTCGCTACCTAAATCGATATATAGCTTAAGAAATTTACTATTGTCAATTCGCTCGACATTTTCAATTTTAGCCACTCTTAAATCTATTTTAGAAAAATCATTAATACTTATCATAATTATCTAATTGTTTAATTCTTCTAATATATCTTTGTTTATTTTTAAATTTAGTTTTTAAAAATATCTTAATCAATAGCCAAGCTTTTTTATTATCAATAAAATCTGAAGGTAAGCAAAGTATATTTATATCATCATCTTCTCTACCCTTTTTTATAATTTTATAATTATCAGAACTGCCAGCTCTAATACCCTTAAATCGATTAACAGCTATACAAACTCCGATACCCGAACCACAAAATATTATTCCTTTATTTTTTTTGCTTACCTTAATATTTTTAGCCAATTGAAAAGCTATTATGGGATAATCATCATTTGGATTATAATTATAATAACCTAAATCTATAAATTTAAATTTATTTTTTATAAGTTTATTTTTTATAATTTCTTTAAGTTTAAAACCGCGATGGTCAGAAGCTAAATAAATCATAATATTTATTATTTTATTAATTTATATTATATTATATTAAATAAATATGATTTCATAAAAAATGTTAGTTAAAAATTTAGATGATTTAATTACTATTTTTATCTTATTATTGACCTTAAATAATTATCAATTTATTAACGAAAATCAATTTTTTGATATTCTTTCAGAAATTTATTATCAACCCTATCCTGAGTTTTCAAAAAAAGCTCTATATTTTCGTTTTCCAGATTTTGATAACTTTATAGAACCAACAAATACTGAAATAGCTATTCAGATAGGTCATTTTATAGAAGAAAATCAATTACCGTTTGAATTAAGAAAGGTATCTAAGGTAGGAGCAATTGTTAATGAAATAAAAGAAGTAGATATAAATAAAAATATAGCTTATAGAATTAAAGAAATTTTACAGCAATATGGTTACGAAAAAATTACAATTTTACCTGCTATTATTCCCCAAGATTATTATGCAAGTGTTTTTATATCTCTTCATTCTAATAAAGCTGATAAATTTACTAGTGGTTTTATGGTAAGTACTCCATTCAAAGATTATTCAGGTTTAGCTAAAAAATTAAAATCTATATTAATTAAAGAATATTCAAGTTCAACAGGTTTACAATTTATCGACAAAGTAACTACTAATATGACTCATTATTATGCCTTTAATTGGTCTAGATTTAAAAGAACTATTCATCCCAAAACTCCTGCGGTTATTATTGAAATGGGTAATATTAATAATCAGAATGACCTAAATTTACTAATTAATAACCAAGATAAAATAGCTCAAGGGATTGCTAATGGCATCAAGATATTCCTAGAAACAAAAAATAAATAATGGTGGACGACGGGGCTCGAACCCGCAACCTGAGGCTCCACAGGCCTCCGCTCTAACCAATTGAGCTACGTCCACCATAATATAAGATATTATTTTAAATTATAAAACAAACTAGTTAAAGACCAAAGTTGAATAGGAGAGCCTTCATAAGTTAAATTCTCTGCTGAACTTAATTCACTTATATAACCAGGAACTCCCATTTTAAATAAATTTTTCATAACTGCTTTACTTATTTTTAAATAATATTTATTATCATAATTTAAATCATTTAAGGCATAATAGGCTAAATTATTTAACCAAAACCATGAATCACCCTGATGATAGCTATAAGGTAACTCGCCACTATAGTTTTTAATAAAATTAGGATTAAACTTACTAATTGAACTAAATCCTCCCCATTCAAGATAATTATTAGCCATCAAGTTATCAAAAAAATCTATCCATTGCTCTCTATTAAAAAAATTTTTATCTAAAAAATAAACAAAAAATAAATTAGGTCTTAAAAATTCATCTTGTGGATAATTATTAGTGAAAATTTTATTTTTAATAAAAATCTTAAATTTTTTTGCTTCATTCATTAGTCCTAATCTTAATAAAGATAAATAATATAAAAAATCTATTTCAATAGCTCGCTTCCTCTCTATGGTATCCATCCAAGTTGATTGAGGTGGTAAATTATCTTGATAAAAATTAAATAAATTTTCCCATTTTCTTAATAAACAAATCAAAAAATCTTTTTTTTCTTCTATAATTTTATTTTCGAGGTTAACAATTAATAAAGGCAATGTGTCTACTGCCAAAATATAATTATCTTCCCTATTTCTATTCCATATTTCTTCTAAATTTTCTAAATAAAAGTAAATTATTTTAGATTTATCAAAATTATTATCTAAAAATAAAAGAGATATTAATTCATCTCGAAACCATCTTTGAGGAAACCAAGGCAATCCTGCCCTAAATCCTTGGCTGGTTGAATATAAAGAAAAAATTCTTTTTATAATAAAATTTTTTAAATTATTTTCGTAATTAATCTCAATATTTTTTTCAATCTTTTTTTGGGAAGAAAAAATTTTTAAATTAATTACCCAACCTTTAAATAGTTTATAAATTTCATTTTGATAAAAATTAGATTTTCTTTTTAAATCATAATCATAATTTACATAAATTTTCTGATTAATATAGCTTAAATTTCCTTCAAAAAATACATTTACGTCTAAATTATCAAAAAAAATAACAAAAGAATTATTTTGAGAAATAATATTAAAATTTATATTTTTAATTTCGGTTTCATAAATTTTTCTAAAATCAAAATCTATATCTAGTAAAATATATTTTTCAGCAGTTAGATTGAATCCTTGAGAATCTAAAAATAAATTTATTTTATTGTTCTTGGTAATTAAAACAATTTTTTTTTCATTTATTATTTCTATTTTTTTTATGTCCTCATAAATGTTAATTTTTTCAACAATCTTGTAAAATTTTTTCTCAATTGCCATCCAGTAGCCAAAATATACACTTCGTCGATCAAAAGAAAATAAAAACCAATGATTATTAGCTATTAGTGGAATAATTGGTTGTTCGATATTAAACTGAGGTTTATTATCGAATTCATTATAGACAACTATCATTATAATTTTTTATTTAGGGCTATATTATACAAATTAAAATAATTAGAAATTAATTTTTCCCAGGAGCATAATTTAGCAATTTTCCGAGCTTCTATTTTATTTTCAACTCGAGCGTTTTTATTTAGCTTAGCTATTCCTAACATAATATTACTTAAATCTTCAACAATATCAACATCTCTTCTTCCTTTCCTTTTTAAAATATATAAACCAGGATAATCTTTATTAAATTGAACGTAACGAGAAATGTAATCACTAAATCCAGTTAGATCAGTAGTAATAGTTATAACACCACTTGCTATTGTCTCTAGGGGGGTATAACCCCAAGGCTCATACAATGAAGGAAAGATACCCACATGAGACCCTACTACTAATTCATCATAATTTAAATTTATTAAACCATCACCTCTTCTAATATAAGTAGGATAATAAATTACTTTAACTTTATTTAAGGGTAAATTAATTAAACCTATATTTTTAATTAAATTTATAATAGGATTATCTTCAGGTAAAATATGAGTAGAGATAGGATAATAATTATTAACCTTTAATCTCTTAACCATCCTTTGAATTTCTAAAAAATCTTCTTTCTCAAATAAAGTTTGAGAAACAATTCTTTCTTTGTGAATAAAATAATGAATTAATCTACTTTTTACTTCTGGTAATAAATCTTCAATTTTTTCCTCTAAATTACGATAAACATTTAAATTATTTAATAAAACAGGATCAATATCTTTAACTTCAGTCGGAACTAAAATTAAAACAAAAATATTGGGATCATCTTCTTTTAACTTTTTATTTAACTCTACTAAAGATCTAATAAATATATCTATTCCTTTATTTCTAATCTCTTGTCTGCCACTAATAAAATATATTAAACTATTTTTTGTTTCTAAACGATAATAAGGAGAAAAAAAGTATAAAAAGAAGTCTTTTATGGTATCTCTATTCTTCTTATGGGCAAAACTTATTTCTTCAACAGTTGGAAATTTATCTAAATTAATACCGTTTGGTAAAACAAAATCTGGTTTTCTACCTAATATAAATTCTGTTTCAAGAGCTAAAATATTACTAACAGTGGTAAAAAAATCAGCATTCTTGGCTACAGTCACTTCAATCATATGCTTAGCTTCGATACCATATTTTGTTGCTTCCTGATTAAAGTTTGTCGAATCTAAAGAATCCCAAAAATTAAAACTACTTTCTGATAAAGTTCTCCCTAAAGAAGTAGCATGAGTAGTAAAAATTGAAACAAAGGGAAGTTTATCAAATAAAATTACAGAACCTGCTAACCATTCATGCAAGTGTAATATTTTAGGAATAGCTGGGAATTTCTCACTAAAAAATTTTAAAAAAACATTAACTGCCTTACTCCAAGCAAGAGGATAATTATAGTCATCTCCAGTTCTTAAACTGTCTATTCTATACTTAGCCCATAATTCATATTTTAAAGAGTTAATATTATTTAAATATATCTGAAAATCAATTAAAAAGCATTTAGGCCTAGAATCAATTAACCATTCTCCGAAATAGACATCAAATCCTATTTTTTTACATTCATTAATGATATCTAAAAAATTTTTAGGTGTTTCAAGCTTAGAAAATTCTAAACTACTTCTATGCGGCATATAAGGTCCAATTACAAAATAATTTCCCTTAAAATAATCATTAATATATTTAGACTTTTCTTTTAGAACAGTATATATTCCTCCAACCTGGTTAGCAACTTCCCAACTTACTTCAACCAAAAATTTATCCATTTTTTAAAATTTTAATATATTTTTAAACCAAATTTAAAATATCAGTTAATACTATATTATCACTGCCTAAAACTGCCAAAGTTACCTCAAAATGACTAGCCCATGAATTATCATTTGTTTTAAATTCAAAATCATTTATACTAACACCCAAATCGGAAGAAATGCTAGCCATTGGTTCAATAGTAAATATGTCTCCCCTAATTATCTTTTTGCCGGTTTTTGGTTTGCCAAAATTTAATATTTGAAGATTGCCATGTAAATATTCTCCAATATCATGACCACAAAGATTTTTAATAACCTTGAAATTATACTCACTAATTGTTTTTTCAATTTGATAACCAATATCACCTATATTATAACCTTCACAAGCAACCTTAATAGCCTTAATTAAAGCCATTTTTGTTGCTTGAACTAATTTTTTATAAATACGATCTACACTTCCAACAGTAATCGTTAAAGCGCTATCTAAAAATAAATCTTTATAAACAATCCCTATATCTAATTTTACTAAATCGCCTTCTTTAATAATTACTTCTTTACTGGGAATACCATGAACTATTATTTCATTTAAAGATACGCAAATATTAGCTGGATAAGGTAAGTCTGAAAAATCGGGTTTATAGTTCTTAAAAGCACTTTTTACTTTAAATAACTTAAAAAGCTTTTCAGCCTTATTATCTAAACTTAAAGTGTCAATTCCAGGTTTAATATAATTAATCAATTCAACAAATATTTTTTTTAAAATATCTCCACCTTCTTTCATAATTTCTATTTTTTTTTCGAAATCCATTTTTTAATTATTTTTTAATAATATTAATTAATCTCTTATTAACTTGTTTAATAGAACCTTCTCCATTGACTATATTTAAATTTTTTTTTGATTTTAAATAATTAATCATTGGCATAATTTCATTTTTAAATAATTTTAATCGTAATCTAATTGTTTTTAAATTATCATCAGCTCTTTTTTCTATTTTTGATCTTATTAACATTCTTTTAATAGCTGTTTTATCTCTTATTTTTAAATAGATGAAATAATAATCAACATTAAGTTTTTTTAAAAGTTTAATAGCATTTTTAGCCTCATATCGACTTCGTGGAGAACCAGCAAAAATAATTGAATTTCCATTTTTGATATTTTCCTTTATTAATTTATTAACCAAGAAAGAAATTAATCGATAAGAAACTAATTTTCCTTTATTCTTATTTATTAATTGCTTCTTAAGATTTATTTTAATATTTCCTATCTTAAAATATTTTTTTTTATAATGACTTAAAAAATATTCTAATTCTTTACTAGTTGTAATTTTCTTTAAATTAAATTTTTCAGCTAATAAATCTGCTTGAGTATCTTTTCCGCAAGCTGGCTTACCTATTAAAAAAATTACCTTTATCATATTTTATAGAATTAAATAAAATACTAAAACGATTAACATAATAATTAAATTAAAATACAAGAATAGATTGCTAATAAATTTATTTTTATATTCACCCATCAAATCTTCATTATTACTAATTTTTAAAATAAAAAAAATCAAAAGAGGGGATAAAATTCCATAAATAACAGCTGTATAAAACAATAATTTAATAGGTGACAGGCCTAAAAAATTAAAAGTATTAGATAATAAAATAGAAAAAATCATAAAAAAATAAAAATAAATTGCTTCATTAAATTTTTTATTTAAAGTGGCAGGTTTATCAAATAATTCAGCTAAAATGTAACCACAAGTTCCGGCTAAAACGGGAATAATTATTAAACCACTGCTAATAATACCTAAGGAAAATAATAAAAAAGCATATTTACCTACTAATGGTTCAAAAACTCTTATTAAATCATCAATTTTTTCTATATTATAAATTTCCAATGGATGCAAAATTAATCCCGATGATAAAATAATAAAAAACATAATTAAATTAGAAATAAACATTCCCAAAAAGGTATCAATTCTAATAATATTTAAATTTGGAGGATTATTATTTGAATTTTTGTTATCCTCAATTTCTTCTAATTCTTCTTCCTCTTGCCAAAAAAATAAATAAGGAGAAATGGTTGTTCCTAAAATAGCAATAAAAATTAATAACCATTCTCTATTTATCTTAAATTCAGGTAAAATAATATTTTTAAAAACCTCCATCCAATCAACTTGAATAACAAAAATTAAACCAATATAAGCAAATAAAAAAATAGCTAAAAATTTAATAAAATTACTAAATTTTTTATAGGGAAGAATTATTATTATTAAGCACATCACAATTGATATTAATAAAGAATATATCGGAAAAGGTATATAAGGGAAAAGATAATTAAAAAGCATTGAGATAGCATTAATATCTGCTGCTAAATTAAAGGTGGCAGCTAAAAACATCAATATAGATATAAAAAAAGAAACTTTGAATCCATATAAATTTTTAATAAGAAAAATTAATCCTTTTTTTGTTGCTAAAGCAATCCGAGCGCAAGTTTCTTGAATATAATACATCAATGGCAAAGTAAATATTGGTGTCCATAAAAAATCTAAACCACCCTTAGCACCAGAAATTAAATAAGTTACAATCCCTGAGGGATCATCATCGCTCGCACCGGTGATAATTCCTGGACCAAGTTTTTCTTTTATAAATTTGAAAATGTATTTCAGTTTGTGGGTACGGTAGGGATCGAACCTACGACCTCGTCTTTATCAGAGACGCGCTCTACCACTGAGCTACGTACCCATAAATTTAAAAAAAATAAGCCCTAAGATATATAAAATAATTCTATTCAAAATTTAAATAAAAAATTTGAAACATAAATTATCTCAATATTTATTCAATATAAATTATAATAATCTAACTATTTTTTGTCAATTTTTATTTCATTTTAAAAATTTTATTTTTTTTAATTTATAATTAATTTAAAAAGATATAAATTTATCTTTGTCAAATTTATTCTTAATTTAAGCAAAGTATGTTTAGATTTTTTCAAAATATAAAACCAACTGGAGATCAACCCCAGGCAATTAAAAAGCTAATTTCTGGATTAAATAAAGGCTATAGTTATCAAACTTTATTGGGTGTTACCGGCAGTGGCAAAACAGCAACAATGGCTTGGGTAATAGAAAAAACAAAAAGACCTGCTTTCATTGTTTGTCCCAATAAAATGTTAGCTGCTCAACTTTATCAGGAATTTAAAACATTTTTCCCAATTAATCAAATTCATTATTTTGTTAGTTATTATGATTATTATCAACCTGAAGCTTATTTACCTGAAAGCGATACCTATATAGCCAAAGATGCTAGAATTAATGAATATTTAGACCAATTAAGACATAGTGCTATCCAGGCTATTTTAAATCATCAAGATTTTATAATTATTTCTTCAGTTTCTTGTCTTTATGGAATAACTAATCCTGAAGATTATGAAAAAGTAGGTATTGAAATAAAAATTAATCAATATTTAAATATTAGAAATTTAATTAGTTCTTTAAAGGTTCTTCAATACAACAAATTGAATAATGAAATAAAGGCTGGAGCCTTTAAAATATTTAATATTAAAAGAAATTTAAAACAAATAGAAATTGTATCATCAAATGCTAATGATTTTTTTGTTATTATCTTAGAAAAAAATTTTGTTAAACAAATAAAAAGGTATGAAGTTTTAAAAAAATTTGATTATCGACTTAAATTGATAATTAACAGAAATAGTGAAGAAGATTTAGATAAAATAAAAATTTATCCAGCTAAACTCTTTATAACTGACAATGAAAAATTAACTTTAGCTATTAATAATATTAGACAAGAACTTGATGAAAGATATTGGCAATTACTTAAAGAAAATAGAATAATTGAAGCTGAAAGATTAAAAAGAAGAATATTAAGTGATATTGAAATGTTGACTACTAAAGGCTATTGTCAGGGAATAGAAAATTATGAAAGACATTTGAACTTTAAACAACCCGGTGAACCACCTTATACTATTTTAGACTATCTTCCTCAAGAAACAATAATTTTTATTGATGAATCTCATTTAACTATTCCCCAAATTAAAGCTATGGCTCGAGGAGATCGTAAAAGAAAAGAGGTTTTAGTTGAATATGGCTGGCGCTTACCTTCAGCTATAGATCATCGACCATTAACTTTTGAAGAATTTTTTTCTAAAAATTTTCAAATTATTTTTGTTTCAGCTACGCCTAGTCATTTTGAAAAGAAAAATTCATCTCAAATAGTAGAACAATTGATTAGACCAACGTTTATCCCAGATCCGATTATTGAAATTAGATCCAGTGATAATCAAATAGTGGATATGTTAAGAGAAATTGAAAAAAATATTAACAACAAAGGGAGAATTATAATTTTAACTGCAACTAAAAAGTCCGCTGAAAACTTAACAGAATTTTTAAGTAATTACGATTTAAAAGTTCATTACATTCATTCTGATATTAAAACCTTAAAAAGACCAGAAATTATTAGAAATTTACGAGAGGGGAAAATAGATATTCTTATAGGCGTTAATTTATTAAGAGAAGGACTTGATTTGCCAGAAGTTTCATTGGTTTGCATTTTAGATGCCGATAAAGAGGGTTTTTTGAGAAATTCAACAACACTAATTCAAGCGATTGGCAGAGCTTCTCGCAATATTAATGGTAGGGTTATATTGTATGCTAATAAAATAACTAAATCTATGAAAGAAGCAATTGAAGAAACAGAAAGAAGACGAAAATATCAAATAGAATTTAATAAAAAATATAATTTACAACCCCGACCTATTATAAAAGAATTAATAAAAACACCGCTAGAAGAATTCAATAGTAAGGAAAAAGAAATAACTAAGGAGGAATTACTTTTATTTTTAGAAGAAGAAAAAAATAATTTATAATTTATATTTAAATGACACAAAATAATATAAAAAAATTAATACTAAATCTATTTTTATTTATACTAATATATATAATAATATTTTATTCAGCTAATTATCTAACTAAAAAAATATTAAATTTAGCCCAAGAGATTAACAATCTTAATATTGAAAAAGAAATAAGGTTAAATAATTATCAAAACTTTGTTAAAATTCAAAATTTTGTCAATCAAGTTGAAAAAAAATATAATACTAATTTGAATAAACTAAACGAAGAATTGTCTCAAAAAAAATTAGACAATAAATCTATTTTAGAATTTGTTTCAACAACTAAAATAAATATCTCAGAAATTTCCGAAAACTCTATTTTAATTTTTAATGATAAAGTTCAAAATTTTTTAAAGTTTATTAAGTTTCTTCAAGAAAATGAAGTAGGTATTGATTATTTTCGAGGCAGAATTGAAAATAATAATTTAAATTTAGAAATTAAAATAAAATGAAAAAGAGCAATTTATTTTTTATTATATTTAATATAGCTACAATTATATTTATTATTTCTTTCTTTACTTTTCTTTTTATAAAAAATTTTAATCAAATTAAAAATATTTTTAATCAACCTATTTCTGCTAATAATAATGAAGAAGAGATTAATTCTCTGTTAAAAGATTTAGATAAAAATTTAGAAATTTATTTTAATTTTAAAAATTCAGCTAATAAATAGACAGCTTGGTTTTCATCGATTAAAAATTTTTTGTACTTTCTATCAATTTCACTTATAAATTTGATTAATTTTAAAATTTCACCCTCAGAAATTTTATTAGCTTGTTTTTTTAAAATTTCTTTATAATAAGGTTTAAGCCCTAAAAGGTTTTCTTGTTTAAGATTTTTAACATTTTTAAGCAAGTAAATCCTAATAAGTGTTTTATAAATTAAACTTAAAATATTGTTAAAAGATGAACCTAAGTGTAGTTCTCTTTTTAATCTTAAAATAAAATCGCTATAATTTTTTTCTATTAAATCATTGGTTAAGAAAAAAATAGTAGATTCATTGGGCCATCTAATTATATCTAAAAATTCTTCCTGATTAAGTTTAGTAAATTCAATTTTTTTTAATTCATTAAAAAGTAAAGCGTGATTATTTAAAAAAATTTTTACTAAAGAAAAAATAATTCTATCAGATAGTTCGATATTTTTATTTTTTAAATAATTTTTAAGGTGATAATAAAAAGCTCTTTCGTTTTTAAAATTTGTTTTTTCAATTTCAATAATTTGATAAGGAATAGACAATGATTTAATTTTTTTGATAAAAATTTGAGATTTGGCACTAAAAACTAAAATAAAATTTCCAATCTTAAATTTAGAAATTAAATAATCGTTCATTTCAATTTTATCAACATCTATAAGAACAATATGAGGATTATGATCAAATAACCTCTTATTAATAAGATTATCGATCTGAATTAAATAATCTTTATCTTTTTTTAAAGAAATTAGATGATAATTATTTTTACTAATTTCCTTTATTTTTTCTTTAATAAAAAATGAATCTTTTCCTACTAAAATATAAAGCATTTTATTATTTAAATTTAAAATATATCTTATTTTTCAAATTATTTAATTTATATTATAAATCACATCTTGTGATATAATATTTAATATGAAGAATAATAAAGCCTTTACTTTATTAGAATCAACAATAATTCTTTTAATCACTACGATAATTTTAGGTATAACTGTATCTATCAGTGGAATTAATAAAATTTTCCGTAAATTTCAAGAAAATATATTTTTATTAAATCAAGACCTAAAACAAACTCTAAGAATAGCTATGGAAAGTGGTGAATTTGTTTTAAATAATACTACTTCAACAATCTGCGGTTCGGGATTAGTTATTTCAAGAGAAAATAAAAAATATTTTAAAGTCCTTTATGCAACTTCTTCAACTTCAACAGTGGTTAATTGTTTAGATATTTCATCCACTTCACCTGAGGTTTTTAATTTTGCTATTTATACTCCTTCATTTTATATTTCACAAAACGACAACTATATAACAACCTTAAATACAGAAGATACTAGAGATTTATCTTTCGTAGACAATATAAAGATAGCTACTTCATCAGCATATATAGATTTCAATACAACTTCAGTTATATTTACTGCTCCTTATGGTGAACCAATTATCTATTATTCAACCTCAAATAGTAGTTATAAAATTGATTTAGAAAATAATTTCTATATAATTTTAATAAAAAATAATGAAACTGCAACAATCACTATTAGTAAAGCTGGAAAAATATCATCAGAATAAAAAAGGTCAATTTATGGCTGAAGTTTTATTAGCTATTATAATTTTTTTATTAGTCTTTATAGGTTTTTATAATCTTATTTATTCTTATGTTAAAACTCTTAATCAGTCAAAGGAAGTTTTTATAGCTAACTTTTTGGCTCAAGAAGGTTTAGAGTTAGTTAGAGCCATTAGAGATTATAGATTTGCGATAAATGAATGCAGAAAAACAGCGAGTGGGCAATCAGATTATCCATTTTGTCCTGAATATTCAACATCTTCCTGGTTAGGAGATTTAGGAAATAATAATACAAGCTCAATTACTTTTTGCTTAAATTATGATTTTAATACTTCTTCTTGTGATAATCCTGATTCTTTATACTTAAATAGTGAAAGTTTCTTTACTCATTTATCATCTAATACCACGACTAAATTTAAAAGATTCATTACAGTAACAACAACCTTAGATGGAATCAATATAGAAAGCGCAACTAGTGTTAAAGTAATAAGCACATTACAATTTGGTAATAAGCAAATAAATTTGGAAAGTTTTATTTTTAACTTAAATAAATAAAATTAAAATTTGAAAATGAAAATAATTAATAAATCTTTCTCAATTATAGAATTAATAGTTGCTTTTTTTATAATCCTTATTTTCCTCGGAACATTATCAAATTCTTATTTAGCTATAATAAATTCTTATGTAATAAATCAAAGACAATTAGCTGGTCTTCAGAATTTAAAAACTGCCCTAGATAGAATTTATTTAGAAATTAAAACGGGGGGCTATTTTTCGACTACAACTAATGAATTAGAATTTCTAAATATTAATGATTGTGTTACTACTACTTTAATTTTTACTACCACTTCAGATGATATTGGTTATTTATCACTCATAAAAAATAACATCACCTCCAATCTTAGCGATATAAATTTAATTGATATAGATAAATTTAATATTTATTTAGGAGGGAAAATAAATACTAGCATTCCTACAAGAGATATTATTACTAATAATGATACTTATAATTTAATATCAGCTAAATCTATTACTATCGCTATAGAAGGTAAGGTAAAATTAAAAGGAAAAAATCAAATTCCAATTAATATTCAAATGACTGCCCATCCTTTTAATTCTTTCAACAAAACCAATCTTTGTAGAACATAAGTATTATTATTTACAAATGAAAAAAATAGAAAAAAAATCACAAGTTATATTGATTACAATTACCTCTTTAATTATTTCTTTGGGTATTATTTATATATCTTTTATTCCTATTATAAAAACAGCTAGAAGTATAAATGAAATGACTAATTATTATCAAGCATTGGAAATTTCTAATACAGGTTTGGAGATAGAATATTTAGCTACATTAACTAGTGGATTTGATTATTTAGCTGCTACTAAATCTCGAGCTGGAAATAATTGTAATGTATATAGTAGAAATAGTAATTGTGGTTATAGCTCAGACTATAGTGCTAGTTCTTTAAATGGCATTTCTAAATATTGTGATTATAATAGTTCTTGGAGAAATAATGGGGGATATCTAAATTTAGAAAGAAAAGAATTAGGAACTACAACAATAGGATTATCAGGATATAATTTAACTTATGTTAAATTACTTATTAATTCTCAGGGTATATTTAAAAATAAATTAAGTAGCCTTAATGTTATTATTTATCCTGCTCCATGTATGTAATATTATGAATGTTGAAGAAGCCAAAAAAAGAATAACTAAACTAAAAAAATTAATAAATAAATACCGTTATTACCGTCAGGTGTTGAATAAAGAATTGGTGCCAATTGAAGTCGAGGATTCATTAAAAAGAGAATTATTTGGATTAGAACAAAAATTTCCCGAATTAATTACACCTGATTCACCTAGCCAAAGAATAGGAGGTGAACCCTTAAAAGAATTTAAAAAAATAAGACATGAAATACCAATGCTTTCTTTTAATGATGCTTTTTCTTTTGAAGAATTAAAAAAATGGGAAGACAGAAATAAAAAATTATTACCCGAAAATATAAATTTTGATTATTTTGTTGAACTTAAAATAGATGGTTTAGCAATTAAATTAATTTATGAAAATGGTTTATTAAAAATTGGAAGCACTAGAGGTGACGGCTATTTAGGTGAAGATGTAACCCAAAATATCAAAACAATAGAAGCGATACCACTTTCTCTTTTACCAATTGAAGAAATTAGAGAAAATTTAAAAAATCAAGGTTTGAGTAATAAAATTATAGATAATTTTAAAAATGACTATCCCTTTAAAATTGAAGTAAGAGGAGAGGTTTTTATTAATAAAGAAGATTTTAATAAATTAAATGAAGAAAGAAAAAAAAATAATCAACCTCTATTTGCAAATCCAAGAAATGCAGCTTCTGGCTCTTTGAGACAGTTAGATCCTAAAATAACTGCTGAAAGAAAATTAGATTCTTTTATTTATGATTTGATTACAAATTTAGGCCAACAAACACATGAAGAGGAACATTTAATTTTAAAATGCTTAGGCTTTAAAGTAAATCCATATACTAAGAAATGTAAAAATTTAGAAGAGGTTTTAGAATTTAAAGAATATTGGGAAAATAATAGGAATAACTTAGATTTTGAAATCGATGGAGTTGTTGTTCAGATAAATGAAAATATCATTTTTGAAAAATTAGGAATAGTTGGTAAAGCTCCCCGCGGGGCAATTGCTTTCAAATTTTCACCTAAACAAGCGACAACAATTGTTAAGGATATAATAGTCCAAGTAGGTAGAACAGGTATTTTAACTCCGGTAGCTATATTAGAACCCGTTGAAGTTGGTGGCGTTACTATTTCTCGAACATCTTTACATAATGAAGATGAAATTAGAAGATTAGATATCAGAATTGGTGATACGGTAATTGTTGGTAGGGCAGGCGATGTAATTCCTCAAGTTATAGATGTAGTTAGAGAATTAAGAACTGGTAATGAGAAAAAATTTAATTTTCCTAAAAAATGTCCAATTTGTAATAGCGGAGTAGTTAAAGAAGGTGCCTATTATAAATGTTCAAATAAGAACTGTTATGCTCTACAAAAAGAAAAAATATATCATTTTGTTTCTAAGTCTGCTTTTGATATTCAAGGATTAGGTCCAAAAATTATAGATAAACTATTAGATAATGGTTTAATTCAAGATGCAGCAGATTTATTTTCTCTAAATTCTGGCTTAATAAGAAAATTACCTGGTTTTGACATTGTGTCTGAAAAAAATCTTCTGAATAGCATTGAGGCAAAAAAACAGATTAATCTTTCTAAATTTATCTATAGCTTGGGTATTAATCATTTAGGAGAAGAAAATTCAAAGATATTATCAGAATTTTTTAAAAAGATAAATAATAGAATAAAAACTCCAATGGATTTATGGGACACAGCTAACAAATTAAGTAAACTTAATTATCAATCAATATTTGGTTTTGGTCCTAAAATTATTGAATCAATTTATCAATGGTTTAAAGATGAAAAAAATAAATCTTTTCTTCAAAAATTAACTGATTATGGAATAACTATTATAGATTTAGGGCTAGAGAATACAAAATATTTACCACTTAAAGGAAATATATTTTGTTTCACAGGTCAATTAGAGAAATATTCTAGAGAAGAAGCTAAAGAAATTATTGAAAAATTAGGGGGAATAGCAGTCAATTCTATCTCTAATAAAGTTAATTATTTAGTCGTTGGCAAAGATCCTGGTTCTAAATTAGAAAAAGCTAAAAAATACTCAAAAATTAAAATAATTAATGAAGATGAGTTTATTAAACTAATTGAATCTTAAAAGAATTATTTTATTTAATAGATTTAATTTTGTATTTTATTATCTTTTTCCCAACAGAAACTTCAACTACATCACCAATTTTTTTACCAAGAAGACTTTTACCTAATGGAGATTCGATAGATATTTTGCCACTCAAAGGATCTGATTCTCCAAAGCCTACAATTTTAAACTTCATTGTTTTTTTATTATCCTTAACTTTATTATCAATTATCTCAACTTCAATTTCCGTACCAATATTAACTTTATCTGACTTTATTGGCTTACTTTTTATTACTTTAGATGTTTTGAGGATATTTTCAATTTCAAAAATTCTTCTTTCAAGCCTCTTTTGTTCTTCTAAGGCAGATTGATATTCGGCATTTTCGCTTAAATCTCCAAATTCTTTAGCTGTTTTTATTTTTTCGGCAATCTCTTTTCTTGCAATCTTTTTTAAATTTTCTAATTCTTTTTTTAATTGCTCATAAACTTCTTTACTAATAACTCGTGACATTTTTATTTAAATAAGTTAGTTAAATACTTAAATCATATATTTTTTGGGTTAATAATCTAGTAAGATAAAAAGCAGTAATAAAACTAATTATAACACCAATAGAAAGAGTAATAGCAAAACCCTTAATAAATGAAGTAGCTAAAAAATAAACTATAATTGCTGAAATAATAGTAGAAACATTAGAATCTCTAATAGATGTCCAAGCTCTTTTAAAACCTGTTATTACTGCTTCTTTCTTATTTAATCCCCATTTAATTTCTTCTCTTATTCTTTCAGCAATTAAAATATTAGCATCCACTGCCATACCAATAGATAAAATCAAACCTGCTATTCCTGCTAATGTTAAAACAATTCCAAATAATTTATAAATAAATATATTTAAAAAAATATAGACAATTAAACAAATAGAAGCTATTATACCTTGTAGGCGGTAAAAAATAATCATAAAGATAACAACTAATAAAAATCCAATTATGCCAGCCTTTAAAGATAGGTATTTAAATTTTTCTCCAAACAAAGGATTGATCTGGGTTATACCTTTTAAATAAAGAGGTACAGGTAGAGCGCCTTGTTTAAGATCGTTTGCTAATTTTTTTGCAGTTAATAAATCAAAATTTCCTTCAATAACAGCCTCACCTCCGCTAATAACTTGTCTTACAATAGGTGTTGAAATAGGCTTATTGTCAATATAAATAGCTATCGGTTGATTTAAATATTTTTTTGTCAATTCTTCAAATATTTTTGATCCTTCTTTATTAAACTTTAAACTTATAATGGGAAAAGCAGTTTGAGGATTTAGCTTAAATTCTACATTTTCTAGATAACGACCAGTTAGTTCAGAAGGTAAAAAATATGTTGTTGTTCCAACCACTTTAGGAATGCGAAATTCTAATAATGGAGTTTGGCCAATTAAATTAATGGCTTCTTGCGGGTCCTTAATATTTGGGATTTCAACTATTAATCTACCTGAATTAGTATAGCTGATATTTGTTTCAGCTATTCCTAACGTATTAATTCTTCTTTCAATCAGATCTTTAACCCCAGAAAGGACATCATTTATTTCTGTTAATTTTACATTTCTTAAATCAGCATCATATGTTATAAGAACACCCCCTGTTAAATCTAGGCCAAATTTAAAATCTAAAATTGAATTATCTAAACTAAAAATTAAACTAATTAAAAACAGAATAAAAAACGTAAAAATTATTAAATTATTTTTATCCATAATATTATTAGTAAGCTTAATTTTACTACGGAATTTTATTTTAAGATAAAATTTAAAAAAAACAAGACTTTTAAATTATGTATCTAAGATTAATAAATTATTCACCAGCTCATATAGATAATCTCCAGTAAAAATGGACAAAAATAAACCTGCAAATATAAAAGGCCCAAGGGGAACCGCTTGTTTAATTTTTCTTTTATAAATCAAAATAAATAAACTAAAAATTCCACTAATTAAAATTGTAAATGCCGAAGCAGCTAAGATATCGCTAAAATTGAAATATAAACCAAGAATAAAGAATAGTTTAATATCACCTAAACCAATTCCTTTGCCAAGAGTAAGAATAAAAATAATTAAAATTGATAAAGCAAATATGAAAGCATAATATAATCTATTAAAAATATAATCTTTAACATTTAATTCAGGTAAATAAATTAAAGAATTTAATCCAGGATTAAAATCAATTTTAGGAAAAATACTTAAATAATTAAAAACAAGGGCAAAAATTAACCAAATAAATATAGCTAAATATATTAATTTATCTTCAATATAAAATGTTTCTAAGTCATATAAGCTTAAAATAAAAAATAATAGGGTTATTATTAAAAAATAATTAAAATATAAAAAATTAATTAAATTAAAATTTGATATTAAAAGAGTTTTTTCTGCAATTTTATATGTCAACAAACCTGTAATTAACTCTGTTAATGGATAGCGAAAAGAAATTTTATTCCGACAATTCCTACATTTACCTCCTTGAATCAAATAACTAATTATGGGGATTAATTCATACCATAATAGATTTTTTTGGCAACTATCACATTTAGAACTCCCCAAAATAAAGTCTTCATTTCTAACTAATCGATAAGCAATATTATTAACTAAACTACCCAAAAATAATCCAAAGATAAAATAAATCATACAGAATTAAATTATTTTTATGATAGATTTATTTTTTAATATAACTTTTTAATATACATATAGGCAAAATAGAGTAGTGCTAGGATAGCAACCAAGACCATCACGGGTTGTCCATAATCCTGACTGATTAAGACATTGTATGTTACCAGTAGCAGATTCTCTATAAATAGCTTGGTTTGAAGTTGGCGTTTCTAATCTTGCAGCTAAGATATAAGCGCTTCCTGTGCCATATGTACCTCCGTTTGGGTTTACATCTCTATCACAAGTATAATATCTATAATAGAAATTGTTATTATTTTGAGGATCTTTAGGTAATTCATTAGAATTAGCTAATATTCCATTGCTTACTAATAGGTTAGCAAAGTCATTTGTCCAACTAGCTGCTGCTCCAGCAAAGGTTCGATCTGGAAAAATATTATTCCCTACGTAATAAGCAGCTAATAAATTGGTTATATTTCTTAAGTCTGCTAATCGACGAGTATCTCTAGCAGAGCTGGTAAAACCACTATAATTTCTAACAACCAAACCAGCTAATATACCTATAACCAAAAGAACGACCGCTAATTCTATTAAGGTGAATCCTTTAAATTTATTATTTTTCATTTTTTAATTATTTTAGTATTTAAAATTTAATTTTTTAAAATTAATTACGACCAAAATCTTTATTACATAATATTTATTTTATATAATAAATTATAAAATATTATTAAAAAAACAATTTTATAAAATGTGGATAACTTAATTTATCTTAATTGACTGATTGATTTAGTTAATTCGGATATTGGAATAATTAAAGAAGCCTCAATAAAAATAAGTCCTATAGCTAAGACAATTATTATAATAGGTTGAATTGTTTCACCCAAATTATTTACTTTATTATTAATATCTATCTTATAATACTCTAAGATACTTGTAAGCGAATTTGTTAATTCACCAGTTTTTTCACCAGTAATAAATCCTTGGACTACAAAAGGAGGAAATAGGTCAGGAAAAATTTTTATACTCTCAGAAATTTGCTTACCTTTTTGTGTTTCATCAGATAGGTATTTAATAGCATTTTTATAGTATGGATTATTAATACTTTGGGAAACAATTTCTAAACTTTCAGATATTGTAATGCCTCCTTTTATAAGAAAAATTAAAGATTGAATAAAAGAAACTATATAAATTTCTTTCAGTAAGCTACCAATTATAGGAAAATTAACAAACATATTATATAAAAATAACTTTCCATCGTCAGTCTTAAGGAATTCTATTAGAGAATAAATAAAAATTATAATTCCGATTAAAATATAATACCAATAATTAACAACAAAAGTAGAAACACTTAATAAATTTTTAGTTATTTTAGGTAGTTCAATATTATTTTCTATAAAAATATTAGATATTTGAGGTATAACGTTAAAAAAGAGAAAAATTATAGTAGTAATAAAAATTAAAATAACTATAGCAGGATAATACAGAGATTGAATTACTTTACTAAAAAGCTTATGTTGCTCTTCAAAATATTCAGATAAATTTTTAAACACTTCTTCTAAATTACCAGAAAGTTCACCTATTTTAATTAATTTAACCATAGAATTAGGAAATACATTCGGATATTTATTCAAGGCTTCTGATAATGAAATACCAGAAATAATTTGCTGATAGATATCTTCTAATATATTCTTAAAAAATTGCTTATTAACCTGATATGATAAAGATTTAATCGATTCATCTATTTCTGTTTTAGATTTAAGAAGAAAGTTAAGTGATTTACAAAAGAAGGCTAAATCTAAAAGAGATATTTTATTAAAAAATAATTGAATTTTGGAAATTGATGGCTTACTGATATAAGTAACAACTATTCCTTGATTTTGAAGTAACAAAACTGCCTGTTCTTGACTTTGAGCTTCTAAAATACCTGTCTTAAAATTACCATCTTGATCAAAACCTCTGAATTCAAATTTCATTTTAATTTAGGTTATTATTTTAATAAGTTTTTTAATCTCTCAGGATTAATTGAATAATCAAAAGCAGTTTCCATACTTATCTCACCTAAATTAACTAAGGTAGCAAGTGATCTTTCCATAGCAAACATTCCGCTTTCAATACTTGTCTCTATAACTAAATCTATTTGATAAATTTTATTTTCTCTAATAAGATTTTTTACTGCCGGATTAGCAACCAAAACTTCACAAGCAGGTATCCTACCACCCTTTAATCTACTAACCAATCTCTGAGAAACAACCCCAATTAAAGTAGAAGCTAATTGAAACCTAGCTTGATTTTTTTGACCCTCGGGTAAAACATCTAAAATTCTATCGATTGTTTGAGAAGCTGAATTTGTATGTAGCGTACCTAAAACTAAATGACCCGTTTCAGCAGCAGTTAGGGCTATTTGAACAGAAGTAGCATCTCTTAATTCTCCTATCATAATAATATCTGGATCTTCTCTCAGGGCTGCTCTTAGAGCTCGATGCCAGGTAGGTGAATCCCGAGGTATTTCTCTTTGTGAAATTAAAGAAAGATCTGGTAAAAAAATGTATTCTATTGGTTCTTCAATAGTAATAATGTGACTATTTCTATTGTGATTAATTTCATCAATTAAAGAAGCAAGGGTAGTTGATTTACCTGAGCCAGCAGGTCCAGTGATAAGAATTAATCCTTGTCTTTTCTTAATGAATTCATGAAGTATGGGAGGCAAATTCAATTCTTCGATCGTTTTAATTTCTGTTGAAATAATTCTAAAGGCACCAGCTAAACCATTATTTTGAAAATAAATATTTGCTCTAACTCTAATTTTATCATCAATATTAAAAGAAAAATCAATATCTTTATACTTAATTAAAAAATTCTTTTGATCATCATTTAATAGAGAGAAAAGCATTTCCTTTGTTTGGCTGGCAAAAATAATACCTTCTTCGTTAAGATTTACTAATCCGCCATCAACCCTTAGGGTTGGATATTTAGCTGGTACTATATGAACGTCAGAAGCACCTCTTTGAACAGCAATATAAAAAATTCTTTTTAATTTATCGTCCATGTTAAAAAATTTTAAGTTATTTTCAAAACTTCTTCAATTGTTACTAATCCCATTAATGATTTTATAATACCATCTTGTTTTAAATTAATAAATTTTTCCTCAATTAAAATTTTTTCCATCTCTTCATTAGTTTTTTTATCATAAATAGCCTTTTTAAGTTCATCAGTAATTAAAATAATTTCAAAAATTCCAACCCTACCTATATAACCCCGAAAATTACATTTTTCACAACCTGAAGGATGATAAATTTTAGGATTATTAATATCAATTTTAAGACTTTCTATTATTTCTTTATCAATATATTTGATATTATCAGAAATTATATTTTTTAAATCATCCGAAGGAGTTTCTTCTTTTTTGCAACTGTCACATAATCTTTTTGCTAATCTTTGTGACATTATCATTCTAATTGTTTCAGGCAAAAGAAATCTCTCAATTCCTAAATCTAATAATCTATTAATAGCACCTAAGGCGGTATTAGTATGAAGCGTTGATAAAACTAAATGACCCGTTAATGAGGCATGGATACAAAGCTCGGCTGTTTCTAAATCTCTAACCTCACCTACTAAAATAACATTAGGATCTTGGCGAAGAATAGTTCTCAAACCACTAGCAAAGGTATAATTAATTTCTGATCTAACTTGAGATTGATTAATGCTTTCTAAAAGATATTCCACGGGGTCTTCAAGGCTAACAATATTAATGTTTTCATTATTTAGTTCTTGCAAGATAGCATAAAGTGTAGTTGTTTTACCTGAGCCAGTTGGGCCAGTTATCAAAATTAGACCATAAGGATATTTAATTGCCTTACCTAATTTTTCATAGCTATAAACCAATAATCCTAAGTCTGAAACTTTTTTCAAGCCAACTAAGGGATCTAATATTCTAATAGCAATTTTTTCTCCTTGAATTGTAGGTAAAATACCAATCCTTAAGTCTATTTCTCGACCATGAATAAAAGTTCTAATTCTCCCTTCTTGAGGAATTCGTGTTTCATCTAATTTCAATTTAGAAAGAACTTTTATTCTATTAATTATTTGACGATGAAAATCTTTAGGTAAATAAGCAATTGTTCTCAAATCGCCTAAAATTCTAAATCTGATTCTTAATTTACGAACCAAGGGTTCAATATGAATATCAGAAGCTTGAAGATAAACTGCTTCTTCAATTAAAGATTGCACCAATTTAACAACTGGAGCTTCTTCATCAGTTAAAACTTCCTCCTCTAATTTCACTATTTCTTCTTCAGTTACCAAAGGTTTGGTTTTTCTTAAATTAAATAAAGTTTCTTTTAAGACATCAGAAAATTTATTATATTGCCTAAAAATCAAAAAATAATCTCTAATAGATATAATGTAAGCTTTAATTTCTTGATTATAAATTGATTTAAGATAGTCAATAGTTTCATTAAGAGGATTAGTTTCTGGATTTACTGCACCTATATAAATTTCACTATCTTTTTTATCAAAAACAATAATTTTTCTTTGTTTAGCAAAATCTTTTGATATCAAATTTAAAATTTCTTGAGGTATTTGTTCACTATAATCGAATTTTTTAATTGGTAAATTAAAAAACTCTGATTTCAATTTAAGAAAGTCATCATCTAGCAAACCGTTTCTATAAAACAATTCTTCTAAAGAAATTTTATTTTTTTCTGCCTCAGAAATTAAATAATCAATATTATCAAATTTATCTTTTAATTTTTCTTTTAAAAATTCATTAAGGGTCATATTATTTATTCAAAAAAATCTCTTTTACCTATCATCTCATTAGTTAAGGTTGGTTCTGATAAAACTTGAGCTTGTGGTAATTTATTTTTTAAATCTCCAACGCTTTCGCTTAAATTGATACCCCTTAAATAATTTATTTCATCTTCAATCATTTTTATTTCAGGGCTCATTTCTACTTCTTTTTTAAGAATATTAAATTCCCAAAAGGCAATATAGATAATTGCTACAACAATAAAAAATGATAATAATATTGAAACTATGTTCAAAATTTTTAATCTTAAAAAATTATTATAAATTATATTTTTCATCTTTATTTAGGCAAAAAATAATAAGTTGAAATTTTTAAAGAAGAATTTATTAAATTATTCTCTTTCCCCCTCTTTAAATCTAATGTTTCAATTTCAAATATTCGACTACTATTTTCTAGAGTGGATATTAATTTTATTATATTATCTAATGTTTCTTCCTCCATGATACTAAAGCTTAACTTAGATACTTTAGCATTTTTTATTTGAGGGTGAATTATTTCCTCTTGATTAAATGAATAAACATTGGGCTGAGGAAATCCTGCTATATAAAATAATTGATTAATAAACATTGTTAATTCATAGTCTATATAATTTGAAGGCAAAAAATAATCAAAATAATTATCTTTTTTAAGCTTAACAATATTAACAACATCCTTTAATTGTAAAAATTCAAACTGTTCTTTTACGCTTTTAGTTAACATTAGTTCATTTTCTACTTTATTTTTTTCTTCAACAGAATTTAAATAATTTCTATAACTAGGAATTAAAGAGTTAAAAACTGAATTTATGAAAAAGAAAAATAAAATTATAAAAATAAGATTAATCAGTAATCTCATTGTTTATTAAAAATAAAACTGAAACTTACGTTAATAACTCCTAAAGAATTGTCATAACTAAAATTATCAATTTTAAATTCTTTAAATAGATTGCCATTGTTTTGAAAATATTTTTTAAAACGAGCATAATTTATCCAACCATCAACTTGGCCATTAATTGAAATTCTATTGCCTTTATTTTCTATATTCACTGAATTAATTTTTAAAAATTTAGGTAAATATTTAGGTGGTTCATTAATCAATGGTATAATAGATTTTTTATTATCTATTAAATATTTAAGCATAATAAAATGCATTAAGGCTTGATAGGTCTCAGCTCTAATTTGATCTGAATATTCAAGTTTAGTACTTTCAATTTTGCTTTTAATTTCATCAATCTTTCTATAATTAAAATTAGTTAAATAATTCAAAACATAACTACCCAAATAACTTACTACTAATCCACCTACTAAAAAATAAAAGAGACGCTTGGGTATTAATTCTAAAAATGCCTTTAACATAATTATATATATTTTAACCTGATAAAAATTTAATACAAGCACCAATTGACTGGACTAAAATTGTTCCAATATTCTTATCTTTAATATTATCATTAGTTATTACTAAATTATTTAAAGGGTTAAAAACAGCAAGGGGTATATTTTTTAATCTAGTCGTTAAGTTTTCCAAAAAACCATTAGCTAATGTTATTCCACCCTTTAAATATATTAAATTTATTTTAATGTTAAAATTGTTTTCTAGGGTATCCTTTAGCTTTAATATATCTAAAGAAAAATTATCAATAATTTCATCAATTATTTTTTTTAAATCAATTTCTTCAGGTAAAATATTAAAGCCCTTCTTAAAAAAAATACCTTCTGCTTCTTTTCTATTAACTGACATAACATTACTGAATATTTGAATAATATCTTTAATCGTAAATTTTAATTTTTGACAATGAATAATTTGTCCTTCTTTAACCAGCAAGGCAAAAGAATACGAATAACCTATATCTATTAAAATTAAGTTTTCTTTAAATTCTTTAAAAAAAACTTCTAAAGAAAAAAACTCAGAGTAAGCTTTTTTAAAATTTATTTTATTTAAAGATGAAATATTTTTAATTTTATTTAAATAACTTTCAGGAATTGCAGTAAAAAAAATAAGCCACTTATCTTGACCCTCTAAATTAAATGGTGTATATTTAATGTTGCGCCATTCAATATCAAATTTTTCATAACCTATGGGTAAGTATTTACGATATTCAAAGTTAATAGCATTTTTTATAGCATTAAGAGGAATGTATGGTAAAGAAAAATTTGTATAAAAATAATATAGAGAAGGAATACTATAAACAACATCTTTAGTCTTAAATTCTTTCAAGCCTGCCTCTAAAACTTTAGCTAAATTTTCTTCATAAATTTGAGAGGTTTCCAATAAAAATGGTAATTGTTGGCTTTCTTCTAATTCAATTATAATATAATTATTTAAAATAAAAGATTTCTTATATTTTTCTATTTCAACAATTTTAATTGATCTTGAACCCAAATCGATCCCTAAAACCTTTTTTGAACCAAAGATGTTAAACATAATAAAAAAATTATATAATATTTCTGAAAATTGTATATTTCCTAATTTTTGTTATAAGTGTTTAAATTTCATTGAAGAAGGTTATTTATGTTCTCAATGTCTTAAAAATATAAATTTTAATATTTATCTCTTTTGTCCTAAATGCTATCGAAGAAAACCAATCGGTGAAAAATTAATTGACGCCTGTTGTTCTAATATAATAAAAACATTAATCACTTTTAATGATTATAATAACAAGCCAATAGATAAATTAATAATTGACGGTAAATTTAATGGATATTGGCAAATATTTAATTGGTTTGGTAATTTAATATCCTCATACTTAAATGATTTGAATATTTTAAATTTTCATCTTACCTACGTTCCTTTAAGTAAGAAAGTAGAAAGAGAAAGAGGCTTTAATCAAACTAAAATATTAGCTAAAAAAATTGCTAAAAATTTAAAACTTCCTCTTTTTGAAAAAATTGAAAAAATAAAAGAAACTGAATTTCAGGCTAAATTAGATTATCAACAACGATTAAAAAACATTCAAAATTGTTTCAAGGCCAAAGATAAACCTCCAAAAAATTTGATAATTATAGATGATATAATTACTACAGGTACAACTTTATTTGAACTAGCTAAAAATTTAAGAGAGTCAGGCAGTAAAAATATATTAGCTTTAACTATATGTAAATGAAACGTAAGATTTTTATTAATCAAGAATTGAATCAAGATAAAATATTGCAAATTAAGGACCAAGAAATAATTAATAGGATTAATAACGTTTATCGACTCAAATTAAATGACGGCTTAATTTTCATAGGCAATAATTTACTTGAGGGTTATTATTATTTAACTAAAAAAGATAAAAATTCATTAATATTCAAAGCTAAATATCTAAAAAAAAGAAAGTTAATGCCCCTAAAGGAAGTTTTTCTTTATTTAAGTTTTCTTAAAAAAGAAAAATTTGAATTTATTCTCGGTAAGGTTTTTGAGTTAGGAATTAAAAAAATAATACCCCTTAAAACAGAAAGAATATCTTGGTCTACGGCTAAAGTTTCAGATAGATGGCGAAAAATAATATATCAAGGAATAGAAATAGCAGATTGGAATTATTTACCAGAAATTACTAATCCTATAAACCTAAATGAACTGCCTGAAAATACTTATGTTTTAGATAAATATGGTGAAGATATTAGAAATATAAATTTTAATTATAAAATTGAAATTGTCCTAGGGCCCGAAGGAGGATTTTCAGAAAAAGAATTAAAAATTTTAAGTTCAAAAAAATGTAAATTTGTAAGTTTGTCTAAATCTAATTTAAGGGCAGAGACTGCCTTAATGATTGCTATTGGAATTATAAATTTTTATAAAAATTAATTTATTATAAAATTTTTTAAATGAAAACAGTTATTGCCAATTGGAAAATGAATCCTCTCTCGCTTAATGAAGCCTTAAATTTGGTCAAAAAATATAAAATATATAAAAATTTAGATATTTGGATCGCACCACCTTATCTTTATCTTATACCATTAATAACTAAATTTAGAAAGATTAAATTCGGATCACAGAATATTTATTTTCAAGATAAAGGTCCTTATACTGGAGAAATTTCTCCTAAAATGATAAAAAAAATAGGAGGAAAGTTTGTAATCATAAATCATTCAGAAAGAAGAAAAATAGGAGAAAATTTTAAAATTGCTAATCAAAAAATCATAAGTGTAATTAATAGTAATTTAACTGCTATTGTTTGTTTGGGCGAAGATAAAATAATAAAAAATATAAAAATATTAAAATCAGAATGGCAAAAACAAATAAAAATTTTGTTTAAAAATATAAATTTAAATAATAAAAGTATTATTTTAGCCTATGAACCAACTTGGGCTATTAGTACTTACAAGCAAGGTTCGGTATCGCCGGAAATTGTTAGTGAATTTATAAAATTTATTAAAAATTTAGGTTTTAATAATAAGATAGTTTATGGTGGTTCTGTTTTTATAGATAATATTAAAATATATCTTGATCTACCTCTTGATGGATTTTTAATAGGCTCTCAAAGTTTAAAGCCTAAAAATTTTAATAAAATATGTGATTTAATAGATAAATCTATTTAAAATTATTTCTCAATATTATTGTAATTTCTCCTTTAATTGGTTTTTCTTTTAAAATACTTATGATTTCATCAATGAATCCTCTTTGATATTCTTCATAAATTTTAGAAATTTCTCGAGCAATTACTATATAAGCCCTAGGATAAATCTCTTTAATAAAATTTAAATTTTTCTTGAAACGATAAGGTGAATCGTAAAAAATAATAGTTCCATCAAAATTTTTATATTTTGCTAAATAATTCTTAATTCCCTTTTTAGGTAAAAACCCTAAAAACAAAAATTTATCTGTTGGAAGTCCAGAGCCCACTAAAGCAGTTAAAAAAGCAGAAGGTCCTGGTAAAACTATTATTTTAATATTATTTTCTAAGCATACTTTAATTAATTTATAACCAGGATCAGAAATTAAAGGCATTCCAGCATCAACAACTAAAACCGCATCATATTTTTTTAAGATTTCTAAAATTTGAGGAATTTTTCTTTCTTCATATGGAGAAAAGTAGGAAATTAATTTTTTATTCTTAATATCATAATAATCAAGTAAAACTTTTGTTCTTCGGGTATCTTCACAAAAAATATAATCAACTTGTTTCAAGACCTCAATTGCTCTTAAGGTAATATCCTTTAAATTGCCGATAGGAGTTGGAACAATATAAAGCATTATTTTATTTAGTCAAAAATTTTAAAGGATCATAATAACCAAATAGCTCTGGATTATTTGGTGTATAGTCATAACAATTTTTATATTTACCATTAATAAAACATCTTGCTTCAATCGGACTTTCTAATACTGGTTTAATTTTTATCTCAAAATGTAAATGAATGTCTAGTTTCCCTTTTTTATCACACCCATCTTCGCCAACCCTCCAATAATTACAACCATAGCCAGTTGCGCCAACAATCCCGATTTTTTTTCCTTTTTTAATAAAGTTGCCTTCTTTTAAATCATAATTTATTGACTGAAGATGTCCATATAAAGAATAAATCTTTAAATCAGGATGTTCAATAATCACTGTATTTCCTAGCCCATGATCATTTTCTCCATTTTTTACTATTTTAAAAATTTTACCATCATAAATATTATAAACATTTAAATCTTTAGCTTCATTATCTGGTGCTAAATCAACTCCAGCATGTTGAATATAATCTATTTTTCTATCTTCTAAAGAATGCCAAGAAGTTCTTAAAGGACTATTGAATCTTTGTCTTAAATAAAATTGATCTTTTTTAATAGGAAAAACAAAATTATCTTTAACTTTAATATTATCCATATCTAAATAAGAAATAATTAAATCACCAGCTCGAGCCATCTCAAAAAATTTTTTAGCTTGTTCTGTTTCCAATCTAATACAACCACCAGTAAAATTATTATCAACTCTTCTACCATCTAAATAATAAGGTACTTCATGAATAAAAAAATCTTCATACATTTGAACAGCATAATTCATATAAACAGGAAACAGAGAAGAAATATGTTTTTCTTTTTTAATACCAACCCTAAAATAACCAGTAGGTGTTTGATACCATTTACCTGGAGGAGCTTGATAGGCGATTGGGATTATTATTTTTAATCTACAATTTTCAAAAAAATAAATTTCATTCTTAGATAAATTTATTTCCCAAACTCTTTTTTCACAAATTTTAGGTTTTCTTATTCCTAGATTTAATTCTATATAAGGATTAGAGAAATTAAATTGAAAGCTCACTTTTTTATGAATTTTAATAAAAGAGTTAGACAATGAAAGAATAGTAAGAAATATAATTATTAACAAAGATAATATTAACCACTTCATTCTAATATTAAAAATTTTTTATATAATTTAATCCTCCAAACAAACCTGCGAATTCTCCTAATTTTGATTTTATTATTTTAATTTTAATTGGTAAAGGATGAAATTCATTAACATAAAAATTTAATTTTTTAAAATTTAGACTTTTTGTTAATCCTCCGCCTAAAATAATTTTATCAACAGACCAAAAAATTGAAACATTTATTAAAAATATTGCTAAAATTTTACTCATATCATCCAATAATTTTTTATTTTTTATTTTTTCTGGTTTTTTCTTAAAAATCTTTTCCAAACTTTTACCGCCAATAATCTCTTCAACTTCTATCTGATATAACGGACTTAACACAGACTTAACGGAATTTGCGGAAGCATCTTTTCCGTTTATTCCGTTCATTCTGTGTCCGCTTCCGTTTATTCCGCATATCAAAATAAATGAATGTCCTGGCTCAAAACCAAAAACATTATCATCAATAAAAAATTTAGTTTGCATCTGTTCGCGTCCTGTTTGCATTAGTTCGCGTTTTATAATTTTAACTCCTCCAACTCCTGTTCCTAAAGTAATATAACCAAAAACATTAAAATTTTTTCCTGCTCCATAATATGCTTCACCTAAACCAGCTAAGGCAGCATCATTTTCTAAAACCACGGATTGACACGAATGTAAAATCCTCTCTAAATCTTTCTTTAAATCTCTATCAATATAATCTTTTAAATTTGGAGAGTAGATTAATTTTTCTTTATCTAAATCGAAATTACCGGCAAATCCAAAGCAAACTTTGTCAATTCTTTTTCTCAATTTCTTAAGAAATTTAAAAATTAATCCTAAAAAATCTTCGTATTTTTGAGGGGTGTTAAAAAACTTTGTCTTTTGTTTAAGATATCTATATGATTGATTTGAATTAATATATATCTTATCAATAATTGTTAGCCTTGTTTTTGTACCACCCACATCTCCTATTAAATACATTTAGTAAAATTTAATAAAAATTATAAAGTTATGATTAATAGATATTAAGATATAATTTTTTAAAAAAATAATATTTTAATATATCTGTAATTATTTTATTTATTAGGTATTTAATTTAATTATTAAAATAAAACAACAATGTTTTCATTTCTTAATTTAAGATCCTTTATCAAATTTAATAAATTTTTAAAACTTTAATATCTTAAATAAATTATAATAAAAAATAATAAAATTAATAATTAAAAAATAAAATATTTTTTATATTTATTTTCATAAATATTTTTATAATCTTGTAAAAAAAAATTAAAATAAATTATAAATAATATTTAAGACTTAAATATAAATAGTCAAAAACTTAAAAAAACAATAAATAATAATGAAAAAACTAATAATCTCTTTAATCCTTATCTCTCTTATTCTTTCTCCCTTATTTTCTAATGCTCAAACAATAACTACTAATAAAATTACTAATACTTATAATCTAAAAATATCTAATTATCCTATTACTCTTGAATTATCTCAAAAAGATAATAGTAATAAAATAGAATGAAGATATAAATATGATAAAGTAGGAAAATGGTTAAAATTAGAAGGAGAGATTAATCTTAAGACTAAAACTGTTATCCTTAAAGAATATGATGAAAATAATAATAATACAGGAGAATTTAGAGGAAGATTAATAAATAAGGATACACTTAGATTATTAACATTTAAAAGGAAAAAAGATAATAAAGTATTTCCTATAAAAGGTAAAGATATAAAATTGGAAACTAAGGAAGAAGAAGCAAAAATAAGAAAATATAAATTATTGTTAGGGAAGGATTTTATATTTAAAGAATATTTAGATATATGGGGTTTATTAGAAGAAAAAACTGGCAAATACGTATATATAAAATATAAAAAAGATGATAAATACTATGTTCAACTAAATGATAAAATATATGGGCCTTATGATTATGTTTATTTCACCCTTACCAAAGACAATAAAGCGATAATTGCCTATATTTTAGGAGATGAAATAGTAATAGAAGAAATTAAATAAAAATTTTTAAAAATTATATTATTATTTAAATTATCTTAATTATTGTGTTTATTGTATTTCTATTATAAATTAAAAAATCCATTTCTTTTTATAACTTGACTTAGATTTAAAAAGTTTTTTGTAGCTAAGAAAATTTATTTAAATTATTAATTTATAATTTATCAAAAATTAACAAAAATAATTCAAGAATTATTTATTTTAATAATTATATTTTAACCATAGATAAATAATACTTTATTTTGTACTCTGCTTAATAAATTCAAGAAACAATGGATGGGGATGTAAAAATTTTGATTTCAATTCTGGATGAAATTGAGTTCCCAAAAAGAAAGGATGAATATTTTGTGACAATTCTCCAATTTCAACCAATAAACCATTTTGCGATGTACCCGAAAAAACAAAACCATTCTTTTGTAAAATTTTATGATATTTAGGATTAACTTCATAACGATGTCTGTGTCTTTCTACAACTTTCAAAACACGCGGAAAAGGCTGACCAAACGTAGAACTAAAAGAAACATTTTTTTGATATCTTCTGCTAAATTCTGCGTCAGTTCTGCTAAGTTCTGTGTAAGCTCTCCAAGCAATTGTTCCTCTTTTTATTTCACATTCCCAATCACCCAATCTCATTGTTCCACCATAAAGTTTTTCTTTTAATAATTTCTTTTGCTCTTTTAAAATATCAATTACCGCGTTTTTTGCTTTAGGATTTACTTCAGTTGTTTGAGCATTTTTCAAACCACAAACATTCCTGGCAAATTCAACAATCATAAGTTGAAGACCATAACATAAACCAAATAAAGGGATTTTATTTTCCCGACAATATTTAATCGCTAAAATTTTTCCCTCAACACCACGAGAGCCAAAACCACCAGGAATAACAATTCCATGATAATTTTTTAATTCCTCTACTCTTTTTTTATCTACTTCATATTCTTCTGAATTTAACCAAACAATTTTTGGCTGATAACCCAAAAACCAACTTGCATGTTTAATCGCTTCAATAACTGAAATATAAACATCAGCCAAAATAAAATCACCTGTTTTGAAGTATTTGCCAACAATACCTATTTTAATTTCTTGATCTATTTTTTTTATTTTATTTAATTCTTTCTGCCATTTCAAAAAATCTTTTGATTTTTTACTTTTTGATTTTAAATTAAATAACCTCAATATTTTTTCTCCTATTTTTTCTTTTTCAAAATTCAAAGGAATTTTATAGATTATTTTTTCATCTGGCGCAGAAATTATATTTTCTTTATCTATACCACAATTAAAAGAAATTTTTTCTTTTCTTTTATCATCTAAAGGAAATAGAGCTCGAGCTAAAACAAAGTCAGGTTGAAGACCAGCAGAATTTAAAGCTCGAATAGCATATTGCGTTGGTTTTGTCTTAATTTCCATTCCCTCTCCTTGATAGGGTAAATAACTAACTAAAACTAAAATAACATCTTTTGGCTGTTTAAGCTTTAAAATTCTTACTGCTTCTAAAAATAATAAATTTTGATATTCACCTACAGTACCGCCAATTTCAGTAATAACAATTTCAGCTTTAGTTAATTTTTTAGCCTGATTAATTTTGTCAATCACTTCCAAGGGAACATGAGGAACAACTTCAACACATTTGCCATTAAAAAATAAACTTCTTTCTTTTTGAATTAGTGAAAGATAAATACTACCAGTTGTCATATAATTTACTTTTGTCAATTCTTGATTTAAAAATCTTTCATAATGCCCCATATCTTGATCACATTCAGTTCCATCTTTCAAAACAAAAACTTCCCCATGTTCTAAAGGATTCATTGTTCCAGCATCAACGTTGACATAAGGATCAATCTTAAAACAAGTTACCTTATAACCATACCAAGATAAAATTTTTGCAATTGAAGAAGTAGCAATACCCTTACCTACTCCTGACATTACCCCACCACAAATAAAGATATATTTTGACATTTTTAGGATATTTTTTAATGTGAAAATTATGGTTTTAAAATATATAATAATTTATAAAAATAATTAAGCAAAATATATTAATATTAAATTTATTAAGATTTAAATATCCTAAGATGG
The DNA here is from genome assembly GCA_026004495.1 of Candidatus Parcubacteria bacterium. GTDB lineage: Bacteria > Patescibacteriota > Minisyncoccia > UBA6257 > HR35 > JANXCM01. The sequence continues at coordinate 464,664 of BPJG01000001.1, read as the reverse complement.
GCGCCAATAACAAAAGCTAAAGAAATTATAACCAGATTTTTAATAATATATTGCCCTTCTAGGGTTGGAACTAAAAATTTTTGCCAACTTATTTGAGGAAGTAAAATTAAAGGCATAAAAGTTGTTATCATATGAATAATTAAAAGAAAAATTGCTAGTCTTTCTAAATGAGGAATAATGAAAGCTAAGCCAATAAGCATCTCAAATAAACCAAAAAAAATAATAAAATAACTAAAAGGAAAGAAATTTAAAGTTTTTTGAAACAAAGCTTCAACTAAAGGAGTTGCTGGACTAAGTCCTAAAACTTTTAGAAAACCAAAATAAAAGAAAACAATAAAAAGAGAAATCTTGGATAAGGGTTGCCAAATTTTTTTTAAAAATTTAATTATTGTTTCATCTATTAACTTAAACATTCTAATTTATCAAATATAAGTTAGTTATTTCATTAAATTCTCTTTTAACTCTATTTTTAAACTCAAAAAATATAATTTCACAAGTTGGAAAAACTATAATTTTTTTCAAATGCCCTGAGATTGCTTTTAGATTTTTATCGCCTAAAGTTGCGTGAATATGTAAATAATGATGATTTTCTTTTAAGGTTAAATTGCCAATTAAGCTTCCAATTTCCATTTGTTTTTTAATCTCAAACCAATCATAATCTTTTTTCTTCTCATTATATCTTCCAATTGAACATTTTTTACTTGCGCCAATACCATAAAAAAATCCTGACTTGATTTTATATTCTTCAGCAAATTTTAATAAAGAACTAAATAATTCTTCATTTGGTTCAATTCTTAATATAAATTGATTTTGATTCAATTTTTTAATAATCATTTATCAATTTTTGGTAAAACAATTCCCTTTTGTCCTTGATATTTACCATTACGGTCAGCATAAGAAATTTTACAAGGTTCATCAGCTTCTAAAAAAATAACTTGAGCAATCCCTTCATTAGCATAAATTTTTGCTGGCAATGGTGTTGTGTTAGAAATTTCTATCGTTACATAGCCCTGCCATTCACTTTCTAAGGGAGTTACATTAACAATAATTCCGCAACGAGCATAGGTTGATTTACCTAAAACAATTGCTATAACATTTCTGGGAATACGAAAATATTCTAAAGAACGAGCTAAAACAAATGAATTAGGAGGAATTATACAAAATTTACCTTTATGTTTAATAAAATAATTTTCTTTAGCATTTTTAGGATCAATAATTTCAGTTGGATAAGCATTGTGAAAAATATAAAACTCATCAGCAACTCTCATATCATAACCATAACTCGAAAGACCATAAGAAACCTTTCCTTTTTTAACCAGCTTTTCAACAAAAGGCTCAATAATTTTATGCTTTCTAGCCATATATTTTATCCATCTGTCATTTTTTATCCCAGCCATCCGTAAAAAATTTATTATCTAAATATTATCTAAAATGATAAAATAATTAAAATCTAAAAACTTACCTAAAGATAAATATAAAGGAACTAAAAACCATACTCAAGATTACCAAAATTATTATAATAAATAGAAATAATTTCTTATTTATCTTCCTCAACATATTGGTTTAACCTTAAATCTTTTTAATTAATGATTTTATTTTATAACTTGGAATTTATTTGAATAAAGCTTTTAACTCTTTAGCTGGTGTAAATTTAGGAACTTTAGTAGCAGGAACAGTTATTTTTTCTCCCGTCTTAGGGTTAATAGCTGTTCTTGCCTTTCTTTCTCTAACCTTAAAAGTCCCTAAACCTGGTAATTTTATTTTGTTGCCGCTTTTTAAATTACTAGCAACTAATTCAACAAAATAATTTAATATTTCGACTGATGTTTTTTTAGGTATATCAAATTTATCTGATATTTTTTGAGCTAAAACTTCTCTTTTAATAGTATTTTGCATTGATATTATTTTAATAACATTAATTCGACCTGTTAAATTTATTTATTATAACTCAAATCAATTAAAATTAAAATTTTATCTCGCATATTCTATTGCCCTATTTTCTCTGATAACGACAACCTTTATTTCACCAGGGTATCTTAAATCTTCTTCAATTTTTTTTGCTATATTTTGGGCTAATTTTATCATTTCTAAATCGCTAATTTCCGAAGGCTTAACAAAAATCCAAACTTCTCTACCGCCACTTATAGAATAAGCCTTATCCACACCTTCAAAGCTTAAAGCAATTTTTTCAAGATTTTCTAATCTTTGAAGATAAGCTTCTAGAGTTTCAGAGCGAGCCCCTAATCTTTTAGCTGAAATCACATCAGCTGCTAAAACTACATAAGCTTCAGGAATTAAAAAGGGATAAGTTTCATGATGCGATTTCATAGCTAAAATTATTTTTTCATCTATATTATATTTCTCTAAAATTTTAATACCAATTTCAAGGTGTGAACCTTCTATCTCATGGCTCACAGATTTACCAATATCATGCAAAAAGCCAGCTTTTTTAGCGATTTCTGAATTTAATTTAAGCTCATCAGCAATCATCCGAGAAAAAAAGCCTACCTCAATTGAATGCTGCAGAACATTTTGGCCATAGCTATATCTAAATTTTAATTTTCCCATAAGATAAATAATTTCTTCAGGTAAATCTAAAATCCCCAATTCTAAAGCAGCATTTTTGCCCGAATTTTTGATATCTTCTTCAATTTTTTCCTTGGCAAAAATTAAAGCTTCTTCAATTGATGAAGGATTTATTCTGCCATCTTGAATTAATCTTTCTAGTGCAATTTTAGCAATTTCTCTTCGAATAGGATCAAAGGAAGAAATTGTTACTATTTCTGGTGTCTCATCAATAATTATTTGAACTCCACTTAATTTTTCAAAATAACGTATATTTCTACCCTCTTTACCTATTATTCTACCTTTCATCTCCCCACTCGGCAAAGAAACAATACTTAAGTTAATTTCATTTGCTACCGAACGACTATACCTGGGTAAGTTACTAATAATAATTTCATTTGCTTTCTGCTCTATTTCTTCTTTTTGATATCTTAAAAGCTTACTAATTCTTTGAACTAATATTTGTTCATTATCTTTTTCTATTTTATTAAATAATAAATTTAAAGCTTCTTCTTTAGAAAAACCACTTAACTCTTCTAACTGTTTTTCATAAAAATCTCGAGTTTTTTTAAGTTCTTGCTCTTTGATTTCTAACTCAGAAATTTTATTTTTTAGAGTTATCTTTTCTTCATTTAATTCTCTTTCTTTAATATCTAAAATATTTTCTCTATTTGCAATTCTTTCCTCTCTAGTCCTCAAATCTTTTAGAATATTTTCCCTTTCCAATCTTGTATTTTCCAAAATTTCTAATGATTTTTTTTCAGCTTCTAAAATTATCTCTTTTTCCCTTTTCTTTAAATCATCAATTTTTTGTTTAAGTTGAGACTCTAAAAAACTAGCGCGAAAATATGCTAAAATATATCTTATTAAAAAACCTAAAAGTAACCCAATAATAAAAATAATTATTTTTTCGAGGGTAATATATATATTCATTTATATAATTTTTTTTAGAAATTACGGCCTTCATTTTTGAGGTTTATATAGTAATAAATAAAATTTATATTATGATAAATAAAAAAATTATAACACAAAAGTTAAAAATTTTAAAAATATATTTGTAATTATTTTTTATTTATTTATGCGTAAGATTGCTTTAATAATTTTAGATGGCTGGGGCGTAGGAAAAGAAAACTTTTCTAATCCTATTCATATAGCCAAAAAAGATTTTTTAGTTTATTTGCAAAATCATTATCCCTATTCTCTTCTTCAAGCCTCAGGTATCGCAGTAGGATTACCTTGGGAAGAAGAAGGCAATAGTGAAGTAGGACATTTAACAATGGGAACGGGTAGGGTTTATTATCAAAGTTATCCCAAAATAACATTAAGTATCAAAAATGAAAGTTTTTTTGAAAATAAAACATTAAAATTACTCATTGAATATTGCAACAAGTTTTCAAGCAATCTTCATTTTATCGGTTTATTGACTTCGGGCATTATTCATGCTGCCTTTGAACATCTAGTTGCCTTATTAGAATTTTGTTCACGAAATAATTTCAATCGTGTTTACCTACATTTATTTTTAGATGGCAGAGATAGTCAACCTAAATCTGGAGTAGATTTATTAAAAAGATTGTTACATGAAATGCAAGCTAAAAAAGTTGGCAAAATAGCAACTTTATGTGGTAGGACTTATGGAATGGATAAAAATGAATATTGGCAAATAAAAACTGAAGTTGCCTTTTATTTAATTAATGAAGGTAAAGGTAAAAAAATTGATGACCCGATTAAATATTTGAGCAATATATATATAACAAACAGTGATTTTAATGATGAAAATTTAGAACCTTTAGTTATCGACGAAAATGGAATCGTTAAAGATAATGATGCTATTTTCTTCTTTAATTTTCGAGAAGATGGAATATACCAATTAAGCCGAGCCTTTATCGATCCAGAGTTTTCTTTTTTTCCTAGGCCAATTAAAAAAAATATTTTAATTGCTTCAATGGTAAAATATTTTGAAGATATTGATTATTTGGTAGCATTTGAAAAAGATAAAATAACTACTTCTCTTTCAAAGGTTATTTCAGAAAATAATTTAACTCAATTAAAAATAGCTGAAAAAGTTAAGGCTTATCATTTAACTTACTATTTCAATGGTTTATTTAAAGATCCTCATCCTAATGAATTTTGGAAAATTTTGCCATCTTCTCAAAAATCAATATTTGAAAACCCCTTGATTAATTCTGAAGAAATTACTAATATTTTAATTAATGCTATTAATGAAAATATTTATGATTTTATCGCTGTTAATTATGCCGCTCCTGATATAGTTGCTCATACTGGAAATATTAACTTAGCAATTCAGGTGGTAGAAAAAATTGATTTTTATTTAAGAAAAGTTTATGAAAAGATAATTGAAAAAGATTATTTTCTAATAATTACTAGTGACCATGGAAATTTAGAACAAATGATTGATATCCAAACAGGTGAGGCAGAAACTAGTCATAATATTAACCCCGTTCCTTTTTATCTAGTAAATAAAAATTTATATTTAGAAAATAAAAATTACGATCTTAAAAGAAAAGAAAAGGAAATAATTGGAACTCTAATAGATATAGCGCCTACTATCTTAGAAATCTTAAATTTGCCTATACCTCAAGAAATGGAAGGAGTTAGCTTAATAAAGAAATTTAATTGGTAAAAATTATTAACCCTTAAGAACTATTATTTAAAAATTTAATATTTGAAAGAGCAGCAATAATTCCTTGACCAACTGCAATTCCAATTTGTTTGTAAGGAATATTAGTTACATCGCCAGCAGCAAAACAACCATTAATTTTAGTTTCTCCCAATTCATTAATAACAATCTCGCCAAAATTATTTTTTATTTCCCAAGAATTGGGAATAAATTCACTATTTGGTTTTAAGCCGATATGGATAAAAACACCATCAATATTTAATTCTTCTAATTTATTATTTTCTGTATTTAAATATTTTAATCCCTTAACAAATTTATCTCCATAAATTTCCTTTGTTAAAGAATTGTAGATTATTTTTACATTATTCTTTTTATTCAATTCATTAATTAAAATATCATCTCCTTTAAATTTAGGATTTTTATTTATTATATAAGCCATCTTACAAATATCGCTAGCCATTAAACCTGCTTCGAGGGCTGAATTACCACCACCAACAATAGCTACAATTCTATTTTTAAATAACGGCAAATCACAAACACTACAATAACTTAATCCTTTATGATAGAATTTTTTTTCTCCTGGGATATTAAGTTTTTTGGGTTGGGTTCCGGTAGCAATAATAATTGATTTTGACTCATAATAATTTTTATTAGTTTTTACTTTAAAAATATGATTAATTTTTTCAATGCCTTCAACTGTTTCTAAAAAATAACTAATTTTATAATAATCTAAGTGTTGTTTAAATTTTTTGGCTAATTCTAACCCATTTATTTTTAGAAATCCAGGGTAATTTTCTACTATACCCGAAAGAGATAATTCGCCTCCTATATCCCTTCCAATCATAATAAAATTTACACCCCTTCTTTTAAGATATATACCAGCACTAATACCCGCAGCTGAAATTCCCAATATAATTGACTGATAAATCATTTTTAAATTTTTTTAAATATTGTTTTCAGAATAATATTCCAAAAATCAGGATTAGTAAATAGCCATAAAAAAAATATGGCAATAATATAGTAGATTATTAAAAGTATTTTTTCTTTTTCTCCCATTAAAATTAAATATTAAAAATTTTTCTAAGGTATAATTTTTTAAAAATCTTTTTGAAAACTCTTTATAATTGGATCTAAATTGCCTTCTAAAATATTATCCAAATTGTACCAACTTTTAGATAAACGATGGTCAGTTATTCTATTTTGAACAAAATTATAGGTTCTAATTTTCTCTGAACGATCTTGATGTCCTATTTGTTTTTTTCTTTCGCTTGTTATTTTATTATAAATTTGTTCCTGTTCTTTTTGCCATAATTTTGATTTTAGTATCTGAAGAGCAATTTCTTTATTTCTTTGCTGAGTTCTTTCTGATTGACAATTAACTATAATACCTGTTGGTTTGTGAAGAATTCTTACTGCTGTTTCTACTTTATTTACATTTTGACCGCCAGGTCCTGAGGCACGATAAAATTCTATCTCTAAATCACTTTCCTTAATTTCTCCGGTTTTTATATTAAATTTAGGTAAAATTGCAACCGAAGCAGTAGAAGTATGGATTCTGCCTCCCTTTTCGGTTATAGGAATACGTTGAACTCTATGAACTCCCGCTTCGTTTTTTAATAGATTATAAATATTATTTCCCCTTACTTCAGCTATTAAATTTTTTAAACCACCTAAATTTGTCTTTTCTTCATCATAAACAATTACCCTAAAATTATTTTTTTCAAAGAATTTAAAATACATTCGCCATAGATCTCTGGCAAATAAAGAAGCTTCTTCACCGCCAACCCCTGGTCTAATTTCAAGAATAACGCTGTTAATATCAAAATTATTAATTTCATCTATTTGCATTTTATTCTTTATTGGTTAAAATGTTATTTAGTAATTATTTTTTATATTTTTTTCTAAACTTTTCTACTTGTCCAGTAACAACTCTTTTTTCTTCTGTACCAATAAATATTGGAGAGCAATTTTTACACATTTCAACAGTAATTTCTTTAAGGGTAGAATAAACTTCATAAGATTGACCGCAGGAACATTTAACAATTGCCTTAAAATATTTAGGATGAATATTATTTTTCATTTTTTAAAAATGGTTTAAAATTACTAAAATTAAGAAATTAGTAAAATTAATATTTAAATTATAATATTAAAATGACAAATAATCAAGAAAATAATAATAAACAAGAAAATAAAAAATATAAAGATTTTTTAGAAAACGGTTGTCATTATGGTAGAGCTAAGAGATTTACACATCCTTCAATGAAAAAATATTTATTAAGGTCAAAAAATAGTAATATTGAATTTTTTAATTTAAAAAAAACAGTTGAAAAATTAAATGAAGTCGCTAATTCAATTAAAAAAATAATTACAGAAAATAAAATTATTTTATTTGTTGGAACCAAGCCTAGTTCAGAAAAGGCAATTAAAGATATAGCTCAGAAATTTAATATGCCTTATATAAATTATAAATGGACTGGTGGATTATTAACTAACTTTGAAACTATTTATAAGAGACTAACTTACTTTAAAGAATTATTAAAAAAAGAAGAAACAAAAGAATTAGAAGAATTGCCTACTTATGAGAGACAAAAAATTAAAAAAGAATTAGAAAAAATGAAAAAAATATATTATGGCTTACTAAATCTAAATAGCCTTCCTGATTATATATTTATAGTAGATTTAAATTTTAAAAACCATAAAACAGCTTATCGTGAAGCAATCAAAAAAAATATTCCTATTATAGCTTTAGCAGGATCTGATAATGATATTAGCAAAATTTTTTCTTTTATACCTGCCAATGATAAAGCTCCTAAAAGTATAAACTTTATAATTTCTTCATTAATTAATTTAATTAAAAAATAAATAAAAATGGATAAAGAATTAATAGAAAAAATAAAAAAAATAAGAGAAGAAACTTCGGCTCCTATTAATTTATGCAAAGAGGCACTTGAACAAAGTAATGGTGATTTAGAATTAGCTAAAAAATATATTATCAAAAAGGGAGAATATTTAATTAATAAAAAAAGTGATAATCTCAGTAATAATGGGATAATTGAAGGTTATATTCATTTTAATGGCCGAGTTGCTTCTCTAATTGATTTAAGATGCCAAACTGACTTTGTTGCTAGAAGTGATGAATTTAAAAAATTAGCTCATGAAATAGCCATCCAAATAGCTACCATGAATCCAAAATATTTATCTTCAGATAAAATACCTGAAGAAATAATAAATGACAAAATAAGAGAATTTGAAGAAGAATTTAAAGATAAGCCACAAGAAATAAAAAATAAAATAATAGAAAACAAGCTACAAAAATGGTATGAAGAGGTATGCTTAATGGATCAGTTTTATTTTAAAGATGAAAATTTAAAAATAAAAGATTTAATCCATCAAGCAGTTAATAAATTTGGTGAGAAAATAGAAATTAAAAGATTTATTCGTTTAAGTATTAATGATTAGCCAATTAATCTTTTTTAATAATATTTTCTATTATCTTTCACCTCTAGTAGCTCTTTTAATATTATTATTAGTTATTACTTATCTCAATTTAAAAATAAAAAAAATTAAAATTTTGCCTAAAGATTATTTAAAGTTATATCATTTAGAAAAAAAAATTAGAATAAACTGGCAAGTATCTAATTTTTATAATTGGATTATTGAATTTTTTATTAATTTATTAATAAAATTATTTCAAATATCAAAAATTCATTTTTTAAGATGGCAATTATGGGCAGAAAAAAATATTAACCAATTAAAAAATATCAAAGAAGAAAAAACAGATAATTCTTTAATTCAAGAAGATAAAAGCCTAACTGAAGATAAAATCTCATAACGAGCAAAGGGTTTATCTAAATAACTTTCATAAAGACAAATCTTATTAAACGCAATTTCCCATTTTAATTCTTTTTCAATTAAGGGTAAGTTTTCATTTTCTTTAATTCTGGCTAAATTAATATGTGGCAAAAATTCCCTATTTTCTTTCTGAAATTTTATTTCATTTTTTATTAAATTAGTCTCCAAAATTTTTTTCATTTTTATTAATTTATCATTTTTGTTAATATACAACCAAATCATTCTTTTTTTACCTGGAGGACCATAATCTATTTTGCTTATTTTTAAATAACTCAATTTAAAAAAATCATTATTTTCTATAATAGTCTGTTCAAAAATTTTAATAATTTTATGTAAATAATTTAAATCGATTAAACCTAAAAATATTAAAGTTAAATGTAAATTATTAAGTGGAATCCAATTAGTTTTAATTTTCTTATCAATTTCTTTTTCTAATTTTTTAATTTTAGGATAAACACCTGAAGTAAGAGGTAGGGCTATAAACAATCTTTTTTTATCTAATTTCATTAATTTTTTCAGCTATTAATTTATTCTGACCACGATATTCGCCAATAATTGAAATTATTTTATTTTCTGACCATAAAATATTTGTTTCTTTGTAGGTATTAGGAAAAACAACAACCTCAATATTATCAGTTTGATCTTCAACATTTAGATAAACCATCACTTCATTATTTTTAGTTATTATCCTTTTAATTGAATTAATGATTCCTAATATTCTAACTTTAATATTTTCTTTATATTTTTTAATATCAATAATTTTATTATGATTGTTATTTTTTATTAAATTTAGTGGATGACCAGATATATATACACCTAATAATTCTTTTTCCCACTTTAATCTTTCAAATATAGATATTTCTTTTTTATTATTTAAAATTAATTCACTTTCACCACCAAAAAGACGATTGCCAGTATAAGTAAAGTTTTTAATTTTGTTTACAAATTCTATTATCGTGTCTAAATTATAATAAATTAAATCTCTCTTAATTAAACTATCAAAAACACCAACTTTTATTAAACTTTCTAAAGATTTTCTATTTAAATCTTTGGAGTTTTTAGTTCTATTAAGAAAATTAGAAAAAGTTTTATAAGGACCATTTTTATTTCTCTCTTCGATAATTTCGTGGGTTAACTTTTTACCCACATTTTTAATTGAAGCTAAACCAAATCTTATTGTATTATTGTCAATAATAGTAAAATCTTCATAACTTTCGTTAATATCTGGAGGTAAAACTTTAATATTATGTTTTTTGCAATCTTCAAAAAGGTCTTTAATTCTTTCAATATCACTACCTTCATGAATAAATAAAGAAGTTAGAAATTCAATTATGAAGTATCTTTTAAGATAAGCAGTTTGATAAGATATAATAGAGTAAGCAATACTATGACTTTTATTAAATCCATATCTAGCAAATGGTTCATACCAACTCCATATTTTTTCGGCAGTTTCTTTATCAATACCATTATTTATCATTCCTTGGATCATTTTTGTTTTCTGCTCTTCTAACAAATGAGGTATTTTTTTACCTATTGCCTTTCTTAAAACATCTGCTTCTCTCAGGCTAAAATTAGCTAAAATTTGAGCTATTTTCATTAACTGTTCCTGATAAACAGCTATACCATATGTTTCTTTTAATATTGGTTCTAGGGAATTATGTAAGTAAGTAATAGGTTCCTGTTTATTTTTTCGTTTAATATAAGTTGGAATTAATTCAATCGGACCTGGTCGATATAAAGCTATCATTGCGTTAATATCATTAATATTATTAGGCTTAAGTTTGGTAAGATAATCAGTCATTCCCTTGCTTTCAACCTGGAAAACACCAACTGTATCTCCATGACGATAAATTTCATAAACATTTTGATCATCCAATTTTTCGGAGTCTAAATTTACTTCAATATTTCTTCTTTGCTTAATTAAATCTAAGGCAGTTTCTATTTCTGAAAGAGTTCTTAAGCCTAAAAGATCTAATTTTAATAATCCCAATTCTTCAATAGTATACATATCATATTGAGTGATAATTGAATTTTCTTGCGGAGCATATTGAAGTGGTAAATATTCGGTTAAATTTAATGGAGTAATAATAACACCTGAAGCATGAACAGAAACATGTCTTACGGTTCCTTCTAATTTTTTAGCAATATCTAAAAGTTTTTTAGCTTGTTGATCACCTTGATAAATCTTTAACAAATCTTCACGTTCCAAAGCTTCATCAATAGTATCTTGGTGAGAAATTAATTTAGCAATCTTATCACAAAAACTATAGGGTAAACCTAGAGCCCTACCAGCATCTCTAATAGCAGCTCTAGAGCCCATTTTACCGAAAGTTAAAATTTGAGCAACCTTATCTTGGCCATATCTATTTTTTAAATACTCAATTATTTTATTTCTTTTAATATCAGAAAAATCAACATCAATATCAGGGAAATTAATTCTTTCTGGGGTTAAAAATCTTTCAAAAATTAAATCATACTTTATAGGATCTATTTCGGTTATACCTAAAAGATAAGAAACCAGACTACCTGCAGCCGAACCTCTACCTGGTCCAACTTTTATATTATTATCCTTTGCCCAATTAACGAAATCTTGAACTATTAAGAAATATGAAGCGAATCCTGTTTTTTTAATTACTTCTAATTCATAATTTAAACGATCTTCGTATTCTTTATTTTTTTTATTTTTCTCAATTAATTTAGCTAAAGTTATTTTTTTCAAATATTCATCAGGAGTTAGACCATTTGGTATATGATAAACTGGAGAATGAATCTTATTCATTTCAATTTCTAAATTACAATAGGCTACAATTTTTTGAGTATTTTCAATTGCTTCTGGTAAATCTTTAAAAAGTTCAAATATCTCCTCTTGACTGCTTAGATGGAAAAAATCATCTTTTATTGTTAATCTATCTTTTTCTTCAATATCTTTACCTGTTTGAATAGCTAAAAATATATCATGAATATCTCTATCTTCTTTATAGACGTAATGAACATCTTGGGTAGCAACTAATGGCACTTTTGTTTCTTCTGAAAGTTTAATTAATGCTTTATAAACTTTCAAGCTATCTGGAATATTAGGATGCTTTTGAATCTCTAAATAAAAATTATCTTTTCCTACTATATCAAGATACTCAAAAACAGTATTTTTTGCTTCTTGATATCTATTATTTAAAATAAGCTTTGGTATTTCTCCATTTAAACATCCTGAAAGAATAATTAATCCTTCGCTATGCTGTCTTAAAATTTCTTTATCTATTCGAGGCTTATAGTAAAAACCCTCTAAATGAGCTAAAGTAATCAATTTAATTAAATTTTTATATCCTTGATAATTTTTAGCTAATAACGTCAAATGATAACTTTTAGAATCTAATTTAGGAACCCTATCAGTGATTCTTCTTTGAGCTAAATAAGCTTCAACTCCAATTATTGGTTTAATGTTATTTTTTTTACATATTTTATAAAACTCAATTATTCCATAAAGATTGCCATGGTCCGTAATAGCTAACGAATCATAGCCTAATTCATTTGCTCTTTTAACTAAATTATCTATTTTAGCCAATCCATCCAACAGGCTATAATGAGTATGAACATGAAGATGGGTAAATTTCATTTTGAAAACATTATAAAATAAAAATAATTTTTTAATAAAAAAAATTCTTATAAAATAATTTTAAAGGTTATTAAAAATAATAAAATTATAATTAATTAACAATAACTAGAGGATATCTATCTGAGATTTATTTATGGAAGATAAATTATTTAAAAAAGGTTATAAAAAAATTTTAGCAATCGATGAAGTAGGTCGAGGAAGTTTAGCTGGACCTTTTTTTATCGGTGGAATTTTATTAACCTATAATAAATATCAAGAATTAAAACAAATACCTATTAAAGATTCAAAAAAATTATCTTCCTCAAAAAGAAAAGAAATCTTTGAAAAAATAAAAAAATTAAAAATAAAATATAAAATAATAAAATTTAATAATAAAAAAGTTGATAAATTAGGTATCGGTAATTGTTTTTTGAAAGCAGTTTTTGAATTAAATAATCTTTTTAAGCCTAATCTAATTTTAATTGACGGAAGAGAAATAAAAAAAATTAAAGACAAAATAAAACATACAAAATTTATAATTAAAGGAGATAGCTTATTGATTTCATTAGGTGCAATTTCTATTATTTCTAAAGTATTAAGAGATGAATATATGATAAATCTAAATTCAAAAATTAATCTTTATAATTTTAAACATAATAAAGGTTATGGCACTTCTGATCATTTTAGATCAATCTTAAAATACGGCATTTCTTCCTACCATAGAAAAACATTTTTAAAAAATTATTTAAACAATATTTAAATTATTGAACATTTATAAATTTTAATTTATAATATTTCTAAACCATGGCAGAAAAAAAAGCATCAGGAGCAGCAAAATCAACCAGAGATTCTATTAGTAAAAGATTGGGAATTAAAAAATTTGGCGGTGAAATTGTTAAACCAGGAGATATAATTGTTCGTCAACGAGGAACTAAATTTTATCCCGGTAATAATACTTTTATGGGAAAGGATTTCACTATTCATTCAAAAATTTATGGCAAAGTAAAATTTAAAACAAAAAGAAAGCTTGGTTTTAACAAAAAAGAACGATGGATAAAAATAATAGAGGTTGAACCTATACATCAACTATAAATTCAAAAAAATATTTATTATTTTTCTTATATATTTTTGATTGATGATAGGTTATAGATTTTATTTCTCTTTCTAAAGAATTATAAGAATAACCAACTAAAGTTAATTTTAAAATTTTGTTATTTAGATTAATCTTCCTTATTCTAAAGATTCTTTTTTTAATATATGTTAAGGCTAAAATTTCATTTAAAAAATCTATCAAAAATTCATTAAATTTATTTTCAATCTTTTTTGAAAAATTTTTTTCCAAATTTTTAGTTCTGTCTTTATACTTAGGAGATAAATAATAATTAATCGCCCTAAGAGAATCTTTAATAATACCCTCAAAATTGTTAGCCTCAATTTTAAATTTTATATCTGCTGTATGAGCTAAGACTTTAAACATTAAAATTTTAGAATAAATTTTATAAATTATATTAAAAAAATAATTGTTAAATAATAGATAGATTATAATTATAAAGATGGTATTAAAAAATAAGAACGTCTTAATTTTTGGCTTAGGAATTTTAGGCGGCGGATTAGCAAATGTAGAATTTTTTATTAAAAACAAATCTAAAATAAGAATTACTGATTTAAAAAAAATAGATGAATTAAAAAATCAAATTAAAATAATAAATCGCTTAAAAGAAAAATATAAATATCCTCACAAAATTAAATATACCCTTGGAAGTCATAATTACGAAGATTTTGATTGGGCAGAAATAATTGTTGTAAATCCAGCTATTAGTTATAAAAATAATTTCATTAAATGTGCTAAGAAAAAAAACAAAATTATTATTAATGATTGTTATTTATTTTTCAAATTAGTTAATACTGATATTATTGCCATAACTGGAACAAGAGGTAAAACTACTACCTCATTTTTAACATATCAATTATTTAAAAAATTTTTCGATAAAAACATTGTTTTAGGTGGTAATCAGCCAACAAGGGGTTTATTAAAATTGATAGACGAACCAAGTAATTTATTTGTCTTAGAAATATCTTCATTTCAATTGGAATTTTATAAAAAAAAATTAAAAGCACCCAAAATCTCTATTATAACAAATCTTTACGAAGATCATCTTGATAGATATGCTACCATGGAAGAATATGCTTCAATTAAAGCAAAAATTTTTTTAAATCAAACAAAAAAAGATTTTCTGATTTTAAATTATGATAACGACTGGACTAAATTTTTTCTTAAATTTAAACCTCAAAGTCAAACATTTTATGTATCTCAAAAAATTATTGGTAATAATTTAAACGGTATTTTTTACCAAAAAGATAAAATAATTATTAAGCATAAAAGTCAATTAATTAAATTAACGCCTAATAAAAAACTAAAATACCTAGGTGTTCATAATCTCTATAATTTACTAAATTCAATTCTTGCCCTTTACTTATATAGTTATGAAAAAAATATAAAAATAAACTGGAGTTTGTTAGAAAAATATTTAAATAAATTAAATCTACCTGAATTTAGGCAACAAATTATCTATCAAGGGAATAATTTAAGTATTATCAACGATTCGGCTAGCACTACTCCTCAAGCCACAATCGAAGCCATAAAAAGATTTCATCAGGCTAATCATAATTTAATTCTTATAGTGGGTGGGAAAGATAAAAATCTAAATTTTCAAGAATTAGCTAAGTCAATTAAGCAAAAAGTTGAGCCACAAAACTTAATTATTTTAAGTGGAACTGCTTCTCAAAAAATTATTAAAGAATTAAATAAAATAAATTATAATTTAGATAAATATAATATTTTTGATGATTTAAGAGATTGCCTTAATAAAGCCTTAGAATTAACCAAAGAGAATAAAAAACATAATATAATTTTGTTTTCTCCAGCAGGATCTTCTTTCGAAAAATTTAAAAATGAATTTGATCGAGGTAAAAAATTTAATTTATTGGTTAAAAGATTAATTAAAAATGAAAAGAATACTAACAGGAATTAAACCAACTGGTAAGCTACATTTAGGTAATTATCTCTCGGTCATTAGAGAACTTATTGAAATGCAAAATAGATATCAGGTTTTATTAATGATTGCCAATCTTCATGCTCAAACAGTTCCTTATTCAACCAGAGAATTAAGCTTCTTAACCTATGATATTGTTAAATCATTAATAGCCTTAGGTATTAATCCTAAAAAAACAATTATTTTTAAACAATCTGATATTCCTGCCCATCTTTATTTATTTTGGTTTTTATCAACTGTAGCTTCTGTCGGCGAACTGATGAGAATGCATGAATTTAAGGAACAAAGCGAAAAGTATAAAAAAACTGGAGTAGGATCTGGAATTTTGCTTTATCCTGTATTAATGTCAGCAGATATTCTTATTTATAATGTTGATTTAGTCCCCGTTGGCGAAGATCAAAAACAACATCTTGAATTATGCCGAGAATTAGTCAGAAAGTTTAATAAAAGATTTAATACCAAACTTAAAATACCCAAAGCTTATATTCCCAATGAAACTGCTAAAATAATGAGCTTAATAAATCCATCTAAAAAGATGTCCAAATCAGAACCAGAAGGTTGTTTAGAAATTTTTGCGCCCGAAAAAGAAATAAAACAAAAAATACTAAAAGCAATAACTGATTCAGATAACGAAGTAAAATTCGATCCCTCACATAAGCCAGGTATTAGCAATTTGATGACTATTTATAAATATTTAACAAAAAAGACTTATTCTGAAATTGAAAATAATTTTAAAAATAAAGGCTATTATGAATTTAAATTAGAAATTTATAATTCTTTTATGAGTTATTTTAAAAAAGCTAGACTAGCAAAAAATAAGATCACCAATCAAGAAATAAATAAAATTTTTAAACAATCAGCTATTAAATTAAACAAAATAGCAAACAATAACTTAAATTTAATTATGAGTAAATTGGGATTAAATTAGTATTTTATTTAAAGCGCTCGACATATTCACCTGTTTCAGTATTAATAATAATATAATCCCCTTTTTCAATAAATAAAGGAACTGATAATTTATACCCAGTTTCAATTGAAACCAATTTATTATTATTTTTTTGAGAATCTCCTTTAATTCCAGGCGGTGCTTCGGTTACTAAATATTTAACTTTTATAGGTAAAACAATATTTATAAGTTTACTATCTTTAAATAAGCCCTGAATATCTAAATCTTTTTTAATAAAATTAACTTTAGAGCCTAATATTTCAACGCTCAATTGGTGTTTAACATTTTCATTATCTAAAAAATAATAGAGGTTATTTTTGCTATAGATAAATTTAATTGGTTTTTTAGTAATTTCAATTAAAACTGCTTCATCATCGGGATTAAAATTCCTAAATAAAGTAGTATTATTAATTATATTTTTAAGTTTAATTCTAAGATTGGCTCCACCTCTACCTAAATGAGAATGAGATAAATCTAAAACTTCCCATAAATTACTATCAATTTCAATAATATCTCCTTCGGTTAAATTTTTAAATTTAATTTTATTCATTTAAAATTTTCTTTAATAAATCATCGACAATTTTCTCATCGTTTTTTTCCTTGATAAAATAATCAGGTTTTTTCTTTATTGAAACTGTAAAATTTTTAGAATCTAAACTTAATAAACTAAAACCCTCTTTACCTTTTTCTTCACATTCATAACAAATATTTTTTTCAGATTTAGAATCTATCCAAAATTCTTGATGGCATTGAGAACATTCTTTTAATATCATATTGTTATTTCTTGCTTCTTGATATTTGGAATAAATTTTATTTTCAATTATCTTTTTATTTCTGCAAAACTTTAATCTTGAAATTTTAATTATTTCATCTTTATAATCAATCTCAGGCAATGGTTTAGGTGGGTAAGTTATTCCCATAAATGGTCTAACCTGAAAACCATCCACAACTAATCTAAAAACAGCGTAATATTTTGGCAGATTAACAAGCTCATATGGTTGAATATCGATTAATTCTTTAGCAAAAATTTCAGCATCAAAGCTTCCACAACGAAAGATAATTAAATTACCTACATTACCGAAAACAGATTTTATAATATTTTCTGGTACTTGCTCTAAATATTGATGGGCTATAATTAAATTTAATCTATATTTTCTCGCTTCAGAAAGAATATTGACAAAAGATTCGGTAGCAAAATTTTGAAATTCATCAACATAAAGATAAAAATCTAATCTTTGATCTTCTGGAACATCAACTCGACTCATTGCTGTTAATTGAAATTTAGTAATTAAAAGACCACCTAATAACATTGAATTTTCTTCACCCAATTTTCCCTTAGATAAGTTAGCTAAAAATATTTTTTTTCTATCCATTGCCTCTCTTAAATCAAAGGAACTTTTCTCTTGGCCAATTATATTTCTTATTAAAGGACTTGAAATAAATTGACCTATCTTGTTTTGAATTGGCGCAATAGCTTCAGTTCTAAAATTAGTATGATAATTAGCAAATTCTTTATCCCAAAAATTTTTAACAACTGGATCTTTTAAATTAGAAACTATCTTTTTTCTAAAATTAATATCTCCCAATAAGCGATTAATATCTAATAGTGTTGAATTAGGATGTTCTAATAAAGCTAATAAAGTATTTAAAAGAATATATTCCATTCTAGCCGACCACGCATCTACCCAAATTTTTTTCATTACAGATAAAATACTTGAGGCTACAATATGCCTAGCCTCATAACTAACATTCTCTAGAGGATTAAAGGAAATAGGATAATTTAAATCAGCTGGATCAAAGTAAATTACATCTTCAATTCTCTCTTTAGGAATATAAGATAAAATCCTCATAATGCTATCACCGTGAGGATCTAAATACCCCATCCCCTCACCAGAAACAATATCATAGAAAATTAAATTTTCCAACAGAGTCGTTTTTCCACTACCTGTTTTTCCAATAATATACATATGTCTTCTTCTATCATCTCTCTTTATGCCAAATTTTATATCCCTACCCCTAAAATTTGAAATACCTAAAGGAATTATTTCCATTTTTCTATTTTTTTTATATTTTTTATTTAATTATATACAATAATAATTATTGAATTTAAAAGAATTTTTTATATAATTTTAAAATAATCTTAAAATTTATTAAAATTTAATAAAATTAAAAATGAAATTAAAATTATTGATAATTTTAAATTTAATTTTGGTATTTATTACAATAATAAACATTGCCCTAAGTCAAAGTTATAATTTAAAAACTGTTTTCAGAACATACAATAACGGTTTTAAATTTATCACTAATCAATTAAGGAATTTAGAATTTAAAATCTCAGCTGATAATGATTCAGCTTTTTTAAAATTTGGTTATGATAATGTCAACTCTGGGCTTAATAATTCAACTATCTCTTCTAAATTTTCTATTAGACCATCTTTCTATTCAGGTAGTATTATTTATTCTTCGGTACCAAATGATTATGGTGGCGAAAGTTATATATCAATGGAAATTCAACCAAATGCTACTTCAGTAATATTTCGATATAATGATACAGAGCGAGGAGGTATAGTAAAATTAGCTAGAATCTACGCTAATTTAGAAGATTCAATTGCTATTTATAATTGTAGCCCTGCTGATTGGTTAGTTTCAAATCCTGTAAATACTTGTTTAAATAAATTTGGATATTATAAAGAAGGTCAAGCTCCAGTAGGAGCTTCAACAACTACAGATAATAGATACTATTTTGATTATGCAAGGCAATATAGAAACCCTCAACATTGTTTTGGTAGTCAAGGTGCGGGCAGGGTTCTTCAAGAAATATGCACTGGTGATTGTAATACGGGGAGTGATGACACTGCTTTAACTATTTGTGTTAGGAAATAATATTTATAAATAAAATTTAAAAAATGGAAAACAAAAAAACATTAAAGTTTATAGAAAACTTATTAAAAGCAACACTTATAATTTTATTTTTAATCAATTTACCATTTTTATTAAACATTATCTCTTATGCTCAAAATTTTGCTTATACTCTATTTAAAACCAATAATAAAGGTTTTAATTTAAGATATTCCACTAATTTCGGAAGTTATAATCTAGAATTATCGAAAGACCCAAGAGATATCCCAACAATTCATTTTTATTCAACAAACACAAGTGATAATAGAAATCGATATAAATTTTTAATAAAACCATTTTACGGTAGAAGCCTTCTTTATTCTGTTAATCAAAGTACGAACGATCATATAGTTATTGACTTAATACCACCAAACTTTAGTGGAGGTAATTATACTGGGGAAATTCATTTTTATAAATATACTCCAGCGCCAGAAGGAGGATATTATGTAAATGATGCTAAAATTTATGGAAATATAGAAGATTTAATAGCTTTTTACAACTGTGAAGATGGTGAGTGGAAAGATGCGCGTGGAACTTGTTTAGGAAAAGCTGGAAATCCGCTATTTTGCTTTGGCAATTCACCTGATTTTGGTCATATTATTTTTAATGGTTTATTAGTAGATAATTTTGTTGGAGGAAATTCATCCGGATTAACTATTTGCGTTAGAACTAATAAATGATAAAAATATTTAGAATATTATTATTTATTTTAATTATAGTAGGAAGCTTTGTTTTGGCTCAAAATAGAATAACTGTTTTTAAAACAGATAATCGTGGTTTTAAATTTTATTACAATTTAACCTCTACACCTGGTTATGAACGTGAATTAATTATTGGTCTTTCAAATTATACTAATGATTGTTATGGTAATTATTCTTGTAGTAATAATAGTTCATTTGGTTTACCTATGATAGAATTTAAACCTACTGGAAATTACTTAGCTACTATAACTAAAAACATTTTTAGAATATTAAATTTTGGAACCAAAACAAATTTAATTGCTATAAGTCTATTAGATTCATATTATGAATATTCACGAATACTATTTGACCCTAAAAGTGAAAGAGTTATATTTGATGAAGGAAGACAAAATAGTATTCCCTTCGAAGGTCAATTTACATTAAGTAGATTATATGCCGACATAGGAGATTTAATAGCAATTTATTCTTGTGAAGAGTTGGGCTGGAATAATAATCCAACTTGTTTAGGTAAAACAGGAGTATATAAAGATAATACACAACCACCAGGTGCTACAAGAACTGGTAATTTTCAAGTCTATCAAAATGTAGGTTTTTACAGAAATCCTACTAATTGTTTTGGAGATCCCGATAATTCAATGAGTAGAAGAATTGATATTTGCTTAGGAAATTGCACTGGTGATGATGAGGGATTAACTATCTGCTTTAGAACTAAATAATTATAATATTTACAATTTGAAATTTATATTTAATATTTAATCGAATATATCTATTTTCTGGCCTTCTTTTAATTTAACTAATGCTTTTTTAAAATTATATCTAACTGATGGAACTTTTGTTCTACCTCTAATTCTTTTTTTATAATTAAAAGTTCTGACTTTTAAAACTTTAACTTTAAAGATATTTTCAATTGCTTTTTTAATTTCAACTTTATTGATATTAGTAGGCCTTATTTTAAAAACATAGGTATTTTCTTGATTAACTAATTGTCGTGATTTTTCGCTTATTATTGGTAAAATTTCAAAATTTTTTTGAATAAATATATTAGACTTTGATAAATCTAAGTTTTCTTTGTTTTTGTTAGTTTTTGAAATTGAAGAAGAGGATTGCTGATTTATTCTCTCTTTATCTCCTTTTTCTTCTTTGTCCTTCTTTTTAAACCACTTTATTGGCATTTTTTTATTTTATAAATGTTTCTTTAATTACTTCCAAACTTTTAGGTTCTAAAAAAATATATTTATGATTAAGTAAGGAAAGAATATTTAAATTTCTGGCTTCAATAGCATCAGCATAAGATAAGTTTCTAATACTCCTAATTAAATCTTTATTATTGTCAGGAATTACAATTAGAGCTGATTCTCTTTTCTTTTTTGTCCTTCTTTTTTCTAAGAAATTACTTAATATTTTATCCATTATTTTTGTTTTAAATTTAGAAGGAATTAATGTATCTAAAACCTTAACATAATCTCTTCTCATTTTTTCTGCTAAAACCATTAAGATTGCTTTTCGTTTCATTTTTTTATTAATCCTAATAGCTCTAATTTTATCTTTTCTTGGCCCAAAGGATATTCCTCCCCCACGCCAGATTGGTGATCTTATTGATCCATGCCTGGCTCTTCCTGTTCCTTTTTGGCGCCAAGGCTTTCTACCGCCTCCGCTTACTTCAGCTCTTGTTTTAGTATGTGCCCAAGGATAATAATTATTCAAAATCTGCCAACGCATAACCTGATGAACTAAGTCTGGATTAAATTTTAAACTATCAAAAATACCATTTACTTCAATTTCGTCTATTTCTTGACCTTGTTGATTATATACCTTAAGATTCATTTTTTATTTTTTTACCAATTTACCCTTTCTTGTTAATTCTTTATTTCTTATTTCTAATACACTCTTTCGGTTTCCAGGCACTGAACCTTTAACTATTAACAAATTATTTTCTTTATCTATATCTAAAACCTCTAAGTTTTTAACTACTACCCTTTGATTCCCCATTCTACCTGCCATTTTTAATCCTTTTCTTACTCTTTGTGGGGTAGTAGGGCCAATTGATCCAGGATGACGATATTTAGTAGTTTGCCCATGTGTTCGTGGAGCATCTCTGAATCCCCACCTTTTTACCACCCCTTGAAAGCCTTTACCCTTTGAGATACCTGTAACACTTAATTTATCAGAATTTTCAAATATATTAATATCTATAGAATCATCTACTTTAAAATTACCTATCAAGTCTTTAGGAATTCTAAATTCTTTCAAATATTTTTTACCTCTCTCATCATAACATTCTAATTTAATTGCATTATAGCCTTCTTTATCTTCTGTTAATATATTTTTTATCTTACATTTCATAACTGAAATTACAGTTGCCGGCAATGCTTTATAATCTTTAAAATAGGTTATCATACTTAATTTTTTGCCTAATATAAATTTTATCATTTTAAAATTTACCAAAATTTAAATTAAATTACTAAGAATTAGTTATTGAATTAAATCATTTTTAACTCTATTTCAACACCAGCAGGAAGATCTAAATAAGAAAATAACTCAACTACTCTTTGGGTAGGGTTAAGAACATCAATTAATCTTTTATGAATTCTTAACTCAAATTGTTCACGAGAATCTTTATAAATAAAAGGAGATCTATTAACCGTATATTTTTTTATTTCTGTAGGCAAAGGTACAGGCCCTTTGATTTGCATTCCTTCTTTAATTAAAGCATCAACTAATTGACGAGAATATTTTTCTATTAATTTATGATCATAAGATTTTAATCTGATTCTTAATTTCTGCTCTACTTTTTGTTTATTAACCATCATTAAAATATAATATTTAATAATTTCAATATGTTTAGTTATTTATTTAAGAATATTGAACTAAAGTTTGCTATTTAATTATTTTTGTTACTACACCCGCACCTACTGTTCTTCCACCTTCACGAATAGCAAATCTTAAACCTTCTTCAAGAGCAATAGGATATAAAAGTTTTACCCTAAGATTAGCATTATCTCCAGGTATTACTGCTTCAATTCCTTCGGATAAAGAAATTTCACCAGTTACATCAGTTGTTCTAAAATAAAATTGAGGCTTATAGCCACTATGAAACGGAGTATGCCTACCACCCTCTTCAGGTGTTAAAACATAAACTTCTGCTTCAAATTCTGTATGAGGAGTAATAGAACCAGGTTTAGCAATTACCATACCTCTTTCTACTTCATTCTTATCTACACCCCTTAGAAGAATACCAACATTATCACCTGGATGTGCTTCATCTAATTGTTTATGAAACATTTCAATTCCAGTTACAACTGTTTTCAATGGTTTATCTCTTAAACCTACTATCTCTACTTCTTCATTAATTTTTAAAATACCTCTTTCGACTCTACCAGTAACAACCGTTCCTCTTCCAGCGATTGAAAAAACATCTTCAATGGGCAAAATAAATGGTTTATTAACCTCCCTTATTGGTTCAGGAATATAAGTATCTAAAGCATCTAATAGTTCTAATATAGATTTTGTCCAAGGATCATCGATTGAATTAGCTTCTAGAGCTTTAAGAGCTGAACCTCTGATTACAGGTATTTCATCTCCAGGAAATCCATATTTTTTTAGCTCATTTCTTACATCCTCTTCTGCTAAATCAATTAATTCTTTATCAGGCACCATATCAACTTTATTTAAAAAAACAACTATTGCTGGAACATTAACTTGTCGAGCTAAAAGTATGTGTTCCTTTGTCTGAGCCATAACTCCATCGTTAGCAGCAACAACTAAAATTGCTCCATCCATTTGAGCAGCTCCGATAATCATATTTTTAATATAATCAGCATGGCCTGGACAATCAATATGAGCATAATGCCTTTTATCGGTTTCATATTCAGAATGATGAATATTAATAGTAATTCCTCTAGCTTTTTCTTCGGGAGCATTATCAATTTCATCGACTGATTCTGCTTTTTCTAATAAACCCTTTAGCTTTAAAACATGTTGAATTGCTGCTGTAAGGGTTGTCTTACCATGATCGATATGACCTATTGTTCCTACGTTTAAATGTGGTTTTGTTCTTTCAAATTTAGCTGCCATTTTATATTTTTAAAGAAAATAATTAAAAACGACCTTAGTTGTCTTTAAGATGAAGTTTTAAAAAATATCTTATATAAATATAATTTTAAAAAATTTTAATTAATTAGTCAATATTAATTTCTATTTTTCTAAAATTATTACCTATAAATGGCTTTCTTCCTAAAATAATATTCTCTTTCAAACCTCTCAAATAATCTTCTTTTGATTCTAAAGCGCTTCGTGTTAACACTCTTGCGGTTTCCTGGAAAGAGGCAGAAGATAAAAAGCTTTCACTAGTTAAAGCTGTTTTAGTTATACCTAATAAAAGTAAAATTCCTTTAGCAGGTTTTTTATTTTCCATTTTTAATTTTTTATTTTTTAATAAAAAGATATCTTTTTCAACTATATCGCCATAAACAAAATCACTATCTCCGACTTCTTTGATTTTTACTCTAGAAAACATTTTTCTAATGATTATTTCTAAATGTTTATCATGAACTTCAGCGCCTTGGAAATTGTAAACTTTTTTTATTTCATTAATAATATATTTAAATGCTGCCATTTTTCCATGATAGACATAAATTTCTTTAGGATCTTTAACTCCTTCATTAAGAGCTTGACCTTTCTTAACTCTTTCACCTAATTTAATATTAAGGGTTAATGACAAAGGAACATGAATAATAATTTTTTTTTGATGTATACCTTTAATAGTAATTTTCCAATAACGACTAGATTTTTCTATTCCAACTATTTTACCATTAATAGGTGAAAGAACACTATAATTTTTAGGTTTTCTTGCTTCTAAAATTTCTTCAGCTCTGGGCACTCCTTGAGTTATATCACCGGCTCCAGCTACTCCACCAACATGAAAGGTTCTCATTGTCAGCTGGGTAGCTGGTTCACCTATTGATTGAGCTGCTATAATTCCTACTGGAGTTCCTAATTTAACAGGTTTATTATAGGCTAAATCAAAACCATAGCATTTACTACAAATACCAAACAAAGATTTACAAGTAAATGGTGATCTCACTATAATCTTATCTACATTTTTAGCAATTAATTCAGATAATTTTCTATCAATATAATCTCCCTTATTAATTATTACATTCCCATCTTTATCAAAAATAGTTTCCAATGAAACACGAGAGAATATTCTGGTAGCTAAAGTTTCTCCTACTTCTTCTGCTTCTTCTTTGGTTAAAACAATACCTTCTTCATCGCCACAATCTTCTTCAATAGTAATTAAATCATGGGCAACATCTACCATTCTTCTTGTAAGATAACCTGCCCTAGCTGTTTTAAGAGCAGTATCAGAGGCACCTTTTCGAGCTCCGTGAGTACTAATAAAATATTCAAGGGGTGACAAACCTTCTTTATAAGAATGAATGATAGGAAGATCAATAATTTCTCCCTTAGGATTTTCTACCAATCCTTTCATTCCCGCCATCTGACCTAATTGAGTATAAGATCCCCTTGCTCCCGAATCAATCATTCTTTTGGGGTTATTTTCATCATTTAAAAATTTTCTTAAATCATTATTTATTTGATTAGATGTTTCAAGCCATAAACTAATTATTCTTGATTTTTTTTCTTCATTATTTAGCAATCCTGATTCATAAGCTTCAATTATTTCTTTTTCTCTATCGTAACTTTTTTTAATAATTTCATATTTATTAGAATTAATTTTTAAATCATCGTATGACCATGAAATACCTGAATAAGTAGCATAGTAAAATCCTAATTTCTTTATATTCTCTAATAAAACAACGATTTTATTGTTACCATATTTATCATAAATGTCTTCTATTATATTACTCAAAACCTTTTTTGTTAAAACTTGATTAATAAAGGGATAATCTTCTGGTAAAATTTCATTAAAAATTAATCTTCCAACAGTAGTTTTAATATTTGATTCATTTTTACACATTTTAACAATTATTTCTGCCTGAAGATCTATTAAATTATTAAAATATAAGTACTTAGCTTCCCTTTCGTTATAAACAATTGTACCTTCACCTTTCTTATTAGGCAATAATTGAGTTAAGTAGTAAATACCTAAAATAATATCTTTAGTTGGATTAGTAATAATTTCTCCAACCCCTGGTTTAAGATTATTTTTTGAAGCTAAAATTAATTCTTCTGCCTCTTTTTGAGCTTCTTCGCTAAGTGGTAAAAATACCGCCATTTGATCACCATCAAAGTCGGCATTAAAGGCAGTACATACTAATGGTGGGATTTTAATTGTCATTCCTTCAACTAAAATAGGCTTAAATGCTTGAATACCTAATCGGTGAAGAGTAGGAGCCCTGTTTAGTAAGCAATATTTATTTTTAATAATATTATTTAAAACTTGAATAGCTTCCGGATCTTCACTTTCAATTAAATAAATAGCTTGTTTTATAGTAACAGCAATATCTTTAGATAATAATTCATAAATTATAAAAGGCTTGAAAATTTCTAGGGCAATTTTTTTAGGTAAACCAAATTCATCAATTGCTAAATTGGGATCAATCACAATTACTCCTCGACCAGAATAGTCAACTCTTTTACCCAGTAAATTTTGTCTAAATCTTCCTTGTTTTCCCCTTAACATATCTGCTAAAGATTTCAAAACTTTTCTTTGAGAAAGCGATAATTTTTCTTTTCTTAGGGAATTATCTAATAAAGCATCGACTGCTTCCTGAAGCATTCTTTTTTCATTACGAATAATTATTTCTGGTGCCTTTATTTCATATAACCTCTTAAGTCTATTATTTCTATTTATTATTCGACGATACAAATCATTTAAGTCAGAAGAAACCAATTTGCCACCCTCTAAAGTAACGATAGGTCTTAAGTCTGCAGGAATAACTGGAAGAATTGTTAACATCATCCATTCCGGCCTGATGTTATTCTTAATAAAAGATTTTAAAATTTTAAGTTTAAGAGATATTCTCTTTTTTTCAATATTTTTAGCTTTTTTAAAGTTTTCTAATGTTCGTTTATATTCCTCTTCTAAATCTAAATCCTCCAAGAATCTTCTAATAACATCAGCACCCATTCCTACTTCAAAAATATTAGGGTACTTTTTAGAATAAATATAATATTCTACATCTGAAATAACTCTTTTAACCTTTATATTATTTATTTCTTCTTTTATCTTCTCAAATATTTCCTTAATTTCTTTCTTATTCTTATTAGCATCTTTAATTTTCTCTTTGTACTCAGCTTCAATATTTTTTAATAACTTATTTTTTTCATCTTCATTAACTTTAGTTATGATATAGGCTGAATAATAGATAACTTTTTCTAATTGAAAATTGGGTATATCTAAAATTAAAGAAATAGGATAGGGATATATTTTTAAAAACCATATATGGCAAATAGGTGTAGCCAAGGTAATATGTCCCATTCTTTCTCTTCTTACATTTGAGCGAACAACATCAACTCCGCAACGATCACATTTTAAGCCAGCAAATTGTTGACCTTTATATTTTCCACAGGAACATTCAAAATCTTTAAGAGGGCCAAAAATAATTTCTGAAAAAAGTCCTTCTCTATAAGGTTTACCTGTTCGATAATTAATAGTTTCTGGCTTAACAACTTCACCATTTGAATTTTTTAAAATATCATCAGGTGAAGATAATCTAATTAAAATTGATTTTATATCTTCAGGGTTTGAAATATACATTTTTATTCTTCTTTGGTAATATTAATTTTTTCTTCTGATTCTTCGGGAATTAATTCCTGTTGTTTAGATTTTTTATCAAAATATTTAATTTCAATACTCAATCCCAGGCTATTTAATTCTTTAATTAATAAATTAAATGCTGTTGGAATGCTAGGTGGCTTAATGGGTTCACCTTTAATTATCTTAGCATAAGTTTGTCCTCTACCGATAACATCATCAGATTTAATTGTTAACATTTCTTGAAGTGTATTAACTGCACCATATGCCTCCAAAGCCCAGATTTCCATTTCTCCCAACCTTTGTCCACCAAATTGAGCTTTTCCTCCTAATGGTTGCTGAGTAATAAGAGAATAAGGACCAATTGATCGAGCGTGTATTTTATCTTCAGCCATATGAACTAATTTCATAATATACATTATTCCAACTGATATTTTTTCTTTAAATGGTTCGCCAGTTTCTCCATCATATAAAGTTACCTTACCATCTTCTGGTAAATTAGCTTTTCTTAATTCAGCCTTTATTTCTTCTTCAGATAAATCAGATATTCCAGGAACTATAGCTCGATAACCTAATTTATAAGCTGCATAGCCTAAATGCATCTCTAAAACTTGACCTAAATTCATTCTTGAAACTATACCTAAGGGATTTAAGACAATATCTATCGGTCTACCATCGGGTAAGAATGGCATATCTTCTTCTGGCAAGATAATAGAAATAACGCCCTTATTGCCATGACGATTAGCTAATTTATCACCAACTTGAAGTTTCTTTAACTTTGAAATTTCAACATAAATTCTTTTAATTACTCCGGGATCAAATAATTCACCTTTACTTCTTTCTAAAATTTTAATTTTTGTTACCCTACCAGATTTTCCTGGTTCTAAATAAAGAGAAGTATCTTTAACTTCTTGAACTTTTTCTCCAAATATAGCCTTTAATAATTTCTCTTCAGGTGTTAATTCTATATCCTTCTTAGGGGTAATTTTACCTACTAAAATATCTCCTGCCTTAACTTTAGCTCCTAATCTTACAATCCCTTCTTCATCCAAATTTCTTAACTTTCCATCTGGAACCCCAGGAATATCACTAGTTGTTTCTTCAATGCCTAACTTTGTTTCTCTAACATCAATAGAAAATTCTTCAATTGAAATAGAAGTAAGGGTATCTTCTTTTAGTAATCTTTCAGAAACTATAATTGCATCTTCGAAATTGTAACCCTTAAAACTCAAAAAGGCTACTAAAATATTAGCACCTAGAGATAAAATGCCATTTTTAGTGCCTGAAACATCTACTAATAAATCTCCTTTTTTAACTTTTTGAGCTTTCTTAACAACTGGTTTTTGATTAATAAATGTAAAATCATTTGTTTTTGCGTATTTTTTTAAATAATAACATTTTTTTTCAGTTTTATTTTTTATTTTATAATTAACAACTAAATGGCTAGCATCAACTTCAACAATATCTCCGTCTGCTTCAGCATAAATCAAGTAACCACTATTTTTAGCTACTATTTCTTCAATTCCAGTACTAACAATAGGGGGCTGAGGATTTATTAAATGAACAGCTTGTTTTTGCATATTAGAGCCCATTTGAGCACGATTAGCGTCATCGTGATTAAGGAAAGGTATAAGATTGGTAGCAACTGAAAATATTTGATTAGGAGAAATATCAATAAATTCCACTTCCTCTCTTGGGATAACTGTAGGCTCCCCATAAATTCTACCCTCAACTAATTCATCTAAAAGTTGACCATTTTTATCAATTTTATCTGTATAACTTGCAATTTTATATTTTTTTTCTTCTAAAGCTGTTAAATAAACTATTTTATCCTTATCTATTTTCCCATTTTTAACAGGATAATATGGTGTTTCTAAAAATCCAAAATCATTAATTTTGGCATAAATAGCTTGATAAGTTATTAAACCAATATTAGTTCCTTCTGGTGTCTGAACGCAACAAATTTTGCCATAATGAGTAGGATGAACATCTCTTACTTCAAAACCTGCTCTTTCTTTAGAGACACCACCTGGGCCTGAGGCAGTTAACCTTCTTTTATGTTCTAATTCAGATAAGATATTTACTTGCGTTGCTAGCTGAGAAAGGGGAGAAAGATTGAAGAATTCATTAATAGCATTAGAAAAAATTTTAGAATAAATAAATTGTCCTGGATATATTTTATCTGATTTATCAACAACATTTAACTTATCCTTAATAATTTTTATCATCCGCATTAAAGCAATTCTTGTTTGATTTTCTAAAAGTTCATTTATCCCCTTAATTCTTCTGTTCCATAAGGCATCCATATCATCTGGCTGGGCTTCAGGGTCAGCTTGTAATCTTAGTATCTCCTTAACAATAGCAATTAAATCTTGAGGTTGAAGCAATAAAGAATCAATATCTAAATTTAATCGTCTATTAAGGTGATATCTACCAACTTCTGATAAAGAATATTTTTGATTATTTCTAAATAAATTCTCAAAAAATGTTAAAGCGTTATCGAAAGTATTGGGCTCAAAACTTCTTAACTTAGAGTGAATATACAATAAAGCTTCTTCATTATCTTTTAAATCGTCTTTTTTAAGAGTATCTCTAATTACATTTATTGAATAATCCAAGTCTTTAAATTCATTTTTAATTTCTTCCTCTGAAATACCAAATGATTTTAGTAAAGTAGTTGCTAATACTTTTTTCCTGCGATCAATTCTAACTTGTAAAATATTGTTTGATTCAATTTGAAATTCTAACCAAGCTCCTCTTAGGGGAATTATTTTAGCTCCAAATAATTTTTTTTCTCCAAAAGGAAGTGCAGTAAAATAAACTCCTGGTGATCTTAAAAATTGATTAATTATTATTCTTTCATTACCGTTAATAATAAATATTCCTCTATCATTAATCAGAGGAATATCTCCAAAATATACTTCCTGATCAACCTTTTGATTATTTATAAGATTATGAGATCTTAAAATTACTCTTAGGGGAGCTGAATATGTCCAACCTTTTTCTTTTGCTTCTTCTTCTGAAATTTTTGGTTGACCTAAATAACAATCAATAAATTCTAATTTTAATTCTTTTTCCGAATAATCTGAAATAGGAAAAAATTCTTTAAAAATTTTTTTAATTCCAAAATTAATAAATTGATTATATCTTTCTTTTTGAAAAGAAATAAGATTTTCTGGCTCTATAAAAACAGATTTTGAAAAATTTTTTTTAGTAAAAAACATATTAGACTTTTATAAAAAGTCTTTGATAAATAAAATAAATAGTTAAAATTTCATTAATCTTAAAATAAAAAATATGGTTTAAGAATTCAATTAAATTATAAATTTAAATTAATTATTTGTCAAGTTTTAATTGTGAATTAAGAAATTGAATATCTTTTGGATTATTAAAATTTTCTAAATATTCTTTTCTTAAATTTTCGAATAAATCTTTATTTTTATTTTTTACTACCCTCAAGGCGATTAAATAATCTGACTGGTTTCTAGGTTTATAATTCAAATCAACCATCTTTAAATAATAATTATAAGCCTTTTCTTGATCAAAATTATATAGACCAAATAAATACATATAGGCATAACGAACATTATTTAAAGATTCAGTCTCAAAAGATCTTAAAAAATTATAAGCTTTATCTTTCCCATCAATAAGATTTAAATATTCAACATATTGAAATTTAATATCTAAAAGGCGGGGATATTCTTTAAGATATTTTTCAAAAAGTTGGTCAAGAATAATTTTTTCTTGAGAATAATCTAAATTTAAAATCTTTTTAGCATTTAATATTCTTAAAATATTCAATTGAATAGCATTAAAAAGTCTTGTATCATAATTATCCAAATTAAATGCTTTAATATATATATCAAAAGATTTATTTATTATTTCAAAATTATTAATTTTATCTAAATTAGATTCAAGATATCTATTAGTCATCAAGGCTATTTCTGGCAAAAATTGAGATTTTCTTTGAGCTAATTTCTCAAAAATATTAATACTTTGCTTAGGGTCAGGATTGGTTAATCCTAAAATAATTGTCCTTACTATATAAAAATTATAAATATTAATAATAATTCCCAAGCAAACTAAGCTACCAATAAAAAGTTGAATTGGTAATATGTGTTGGTTGCTTATTTGTTCTTTTTTTAAATTTATTAAAGAAGGTGAAAGCAAGGCCAAGCCAAAAAATAATGGTAAATAACTTGCTTGGATATCAAAAAGAGTAAAATTCTGAACTAAATAACCAATAAAAAATCCTAAAAGGCTTGATTGTAAATAAATATTTTTTTCATTTTTAAATATTGTATAAAAAACAGTTA
This sequence comes from Candidatus Parcubacteria bacterium, assembly GCA_026004495.1. Classification (GTDB taxonomy): domain Bacteria; phylum Patescibacteriota; class Minisyncoccia; order UBA6257; family HR35; genus JANXCM01. The sequence continues at coordinate 432,386 of BPJG01000001.1, read as the reverse complement.
AATATAATAATATCCAAAAAATAAATCCTATTATTCCATTAGTAACTAAAATTTCTATATATTTATTATGGGGTCGATCAAAAATAACTTCTTCATAATTAAATATTTTTGAATCAAATGATTTAAAATAAGCAATAGGTGAATTTTCTAATCCATAACCAACTAATGGCCTTTCTTTCCAACTGTCAAGAAATATTTTCCAAGCTATCAAACGAGCCATATATGGTTCTTTGCTTTTAATTGATTCAGCAACCCTATTAATACCAGGAATCTTCAAGGCATAATCAGTTAACAAAAATTGATAAAAAGCAAAAATAGAAAAGAACACTAATATTAAACCAATTAATTTAAGATGAAATTTTAAATTTGACCTTAAAAAATAATATAATAGGCCAAAAAATATACCTAAGCTGACACCTAAAATTGCTCCTCTGGTTTGAGAAATTATAATTGATGCTATCGCTAATAAAATTCCTAAAAAAATAAAAATTTTTTCCTGATAAGAAGATTTATAAAGAAAATAAAAACAAAGAAAGAACATTAAATTAGCAAAAAAACCCACAAAAGTAGCATTACCCAAAGTAGAGGATGGTCTGATTTCGCCTAATTTTAATCCTTGGTAAATTTCAATAAACGAAATAATATATAGAGCAATTAAAAAAGAATAAAAAATTGTTTTTTTGAAAGAGGGATCAATTTTAAAAATTATCCATAATAACCAAAACCAAATTAAAAAATGTAATAAAGCCCAAATACCTTCAGATCTTTCAGCATTACCCCAAAAAGACAGAAAGGGTCGTAAAGAAAAGAAATTAATAATAACTATCCCTATTAAAAATATTACTGATACCCAAAATAAATATTCATCTTTTTTAGGAAAATATTGCTTATTATTAAGTAAAAATAAAGCCATCAATAACAAAGCGATTTCAATTACAATTCTAAAAAATATAGCTTTACCAGTAATAAAAGGAAAAAAAAGATTAAAAGGACAAATAAATCCTGGGCAAACAATTATTAAAGAAAGAGGCGCAAGAAATAAAAGAAATTTTAAAAAAAATAAAATATTTTGATCTAAATCTTTTTGATTCATAATTAAATTATAGTTTATTTTTAATATTATATTATTATGATAATTTTTAAAGTTATACGATAAATTAAATAAAAGTCAAGGTTAAAAATTAAAATAAATTAAAACTAATGAATAATTTTATTATTAATTAAAAATAAATTATACTTTAAGATAATCATTTTTTTTATAAATTTTTACCACCAATTTTTAAATTATTAAAATAACTTAAATAATAAAAAAAGAAAAAATTCTTAAATAAAAAATAGCCCCCGCTGGAGGCGGGGGCTATTTTGAGATTGACAACAATTGCTTAGTTGCTGAATCCAGTAACAAAATCTCGACTTACATAAGTGCTTGTTTGAGGAACTGCCCAATTTCCACCATTGCCTGGTTCCCAAATAATAGAATTAACCCTTACTCTTCCTTGGAAATTACCAGCAGCAATATATTGTGCTGTTAGTTCAAATTTATAACTATCACCAGCATTTAAGACATAGTAACCATTATTTTGACTAACAAGATTGTTGTTGGCATCTCTTACATTTTGAATAATATAGCTAACATTTGAAGTGGCAGAAGTATTAGAGAACTCCCATTGTAGAGCAAATGGTGAAGAGCTTGAGATTCTTACTTGGCCACCAGCATGAACATTATTAGGGACAGAAACTGTGATTGAACCAGTAAAGCTTAGAGTTGTTGTGGTAAGATTTTGATCTCTGGTAGCGCTTACATTACCAGCAAAGGAAAAATTAGGAGCAACGGTATAGAAATTAACTGGGAAGCTTGTGATATTGGGATTAACACTCTTTACAGCTCCCAAGCTATAACTTTCAAAAGTGGTAGTAGCAACTGTAAGAGTAAGATTGCCACCAGTATATGAAACATTATCGACCCAAGAAACTCCAATAACACCATCAACAGATTGATCTCGATCAATGGCTACATTATCACTGAATAGATTATCAAAAGTAACTGTATTACCACTTACAGAAACGCTACCAACTCTTCTCCCACCAATATCAAGGTAAAAGTTAGCAGGAACTATTGTTGAATTTGTAAATGTAGCAACAACAGTTCTTAACATTATCTTATCATTTTGGGCAGTCATTCTAAACTTAATTAAAGGCACATCTTGAGTAAGCCTCATAACAGCTGCTGTTCCTGTACCACTAACCAATTCATTAGCAACAACATTTCTTTCTTGAGGAGTATCAGATGTTCTTACAACTGATAAAGAAGCGCTTTGAGCCAATGTTGTTTGAGGTTGAAAGGAATTAGAAACAGGTGTATTAGGTCCAAATAAATTAATACTTCCATTAGGACCAGTAACTGCTCTTATTCCTATTGAATCAGGAACGGTTAATTGAACAGTATTACTAACATTTGAAGGATAGGTTGAAACAGCGGTTACCTTAAGATAAACATTCTTTGTTTGATCTTTAGTAACATTAACATTAATTCCAGTAATTAACAAATAGTATTGACCATTTGTTTCACGATAAAATGGTTGACCATCAGCAGAAGTTACATTTGATGACCAGAGAGAAGCTCCACTATCATCAACTAATTCTACTCTTGAAAGAACCCTGAATGGAGCATCAACATTTGTTGGCCAATTTATTCTAATTCTTTGAACAGTTACGTCACCTTGAGTTGCTCTAAATCTTAAACCTAAAACAACCTGGGTGTCTCCTTCCCTTAAAGGTACATTATTAACTGGTTGAGAAGATCTTTCAACAGTTAAATTTCCTTCAGAACCTGTATTTGTTGTTTTTGTTTGGCTTCTAATTTGATTCAAAATATTAAAGGCAGTTAACATATCATTATTAGATAAAGCAGTCAAAAGCTGTTGAGTAGTAGTAGCATCTAATTGGACATTCATAATTGAAAGCAATAGAGGCAATAATTGTCCCAACATATTATTCATATTATTCATATTATTTCTTCCTTCTTCATTTCCTTGATTTCCTGTGTTGCTATTTGTATCTTCTTCTGTTCCTCCGTCATTAAAGTCAGTCAATTGTTGTTTTAAAAGTGAAACTCCTTGAGAACCAAAATTTCTTCCTCTTAATCTAACTCCAGCTGATACTCCATTATCTTCATAAAATCTTAAAACTGCATCAGCTGTTTGTTGACCATAATAACCATATGAAGCTTGACCACCAGAAATAGCTGGAATATCATAACCAGCTTCCATTAAACAAGCTTGAAGATTTGCAACTGCAGATCCTCTTTGGCCAAAAGAAACTGGTCTTAAGGAATCTGGGTCGCAAGTAGTTTGAGCTGAAACAAAATTTAAATTAACGACCGGCAATAAGCTTAAAATAGTTACAAAAGTTGCTAAGTAGATTAATGATGATTTTTTCATTTTTTAATTTATATGATATTTTCGACCTTCTCTCTGTCACACTTTGGACAGAGTGTCATAAATTAAATGTTTAATATTTACCTTGTTTAATATTTACCTTTAAAAATTTAATACTTTTTAATTTATTTAATTTATTTTAATTTAAATAATTTTAATTAAACGACCCTTAATTTATTTTTTTTTTAATTACCTTTAATAAGGTAATAAAAATTTTATTTTAATAATTTACAAAAGTCAAGTATAATTGTGGATAATTTAATATTTAAATTTATCTTTATGATATTTTAATTTCTGAAATTTTAAAATAAATAAGATTTTAATTATAAATCTATTTTTTAAAAAAATCAATATTATAATAATAATTTTGGAAATTAAAAAGATGGTTAATAAAACTAATAAAAAAATTAATAAAAACAACAATAAAACACATCTAAATATTAATTTATTAATATTAAAGATAAAAGAATTAGGAGAATTTATAAAAAAAATTAAAGAGCATTTTCTTACAAATGAAATTTTAGGCTGGTTGTTTATCTTTATATCTTTCTTTACTATCTTGGCTGATTTAAATAAGGGAGGTATCTTAGGAGAAAAATATAAAAACTTAATGCTGAATATTTTTGGTTATTCTCACTTTGGATTAGTTTTTCTTTTTTTAATCTTAGGAATTAGTTGGCTATTAAGAATTAATTTGATTTGGAAAATTAGCGGGAGTCTATCTTTGATTCTTATTTTTTTTATAACTTCAGCTTTTGCAGAAATATTTTTTTATGAAGGTGGATCAATAGGTAAATTTATTGTGAGCTTTGAAAAATATTTAGGTAAGATTGGTTTAATTGTTGTTTTAATTATCACCACTGTTCTTTGTATTTCGGTAATATTTGAAAAACCATTTAAAGAAATTATTTGGTGGTTAATTACGAAAATTAAAAAAAGAAAAGAAGTATCAGTAGTAAGCTATCCTGAAAAATTAAGAAAAGATGAAAATGAAAAAAAGGTCAAAGAAAAATTAACCTTACCTGAAATAATTAGACCTAGTAAAAATAAATTAGAGGTAAAAGAAGAGATAAGATTAAAAAAATTGCCTATAAAAACTACCTGGGAATTACCACCTATTTCTCTTTTAGATAAAAGCGAAAGCCATCCTGAGAGTGGCGATATTAAGGAAAATATTGAGATTATTAAAACAACATTTTCAAATTTTGGTATTAGTGTTGATATTATTGAAGTGACAATTGGTCCAACCGTAACTCGTTATGCCATTAAACCTCCAGAAGGGGTTAAATTATCAAAAATTTTATCTCTTCAAAACGATTTAGCTCTATCTTTAGCAGTAAATGATGTTAGAATAGAAGCACCTATTTCAGGAAGAGCTTTAATTGGAATTGAGGTACCTAATGTCAAAAAGGCAACTGTAAGATTAAGATCTTTAATAGAAAATCCTGAGTTTTTAGAAAATGAAAGTTTGTTGTTATTCCCAATAGGTAGATTAATCACTGGTGAACCACTTTATTCTGATTTAGCTTCAATGCCTCATATCTTAATAGCTGGTACAACAGGATCGGGAAAATCAGTTTTTATTCATTCAATATTAATTTCTTTATTATTAAAAAACACACCTGAAACTTTAAATCTTATTTTGGTTGACCCCAAAAGAGTAGAATTAGTTAGATACGAAGAATTACCCCATCTTTTAATGGATCCAGTTTTGGATACTAAAAAAGTAGTTGCTGTTATGAATTGGTTGATAAAGGAAATGGAAGATAGATTTCATAAATTTCAACAACTAAGAGTAAGAGATATTAATTCTTATAATAAAATCCAAATAAGTAAAAAACAAAAAATTATGCCACGAATAGTATTTATTATTGATGAAATGGCCGATTTAATGATTAAACAGGGAAATATAATTGAATCAGCAATTGTAAGACTAACACAAATGGCAAGAGCAACGGGCATTCATTTAGTTTTAGCCACTCAAAGACCATCTGTTGATGTTGTTACTGGCTTAATAAAAGCAAATATTCCTAATAGAATTTGTTTCAAAGTAGCTAGCCAAGTTGATTCACGAACTGTTTTAGATTACTCAGGAGCTGAAAAATTAATTGGTGCTGGCGATTTGCTTTTTATTAGCTCAAACTTTGGCGGTATAAAAAGATTGCAAGCAGCATTAATTGGAGAAAAAGAATTAGAAAGAATTATTGATTTCTGGACAAAACAAGCAACTGAAAAGGATGATTTTGAAAGAATTGAAATTCCATTAGAAGAATATGAAAAATCAACTACTTTAATTAATTTAGATGAAGAAAATGAAAACGAAGAAGAATTAGTTAAATTAGCTTATCAGATAATTATGGAAACCGGAAAGGCATCAACTTCTCTTCTTCAAAGAAAATTAAAAATAGGCTATGGTAGAGCTGCAAGAATTTTAGATATTTTAGAAGAAAGAGGCATAGTTGGACCACAAGAAGGAACTAAACCTCGCAAAATTTTAATTGATAAAAATAATGAATCAGAAACTGAATGAAATTTTAAAATCTTTAAGAGAAAAAGAGGGCTTAACTCAGGAAGAATTAGCAAAAATTTTACAAACAAATATAGCTCAAATAGAAATTTTGGAAAAAGGAGAATTTAATAAATTACCTAAAAATAATTTAGAAAAAATTTTAGGAAAATATGAAAATTTTTTTAAATTGGAAAACGATGAATTAAAAAGCCTTTTAAGCTTTAACCAATTGCATAAGGAAAATAATGAATTTGTAGATAAAAAATATTATAGAAAAATTAAACTCTATAATAATTTTCAAAATTTAATCTTTTTTATAATAACCATATTTTTATCTTTATTTATTTTATATCAGCTTATTAATATGATATTACCTCCTAAAATAAAAATTATTTATCCTCCAGATGGATTAATAACAAAAGAAAGAGAAATAAAAATTAAAGGTTATATTGATAAAAAATCTGTTCTTTTTCTAAACGGTAGTGAGGTAATTTATGATGAAAACGGTTATTTTGAAAGAACAGCCGTTTTAAGGCCCGGATTAAATAATTTTCAAATAATAGCAAAAAATTACATAGGAAGTTATAAAATACTTAATTTTAATGTTTATTATCAACCATAATACTAATTCAAGTTTTAATAACTTAATTTCAAATTAGATTATTATTTTAATAATATCATTATCCCTTAAAAGATAATCCTTACCAACTTGTTTAACCAAACCTTTATTTTTTAAAAATTGCCAGCTGGATTCTGAGGACAAGTCTTTAAGGTTAATTACTTCTCCATATTTAAATTTTTTAGCAAAATCACTGTGAACCAAATCGGCAAAGTTTATAATTAAAGAATTATTTTCAATCAACCATGATTGAGTAATCTTATTATTAAAAGTGAAAACCTCGATTAAATTTAAATCTCTTCTTAAATTATCTAAAAAATCATTTAACTTAGATTCAAATTCATTTTGAAATTCTTGATTATTCTGTAATTCAAGTTCAAGTTGAAAATCCAATTGATAAATATTTTTAAAACACAAATTTTTAAATTTAGAAATATCGATAATTAATTCACCATTAAAAACTAAAAACCATTCTTTAGTTAAAAGTAAGTTATAATCTTTTAAGTTTTCTTTAAATTCGGGAAATCTTTTAAATGGTTGGAGATTATTTAATAAAAAATTAAGAATTTCTAATTTTTCTTTTCGAGATTGATCTCTTTTTAATTTCAACAAATTTTCTTCAATTATTTTTCTTTCTGACTGAATAATTTCTTCTTCAATTAACAAGATATCTCTTTCGGGATCAATATTACCTTCACTGTGACTAACATCTTCCCTTTTGAAATTTCTAACAATTTCTAAAACATAGTCAGCCTGCCTTAAATAGCTTAAAAATTCATTACCTAAACCTAAACCTTGATGAGAACCCCTAATTAAACCAGGAACATCTAAAAAATTTAAATAAGCTGGCATTAATTCGTTGGTTTTAGTAATTGAATGAAGTTTAAGTAAATTAGCTGAAAAAAAATAACCTTTAGCTAATTTAGGTGATTTAGTTGAAAAAGGATAATTAGCAATTAAGATTTCAGTATTTGTTAAAAGTTTTAGAAAGGTAGATTTACCTGCATTCGGCAAGCCGCAAAAACCAATAGTTTTCATAATAAAAATAATATTTTACATATTATATTAATAAATGTATTTGAGCTAATTAACCATTATTCAACTTTATATTATATTTCACTTTATTAAATTAATCTATAAAACAAATAAAAATTTAAAAATAAATAGAAATAATAAAAATAATTCTTGTTTTTCTAAAATACTATTTTTTAATAGATAATAATAAATTCTTAATTTTAATTAATTAACTGTTAGATATTAATTAAAAATTTTCAAAATATTTAAAAAAATGAAAATTTTTATATAATAATCTTTTTTTAGAAAACTAATCATATCTAAAAATAAGGTAAAGGGAAATTATAAAATTTGAATTATTAATATAAAATTATATTTTTTAATACAAATTAAATTAATTAGATACTTTAGGTAAATATTATTTTATTATGGAAAATTTAAAAGAAAATCAAAAAAAATTAAAAATAACCCTAATAGATTACGAACTTGAAAAAGAATGGCATTCACATTCTCTTGTAAGTGAATTAAGAGAAAAAATTCGAAAATTTATGCCTTCAGGTTTATACGATCCTCAAGATTTGGAACATCAAGTTTTATTTAGGTTAACAACTTTTGATCCTTCTGAAATTAAAGATGAGTTAATTAAAGAAATTATTGAAGAGCAGTTTTATATAGTTAAATATAGATTAAATAAGGTAAATTATGACCTTGAATATTTATTTAGAGGTTTAAGTGGGAAATATAAAGATTTAAATGTAAATAATCGTCTGATAATTTGTAGAGAAGGCGATAAATTAATTGCTAAAAATGAACATTGTTCTTTTATAGTAGAGTTTAAAAAAATAGAAGATGATGATTTAATTTCATTATTTACCAATGAACTTCATTATGTTCATCGAAGTAGGCCGAGGGGAGAAACATTTGGTTTATTTTTTGCAGGCGATGAAATTCCTTGGGCAATAGAAACAACAGAACCATCCATTATTGTTAAAGAATATAAAAGAGAAGCTCTTTTAGCTCATGGTATTGATCCTAACAAAGCAATTGAACTGACACGTTTTTATTCACTACCAGGATCTCCTCGTAATGCTATTTCAGTTATGGACCGTCTTATAGCTAAATATTATAAGGGCAAGGGCATTGAAGCTCTTTTTACTACCACAATGCCAATGTATTCAAAAACAAAAGGAGCCACAATTGCTGGTGGGATAAATAAAGTATTATTGGTAAAGAATTTAAAACACTTTTTTATTCCTGAAAACATAGCTGGTAGGATATGTTATCGACACATAACAACAATGCCTACAGATGAAAGTGTTGTCAGTAAAATAATTAAAACTCATCCAAATTTTCCTACAATGTTAGTGGTTGAAGTATTCAGGCTTATTAATAAGCCAAGCATTACTCCAATTGAAGCGCTTAATAATGGAAAAAAAGTTATTTTTATAAAAGATGAAGATAGAAATATAAAAATTGAGAAAGAGGCAAAATTTAAAGTTGATGATATTACTCAGTCTTTAGCTAATATTCGACAGATCGCTAAATTTTCATATGTTGAATATATCAGAGATATTATTTATGGAGACAAAGAAAGTAATAAAAAAATTCGCTTGAGAATAAAAGATGACTTTAGGGGGGTTTTATTAAATGTGACATATAAACATAAAATTGATTCTTCGGGAGGAATTAAATCTGAAATTGAAGAAATTATTTATAATGGTTCTAATATTAATGAAGCACTCGAGGTTATAAAAGAAAAGGGTGAATTTAAAGAAGAAAATTCTTATGAAAAGATTAGGGTTGTCTACGAAGTTCAAGATGTGGAAATAACACTTGATATTTATCCCTATGGAGCCTGGATTGAAATTGAAGGAGATCCTAAAAATATTTGGGAAGTTGCAGAAAAACTTGGGTATTCTCAAAAGGATGCAATTACAAAAAATGCTGATGAATTATATATCGAGTGGAATAAAAAAACAGGACTTAAAGAACTTTGGCATGTTCGTTTTGGATTATCTGAAAAATTTGAAAATAGATAGTCATTGATATAATATTATTGCCTTATTTAAACATTCTCAATTTATTTTAGGGGATTTAAAAAAAATATAGATTATTAACTAATTTCAATTAGCAAAAGAATAATTTATCTGCGGGGCTTGGATTCGAACCAAGACTAACGGCTCCAAAGGCCGCTGTGCTACCATTACACCACCCCGCAAAATTAATATTAAATAAAAATAATATATATGAAAATAAATTGTTATTTCTTAAATTATAACAAAAATATAAATTAATTGAAGTTATTATCTAAAAATTTTATTTATTTCTTCGTTGGGATAAAATAAAAATTTAGAAAATAATAATTTCTTAAAATTAATCTCTAATTATAAGAAAAATATACTAACTGGCTGCCGGGCTTGGATTCGAACCAAGATTTTCAGGTCCAGAGCCTGACGTCCTACCATTAGACGACCCGGCAAATTATATATTTTTTTAAAAAAATTTTTAAAATATTAAGTAATTAAATGACTAAATGAATAATCTTTATCAGCATCGATTTTTTTATATCTATTAAAAATTTTATCAGGATCAAAAATTTTTTTAATTTCAGAAAATATTTCAAATATTTCTTCACCAAACATTTTTTTAAGATACCAACCTCTAATTAAGCCATCATTATGTTCAGCTGTTATTGAGCCTTTGTATTTTATAGTCAAATCGTAAACTTCTTCCATTGCGGGCAAAATTTTATCTTTTTCTTTTTTAAAATCTAAAAGAGGAATTATATGAAGATTGCCATCGCCTAAATGCCCAGAAATTGTATAAATGAAATTATATTTATCTAAAATAGATACTAATTTTGGCAAAAAATCATAAAAATTATGAGGATTAATTATTATATCGTCTATAAAAGGAGAAGCAATTCTATCTTTAATTTTTTCTCTTAATAGTTTGTAAGTGTCTCTTCTAATTTTCCAATATTTTTCTTTTTCGGTATCATTTTTACATAATATAAAATTAATATTTTTATTTTTTAAGAATCTAACTAAGTTAGAAATTTTATCATCTATTTCTTTCAAATCATTAGATTCAAATTCAACCAGAACTATTAATTTTGGAATTCCATTTAATAAAATTAACTTAATTTCTGGTAAGAATAACTTTAAGTTAGAAATTAATCCTTTAAATCCTAAAAGTTCTGCCATTTCTCGATAAAATCTAAGAAATATTTTGAAAGTATGATCATCAGTAATTTCAATACTAACGGGATCGCTTCTTAATAAATAATCTAAAATTTCATTTATCTGATTAACACTTTTTAAAAAAATAACAGCTAATTTATTGTTCTGCAATTTATCTACTAATCTTAATTTTATTTTTGTAATAATACCTAGTGTACCCTGTGAACCAACAAACAATTTAGTTAAATCTAAGTATTCTTCGCCATTTTCATTTATTGAATATACTGACCAAATATTATAGCCTGCTGAATTTTTATTAACTTGAGGTTTATTTTTATTAATTAAATCAATATTATTTTTGATTAAATTATATATTTTTCTATAAATCTCACCTTCAAAATTATTAAGAGATAATTTATGCTTAAGCTCTTCTCCGCTAACTTTTTCAAAATAATATTCATTGCCGTCAGCCAAAATAACATTTAAGCCAAGAACATAGTTTTCTGTTTTGCCATATTTAATTGTTCTTTCGCCACCTGAATTATTAGCTACCATACCACCTAAAGCACATAATTCTTTAGAGGCTGGGTAAGAAGGTAACATTAAATTATATTTATCCAATTCTTTTTCTAAATCACGAAAGTAAACTCCTGGTTGTAAAATAACATATTTTTCTTGATGATTAATTTCTAAAATTTTATTCATATATTTTGTAAAAACAATCATAATAGAGTCAGTCAAAGCGCCACCAGACATATCGGTTCCTGCAGAACGACAAGTAAGATATAAATTATTTTCTTTAGTAAAGATAATTAACTTTTTAATATCATCTTCATTATAGGGGAAAACAACTATTTGAGGTTTAATTTTAAAAATACTTTTATCATAAGAAAATTCCTCTAAATTATCATCTCTAACTTCACCTCTTACTAATTGTTCTAATTTTTCCTTTAAAGAATTCATTTATTTTTAATTGTTGAATCATAATCTCGCCAAGCTTTAGCTATGTTAGGATAATCACTATCAAGTTTGACTAAAATTAAATTTCTTAATGATTGACTATCGACTCTTTCTAAGTTTTGAATTGATTCTAAAACATATTGACTAACATCTTCAATTATTTTGAAGATTTTATCTTCTTCATAGCCTGCATCTAAAGCTGCATTTTCAATAGATTTCTTTAATTTATTAACATCAAAATCTTGGATTGTACCATCATTTTTAATTATACGAGAAGGTAGTTTATTGTCAGACATTTTATTAATTTTTATATTTTAATTACGACCTATTAAAATTTATTTTAAACGCAAAAATATTAAACATTCTAAATGTGGTGTATTAGGATAAAAATCAAAGGCATAAATTTCTTTAAGTCTATAATTATCTTTAAGTAAGTTAAAATCTCTAGCTTGAGTAATTGGATTACAAGAAAGATAAAATATATTATAAGGTTTAGTTTTTATAATTAAATCTATTAATTTTGGATGTAATCCTGGGCGAGGAGGATCTAAAATTAATAAATCCGTATTTTCTAAAATTTCTAAGGGTATTTTTTCTGAAGCTAAACAAATAGCTTGAAAATTTTTAACTTTATTTAATTTAGCATTTAGTTTAGCATAAAATATAGCTTGATTATCAATATCAATAGCTAAAATTTTTTTTGATTTATCCTTTAAACTAAGACCAATAACCCCTACTCCTGAATATAAGTCAACTATTTTACTAAAAAATTCACTATCTTTTATCATAACTCTTAAAGCTTCTTCGAAAAGTTCAATATTATTTTGAAAAAAAGAATTATAGGGATAATTAATTTCTAAATTTAAAATTGTCTCTTTTAAATATTCTCTACCATAAAAATTTATAACTTCATCAAAACTACTAATTGAGGTTTGAGGATTAGAAAAAATAAGGGCGAATCCTGAAATTTTATCATTTTTATAAATAAAACTTTGATTTTTATTAGTAGTAAGAAGAGCAAAATGACAATCCTTTGTTCTTCTTGTTTTTCTAATTATTAAACTTTTTAGATTTTTAATTTTCTTTTTATTTATTTGATCTAAAATATCTAAAGCAATATTATTAACCTCTCGATCTATAAGCAGACAACCTTCTTTTAATTTTATTTTTTTATTAAAACTACCCCGCTTATAAAAAGCAAAAAAATATTTATTTTTTTCTTCTAAAAAACTATATTCAATTTTAGTTCGATACTCAAAAATTTGTGAAGCTGGATAAAAATGATTTATATCTATTTCATATTTAGAAAATTTAAAAAAAATTTCCTTTAAAAGATTTTTCTTAAGTTCAATTTGAAGCTTATAGTCAAATGTTTGCCAGGGAGAACAAGAAAGATAATGGGATTCTTTAGGATTAATTCTATAGGGTGAGGAAATAATCACTTCTTCTAATTCTCCTTCAATAAAATTATTCTTTTCTTTCGTAATTATAATTTTTGCTCGTTCTCCAGGAATAATACCATAACTAAAAACTATTTTCCCATTAAATCTTCCAATACTAACTCCATTTTCTCCTATTTTTTCGAAATCAACAATTATTCTTTTCATCTATTTTAAAAATTATTTGTTTTACACCTTGTTTAACTGCTTCTTTGTCCATCCCATATTTTTGAATTAGTTCAGTAGGAGTACCTGATTCACCAAAAGTATTTTGGAGTCCTAAAAATTTTATTGGTGGTAAAGAAAAAATTCCATACTGCTTTTGAAAATCAAAATTCATCAAAGTTTCACTAATAACACTTCCCATTCCTCCATAAACCTGATGATCTTCTAGTGTAACAATTCCTTTAACTTTTTTTGCAATTTCAAAAATTTTTTCAATATCAAGTGGTTTAATTGTATGGACATTTAAAACATAGACATCTATTCCTTCCTTTTCTAATTCTTTAGCAGCTAAAAGTGCTTGGTAAACTAAGTGCCCAGTAGATATTATAGCAATTAAATTTTTATCTGTTTTAGTCTGCGGTATCCAAAATTCTTCAATCTTTCCAAACCTAAAAGGAGTTTCTTCAGTTGTAATTACAGGAGTTTTATCCCTTACATATCTAACATAAAATGGGCCATAAACTTCTGCTGAATATAAAGTTGCTTTTTTTGCTTCCCAATAATCACAAGGAGAAATTATTTTTATATTTGGCAAACATCTCATAATGGCTATATCTTCAGTAGCTTGATGAGTGGCGCCATCAGGACCAGTGACAATTCCTGAATGATGTCCAGCAATTTTCACATTTGAATTGTTATAAATTATTGTTGTTCTAATTGTTTCCCAATTTTTACCAGGAGAAAAAGTAGCATAAGAAGAAATAAAAGCAATTTTACCACTAACTCCCAAGCCAGCAGCAATTCCAGCCATATTTTGTTCAGCTACACCACATTCAATAAATCTTTCAGGGAATTTTTCAGCAAATTTATGAGCTCGAGTTGACTCAGTTAAATCAGCAGTTAAAACAACAACATTTTTATTTTTCTCTCCCAACTCAACTAAAGCATCACCATAGCCATCTCTAATTGGTCTTTGCTCAACATCTAAATCAAAAATTTTTGGATTTAATTTTAATTCAGGATTAAGCATTATTGATGCTCACTAATAATTTTTCCTTCTAATGTTCTTAATTCATCTAAAGCTTTTTTAGATTCTTCTTTATTTGGTGCTTTACCATGCCATTCAAATTTCCTTTCCATAAAACTTACACCTTTACCTGGAATTGTATAAGCAATAATAACTGATGTTCTTCTCCATTCTGATCTTGCTGTTCTAATTGCATCAATAAAAGCTCTGATATTATGACCATCAATTTCTAAAACATGAAGCCCAAAAGATTCTAATTTTTGTTTGAATGGTTCAAGTGGCATAACATCTTCGGTTACTCCATCAATTTGAATATAGTTTCGATCAATAATGATTGTTAAATTAGGTAGGTTATTTTTGCCAAGCCACATATAAGCTTCCCAGGTATTTCCTTCTTGGTGCTCGCCATCAGACGTAATGCAATAAACATGATAATCTTTTTTATCTAAAATTCCTGCATAAGCAATACCGATTGCTTGAGAAATTCCTTCACCTAAGGGACCTGAGCTAGTTTCTACCCCTAAAAGTGTTGTTCGATGAGGATGACCTTGAAGACGAGTATTAATTTTTCTTAATGTTTTTAATTCTTTAACTGGAAAATAGCCAGCAAGAGCCATAGCAGCATAACGAACAGGACAAATATGACCATTAGATAAAATTAATCTATCTCGATCAGGCCAATCAGGATTTTGAGAATCATGCCGCAAAATATGAAAATAAAAAGCTGAAAAAATATCAGCCATTCCTAATGGTCCTGCAGAGTGACCAGAGCCAGCCTCTAAAAGCATATCAATAATCAACTCTCTTATTTGATTAGCTTTCTCTTCTAAGAATTTTAATTTTTCATCATGAAGTTCTTCAATCATCAATAAATTATATTATAATATAAATAAAATAATAAGTATAAAAAATTGAATTCATTTAAAAAAGCGGTGGTAGTTCAGTGGTAGAACGTCTGCTTGCCATGCAGAAGGTCGCGGGTTCAAATCCCGTCCACCGCTCAAATAAATGATAAACTTTAAAAATTTAGAAATACCTCAAATAAAAGAAGAAATTCTAAAAAAAGGATTAGAAAAATTTTATAAAGAATATTTTGAATGGTTAAAAGATGAAGATAAAAAATTAAATTCATTTTTGTTTTTTACTGAAGATTTAGCTTTTAAATTAATAAAAGAAATTAAAAATAAAGATATCAATCTTCCTCTGTATGGAATTCCCGTTTGCATTAAAGATAATATTTTAGTTAAAGATATTAAATGTACCGCGGGTTCGAAAATTTTAGAAAATTATATTGCTCCTTATAATGCTACAGTTATTGACAAAATAATAAATGCGGGAGGAATAATTATTGGTAAAACAAATTTAGATGAGTTTGCAATGGGCTCATCAACAGAAAATTCTGCCTTTAAACCAACGTTAAATCCATTTGATCAAAAAAGAGTTCCAGGTGGTTCTTCGGGTGGTACTTCAACAGCTATTGGGGCTGGTTTAGTATCAATTGGCCTAGGATCAGATACAGGTGGTTCTATTAGACAACCTGCAAGTTTTTGTAATATTTATGGCCTAAAGCCAACCTATGGCATCGTTTCAAGATATGGATTAATTGCAATGTCTTCTTCTTTAGATCAAATTGGACCTATGGCAAATAGTTTAAATGATCTTATTAGCTTATTTGAAGTAATTAAGGGAAAAGATAAAAAAGATTCGACCAGTATTGATTTTAATAATGAAAAAATTATAAATAGAGAGATAAAAAAAATAGGCTTGCCAATTGAGTTTTTTGAAAATTTAGATAATAAAATAAAAAATCTAATTTTGACGAAAATAGAAAAATTACCCTATGAGATAAAAGAGGTTTCTTTAAGATATATTAAATACTCTATTCATTGTTATTATCTTTTAATGCCAGCCGAAGTAAGTGCTAATTTAGCAAGATATGATGGCATACGTTATGGTCAAAGAGAAAATGAAGAAAATTTTTGGAATATATATAAATTAAGTAGGGGTAAGTTTTTGGGCAAAGAAGTAAAAAGAAGAATAATAATTGGAACCTTTATTCTCTCTCATGGTTATTATGAAGCTTATTATCTTCAAGCTCAAAAATTAAGAAGGGCTATTTACGAAGATTTTCAGAATGTATTTAAAGAGGTTGATTTAATTATTGCTCCAACTTCTCCGACTTTACCATTTAAATTAGGAGAAAAAATCGATAATCCATTAGAAATGTATCTTTCAGATATTTTTACTATTCCAGCAAATTTAGCTGGCTTGCCGGCCCTTAATATTCCTGTAGGTTTTATAGATAACTTACCAGTAGGAATGCAAATTATAGGCAATCTTTTGGATGAATATAAAATTTTTGAGTTAGCTAAATTAATTTAATTTATGATTGAATTATTTAATAAATTTATCGAATTAATAGGTAGTTTTGCCGGCTTATTATTAGGAAGTGAAGAATTTATAGAATTAAAAAGAATTATCTCGGTTATTTCATTAATTATTTCTATTTTATTTCTATTTTATTATTTTTATTTGGAAAAAAAATATAAGCTTGGTACTTCTATTATTTTAACTAACCTAAAAAATTTTTTAGAGGCTTTTATCAAAAAAGATATCTTAAATAAAGAGTGGTTGAAAATAAAAAGCGTATTTTTAATAGATCATTATTCAGCCATTAAAAAAGTCTTTGATTACTTAAATCAAGTAATATCTTTATACGATTATGAAGGCGAAAATTTAAAAGAAAAATTTTCGAAATTTCCAAATTCTATATTTAAAAACAAAAATGATTTTATTAAAGCAATTCATATTATTGAAATTTTAAATAAAGAAAAAAATAGTCAATCAATTACCGAAAGAGAATCTTTAGCAATTATAAGAGTTATTGAGAAAGGTTTGATCGAATTATTAATTATTGATCCTCAAGCTCAGTGGGCAAATTCTCTAATCTTGCCTGAAGATTAATTTTTTCTTTTCCTCTTAAAATTGTTAAATTGACAATATCACCAACAGATTTGTTTAAAATTATATTTGCTAAACTGTTTTGAGGAGTTATTTTTTTACCATCCACCTCTAAAATAATATCTTTTTCTTTAATCCCTACTTTATCGGCTGGCGAATTTGATATAACTGCTGGCCTAATATAATCTTCGGAATAAACATAAACTCCATAATCTACCGGTAAATTAAATTTATTTTTCATTTCTTCAGTTATT
The DNA here is from genome assembly GCA_026004495.1 of Candidatus Parcubacteria bacterium. GTDB lineage: Bacteria > Patescibacteriota > Minisyncoccia > UBA6257 > HR35 > JANXCM01. The sequence continues at coordinate 414,819 of BPJG01000001.1, read as the reverse complement.
AAGATATATCTTATACCTAAATAGGGGATTTCTATCTTTCCCTTGTTTTTAATTTCAAAAAGCATTTTTTTTAATCTATTAACAGGAATAGCAAAACCAATATTTTGAGCCCCACTAACAATAGCAGTATTAACTCCAATAACCTCTCCTCTCAAGTTAATTAAGGGGCCACCAGAATTTCCAGGATTAATAGCAGCGTCAGTCTGAATGAGATTCTCTAATCTCTCTATATTGCCATTATTATCAGCTGCAGTAATAGCTCTTCTTAAGCCAGAAATTACTCCAACGCTTACTGTATTTTGAAACTCTCCCAAGGCATTACCAATAGCTATTACAGTTTGACCCAATTTAATTTTATCTGAATCACCTAATTTAAGTGTTGGTAAATTTTTAGTATTTATTTTAACTAAAGCCAAATCATCTTTAGGATGAACAGCAATTACTTTACCATTAAATTTTCTACCGTCATTCAAAAATATTGTATATTCAGCTTGTTGATCGTTAACAACATGTTTATTGGTTACAATAAATCCATCTGATGAAATAATGAATCCTGTTCCTGCTCCTACTTGTTTTTTTTGAGTTCCTTTCTGGCGATATTCTGGAATTTTAAATTCAAAAAATTCTCTAAATTCAGGAAGTAAAATATCTTCATAAAAAGGATCAATATAGTACTTTTCAAAAATAGGCAAATCCTTACTAATAATTATACTTACAACTGCTGGCGATGCTTTTTCTATTGTTTGAGTAACTAAATTTTCATATTCAGCAATTGGCTTATAATCATTAACCGATTGGAAGATGTTTTCGATATTTTCAGAATTGTTTAAAATTTGTGAGGTGTTGTTTTTATTAACTATATTTTTTAGATAATCTAAAAAATTAAAAAAATTAAATAAACCTTGAGCTAAGGTAATATTAAAAATTAAAAGGATAATAATCAAATAGAAAATAATTTTAAAATTTAATAATTTTTTTTTCATTTTTCTTAAAGATTATAATAAAATTTAACTATTAGTCAAGAAAATAATTTTTATTTCTTTTCGAAATATAGATTAATTAAATCCCTATAAAGGGGAAGAGTAACTATAGATCCTATAGGAACTTCTTCAATAAATAAAGTCATAACAATTTCAGGTTTATTATAAGGAGCATAACCTGTAAAGAAGGCATTCAGTTTCTTCTTGCCTAATATTTCTGGTGTTCCACTTTTACCTGCAATTTCAACTTTAGCATAATTTAAAATTTTTGCAGTTCCTTGAGTAACTGTCATTCTCATTCCTTCTTGAATTATTTTTAGATTATTATAATCTACTAAATCTTTTCTAATAATCTGAGGTTTATTTTTGAATACTACTTTATTATTATCATCTAAAATTTCACTTACTAAATAAGGCTTAATTAATTTATTTTTTGCTAGAGCAGCAGTAAAAACAGCAATCTGTAGAGGAGTTACTAATAAATCTCCTTGGCCAATGCTTAAATTATATGTATCTCCAAGTCGCCATATTTTATCAAAATTTTTTTTTGCTTTTATTTGAGGATCAGGAATAAAACCACTATTTTCATTTGGGAAGTCAATATTTAAAATATTCCCTAAGCCGAAAAGTTTTAAATATTTATTTATTCTATTCACGCCCAATCCCTTTTGATTACCATACCCACCTCCAATAGTATAAAAGTAAACATTTACAGAATTAGCTATCGCTCCTTTCATATCAACCCAACCGTGAGCTTTCCAATCTCTAAAAATAGAATATTGACCATAAAAAAACGGATTAGCTATCCTTAATTCTCCACTAGAATATATTTTCTTATTGGGGTCTATAATTTTTTCTTCCAAAGCAGCTACGGCAATAATTGGCTTAATAACTGAACCAGGGGCATATAATCCAGAAATAACTTTATTAAATAAAGGATCGTAGGGATTATTAAAAATATCTTTTGTTTCTAATGATTTTTCAATAAAAATATTATTATCAAAATCAGGATAAGAAATTAAAGAAATAATTTCACCAGTATCTACTTTCATAACTATTAAACCTCCTTTATGAAAATTTTTTTCTTTCATATATTTGTCAAAAATCTCATAGGCTTTTTTCTGAAATTCGGCATCGATAGTAAGTTTTAAAGAATAACCTATCTTAGGATCCTTATTTTCTATTGTTCTAATAATATTTAATTTATTGTCTTTTTCAAAAATTATTTCTCCTTCTTTACCGGCTAAATAATTTTGATAATATTTTTCTAAACTTAATTTACCAATATAAGAATTGGCATCATAGTTAAAGTTTTTAATTTCTTCTTTTGAAGGGAAACCTAAATAACCAATTAAATTACCAAAGCCTATACCGTAAGGATAAATTCTTTTATAAGAGTCGACTAATCTTACCTTAAGTAAATTATTGTATTTTGCTATTATTTTAGAAGCTAATTTTTGTGGTATTTTCTTTATGATTAATTGATTGTTATTGAAATTAAAATTTAATTTATTTTCATTAATTAAATTTTCAAAATATAATCTTTCTTCATTATCAATCTGGTTAAAATCAACAATTAAATCGAAAGAGGTAATATTATCAGCTAAAATTTTGCCCTCTCTATCTAAAATTATACCTCGCGGAGGAGAAATATTAATTTTAAGGCTATTATTTAATTGTGCTAAAGTAATCCAATTTTTTTTCTCAAAAAAAAATATTTTCAAAAACATAAATATATACAAAAAATAGATAAAAATAAATAAAAATTTAACATATTTAGGTAGAGCAAATTTTTTAAATGATTGATCTTTATTGTCAAAAATTAAATCTTCTTCTATCCACTTCATTTATTAAAAGTTCTTAATAATAAAGTTTAAAATCATTAATATTATCAAGTTAATTATTAAAAATTTAAAGAATAAAAAATTAAAATTAAAACCAAGATAATAGTACCAAATAAAAATAAAAAATATTAGCAAGGAAATCACTAAAACTACATATGAATTTATTTCTTCATCAAAAGATATAAATTTATTAATAATAGTTATTAAAATTAGAATTATCCCCAAATAAAATCCAGTAAAACCTATTGGGAGTAGCAAAATTAAATCATTTAAAAAAGAAAAAATAACATAAGATAAATAGAAATTTTTATTATTATTTAAAAAATAAATTAAGGAAAAACTTACACCTAAAAAAATTAATTTATTGAAAAGTAATTTAAATAAAACATCTAAAAAAATAATTAATAACAAGGCAATCATTTAATAATTATTAATTTTTCGCTGTTAAAATTAGCTAAGGGGGCAATTTTTACTCTTTTAAAGTATCCTTTAATTTCAACATCAACCACTTCTCCAACCAAAAAACTAGGTGGAAAAATATCATCTTCACCATAAGTCATAATTAAATCTTTATTATTAATCTCGATTTTAGAATCAACTTTATCAACAATCAAATATCCTAAACCGGTAGATTTTGCTAAGCCCAAGTATTCACCATTAATATTACTAACATTAAATCTGAGATTGCTATAATTTAATGAAAGTATTTTTGCGTAATTATTATTAATTTCATCAACTCTGCCAACTAATAACCAATTTTCATCAATAACAAATGATTTTTGTGTTAATTCATTAACAGGTTGAGTATAAATAATTCCCAAATTACTAGATAAAACTTTTACTTCTTCAGCTTGAGGGAATCTTTTCTTTAGAAGATCTAAAGATTCAGAGAAAATTTTTTCTTTCTCGGCTAGTTTAAGTTGAGCTAAATTTTTTAAAATATTGTAATATTTTTCTTTATAATAATTATCGTCATCAGAAAATAAGAGATTTTTAATTGAACCTTTAAGCTCGTTGGATAATGATTGAAAATTTAATGAATAAGAATAAATATTTTCATATTTTTTAGCTAAAACATAATTTAAATTAGACAAATATATTAAAGTAAATACCAAAAAGTATATAAAAAAAATTTTATTTTTTTTCATTTTTATTAATTAAAAATATTTAAAAATATTTTAATTATTTTTGTTTTAAAATCAAATATTAACTTTTGAATTAGAATAACAAAATTTTTTATAATGTTCGAAGTTTTCAATTATTTTACCCAAACCTAAAACTACAGAATGAAGTGGATTTTCTAATTTATTAACTTTGACATTTAATTCATTTTCCATAAATTCCGAAAGTCCCTCAATTAAACTACCTCCTCCAGTTAAATAGATCCCTCGACTAACAATATCTCCAATTAATTCAGCTGGAGTAATATTAAGAATATCTTTTATTTCATCTATTAAATCGATTAATAAGGGACTAATTGCTTCTCTTAAATCATGGCTTGAAATTGTGATTTCCTTTGGTAGAGTAGTAAGAGTATCTCTACCCCTAAGATTGAATAAATTATTTTTACCTACAATGGAACCAATTTTTATTTTAGCTTCTTCTATCTGGCTCTCGCCTACTATAAGATTATGCTTTAATCTAATATAATTTAAAAAACTACTATTAAATCTGTCGCCGGCTATTTTAATACTTTTTCCTGTAACAATACCACCCAAGGATATTACTGAAATTTCGGTAGTACCTCCACCGATATCTACAATCATTAATCCCTTAGCTTCGTCTATATCTAAATTACCACCTAAGGCTGCAGCTATTGGTTGTTCAATAGTATAAACATCTTTAAACCCTGCGGATATACCAGCATCAATAACTCCTCTTATTTGAACCTCAGTTAAATTAAGAGGTATACCTATAATTGCTTTTGGTCTTAAGAGAGAAAAATATTCTTTATTAATAATTTCTAATATCTTTGTTAAATAATTTGTGGTTGATTCAAAATCAGTAACAATTCCAAAATTTATAGGCTTAACTACATTTAAATATTGTGGGGCTCTACCTACCATTTTTTTAGCCTCTTTGCCTATAGCAATAATATTAAGATTTCTCTTATCAAATACAATATATGAAGGCTCATCAAAGATTACACCTCTATTTTTAAGATAAACTAATGTATTTGATGTTCCTAAATCAATTCCTAATTCAAGTTGTTTTACTATTTTAAGCATTTTAATAAATTATTAATTTTAACCTTAAATATTTTATTATTATTTCGTAACTTAATTTCTAATTCTTCGTTCAAGCTACTTTCACCTATAATAACTTTATAGGGGATACCAATTAAATCACTTTCAACAAACTTTTGACCATTAGAAACATCAGTCCTATCATCAAATAAAGTTTCGATATTATTATTAGTTAAAAATTGGTAAATTTTATTGGCTAACTTAATTAATTTTAAATTAATTTTTTTATTACTATACTGTAATAATAATAAATGGGCCCTGAAGGGAGCAATATTAGAGGGCCAAACAATACCATATTTATCATTATTAACCTCAACAATGGCTCCTAAAAGACGGCTAATACCTATTCCATAGCAACCTGCCAAAACATATTTTTTTTTATTAAATTTATCTAAATAAAATAACTCAAAATCTTTGGAAAATTTTGTACCTAAGTTAAAGGTATTTCCAACTTCAATACTTTTGATTATATCTAATTTTTTTTTACAATGATCACATTTGCTGGTTTTAATAATTTCTTTATTCCATGCTTGATTACAATTTTCGCAATAATAAATCTCATCTTCGCCAGATAATGTAGGTACCTGAAATTCGGTTGAAAATTTAGAAAATGTTCCACCACTTGCTAAAGTTAAAATAGCCCTTAAACCACATAATTTAAAGATTTTTAAATATGTTTTATCTACTAAACTTTTAAATTTCTCTAAATCTTCATCGTTAATATGAAAACTATATAAATCTTTCATTAAAAATTCTCTATTTCTTAAAAGTCCAGCCTTAGCTCTTAATTCATCTCGGTATTTTAAATTAATTTGATAAAGAGCTAAGGGTAAATCTTTATATGAACTAATTATTTTTTTTACTAAAGGAAAGATAATTTCTTCATGGGTAGGAGCTAAAATATATTCAATTCCATTATGACTTTTAGTTTTAAAAAGAATATCAAATTTATCTATTCTTTTGGTTATTTGCCAATATTCTATTGGATGGAGATTAATTAATGATATTTCTTGACAACCTATTTTATTCAACTCTTCTCTAATAATTCTTTTAATTTTTTCTAATACTTTTAAACCTAAAGGTAAAAAATTATATAAACCTGATCCAACTTTTTCAATGAAACCACCTCTAATTAATAACTGAGCATTTAAAGAATCTTCGCTATGTATTGATTCTTTATAAGTTTTATAGAATAATTTGGATTGCTTCATTATCGTTACTTTTATTTAAAGAATTTATAAGATAAATCTTTGATTGTAATTAAAATCATTAGAATTAATAAGAATATAAAACCTATAGTATTGACTAAATTTTCAATCCGTAATGGTAGCTTTTTACCACTTAATAATTCATAAAGATAAAAGATAAATCTTCCGCCATCCAAGGCAGGTATTGGAAGTAGATTAAGAATAACTAAATTAACAGAAACAATAGCTAAAAAATATATTAAATAATTAAAGCCTAATAATCTAAACTGATTATAAATATCAAACATACCTAACGGTCCAACAACTTCACTTAAAACTTCTTTTTTGCCCTCGAATAATTTAATAAAAAAATCCTTCATACCTATTATCATGTTAACAAATAAATCCTTGGTTTTAATTAGGCCAAAATAAAAATTTGAAGGGAATTTATATTTAATTAAATCCAAGCTACCTAAGTAAACCCCTAGCGGACTTAAATTTTTATTTATTTCAGGAGTTACCTTAATTTCAATCATTTTTTTTGCTCTTTCGATACCTAAAATTACTTCTTTACCTCGATAGTTTTCAAAAATTTCTCTAACCTTTGTAGGATCAGTAAAGTAAATCATATCTTTATCAAATTTTAAATAAACTAATCTATCTAACATCCTCAAGCTAGCTTTTTCAGCAATGCCTTGAGGCATAATTCTCAGAATAACTACATTTTGAGATTGAGGCGAATATTCCGGTAGACCAATTAAGTATCCAAATGAAATTAAAAAATAAGCCAAAATTAAATTAAAAAAGACGCCACCTAAAACTATTGCTATTTTTATCCATGCTGGTTTATTTAAAAAACCATCAGGATCATTAAGATTATTTTCTCCCCTTAATCTAACGTATCCACCTAAGAAAATTAAATTAAAAGAATAGATAGTTTCTCCAATTTTTTTTCTTAAAAGACTAGGAGGAAAACCAATAGCAAATTCTTCAACTGGAACTTTAAGCTTCTTAGCAATTAAAAAATGCCCTAATTCATGAAAAAAAATTAAAATACCTAAAGAAAATAAAAATATTAAAATGCTTTCCATCTTAGCTTAAAATTTCTTTTTCTTTATTTTTAAACAAATCTTCAATTTTTTTATTAATTTTTTCGACTTCGTTATCAATTTTTTCTTTATTCTTAAAGAAAATATCTTCACTTATTTTTTTATCATCCTTTTGCTTTTTTAAATTTCTTAAAAATTCATCTCTTAAAACCCTTATTTTAATTCTAAATTCTTCTTTTAAAGAATTTAAATTTTTTAATAAATTTTTTTTAGTTTCTTCGGTAATTGGCGGAAAATTAACAATTAAAGAATCTTTTTCTTTTTGAATGCTACCACCAAAATTTGTTTCTCTTAAGCCTTTTTCAATATCTGAAATTATATTACTATCCCAAGGAATTATTTTGAATTTTAAATAGTCCAATTGATTTACAGTAGCTATTGACCTGATATTGTGTTTTTTACCATAGGCCATAATATCAAAATTTTCCAACCAACTTAAGGTTAATTTATGACTGCGAATTGATTTTAGTTTTTCTTCAAATTCTTTAACGATATTGTTTAAATTTTTTAAAAAATTATCGATCATCTTAAATGTAAAATTTCAATAGTATAAGGTGTTAATTTAGAACTAATATCTTTCATTGTATTAATTAATAAATCATCGGAAATAACGAAACCTAATAGATATATCATAGTCATTAAAATTATAATTTTTAATATAAAATTATAAGCTTTATCCATTTAAGTTTAACATAATATTAGAAAATTGAAGTTCTTTGTTAAGAAAATAACTACTATCTTCGTAAATATTTAAAAGATATTTAATTTTTTTTATAGAATTTTTATATTTTCTAAACAAATTATATCTTTCACAAATAATAAAGTAAGCTATTAACTCTTCTAAGTTAATATCTTTTTCTATTTTATAAAACGAAATAAATTTTTCAACTATATCTAAATTGCTAAAAAATAAATTTTTAATTATTTTTAATTTTTCTTTATCATTAATTAGATTGACAACTTTACCTATTTGACCAGGGAATAATTTTAAAATAAAGTTTATATCTTCTAAAGAATATTTTTTTTTAATCAATAATTCTTTAATTAAATCATTATCAAGTAAGGAAAATTTAATTTTTTGCGTTCGTGATCTTATTGTGGGTAAGATTTTAAAAAGTTTATGGGTAACTAAAAAAACTAAAGAGTTATTAGGTATTTCTTCAAAAATTTTTAAAAGTTTGTTTTGTGCTTCTTTATTAAGTCTGTGGGCATTATTAATAATAATTATTTGTTTATCTTTCTGATTAGATAATAATAACATTTTTTGAATAACATCTGAAGTTTTAATTTTTAGAATTGTTTCTTGAGAATCGAAAATTAAAGGATTATATTGTTGAGTTAAATTTTTAATTAAAGAGAATTTACCAATTGACTCTGGCCCAAATAATAAAAATATACCTTTGCTATAATTTAATAAAATATTATTAATAAATTTAATTTGTTCAGAATGGCCAATTATCATTTATGGGAAATTAAAACTCTTCTATAAATGTCTAATTTCTCAATAATTTTGCCGGTACCCCTAGCAACACAATAAAGAGGATCATTGGCTACAAAAGCAGCCACACCTGTTTGTTGATAAATTAATTGATCAATGTTTCTTAGTAGTGCTCCGCCACCAGAAATAACAATACCTTTCTCCATTATATCAGCTACTAATTCAGGTGGCGTATGAGATAAAACTTTTTTGATTCCTAAAATTATTTCTCTTAAATCCCTCTGAAGAGCTTCAACGATATGGGATGAATTAATTTTAATAGTCATAGGTAACCCAGTTAAAATATTAACTCCATTAACATTTATCGATAAATTTGTATTTTTATCGATTAAGGCAGCGCCTACTTGAATTTTTATCAACTCAGCTGTTTTATCACCAATTGCCAAATTAAATTTTTTTCTTAAGTATTCTTTAATAGATTCATCAAATTTATCTCCAGCTATCCTAATAGATTCCCAAGAAACTATTCCCCCGAGAGAAATAACGGCGATTTCAGTTGTTCCTCCACCGATATTAACTATCATATGCCCAGAAGGTGAATTAATAGACAAATCTGCGCCTAAGGCAGCCAAAAGTGGTTCCCTGATTGGATAAACTTCTTTTGCTCCTGCCTCTAAGGCAGCATCAATTACTGCCTTTCTTTCAGTTGAGGTAATTCCGGCTGGAACAGAAATTATTAATAAGGGTTTAAAAATTTTTGAAATTTTAGTCTTATTTAAAAAATATTTTAGAATAGCCAAAGTAGATCTATAATCGGCAATAACTCCTTCTCTTAAGGGTCTGTAAATCTTAATATCTCCTGGTGTTTTACCAATCATATCTTTAGCTTCTTGACCAACGGCTATGATTTTTTTGGTTAACTCATCTACTGCTACTACTGTTGGTTCTGTTAAAACAATTCCCTTTTGAGGTAAATAAACCGTTGTATTAGCAGTTCCCAAATCTATTCCTATTTTAATAAACATTTTAAATATATTTTTTAATTTTTGATTTAAGGTTTAACCTATCTCCCAAAAATAAATTATATAATATTATTAAAAATGATATTAAAAATATTTAAATGGAGCAGAAAAATTATATATTAAAAATAATTCCTATTCAACCATTGCCACCAAATTCTCCTGATTTTTTTCTCTATTTCTCGCCAATAAAAGTTGAAAACGGTAGCTTAGTAGAAATAAATTTTAGAGGTAAAAATATTCCAGGCTATACCTGGGATTCAAGAAAAATTTCTGAGGTTAAATTTATAATAAAAAATTTAGATTATCAAATAAAACCTATTAAAAATATATTAATAGAAAAAGATATTTTGCTAGACTACCAAAAAAAATTAGCCTTTAAAATCAGTAGATATTATTACTTATCTTTAGCTTATTCATTTTATCTTTTTCTTAAATATTATAAAAAATGTAATTTAATAAATCTTAAAGAGAAATTAAACAAAAACTATAGTCAATTTGAAAATATTAATAGAAGATTTGAAATTAATTTTTATCAAGAATTAACAATTGATTTAATTAATGAAATTAATAAATATCGATCCTTAATTATTTTTCCAGTTAAACATCAAGCAAATAATTTTTATTTTAATTTTAAAAATAAAATACCCAAATTAATATATTTAAATGATATTACAAAAAATTCAGATTATATATTTTCGAATGAAAACTATACTTTTTTAGGAAGTAAAAATATAATTTTTTTACCACTCATTAATATAGAGAAAATATTTGTTTTTAATGAAGGGAGCATTTTTTATAATGAATTTTTTAAAACCCCCAAAATAAATTATTTAGAATTAATCGAATCATATGCAAAATTGTCAAAATGTTCATTAAATTATATAGATAATTTTTATTCATTAAAAAGCTATATTAAGTTTCCTAAATTAAGTCATCCCAAAATAAATTTTATTAGTTTCGCTGACATTAGTTATCTAACGAAAATAAATGGCATAAAAAAAGTTTTTGTTTTCCAGAAAAACATAGGACAAAAATTATTTTGTTTAGATTGTCATTATAGATTTGAATGTCAAAAATGTAAAAATTATTTAACAATTATAGATGATAGCTTATTTTGTAATAAATGTTTAATTTATTATTCAATTACAAAATGCCCTCGCTGTCAAGGTGATAGATTATATATTAAAAAAATAGGTAAAGAATTTATAAAAAAATATCTTTCTAATCATAATTTACGATTTTTTGACATAGAAAGCGAATTAGATTTAAAAAAAATTAAAAATAGTAAAAATAATGATTATTTTATTATAGGCAATTGGCAGATTTTAGATATCCCCACTGATTACAGCTTCTTTATTAACTTTGACGTCTCTTTTTTATCAGAGAACATATTTTTAAAAGAAAAATATTTAAGAATAATAAAACAATTAGAAAATTCTTCGAAAAAAGTTTTTGTTCATACCAGATTAGATAAAAAATTTTTAAATAAAATAAAGGAGGGGATAATTATAAAAGATATTATTAAAGAAAGAGAATTAAACTATCTACCGCCTTTTTGTTATCAAATTAAATTAATTTCGAGATTAACTAATTTAGAAAGCTTAAATTATCGTTTAATTAATATCAAAGAAAAATTAAAGGTCAAAATTAAAAATAATGAAATAAAAATATTAGGACCCTTTTTAGAGAGATTTTTAAAAGTTAATAAAAGATATCAAATGTATCTTTTATTAAAATCAAAAAAAAGAATAAATGTAAAAGAAATACTTAATGGAATAGAATATATTGAAAAAGTAGAATTTGATGATTATGATATTTAAAGATTAAAAACAGTTTTTAAAATTATCAAAAGATCTAAAAATATATTTCGATTTTTTAAATAATAAAGATCGTATTCAATCTTAATTTTGGTTTCTTCTAAATTGTAAGGCTTCTTATAGTTAACTTGAGTCCAGCCAGTAATTCCTGGCGATATTAAATGTCTAAGATTATAAAAGGGTATTTGTTTTTCTAATTTATTAACAATGGTTGCTTGCTCAGGTCGAGGTCCAACAAATGATAATTCTCCTATTAGGATATTGATTACTTGAGGTAATTCATCTAAATGTAATTTTCTTAAAATTTTACCTACAAAAAATATTCTCTCATCATTTTGTTTTTCCCAAATCCCTAAATCAGGTATATTTTTCATCGTTCTAAATTTATAAATAGTGAATTCTTTATTATTTTTACCAACTCTTTTTTGCCTAAAAATAATTGGCCCAGGTGAATTTAAATAAATAGCTAAAGCAATTATTGGTAATAAAAATAAACAAATAATTCCTACCCCTAAAGCTAATAAAATATCGAGGGTTCTTTTAATTAATGACTGAAACCTAAATTCAGGATTAATAATTTCTTTTAAAATCCAATATTCGTCTAATTCTTCAAGTGGAATTCTGCCTAAATTTTTTTCGTAAAAATCAATTAATTCAATAATAGGCACTTGGTAATTAATTTTTTTTATTACATGATTTATTAAATTTTGATCTTGATTAAAAATTTTGTGACTAATGACAATTAAATCAAATTTTGAAAAATCATCGTACATTGAGTTATGATCATAAAAAGTAAAATTGTAAATAACTAAACCTTCAAAGTCTTGTTTAAATTTTTCTAAAATATTTTTAGGAATAATAACTAAAATTTTAATTTTTCTTTTGTTTAAAAATTTATTTTCAAATAAATTTCTATAAATAATAAAAATTGCTAAATAAATAAAGGAAAATAAAAAAAGGTTTGTTTTAGGAGTAATTTTAAGCTGAGGACTAAAATAAAAAAATATAATAGAAAAAACAAAACCAATGATGAAAGATTTAATCAACCTTAAAAAAAATTTATTTTTTAAAATATTTAGAGAATAAAAATTATTAGAATAAAAGGCAATAATCCAAAAGGGTAAAATAAAACTAAATCCTATAAAATGTTGCTTAAATATTTCTATATTAAAACCATATCTTGTATAGATAGTTATATATAAAGATAAATAGAAAAATAAAATATCCCCAAAAATTAAAATATATTTAAGATACTTAGAATAAGTTTTCATTTACCAAAGCCGTAGGAAGATAATTTTTCAAAAATTAAATTAAAAATCTTATTTACTATCAACCAAATCATCACTCCAAAAAATATTAGATTTCCTAAAAAATTTATTACTTTATCAATTATTTCCATTTTTAAAAATATTTATTTGGCAAGATTCATAAAATTTTGATCCATAAATAAAACCCAATTGAAAAGAAAAAAGTAACAAAAATAAAGTTATAAAAAATATAATTATATACTTTGTATTGCTTTTAAAAATTTTTAAAAAATTCATTTATAAATTATAATATAAAAGGTGCAAGAGGTTGAAATTGTTTTATTAGCGGCTCCATCTTTTCTAAAGAAAAAGCCCTGAATAAGGGCTTTTCTTTTTATTATTGATATCCCCCGGGAGGGAGTCGAACCCCCAACCTTGAGCTTAGAACGCTCCTGCTCTTCCTATTGAGCTACCGGGGGATAAATTAAAAAAAATTGGACCGGGTGGGAATCGAACCCACAACCTTCGGTGTGCAAAACCGACGTTCTGCCATTGAACTACCGGCCCTTAAATTAATTTTTAAAATTATAAAATAATTATATCAAAATTAAAATAATCCTCTGCTGATTATGTTTTTATTTCTAAGCTAATATTTTTAGTTATAATCTCAATAAATAAATGATTATTATAAATAAAAAAATAAATTAATATACTTCTAAAAATAAATCAAGAAAGTTATTTTTTTAAATTATTATTTAAAAGAATCAATCGTTTAAATCAGGAACCCAATTAATTAATTGATTATTGCTTATTAAGGCTAGTAAATAAATTTTCCCATCATCATCATCATTATTATTATTAATATTGATTTCTATTCTTTGGTTTTTGCCATAAAATATAACAGAAGGTAAATTCATATTATTAATAACAAAATTTTGCCAATTATTTTTAATAAAACTATCAACATTTTGTTCATCATTTTCGATTTCGAAGCCTAAAACAACATACCTGCTGTTATCTAATTCTTGATAAGGAGATTTAATTTCAAAAATCAATAAATTATCGTTATCTTCAAAATTAATTAATTGAATTTCTTTTGGCGGTATTTCTTGAGAGCTATTACTATTTTGAGGATTGGGATTCATTAAAACAAAATCTGAGTTATTATTGTTTGAATCAAAAGAATTACCGAAGCTAGCTTCTAAATTATTCATAGATTCCCCAGTAGATTCTTCACCAGCTTTTCTATTTAAAGATAAGCCTTGAGATGGATTAGAAAAAAAGGAATTAACCTCATAATTTCTTGCATTACCCCAACCTACTAAATCAACTATTCTATTATTATTATCTAATAACATAATGCTATTATCCTTAGCTAAATTATAACTACTAGAATATCTTATGTCAGCCATATTAGAGTAAAAACCATCGACATTAGCAATTAAAAGATAAGAAAATGGTCTAATAATTTTATTTTCAAATGTTTCTCTTGTTCTTAAACCAATAATAACTTGCTGATTTCCATTTTTATTAACTTTTACCAATTTCCAATTACTAAGATTTACTTCAAAATTATTAGGATTATATAACTCAATATATTCATCATTAGAATTACCACCGTCAATTAATATTTCGGATATTAAAATTTTTCTATCGCTATTATTATTATCAATATTTACCTCTTCGTTTGAATTATCAGAGTTATTTGAATTATTTGAATTATTACTTGAATTATTATTATAGTCAGAATTATTGTTAGAATCGTTAGAATTATTATTTAAATTGTTATTGTTATTTATGTTATTATCCTGATTGTTATTAGAATAATTTTTATTAGTATTATTATTATTAGAAGAAGTATTATTATTTAAATTTAAATCATAAGAAGAATTATTTCTAAAAGTATTAAGTAGAGCGACAATATTCGTTAATAATTGTTGGTTATTATTGTTATTATCTTTATTTTTAAGTTTTTGATTTTTATCGCTAGTCTTATTTTCTAAATTTTTTTTAGCTTTATCGTCAATTTGAGGTTTTAATTCTTCATAAGTAAAATTATATTCATCATCTAAAGTATCATAATCAATATTATTAATCTCATTATTATCAATATTGGAAGTACTTTTTTTTAAATTTAAATTATCAAAATTATTTTCAAAATAATTATTCTTATAAGACTCTATATTTTTATTAATATTATTTTGATTATTATATCTTAAATAGCCTAATAACAAAGATGAAGTTAAAAAAGAGCCAACCAAAATACCACCTAAAAGTATTAAAATATTGCTCTGTTTATACATAATTATTTTAGCTATGTTTATAACTTAAATTTTATTTATTTTTTATTTTTTATTACTATAATTTATGATTTTATCTATTAAACCGTAATCCTTAGCCTCTTCTGCAGTTAAATAAAAATCTCTATCTGTATCTCTCTCAATTTTTTCTAAAGGTTGTCCTGTATGTTTAGCTAATATTTGATTGACTTTTGATTTTATTTTTAAAATCTGCTTAGCTGTAATTTCAATATCAACGGCTTGTCCTTCTGCTTGTCCCATAACTTGATGTAATAAAATTTCAGTATTGGGTAAAACCATTCTTTTTCCTTTTGTTCCTGAGGCTAATAACAGAGAGGCAGCAGAAGCTACCATCCCTAAGCCAATTGTAGAAACATCTGCTTTAATGTATTGAATTGTGTCATAAATAGCTAGCGCCGAAGTTACCACACCTCCTGGGGAATTTATATAAAGATAAATTGTCTTTTCAGGATCTTCGTGTTCTAAAAATAAAATTTGAGCTATAATAATGTTTGCAATCTGATCATTAATTGGAGTACCTAAAATTATTATTCTATCCTTTAACAATCTTGAGTAAATATCATAAGCTCTTTCACCTTGATTAGTTTTTTCAATAACATAGGGAATAAGTTGCGAATATTGCATTTTTATATATCTTTGTTTTATAATTAATTTAAGAAAACTTACTTTCGAAATTTAAATTATATCATAATAAAAAAATAAAATAAAGTATCAATATATAAAGCGCCTGGGTAGCTCAGTGGTAGAGCGCGGGCCTGAAGAGCCCGGCGTCGGGGGTTCGATTCCCTCCTCAGGCAAAATTAAATTTAAAAATTAATCTAACTTGAATTTTTTAAAAATATTCTTATAATTTTTATAACTAGAATTATTTTTTGTTCTTAAAAATTTTAATCTAAATAGGTGATAATTGATTTTATTGTACTCTATAAATTGAGAATTTTAAATTAAAGATTTTTTATTATCCGGGTTAAGTTCTTCCTGTGAGTTTGATCCTGGCTCAGGGTGAACGCTCGCGGTGTGGATAAGGCATGCAAGTCGTACGAACATAGCTACTTTTGTAGTTATGTTACGTGGCAAACGGGGCAGTAATACATACCTAATCTACCTTGAGGACGGGAATAACCCTCGAAAGAGGACTAATTCCCGATAGTCCTATATTTACAATAAGTAATTATAGGTAAATGGGTAAACCGCCTTGAGAAGAGGGTATGGCCGATCAGCTAGTTGGTGAGGTAATGGCTCACCAAGGCTAAGACCGGTAGGGGGCCTGAGAGGGTGTTCCCCGCCAAGGGCACTGAGATACGGGCCTTACTCCTACGGGAGGCAGCAGCCGAGAATCTTGGGCAATGGGCGAAAGCCTGACCCAGCGACACCGCGTGCCGGAAGAAGCCCTTCGGGGTGTAAACGGCTTTTGTAGGGGATGAATACTGATCTTTTAGGTCAGGTTGACAGTACCCTACGAATAAGGGACGACTAACTTCGTGCCAGCAGTCGCGGTAAAACGAAGGTCCCAAGCGTTACCCGGATTTACTGGGTGTAAAGGGTGAATAGGCGGAAGTAAAAGTTCCATTTTAAATCTAACTGCTTAACAGTTAAAATGGGTGGAATACTTTACTTCTAGAGAATGGTAGGGGACAGTGGAACACACGGTGTAGGGGTGAAATCCGTTGATATCGTGTGGAACGCCAAAGGCGAAGGCAACTGTCTAGGCCATTTCTGACGCTGATTTCACGAAAGCTAGGGGCGCAAACCGGATTAGATACCCGGGTAGTCCTAGCTGTAAACTATGGATGCTAACTCTGGAAAGATTCGACCCTTTCTGGGGTAAAGCTAACGCGTTAAGCATCCCGCCTGGGAAGTACAACCGCAAGGTTGAAACTCAAAGGAATAGGCGGAAGGCTGCACAAGCGGTGGACCATGTGGTTTAATTCGACAGTAACCGAAAAATCTTACCTGGGCTTGACATGTTTGTCTTAATACCTATTTCGAAAGCAATAGGGAGCGTGATTTCACGCAGGCAAACACAGGTGCTGCATGGCCGTCGTCAGCTCGTGATGTGAATCGTAACCTTAAGTGGCACAACGAGCGCAACCTTCGTCTTGTGTTACAAGTGTCACAAGAGACTGCCGAGTATAACTCGGAGGAAGGTGAAGATGACGTCAGGTCCGCATGGCCTTTATGTCCAGGGCGACACACATGGTACAATGCAGGGTACAACGGGTTGCAAAACTGCAAGGTGGAGCTAATCCCTAAAAGCCCTGCTCAGTTCGGATTGAAGACTGAAACTCGTCTTCATGAAGTCGGAATCGCTAGTAATCGCGGATCAGCTATGCCGCGGTGAATACGTTCCCAGCCTTTGCACTCACTGCCCGTCAGGCCAGAAGAGTTGCTTTTATCTGAAAACCTAATTTAATTTAGGGATAGGATAAGAGTGATGATTAGGGCTAAGTCGTAACAAGGTATCGCTACCGGAAGGTGGCGATGGACCAATTCTATTTAAAATAAGAAAAAATAATTCTTTAAATAGCTGAACTTAACCCGGATAATAAAAAACCTTTTAATGAACAACCTTTAATGAATATTAAATGTTTAATTAGAAAATTTTTTATTTTAATTGCTTGATTTAATAGAAAATATTAATGATAATGACAAGTTTAATAATGAAAATTTTAATAGTAGAAGATGATAAATTTTTAAGAACTTTACTAGAAAAAAAAATAAAAAATGAGGGTTTTGATATCCTAACTGCTAGCGACGGAGAGGAAGCATTAAATAAAATAGTTATCGAAAAACCTGATTTAATATTATTAGATATAATTTTACCTAAAAAAAGTGGTTTTTATATATTGGAAGAAATTAATAAGGATGTTAACTTGAAAGATATTCCAGTTTTTATAATTTCCAACTTAGGACAATCAGAAGATATTCAAAGAGGAAAGAAATTAGGAGTTAAAGAATACTTTGTGAAAGCAGGTCTTTCTTTAGATGAATTAGTATCTAAGATAAAAGAATTTTCTAACTTAAGGATCTCTTAGTTTATCAATAAATATCCACAATTTTATAGAATTATTTTCAAAAATATTTTATAATTTTTTAATAGCACTAAAAACTATAAAAAAATTATTAGATTAGGGTCGTATTATTAAAAAATAAATTTAAAATTAAAAAAATATAAAAATTAAAGAAATGCATATTAATTACAAAGATAAAAAAATAGGATTTACTTTAATTGAATTAATAATTGTTTTAGCAATAATAGCTACACTAGCAGCAATTTTGATAACTATTATTAAGCCTCAACAAATTTTTGTCAACATGAGAGATAGTCGTCGTATTGCTGATTTAAATAATTTAAGCAGGGCGATTGATTTATATATCGCCGATATAACCCAAAAAGGAACAGATATAGTATTTGTTCCTTCAAGTACAACTTTAAATACTGGTGGAACAATAAATAGTTTTAATGGAGGATGTCTTGGTGGTTCAACTCCAACAATTTTTTATTCAGCTAATGAAACAGGATCTATTGGTACCACCTCTCCATTTACAGGAGCAAGAGCTACTAATTCAATAACTACAGCTACTAGTACAACAAACAATCCGCCAGGTTGGTTACCTGTTCCAATAGGAACATCAACATATATTAATTTAACAAGCTTACCCTTAGATCCAAGAAATAGTAATCTTTCAGGATCTTTTTATTATGCTTTTACCTGCAAATCACCAGAGATGAGTTATGAATTGAATGCTAATCTTGAGGGTAGATTAACAGAAGAACAAAATGATGGAGGTAATAATCCCTATATTTATGAATCAGGACCAGACAAAACACTTTTGCCTGGATCAACAAGTACTAATTTTTATCCTCAAGGATAGTAAAAAATTTCTTATATAATTTTCAACCACTCTAAGCTATAGCCATTAAGAAATTCCTTAGAAGACATCTTCTTTCTATCTTGAAGTTGTAATTCTTTAATTATGATATAGCTATCTAATATTTTTATTCCTAATTCATTTTTGTATCTAAAAAATTCTCCGATTTTTAAATTTTCTAATTCTTTATCTTTTGAAATTATTTTTTCTATTTTAAATATTTTTAATATTTTTTCTTCATGCTTTAAATTAATTTTCATAAAAGTACCTGGCCAAGGGTTTAAGGCTCTAATTTTCCTGTCCCAAATAACAAAAGATTCTTCTATATTTAGTAAACCATCATTTTTGTTTATTTTTCGAGTCCACGTAGCTTGTCCATGATCTTGGGTTTTTAATTCTATTTTATTGTTAAAATAATCCAAAATAATCTTATTAAATAATTTTCCTCCTAACTTTCCTAAAATAGCTTGTAGTTCAATATAGGTTTCATTGCCAGTTAAAATTATTTTTTCTTGAGCAATGATGGGCCCATGATCAACTAATTCATCAATTAAAATAATAGTAACACCAGTTTCTTTATCGCCATTTAAGATTGTTTCGCGAATGGGATTAGCGCCACGATATTTAGGTAATAAAGAAGGATGGATATTAAGAATTTGATTATTGAAATTTTTCAAAATTTCTTTAGGAATTACTTTCCCGAAGCCAGCGATAAGGCCAAATTTAAAATATAAATTATTAAAAGCTAGCCAATCATTTAATTCAATAACATTTAACTTATTTTTTAAACAAAAAGTATAGACCTGATTAGGTTGAAGTTTTAAACCTCTACCCCTTCTTTTCGCAGGTAAGGTAATAATCAAAGAAGGAATATATTCTTTAATTATTTCTTTCAAGCAATATATAGAAAATTCACTTGAACCTAAAAAACAAAAATCTAATTTTTTAGTCATTTTTTAAATTATAAATTTCAATAGCCTTATCAATAAAAAGAATGCCACTTAGGTGATCAATTTCATGTTGAATAATGTGAGCTAATAAACCTGAGGCTTTTAATGTTCTTTTTTTACCTTTAATATCTTGATATTGAATTTTTATCTTTTTATATCTCTTAACTAAGCCCCATTTATTGGGAATACTTAAACAACCCTCTTCTTTAATTTCTTCTTCTTCGGCTAGCATTATTTCAGGATTAATAAAAATATAAAATTTATCTTTAGGCTTAGCTATAAATAAAGATAAATCTAAATCTACTTGATTAGCCGCTAATCCAACTCCGTTATTTTTAACCATTAATTCTTTCATCTCTTTAATTATGTTGCTTAAATTTTTATCAAAGGCTTCCACTTTTTTCGTTTTAATTTTTAAAATTTTATTAGGATAATAAATCAAATTCATGATTAAATTTTAATTTTTAAAAAATATCTTAATTTAATTTATTTAAATATCTATGTATAATTATAATAATTTATATTTAAAAAATATAATGTTTAATTATAAAGATCTTAGTTTAGAAGAATTTAAAAAAAGACATGGATATATTTTAGATGGAATATGGTACCCACGAGTTACTTCTATTGTTGATATTAAGAGCAAACCTGCGTTGTATTATTTTTATGCCGCAGCAGAAAATTTTACTGAGGCTCAAAATAAAAAAAGGGAGGCTGCTTATGAAGGTACAATAGTTCATGAAATTTTAGAAAGTATAGTTAGGGGAAAAGAAATAATTGTACCACCCGAATTTATAGGATTTAAAAAGGGATTTGAGAATTTTTTAAAAAATTATAATTTGATAACGAAAACTGACTGGATTGAAAAAAGAATTAAACATAGTGATTATCGATATAGTGGAACATTTGATATTTTAGCTGAAATTGATGGCGTTTTTTCTTTAGTCGATATTAAAACTGCTGCGGAAGTTTATGATGACTACCGACTTCAAACATCAGCCTATTTTTATGCCTTAAATGAAGAACCTATTTTATTAGATAATAAAAATAGAAAAATTATTTTAAGTAAAAATGTTGAAAAAAGATATATTCTTAGAGTTAATCAAATACAGATCTGTGAATTATGTGGAGCAAAAAAAATTGTTAGAAGAATGGGGGATAAAATAAAAGGAGGAGATAATAGTTGTCAGCATAAATTTGGAGAAATTATTGATGATTGGGAATTTAAAGAATTTGACAATCCTGAAGAAGATTTTAAGGGGTTCTTAGCCTGTAAGGAATTATGGGAATGGGAATATCGAGATAAATTAAAAGAATTAGGTTATCTTTAAGGGCTAGTTTTTATTTTAATAAAAATGTTTTATCTATCGAGATCTTATATATAGGCTTAGCTAAAAAAAGATCTATCAATTTGTTATTTTTTTTCTTAGCTTCTTGCCATAATTTTAATTTTTTACCTTTTAGTTTTTTTAATATTAATTCTTCTGCCTTCTTTCTTAGATTATCTTGAATACCTATCCTTAACCGCCAAATATTTTTTCCGCAATATTTATAAATAGATTCTATTCCTTTATGCATTGATGAAGATTTATTAAAGGTTATCTTCAAATATAAAAATGGCAAATCGGCTTCATCATGAATAACTAAAATTTCTTCTGTATTTTTAATATTAATTTTTTTAATAATCTCTTTTAGAACTATACCCGATTCATTCATAAATCTATTAGAAATTGCTAAGTATATATTTTTATAAAAGGCTAGATTATAATTATTATTACAAAAAATTAAATTTTTTTGGATCAAGTTAAATAATAAATCTCTACCAAAATTATGGGGGGTATTAAAATATTTATCACCTGGATTGCCTAATCCAAAAATTATCTTGATTTTATTTATTTTTTCCATTATAATTAAATATTATAATTAAAAATCTCTTCTTGATAAATTAAAAGTTAACAAAATGATTAGATCTCTCTTAATAGAAATAGGTGAATTATTTTTAATTTTTATCCTTGTTTTTTTGCCAATCAGATTATTCATCTTTGAGCCATTTATTGTAGTTGGCGAAAGTATGGAACCTAATTTTCACAATGCTGACTATTTAATTGTTTGTAAAATTTGTACTCGTTTTAGTTCTCCTCAAAGAGGCGAGGTTATAGTTTTCATTCCACCAGTTAATACGAAAAAATACTATATCAAAAGAATAATTGGGCTACCTGGTGAAAAAATACTTATTAAAGATAATCAGATTTTTATTTTTAATAAGGAATATAATAAAGGTTTTAAACTAGAAGAAAATTATATAAAAAGAGAAAACTTTCATATGGAAGATATGGAAATAACCCTAAATAATGATGAATATTTTGTTTTAGGCGATAATAGAGATGAAAGCTTTGATTCAAGAAAATGGAATAGTCAACTAAAAAAAGATAAAATAATTGGAAAGGTTATTTTTAGATTAACTATTTTAAGTAAATTTATCAATATTATAAATCAGACTAATATTTAAAATAATATATTAATATGAAATTTAAAACTGTCATCCAAAGACCTCGAGGCACATATGATCTATTATTTGAAGAAGCTGATTTTTTTATTAATTTAAAAAATGAAGTTATTGATCATAGTTTAATATATTCTTTTAATTATATTCAAACACCTGCCTTAGAAGACGAAAGGGTTTTTACTAGTTCACTAGGTAATACTACTGATGTAATTGAAAAAGAAATGTTTTATATAAAAGAAAAAGAAGGAGGAAATAAATATGTCTTAAAACCTGAGGGAACAGCTAGTATTATTAGAGCCTATCTTCAAAATGGCATGCATTCATTTCCTCAGCCAGTAAAACTATTTTATATTGATAAAATGTATCGTCGTGAAAAACCTCAGGCAGGTAGATTTAGAGAGCATTATCAATGGGGATTAGAAATTATTGGAAGTGCTGATCCTGTTTATGATGCTCAAATTATTGAAGTTTTCGATAGATTTTTTAAAAAATTTAAACTTATTGATTATATTTTTAAAATTAACAGCTTGGGCTGTAAAAAAGATAGAAAATCATACCTTAAAGATTTAAAAAAATATTACCGAAAAAATTTAAAAAATATTTGCCCTGATTGTCAAAAGAGATATAAAAAAAATCCTTTAAGATTATTAGATTGTAAAAAAGAAAAAGATGAGAAATATAAAAAAGATGCTCCAAATATTATTAATTATCTTTGTAAAGATTGTGAAAATCATATAAGTAAAGTATTAGAATATTTAGATATTTTAGAAATAAAATATGAATTAGATTCCTCATTGGTAAGAGGTTTTGATTATTATAATAAAACTGTCTTTGAAATTTTTTTTACCGAAAGCAATAAAGCTATAGGAGGTGGTGGAAGATATGATAATTTAGCTCAATATTTAGGAGGTAAAAATACGCCATCAACAGGTGGAGCCATAGGAATTGAAAGATTAATAGAAATTCTTAAAATTCATAATATTAAGTTTAAAGAAAATAAGAAATTGAGGATATTTATAGCTCATACAACAGAAAAAACTAAAGATTATGCTCTGAAAATTTATGACGAGCTTTCAAGAAATTGTATTCAAGTTTTTGAAAATTTTAGTAAAAATACTCTTTCGTCTCAATTAGAGTTAGCTAATAAATTAGGAGTAAGATTTTGTTTGATTGTTGGTCATCAGGAAATAGGAAATAAAACCGTTATTCTAAAAGATATGCATAAAAGATCTCAAGATATAATTTCAATTAATAATATTATTGAAGAAATAAAAAAGCGTTTAAAATTATAATTATTGCGATGGATAAGTGTATATTTTGTCAAATATCAAAAAAAGATATATCTTCTTTTATTTTAAAAGAAAATGATGATTTTATAGCTTTTTTAGATATTAAGCCTCATGCACCAGGTCATTCTTTAATTATACCTAAAAATCATTACGTTAACCTTTTGGAAATACCCGAAAGCTTAGCTGAAAATTTAATTTCAATAATTAAAGATGTTATTTTAATAATATCAAAAAGTTTAAAGACTGATAACTTTACTATTGGCATTAACGAAGGTAAATTAGCTGGCAGATTAATTGATCATTTACATATTCATATTATTCCTCGCTTTAATAATGATAAGGGCGGATCAATTCATTCAGTTGTCTATAACCCTCCCTCACAATCAGTAGAGGAGATTTATAGAATTATAAAAAAATATGAAAGTTAAGGCTAAAAAAATAAAAGGTGAATCTAATATTCAACTTTTAAAAAGATTCACAAATCGTTATCAAAAAAGTGGAATACCATTAGAAGTTAAAAAAAGAATGTTTAAAACAAGAAAATGGAACGAGAGAAGAAAGTATGAATTCAGATTATATCGATTAAAAATTAAATCATTCATTGAAAAGAAATTAAAAGAAGGTTGGAACCTAGAAAAAGCCCTAGATATGGCTAAACGTTATATTAAAGAGATAAAATATGAAGGATGAGGGATTTATATTTTGGTTTAGATTTAGGTCATCATGAAATTAAATTAAGTGTTTTAGAAGAAGATAATTTTGGAAAATTTATCATTCATAATCAAAGCATTAAAAATGAATACTTAAAGGGGGGAGAAATTTTAGAAATAGAATCACTTGTTGATTTACTTGAAAACCTTATATACAATACGATAAATAGTTTTAATATTAATAAAATTAATGAACTTACAGTTTGTCTTAACTTGCCTAATTTTCAAAATTATACCCAGAAAGGATATACCTTTATTGAAAATAATGTAACCAAAAATGATATTACTAAAGCAATAAACACTGCTCGTACTTCTTTAATAATTAATAATCAAGAAATCTTATTAGAAGAATCTATAAAATTTATTTTAGATAATAATCAAGAAATAAGAGATCCTTTAGGTTTTGCTGGTCGAAGATTAGATGTCGAAGTTTTTTTTATTAGTTGTCAAAAAAATATTTTAGATAAAATTAGACATATATTTAATGAATTAAAAATAAATAATATAAAATTTTGTCCTTCTTTTTATGCTGCTAGTAAAATATGTTTAAATAAAAAAGATAAGGAAATAGGTGTTGGAATTTTAGATCTAGGAGCAGAAATTACAACTTTAGCTATTTTTCAATATGGTAAATTAATTCATTATAAATCATTTAATTTTGGAGGTGAAAACTTAACTCAAGATTTGGCTATTTATCTTAAGGCTGATGTTGAAGAAGCTGAAAAAATAAAAATAGATTTTTTTAATAATCATCTAATTAAAGATAAAAATAAAAATATAAAAATAAAAAAATTTATTGAAAAGAAAATTAAAGACTATTTCGAAAGAGATAATTTAAAACAATATTTAAAAGAAATAAAATCATATTATAAATTACCTTCAGGAATTATCTTGACTGGCAGTTTTGCCAAGATTATTGATTTAGATAATTTATTAAAAAATCTTTTTGATATTCATTTAAAGCTTTGTAAAGATGAATTAAAAATCTTTGAAAAAGATGAAGATATTTTAAAATATTCAGCTTCAGCCGGCTGTGCTTTAATTACAAGAGAAAATAATTATGAAAGTAAAAATGACTGGTTTAAAAAAATTAAAGATTTTTTTAGTTTTCGTTATTAGTTTGGCTATTTATAATTATGTTGATTCTCAAAATAATTGTAATTTAAATAATGCTATCTCGTCTGGTTATTTAGAATCTCCAATTTTTGATTTAGGAAATTCTTACAATCTTACAAAAATAAGTTGGCAAGGTGAAAGAGATAACAATCATTTCGTTGGTTTTCAAATAGCTAGTTCAATTTCAAGTAGTGGACCTTGGATATTTTATGGTCCTGATTTTTCTAATGATTATATAGATATTAATCCTTATCAAATTTATTCTTTAAACAATAAAATCCATCAAGGAATAAGATATTTGAAATATAAAATATTATTAGCTAGTTGTAATGAATTTTCTTCTCCCCGAGTAGATAAAATAATTATTTATTTTAGTAAATAAAAAATTAATTTGAGTGCTCGCGACAATATTCAAAAGTGGGATCTATTTTTAATCTAATTTCTTCAATAGGTTTACCACATTTTAAGCATAAGCCAAAGGTATTATTATTAATTCTCTCTAGAGCTTTATTAATTAAATTTAATCTTGATTCTAAAAATTCTTTTTTTATATGAATATCTTGCTTTTCCTCAAAGCTTTCTGAGGTATCAGAAAATTCATATTCTTGTCTTTCTTTAATATTTTTCATCTCCTTTTCTAAGCTTTCTAAAATAAAGATAATTTCTTCTCTTTCTTTTAAAAGATTATTTTTTATTTCTGAAATATTTAACATTTTAAATATTATAACAAAATAATTATTTAAAATTAAATTTAGCTAAAAATAAAAATAATAAAAATAAACTAATTAATCCAAAGTAATAATTATAAGGCAAAAAATAAATTAGCCAAAAAAATTCACTAATAATTAAAGTGTTTATTAAACCTTGATTAAAATTTTGTTTAAAAACAAAAAAGAAAATTAAAAAGCTAAATATAATAAAAACTAAAAAAATAAAAAAGAAATTAAAATAATTTAATAAACCATAAATAAGAAGAATAATTAAAAATGTTAAAATTAATGAAGCATTAAAATTATTTCTTAATAAAAACGAATAATAAACTATCCAAATAAATGTAATTATTAGTGGATTAAATTTGAATAAAATATATAGAAAATAAAATACAAGAGGGCTAATTAAAGTAAAAAAAATAAAATCTGAGCCTCTGAGAAAATAAAAATTAAAAAAAATTAAAAAACATAAGAAAATAATTAAAAAATTATAATTTAAATAAGTCAAATATAAAAATAGAGTTGTCAGAGAGAGAGCTAAAAATGTAAATAGATTTTCAGATATCAAGGTTGTTAGCTTCTTTAGCATATATTTCGATAAATTTTTTTCTTGGCTCGACTTCGTTACCCATTAAAATAGAAAAAAATTGATCAGCCTTTTCTGCATCTTCGATTGTAATTTTTTTTAGAATTCTTTTATTTGGATCAAGAGTGGTTTCCCATAATTCTTCGGGATTCATCTCTCCCAATCCTTTATATCTTTGAACTTCAATTAAACGCTGGCGATTATTTAAATTATTTTTATTAATTTTTTCCCTAATAATTTTATCTTTTTGATTATCATTATAAGCATATAATTTTTCTTTGCCAATCTGAATTTTATAAAGAGGTGGTTGGGCTATATAAATATAACCGCCATTAATAAGGGGTTTAAAAAATCTATAAAATAAAGTTAGCAACAATGTTCTAATATGATTACCATCTGAATCAGCATCAGTTGCAATAATTATTTTTGAATACCTTAGATTTTCAAGATTAAAATCTTTACCCACACCAGTTCCTAAGGCAATTATTAAATCTTTAATTTCTTTTGATTTTAAAATCTTTGCTAGGTTTGATTTTTCAACATTTAAAATTTTTCCTCTTAAGGGTAAAACTGCTTGAAGGGTACGATCACGAGCTTGCTTAGCGCTACCACCAGCGCTATCACCTTCAACTATAAATAATTCTCTTTTTGAAAAATCTCTATTTGAGCAATCAGCTAATTTGCCAGAAAGAGTCAAAGAAATTGAAATTCTTTTTTTAAAAATACTTTCTTTAGCTGTTTTTTCTGCTTCTCGAGCTTCAATGTTAATTAATAATCTATTTAATATATTTTTTAACTCTTGAGGATTTTTACTAAAGTATTCTTTTAAAAATGAATAAGCTCTACTTTCAACAAAATTTTTTACTTCAGGATTACCTAATTTTGATTTTGTCTGTCCTTCAAATTGAGGTTCGGGTATTTTAATAGAAATAATTAAGTATAAACCCCCACGGATGTCTTCAGTAATTAAATTTTTATTACCCTTAAAAATATTAATTTCTTTAGCTAAATCATTAAAGACTCTAACTAAAGCATTTCTAAAGCCTACAATATGAGTTCCTCCTTCGGGATTAAGAATATTATTAGTAAAAGCTAACTCTTGAGTTTCTGGCAATTCAACATAATTAAAACAAAACTCTAATTCTTTATTATCATCAACTATTTTATGATAAATATGATGCTCGTTAATTAATTTTTTAAATTTAATTAAATGATTTAAAAAACTTATAAGGCCACCATCATTATAAAAACCATAACTAAAATTGTCTCTTTCATCATAAAAATTAATTCTTAAACCACCAGTTAAATAATTTTGATGCCTTAAGTAATCTAAAATAATCTGGCGATCGAAATCAATTTCATTAAATATTTTAGAATCAGGTTCGAAAATTATTATTGTTCCTGTTTTTTGGGAAGCTCTAATTTTTTTTAAAGGAAACCTTGGTACTCCTCTTTCGTATTCTTGTGACCATTCATATCCATCTCGAAAAACAATAACTTTTAAATACTTACTTAAAGCATTAACAACTGATAAGCCAACACCATGAAGCCCACCTGCGACTTTATAAATTTTTTGAGAAAATTTTCCACCTGCGTGTAAATAAGTTAGAACTGTTTCCAATGCTGATTTTTTTGTTTTAGGATGAATATCAACTGG
This sequence comes from Candidatus Parcubacteria bacterium, assembly GCA_026004495.1. GTDB lineage: Bacteria > Patescibacteriota > Minisyncoccia > UBA6257 > HR35 > JANXCM01. Next base: position 386,211 of record BPJG01000001.1, on the reverse strand, counting down.
TATACCTCTACCATCATCTGAAACTAAAACCCTATTATTTTTTAATATTTTAACCTCTATATTTTTAGCAAAACCGGCTAAACTTTCATCAATAGCATTAGCAACAATTTCATAAATCAAATGATGTAATCCATCCTTACCGGTGCTTCCGATATACATTCCAGGTCTTCTTCTGACAGCTTCGATGCCTTCTAAAACTTGAATATCTTCTGCCCTATAGCTCATAATTTTATTAGTAAATAAAAATTTAATTTCTTTATAGTATAATTAAAATTTAAAAAAATAATTAATGGAAAATTTGAATTTAGAAGATTTATATTTTAATTTTATTAATAAAAATTTTAAACCTTACCAACCAAGAATATTTAAATTATATCATAAATTGGAAAGTTTTAAAGATTTATATTTTAAATTATTAGAAGATAAAAATAATATAGGGGGGATTAATTTAGATTTAGAAAGAAGGGAACTTGAAAATTTAAAAGTAAAAATTTTAAAATTCAAAGATGCTGAATATCCTAATAGTTTAAAAAATATTGATAACCCACCCTTAGGATTATATTTATTAGGTAATATAGATTTAATTAAAAACCCTAATCTGTCATTAGCTATAGTTGGAACAAGAAAACCATCAAATTATGGCACATTAATAACTAATAAATTTGCTAGTCAATTATCTGAATTGGGAATTACTATTATTAGTGGTTTAGCTTATGGAATTGATACTTTTGCTCACAAATCTACTTTTAATAATGAGGGCAAAACAATTGCTGTTTTAGGTGAGGGAATTGGGATAGCTCTGAAATCTGATAAAGGAAATTTAATAAAAAAAATATTAGAAAATAATGGGCTAATAATATCAGAGTTTTCTCCTTTTACAACAGCTCTACCATATCATTTTCCACTAAGAAATAGAATTATTGCAGCCTTAAGCGATGGCGTTTTAATTATAGAGGCACCTATAAATTCAGGTTCATTAATAACTGCCAATTATTCCTTAAAATTTGGTAAAGAAATATTTGTTATTCCTGGAGAAATAACAAATAAAAATTTTGAAGGAAGCCATAACTTAATAAAACAAGGAGCTAAATTAGTTACCTCAATAGATGATATTTTATCTGAATTTAATTTTAATTATGACTTGAAAAATAAATTAATTAATATTAAGTTGTCACCTCAAGAAGAATTAATTTATGAATGCCTAAAATTAGGAGCTAAATCAATTGAAGAAATAAATAAAGAAACAAAATTAAGTATTTCTGATTTACTAGTTATCCTTACCCATATGGAAATTAAAAAAATTATTAAAAATAAAGAAGGTAAGTTTTATTTAATTAATTAAATCAAAAATCAACAAAAATAATTACCTTACCAAAATTATCATAATTAAAATCCCTTTCTAATTTAAATTTTTTGGATTTATTAAAAAATATTTTAGTGTTAGTTTCTCTTTGGATTTTATTGATATTTCGAAAAATTATTTTTTTTAAATTATTGTTATTAATAATCAAATGGACGTTCACTTTTTTAGCTGGTATTAATCCTAAGTCTTGTCTTAAATCCTGCAAATATCTAATAAAATCATTAGTTATACCCTCCTCTTTAAGTTGAGGTGTTATTAATTTGTTTAAATAAATATTTACTGGTTTATCTGTTATCAAATAATTTTCTTTATTATGTGGTTCTCCAAGATAAATATTTTTAACATTAACTTCTTCTTTAATAATATCTAAAAATTCTACAGGTATTTTTTTGGCTATATAAACATCATTAAGGGGTTGTCTTATTTTAAGGTTATTTGATTTTCTCATCATCAAAATTATTGAAGTAATTTCTCTTATTTCTTTCATTTTCTCTAAAATTTCATATTCTTTAGTTGAAATTTTTTGAGGTAGATTTAATTTTTCTAAATGAACACTTAATTTACCCTTTCTTTTATCTTTAATTTCATTTTTCATTTCTTGATAAAGATATTCACTAAAAAAAGGATTAAGGGGCGCAGAAATAATTGCTAAATTTAAAAGATAATCTTCTAATTTAGAGAGAGCAATATTTTTTTCAAGTTTATTCTTTGGCCTTTGAAACCTATTTCTACTTCTTCTTAGCCACCAACGAGAGAAATCATCAACTAAATCAACAAGCTCTCTGCTTGCTTTATTAAGATTATAATTATCTAAATAATTAAAAATATTATAGTAAGCTAACCTAAACCTTATATCAAACCATTTATCTAATAAATAATTGCTTTTTGTAATTCTTATTTTATTTGGATCATTATACATTCGATAAAAATTTAAGATATTTAAAATTATATTGAAATAATTATTTCTTAAGCTGGATAATGACTTCTCGTCAAATTTTTTATTATCAGCCGATTCATTAACATAACAAAAATAAAATCTTAAAAGATCACTACCCCAGTTTTCGATTGCCTCAAATGGATCAATAGTATTACCTAAAGATTTAGACATTTTCCTTCCATTCTTATCTAAAACTAAACCTAATGAAACTACATTACGATAAGATATTTCTTTTTTTACTAAGTAACCTACAGTTAATAGAGTATAAAACCATCCACGGGTTTGATCAACGCCTTCAACAATAAAATCTACTGGGAATTTTTTCCCTTCGTCAATTTCTTTTTTATTTTCAAAGGGATAATGGACAGAAGAAAAGGTCGCACTGCCAGAATCAAACCAAATATCAATTACATCTTCAACTCTTTTTTTAAAACCACCACACTTGCATTTCCAAATAAAATTATCAACATAGGGTCGATGAATATTTATTTCTCCCTCTTCATCACGAGGCAAAATTAAAAATTCTACCTTTTTAAGATCACCTAATTTAAGAATAAATTCTTTAGTATTAATAGTTTGTTCAATAGATAATCCTTGCATTTCTCCAAATAGGGTCCAAAGGGGATCTTGATGGGAAATTATCAAAAAATTCTTATTATCATATCTTTCTTCTAAATCTAAAATAACTTTAATCATTCTTCTTTTAACTTCAATTAAATTTTCTCCATCTGTAGGTTTAACAAAATATTCTTGAAATTGATCTTTAATTAAATTTTGATATTCTTTTTCTGATTTACCATTAAAATTTCCAAAATCAATTTCTCTTAAGTCAAAATTAATCAAAACAGGCAAATTTAATTTTCGAGCAATTATTTCTGCTGTTTGTTTAGCTCTTAAAAGTGGAGAAGTTATTATCAAATCAATATTTAAATTTTTTATTTTATTAACAAGAGAGTTTACTTGCTTAATGCCCTTGTAAGTTAGGGGATTGAAAAATAATTCAGGATAAGAAGATAATATACCCTTGAGGTTACTATATGCTTCAGCGTGCCTTAAAAAATAATAATTATTTTTAGATTTGAATTTATTTCCCAATTCTTTTAAACTTGAAATAACCTCTATAGAACCGCAAGTTTCACATCTCCAAATAGGCAAGGGTATTCCCCAGAAACGATTACGAGATAAATTCCAATCTTTCCCTTCTTTTAACCATTCAAAAAAACGATTACTTATTTCTGGAGATACCCAATTAATTTTTTTATTTAATTCTATTAATCTTTTATTAAACTTTGATACTTTAATCACCCAATTTTTAGTACTATAATAAATTAATGGCTCCTTACAACGCCAACAATGAGGATAATCATGTTCATATCCTTCTAAATCATAGTAAAAAATTAGATTTAGATTATTCAAATAATTAATAATTAATGAGTTAGCTTCTTTAAAGAAAAGATTATTGATATCATCAATAATTGGCTGAGGTTCATCTGAGTTAAATCGTCCATTAGTATCAATAGGATTAAATATGGGTAAATTATATTTTTTACCTAATTCAAAATCTTCTTCACCAAATGCTGGGGCTATATGAACAATTCCTGTTCCTTCTTCTTTACTAATAAAATCAGCTGGATAAACCTTATAGCAATTATCGTAATTTTCTAATTTTACCAACTTAAAGAGTGGTTCATATTCTAAGCCAATAAGGTTCTCTCCCTTTGTGGTCGTTATTAGTCTTATATTTTTTTTAGACATTAATTCAAGTTTTTTTTCAATTCCTTCTATTGCCCAATATTTTTTATCTTCGATTTCGTATAAACTATAATCAAATTCTGGATTAATTGCTAAAGCTAAATTAGAAATTAAAGTCCATGGAGTAGTGGTCCAAACCAAAAAATATTCATTTTGTCTGTTTTTTAATTTAAATTTAACATATAAATCAGGATCTTTAATTTTTTTATAAGCATCTACTTGACCAACTTCAGCTTGAGAAAGAACAGTTTCACATCTGGGACAATAGGGAAAAACTTTATATTCTTCTTTTAAAAATCCTTGATCATATATTTTTTTAATTATCCACCAACAACTTTCCATATAATAAGGATCATAAGTAATATAAGCTCTTTGATGATCTATCCAAAAACCACTTATTTCATCAAAATACTCCCACTGATCTTTATATTTCATAACCAATTCTTTACATTTTTGATTAAATTTTTCAATACCATAACTTAAAATTTCTTTTTTACTAGAAAAACCTAAGGATTTTTCAGTAGCAATTTCTATTGGTAAACCATGGGTATCCCAACCTGCCCTTCTTTCAACATAATAACCAGTCATTGTTTTAAACCTCAAAATTATATCTTTATAAATTCTAGTTAAAAAATGTCCTATATGAGGTTTATTATTAGCAAATGGAGGCCCATCTAAAAAAACAAATGGTTTATTCATTTTATTAGCCTCAACACTTTTCTCGAAAATATTATGAGCTTTCCAAAATTTCAATATTTTTTCTTCAATTTTATGAAAATTAATCATTTTTTAATAAGAGATTTTTTAATAATTTCAACAGCTTTATCATAATCAAACCAATTATTTATCTTTACCCATTTATTAGGTTCAAGAGTTTTATAATTTTCAAAGAAATGTCTAATTTTATTTTTATAACTTTCTTCTAATTGATTAATACTTTTATATTTAGACCAAAATGGATCAATTTTATCTAAGGGGACAACAATTATTTTTTCATCATTACCTGACTCATCTTCCATCTCTAAACCTCCGATTGGTTGACATTTAATTAAACTTCCGGGTAAAATTGAAAATTCAGATAAAATTAAAGCATCAACAGGGTCTCCATCTTCTCCCTGGGTATCAACAATAAAACCATAATTGAAAGGAAAAAACATTGCAGTATACAAAAATCTATCTACTTTCAATATATTTTTTTCTTTATCAAATTCGTATTTAACGGAACTATTTTTTGAAATTTCTATAAAAACTTCTAACTCCATATTTTTAAATTAAAATTAATTTTGACCCCTTTCATTTAAATTTTCTAATTTGTTATCCTCAATTTTATTATCATCATCAAAAGTTTTAATATTTTCATCACTTTCTGCATCAACAACTCCACCTTCAATTTCTCTTTCTGGTTCTTCGATTAAGCGAACATCAATTTTCCAGCCTGTTAATTTTGATGCTAATTTAATATTAATACCATTACGACCCAAAACAATTGGTAATTGATCTTCGCTAACATAAACTTTAATAGTCCTTTGAGGTAATATCTCTGAACTGATAATTTTAGCGGGAGAAAGAGCATTAATGACATATTGAACAGGGTCATCTGAATAAAGAATAATATCAATTTTTTCTCCATTAAGTTCATTAGAGATATTTAAAACTCTAGCACCCTTAGGGCCAATACATGTTCCTACTGGGTCTAAATTGTTAACTTTTGATTTAACTGCAATTTTTGATCTTATTCCTGGTAACCTTACAACATTTTTAATTTCTATCTGGCCTTCAGATATTTCGGAAATTTCGAAGGTAAAAAGTGAGTTAAGAAATAGAGGGTGAGAACGTGAAAGATAAATTTCTACGCCCTTTGATGTTTTTTCAACTGCATAAACATAAAACCTCATCCTATTACCAATTCGATAAAACTCTCCAGGTATAGTCTCATTTTTAAACATATAACCAATAGTCTTGCCTAAATCAACATAAATAATATTAGGATCTACTTTTTGAATAGCACCAGAAACTATTTTTCCTTCTTTATTTTTAAATTCTTCATAGGTTTTTTCTTTATTTATTTCTCTTAGTTTTTGAATAATAACTTGTTTGGCAGTTTGAGTTGCTACTCGACTAAAATTTTCTTTTATCTCTAAAGGAATTCTAATTTCATCACCAACTTTAATCGAGGGATTTATTTTAATAGCTTCAGAAATCTTAATATTTTTATAATTATTAAACTGAGGGGGATTATCATCAATAACAGTTTTAACTAAATAAAATTCAACCCATCTTCCAGTTGGATCTAATTTGCTTTCTACTTTCTCTTCTTTATTACAATAATCTTTTTTATAGGCAGCAGCTAAAGCAGTTAAAATAGCCTCCTTAACATCATCTTCGCTTAAATCTTTTTCTTCGCTTATTTCATCTATGAAATTTTGGAATTGTTTAATATTAATCATTTTTATATTTTTAATTAAAAAATTATTAAATATTTTTTATTTTAATTTTATTTTAAAATTATTTTAAAATATCAACATAAGCCTTAAGAGCTGCTTTAAATTTTATAAAATATTTAAATAAATTATATAATATTTTAAATGAAATTTCTAATAAAATGAAAAATAAAGCTCAATTAGAAAGTTTAATTCAAGCTATAATTATTATTCTTTTAACTTTATCAGGTATAATATACTATCTTCAATTTAGATTAAACTACATCCCTCAATTAAAAATAAAAAAAGATGTTTCTCCAGCTGAAAAGAGTATTTTACCTGAAGGAACATTTTTTAAACAAAAAAAAGAAAATAAAATTCCATTTTTAAAAACAAAATATATTTATGCCCAAACAAAAAAAAAGAATTATTATAAAAACAATGCCGATATAGAGACATTTTTAATTTCGCCCAAAATATTTTCATTTATAGAAGATAATTTATTTGATTTATTGGTATCGGGTATAGATAAAAAAAATCCTTCGGAAAAAATTTTCTTTCAATATAAAATCGAGCCCCTTAATAAAAATTGGCAAATTATTTATGGTAAGCATAAAAAGATATTTCTACCTAAAGGATTAAACACTTATAAACTTTATGTTAGGGCTATTAATAAAAAAAATGAAATTGATCCAACTCCAGCTATTGCTTATATTATGGTTTCTATTTCCAATTACTATAAAGATATTGATATTAAAATAAATAGTGCTAGAAATTTAATAACTCTTACCAATAAAAGTAGGAATTCAATTAATGTCACTAATTGGAAGCTTATATCTTCAAAGGTTAATTTTACTATAACTCAGGCAGTTAAAGATGTAAATCCTAATTTAGATAAAAAACTTGAAGATATTATCTTAAAACCAAACGAAAGAATAATTATCTATCCCCTATACGCTACCACTGCGAATTTTATTCCCCCAAACTTTAAATATCCTTATCCCCTTGAATCTCCTTTGGGTTTTAATTTTAAAATTAATAAATGCTTTAATTACTTAACTCAATTAAGATGGGAACTAAAAGATTATCTAAGGCAATATTACTTTCCTTGTAATAGATTTACAAAATTTGATTTATTTTCTTTAAAAACAAAATATAATTTAAGTGATAATTGCTTAAATATTCTATCTAAAATATCTTGTAGTGGGCCTAAAAATACTGACTGGGAAAAAATTATCTATGATTCGCAATGTTATAAATTTTTTGAGGAAAACTTTACTTATCGAGGTTGCTATCAAAATAAAAAAAATGATAATGATTTTTATTTTAAGGACTGGATAATTTTTATACCCATTTATGAATCTTTTTCTAAACAAAGGTATGACGAAATAAAACTTTATGACGATAATAATTTAATAGTTAATAAAATTTTTGTTTATTAAAATTAAAAAATCAATTTATATTTATTTAATTTATATTTTCACCCAAAAAGACTTTATTAAATTTTTTAGACAATCTTGATTTAATTCGCGCTGCTTTATTTTTATGAATAAAACTTTTAGCAGCCTTATCAAGATATTTAGAAGCTAATTTTAATAACTGCAAAGCTTCTTCTTTATTCTTTTTTTCTAGAGCTATTAAAAATTTCTTAGTTGTTTCCTTAATCGATCTTTTTTTTCTTAAATTTTTTATTCTTCGCTTTATATTTTTTCGTAATTCTTTTTTAGCTGATTTAGTTTTGGGCATTGTTAGTTTAAATTTTTAATTAATTTAAAAAACTTATTTTTATCAAAATCCTCAGAACTTAAAATACCCATAACTAAGTTTTCTTTCTTAAGCCAATTATGGATTTCTTTTTTCATATCACTTTCTTTTAATTTCTTAATTTCCTTTAAATAATAATCGGTAGTAAAAATTTTATTAAAAATCAAATAATCTAATCCAAAAAATAAAGCTAAAGATAGGGAAGATTCAGCTAAGGAAAAAATAGATGTTTCTAATAATGACTTTGCTTTTTCGATTTCTTCATTAGAAATTTTTTCTTTTTTAATTTTAATCAATTCATCGATAATTTTATCTACAGTTAAGTAAGTTTTATCAATCGTTGATCCTGTTTGGATATATAAATAACCACGATTAGAATAAAGATCATTGCTAACTTTTAAATAATAAGTAATTCCTAGCTCTTCTCTCAAAACTCTAAACATTCTCGAACTAAAACCATAGCCTAAAAAACTAGTTAACAAACCTAAAGATAATCTTCTATTTTTTAAAAAATTTAAGCCTTTCAACTTAAATAGTAAAGCTAAATGTGATTGCTTAATTTCTTTCCTTTTAATTATATTTATCTTAGGAATTAGTGTTGTTTCTGTAAATTTAGGTTTGCTTATATTCTTATTTTTATTATAACTAGAAAAATACTTATTTATATAACTTTTAGCTTTATTAAGATTAAAATTTCCAACTATTATAATTAAGGTATTTTTATTTGAATAATTATTAAAAAAATAATTTTTTATTTCCTCCTGGTTAATTCTTAATAAGGTTTGCGGAGTTCCTAAAATTGACCATCCAGCAGGCTGATCTCCGTAGGCTAATTTTAATGTTTCTTCGAAAATAAAACTTATAGGTGTATCATGGAGATAATTAATTTCCTCTAAAATAACACTTCTCTCTTTTTCTAATTCTGATTGATCAAAAATTGGATTAGTTAACATTTCAGCTAGTAAATAAACGGCTCTATCTAAATAATGATTTAAGGTTTTAATATAATAACCAGTATATTCATAAGAAGTAAAAGCATTATAATCTGCTCCAATCTTATCTAATTCCCAACTTAAACTTTGAGGAGTAGCAAAGTTTTTTGTTCCTTTAAAAAATAAATGTTCAATAAAATGAGAAATTCCATTTAAATTTTTACTCTCATAATCAGTTCCTGTTTTTACTAAGGCCAGAACTGTAGTTGTGATTAATTCTGGCGAATTATAAAATAGACAATCTAAACCGTTAGTTGATTTAATTATTTTAGGTGTTTTCATTTCTTTTATTTTTAATTGATATAGGTCTTTTTTTGCCCTTAATAATAGCTTTCTTTATTAATAAATTCCAAACACTATCAGAAACTTGTGCTCCATTAGAAATATAAAATTTTATCAAATCAGCCTTGAAGTCTCCTTTTTTAAGCCGAGGATCCCACCAGCCAAGTTTTTCAATAATTTTTCCCGATAGCTTACTTTTCTTATCTTGAAGAACTATTCTAAAAATTTTTTGATGTTTTTTACCTACGGGTTGAAATCTAATAACTAACATTAAACAAATTCAATAATACTTAATTCCGCGTTATCTTTTAATCTTTTTAATGGCAATTTAATTACTCTTAAATATCCTCCATTTCTTTCTTTATAACGAGGAGCTATTTCATAAAAAAGTTTATAAGCAGATTTTTTAGGTAATTTTTTTATTAATAGTCTCAAAACACTTAAATCTTGTTTTTTAGCTTTGGTTATTAATTTTTCAACAATTTTTCTTAAATATTTGGCTCTTGCGGTTGTTGTTTTTATTCTTTCCTTCATAATTAAATTATGAGCTAATATTTTCATCAAAGCATTTCTTTGATCTCTTTTTCTATGAAAATTTTTAGTTTTTACCAAATGTTTCATAAATAAAATTAAAATGTTTAATTAAGACTTCTAAGGCTTGTTTAAGGGCATCTACTGGTTCAATTGTTCCATCTGTTTCTATGATCAATCTTAGTAAGTTATAATCAGTCCTTTCTTTGTAAACTATATTTTCAACTTCATAAGTTACATTAACAATGGGAGAAAAAATAGCATCTAAAAATATAAAACCTGGATCAACTCTTTCCAATCTTTTTTCTCTATCTTCAGCAACGTAATATCCATAACCTCTTTCGACAATCAATTTCATTTTTAATTCAGTCTCATTAGATGTTAGTGTTGCTATTAAAAAATCTTCATTTATAATTTTCACTCCTGGAGGGCATTTTATATCTTTAGTTAATACCTCACCCTTACCTTTTTTGGATAATTCTAATTCAATGGCTGTTTCTCCTTCGTATTTTATCCTTACATGCTTTAGTCTTAAAATTATATCTATTATATCTTCTAAAACACCCGGGACAGTTGAAAATTCATGAGGTACACCCTCAATTTTAACCATTGTAATAGCTGATCCCTTAATTGAAGAAAGTAAAACTCTACGCAAGGCATTACCAATTGTAATTCCATAACCAGGATAAAGAGGAAATAATTCAAAAATTCCCTTATTATTTTCTAAAGAGATTATTTTAATGTTATCAGGAATAATAATTTCTTTTATCATTATTATAATTTTAATCTTAATTAATCGACTTATTTGCCATAAAATTGAAGAGCGATTGATAAATTAAATGGTAGATTAATTTCCTCTAATTCAGGATAACGAATAAATTCTGCGCTTAAATCATTAAAATTGAATTTAATCCAAGAAGGAATTTGGGAATTCTTTAATTTTTTATCAATATCTCTAAAGATGGATAATTTTTTACTTTCTTCGCGAATTTTTATTATATCACCTGGCTTAAGTAAATAATTAGGTAAATTTATTTTTTTATCATTTATTAAAAAATGACCATGAGTAATTAGCTGTCTAGATTGTAGCTTGGATAAGCTATAACCAGACCTCCAAACAAAATTATCAAATTTACTTTCTAAAATTTTAATTAAAGATAGAGGAAGTGGTTCTTTATTTTTTTTAGCCTTATCGATAAAATTTTTTAATTGCTTTTCTTTAAGAAGATAGTAATTTTTCAATTTCTGTTTTTCAATTAATTGCTTAGCAAAGTCTGATAAAGATCTAGGTTTGTAACCATGAATTCCCGGTTTAATTCTTCTTCTACTTAAAGAACATTTACCTGACATACATCTTTCATTCCAAAGTAACTTTTGGCCTAATTTTCTGCAAATTTTACATTTAGCTTCAATTTTCATCTTTTAATCTATACACTTCTTGGTCTGGGCGGAGTAGGTCCGCCGAAGGGTATTGGAGTTTTATCTTCGACAGAAATAATATTAAAATCAGAATTGAAAATTACTCTTAAAGATGATTCTCTACCGGGCCCAATACCTTTAACAATGACTTTAACTTCATTAACATCAAAATTTTCTTTTACTGAATTAACTATATTTTCAGCAACCTTAGCACCAGCATAAGGCGTTGATTTTTTAGTATTTTTAAAACCAACAGCTCCACATGATGACCACTTCAATACATTACCTTGGGAATCAGTAAAGGCAATCAAAGTATTATTCATATTAGAATTTATATAAAAAATTCCTAGGTCAATATATTTTTTTTTAATTTTCTTACCTTTTTCTTTCTTTTTTTCTTTTACTTCACTTCCTTCTACTAGTTTTGTTCTTGTTTTACCCATTTATTTATTTTTTAGTAATTTTTCTTTTACCTGATCCGACTGTTTTTTTAGGACCTTTTCTTGTTCTAGCATTTGTTCTAGTCCTTTGGGCTCTAACAGGTAATTTCTTTCTATGTCTAATACCTCGATAACAATTAATTTCTATCAATCTTTTAATATTAGATTGAATTTCTGTTCTTAATTCATTTTCTATTTTTAAATTATTATCAATATATTTTTCAATTTTACCAATTTCTTCTTGAGTTAATTCATCAGTTTTTTTTGTTGAATCAATATTTAATTCATTGCAAATTTTTTCAGCCAAAGAAATTCCTATTCCATAAATATATGGCAATGAATACTTTAATCTTTTATTATTTGGAATTTCCTTGCCTGCTATTCTAACCATTTTTATCCTTGTCTTTGTTTGTGTTTTTTATTTTCACAAATAATATAAATTCTTTTATTTCTTCTAACAATTTTACATTTATTACATCTTTTTTTAACTGATGTTGTAACTTTCATTTTTTTTAGAATATTTTATTTTCTTTTAATTATTCTTCCCTTAGATTTATCATAAGGAGATAATTCAATAATAACTTCATCTCCAGGAACTATTTTTATATAATTAATCCTCATTTTTCCTGATAAATAAGCAAAAATCTCTTGTCCTGTTGACAGCCTAACCTTAAATGTAGTATCTGGTAAATTTTCAATAACTACACCTTCAACAATTTCTTTTTTCATAATTAATTTTTAAAAATAAAACAAAAAATAATTTTCTCATTTAATTATTTGAGGGCAAATTAAAAATTATATATTTTTAAATTATAACAAATTATTAATAAAAATAAAGAGGTCAATGAAATTATAATTCGGGATGGTGGGATTCGAACCCACAATCTCTTGGTCCCAAACCAAGCGCCTTAGCCGTTAGGCCACATCCCGAAAAAATATATTATTATAGAATATACTTTTATTATAAAATAACTATTTTTAAATAAAACGAAAGGATTAGATCAAATTTTACTTTGATTTATTATTTTGATTGTAAAAAATATTTATCTCTCAAGCGATCAGTATTTAATTTTTTAAAAAAATATTTTTTAATATGAATATTATGGACTTGAGGGGATTTGAACCCCTGACCTCCGCCATGCCATAGCGGCGCTCTACCAACTGAGCTACAAGCCCCTAATACAAAATTTTATTTATATATATTTTTTTATTTATTTATAATTATATTATAAAAAAATCCAATATTCTCGTTTGAATTATTCCGTAATTAGCCCCATAAGCCATCCTAAACTAAAAATTACTATCATTATATAAACAATAATTTTGGGAATATTAAAATATTTAATCTCTTTAAGTTTTAGATAACAAAATAAAATGAGAATTAAATTTAAGCCTATAAATAAGCTACCTATAAAATTTATTAATTTCATCACATTAGAAAAATCAAAAAAACTTATTAAGATTATAGACAATCCTATAGTTAGCCAAGATATATTTTCTTTAAATCTAAAATCAACAATCAAACCGCGTTTCAAATAATAAGCTAATGATATAAATGTAGTTAAGATGCTTAATAAAAACAAAATTAGTATTAAATAATTAAGGTAATTAATGTTCAAATATTTTATTAATGAAAACAAACTTAAAACATCAATCTCTGGCCCAATTGTACCCAAGACAGTTAAGGTATATAAAAGATAAATTAAGAAAACAAAAAATAAACTTAAAATATTTACCCTTATAAAGTTAAATTTATCCTTGCCTAATAGATCATAAATTATTTGTAAAGAATGATAACCAGTAAAGGAAAATAAAATAATACCGTAACTAAAAACAAAATTAGCATCAAATGGTAAGAGATTTTTAATGTTTACTTTAGTTAATAAATAACCACTTAAAACTAAAATAAAAACAATTAAAAATATAGCCAATAATGAATCTAATTTGCTAAAAAAATTATTTTTAAAAGATAGAATAAAAAAAATAAATAAGGCTAATAAAGGCTTAAAATAAAAACTTAAATTTAATGAATGGTTAATAATTTCTTCGATAACTACCAAATAAACAACAAAAACCATCATTAAACCTAAAAAATCAATTAACCAAATTGGAAGCTTAAGTTTAGAATTTATTATTCTTGCAACTAAAGATGGCAAATTATGTTTTTCTTCAACTTGAAAAATTATTTCGCCATAAACTAAATGAAAAATTAAAACCAAAATAGGGATAATTATTAACCAAAAATAAAAAAATATACCCGATTTTAAGGCGGTATATGGTAGAACAAATATTCCTAATCCTATTACGGTACTAACTAAGATAAATATACTCTTAATTATTTGATCTATCATTAGTAATTCTTGTTTCAATAAAAGGTAGAAAGGATAATATTAATAATACTAAAATAGAAGAGGCAAAAACTTCTAAATAATATCCTTGACCAATAGCTGCACCAATTGCTGCTGTAACCCATAAGGCAGCTGCTGTTGTAACCCCTTGTAATTTTTCTTGATAAAAATATATTAAACCACCACCTAAGAAACCTATACCAATAACAATATTAGCTAATATCCTTGAAGCAGAATCTAAATTAAAGTTTAGAGCTATAATTGAAAATAAGGTTGCACCTAAAGATACTAAAGCAAACGTTCTTAAGCCAGCTTGTTTATGAAAAAAACTTCTTTCGGCACCAATAACTGCTCCAATTATTGTTGCTAAAATTAATCTGTATATTATTTCAATCGTAGTCAATTCAATCATTTTTCATTATTTTAATAATCTCTTCAACTAATTTTGAGGGCTTAGATTCCCAAATTATTTTTTTATGTTCCTTATGTGATTCATTTATAATATCATCCATATATTTTTCTTCTCCGCCACTATTTAGTAAAATGCCCATTGGTTTTTTTTCTTCATAGGCAATAGTAAATTCATTTAGTGTTCCGGTTCTACCGCAAATAAAAATAACTCCATCGCCAGATCTTATTAAAACCAAATTTCTCAAAGAATGACCAAAGCCAGTATATAGAATTAAATGATGATAATCAATTGGAAGATTATAAATTTCTATATGTTCTTTTTTATCCATAGCTGGCGAAATACCAATTACATAACCATTATTTTCATATGCACCTCTTGCTGCCCAAAGGGGAGCACCAGTTGTAGCTCCAGTTATTAAAATACAATTATTCAAGGCCAAATATTTTCCAACTTCATAGGCTAATTCATTTATATTTTCTGAACAATGAGCAGTTTCAGCTGCTCCAGAAATAGCAATTTTTAATTTCTGCTCCATTTTAAATATTATAATTTAAATATTTAATCAAATTTTTTTCTGCTTTTGCTTTTTTTAATCTTTTTTTTCTTCTTATGATTTTTGAAGACTTTTTAGCCAAAAAATGAGAAATACCACTTTTTCTTCTTAAAAACTTACCATTCTTAGTTATTTTAAATCTTTTTAGGACAGATTTTCTAATTTTCATTTTTTGCTAATTATAATAATTAAATTACTACCGCTTTGTTTAATTTCATTAATAATTTTTATTGGTATTTCAATTAAACCTATGAAATTATTTAATCTTTCTTTGGCTATATCTAAATGTAAAAACTGTCTGCCTTTTAAGATCATTCTTATTCTTACTTGATTACCTTCAGTTAAAAATTCCTCAATTTGCTTCACCTTTCTTTTTAGGTCCCCTAAAGCTTCTTGGAAGCTTATTCTAACCTCTTTTATCTCTGAAATATTCCTTTCTTTTTCTTTCTTTTTTAATCTATAAATATACTTATTATAATCACCTAACTTTAAAACCGGGGGATTTGCCTTTTCTGAAACTAAAATAAGGCCAGTATTTTTTTCTTCAGCATTTTTTTTTGCCTCATTAAAATCTAAAATTCCAATTTGTTTACCATATTCATCAATCAATCTTACTTTATTTAATTTTAATTTATTTAAACGTGGGTCTAACAGTGTCGTAAAAAAAATTTTTTAATATTTCAATTCTTATAGCTTGCAACATATTATTTGCCACAGATCTAATGCATCTTGTCTTCTTCCATTTTGAAATCTAATTCCCTTCATAAAATATCCATCCGGGCAAATGGTTTCTCCTTGATTATGAGAACCTTCAATATCCCTAAATTCATTTGATGGTACATTTACACAACTATTATTTTGATTATATTCAACATCAAGATCACCATTTATCCTTACCACACCATTATCAACAGCAAATTGAAATCTATCCCAGTCAGCCACTCTTTCTAAATTATACCTTACTGATCGATATTCAGAATTATAAATTTGATAATATTGATCAAAACAGGTGTTTGAGACTCTATAATTTGAAATATAAGGCACAGGACAATCTCTAACTAAGTCATTTATATCACAAGGACATCTAGGTGTTAATCTTCCATTTTCAAACCCAACAGTTGGTATATAAACAAAGCCAATAAGCGAAAACAATCTAACATCGTTTAATCGTAATAAAGGAAGAGAATCTCTGCCCCAATAAAAAATAAAGTTATTTCGAGAAATTTTTAGTATAGGATCATTCCCTGTATAAAAATTAAATCCTCTATTTTGAGTTCTAAAAACAGTAGCTTCTCTTTGAACTTGAGAATATAAATAATTTGATACAAAGAAAAATAAACTTAATAAAATAATAATGAATGTAAATTTTAAAATATTTTTATACCTATGATTCATATTTATTCTTCACTTATTTCTAAAGTTAATCTCTGCCCATCAAAAGAATAGAATTTAGAGGTTCCATAAACATTAAGCTTTCCATCGCCACTTACATAACTTCCTATATGAACCCTACCTATATTATCTAAGGCAATAACAGGTTCATTATTTGCTTTACTAATTACTAAATAATTACCACTGCCACTAGCCAATTCAATTTCCCAAGCAGTCTGATTATTTGACTTAAATCTTATTCCAGATTCGTTATTTGTTGATATTCTATTAATCTCAAAATAAGGCGAAGTTTCTGAAGAAAGAATAATATTACCATTAACATGTAATTTAGCTTGAGGATTTGTTGTTCCGATACCAACATTACCATTGCTATCTACTATCCATCTATAATTTGTTCCATCAATAAGTCCAAATTTACCTGGTTGACCATCATTTCCTAATTTCCAAATTTTTTGATATGGGTTATTAGTATCTTGGATAATTATGCTCATCACTCTAGAAGCTGAGTTACCATAAAGATGAAGAATAGAAGTTGGAGTTATTGTTCCGATACCAACATTACCATTTGCTGCTTGATAAATAGTTGAAGTTCCTAGGGTTGTTGAAGTTTTCCAAATTGGAAGATAATTTGCAGTTCCACTACCTATATTTCCTCCTGAAGGCCATTGACTAATACAATTATTACCTAAACAAAATCCTGGAGCAGTAATAGTTGCTGAAGAAAGAATATTACCATTAACATATAAATTAGCTTGAGGGCTTGCTGTTCCGATACCCAGCATACTTCCTCTTTGACTATCATATTTAAAGGTTGCTAATAATTTATAATTGGATGAGTTAGGACTAATAGTTCCTGTTCTTCCAGTAAGGGTAGCATTAGTTGGATTAAATTCAGAGTAATAAATTCTTAAATTGCCAAAATCAGGAGTTGTTGTTAAACTATTATCATCTCCGACTGGATTCCAATATACATGACTAGGAAATTGAGTTAATGTAATTAAGGTTTGATATTTCTTATCGGTTGATGTTGAAATATCCATAAAGGTAATTGAACCTCCTGAATGCCAATTTCTTCTTGGTCCTTTAATATAAATAGGGGTTAAATAAAAGTCAGCAACATTACTCCAATTAGTTTTATAGTTATTATTAGGATTAGGTCGATTTCTATCTTGCCCTAATCCGCCATAAATTCTAACTGCCGACCTAAAAAAACTAAATATTCCTATTTGTTCTTTAAATTGCCCATTATAATATACTGAATCTGTTGAATAAGTTAAATATGAATCCATTAATTCACCAATATTATTTTTAGCCATTGGAATGGTATAAGTCGACATATTCGGCCAAATAATAAGATGATTTGGGGCAGCACACATAGGAATTTGATTCTGAGCATAAATAGAAGAAATATAAAGAAAAATAAATAGTATTGTTATAAAAATATTTTTGGTCATTTTTATTAAAGAATTTTAATTAATTAAAAAAATTATAAAAAATTAAAAAAATATTGTCAATTTAAAATGTGAATTATTAATAAAATAATATATTATAATAAGAGATTATAATCCCAACCGATCGCTAATTTCTTGCATTGCCTTTAAGCAAATTTCAGCTAATTCCTCTACGGAAATATTTAACATTTCCTCACATTTTTTAATAATATCTCTATTAACACCCCGAGCAAATGAAGGTTCTTTAAATTTAGACATTATTTTTTCAACTGTTACTTCAGCTAATTTTTTACTTGGCATAACCAAGGCAATAGCTACAATTAAGCCAGTAATTTCTTCGCAAGAATATAAAGCTTTTTCCAATAATGTTTCTGGATTTAAACCTTGAAGATGATTATGTTTTCTAATTGCTTCAATTATTTCTTTGGGAAATTTTTCTTTCTCTAAAATTTCAACCGCAATTAAAGGATGCTTTTCAGGATTATCTTTTGTCATCTCCCAATCTAAATCGTGCAAAAGACCTGCTAATCCCCAAGTTTCTTGATTTTCACCAAATTTATTAGCTAAAGCTTTCATCAACGCCTCAGTAGCTAAAAGATGTTTTTTTAAATTTTCATTTTTGATATATTGATTTATTAATTTAATTGCTTTGTCTCTTAAGTTTGACATCTTAATTTTAATCTTATAATTTTATGTTAATGTTAGTAAATAATCAGGAAAAAATAAAAACAATATTTGAATCGATAGGCGGTAAAATAAGTGATGGTTTTACATTTATTGATAGCAGAGTATATTATACCAAAAAAGGAACTCCATATCTAAAATCACCAGGGGTCATAATGATTGCCAAGCCAGAAATAAAAATAGAAAATACCAAAAATTTTTTAAGTGAATACCAAAATAATTTTGAAGATTATTTAAGTGATCCTGATAAATTAACCGCTGGTACTCAACTAATTAAATTCTCTGCTCAATTATGCTATATGTCATTTGGACCTAAAAGAACTTGGAATAAAGATGCTAATAGGTATTTTGAAAATATCAAATCATCTGGTCATGGTTCGGTTTTAGAACATAGTTATTATTCATTTTTAATTTATGGAGTTTCAAGAAGTTTAACACACGAATTAATTAGACATCGCGCTGGCTTTGCTTATTCTCAACAAAGTCAAAGATATGTTTCAGGTAATTTAATTAGGTTTGTTGAAAGAAAAGAGTTTCAAGATAATAAATACCTTCATAATTTATTTGAAAAAAGAATAGATAGAATCAAAGAAGAATATGAAGAAATAAATAATATCTTAAAAAAAGAACAAGAAAAATTAAAAATTTTAGGTCAATCTTCAGATGATGAGAGCCATCTAAAAACAGAATTGAGAAAAAAATTAAATCAAACAGCTAGAGCAATATTTACTAATGAAACTGAAGCTCCAATTGTAGTAACCGCAAATATCCGTGCCTGGAGACATACAATTGAAATGAGAGCAAATAATTATGCTGAAACAGAAATTAGGGAATTATTTTTTAGAATCTTTTTATGTTTAGCTTTGGTTGAACCAATTTTATTTAATGATTATAAAATAATAGAATATAAAGATGGAATTTATGGCGTTGAAACAAAATATAAAAAAGTATAACTATGAAAAATAATAATTCTAATCTAAAATCTAATCTAAAAATAAAAGTAAACAAAATAATAAAGATTATCGATAAACTATTTCCTTCAGCAAAAATTGCTTTAAATTTTTCTAATCCTTGGGAGCTTTTTGTAGCTGTAGTTTTATCAGCAAGAAATAAAGACGAAAATGTTAATCAAGTTACCTCTAAATTATTTAAGAAATATAAAAAATTTGATGATTACCTTAATGCTAACGAAAAAGAATTTGCCAAAGATATAAACAGTTTAGGTTTATATAAACAAAAGGCTAAATTTATTTTAAGCTCAGCTAAAATTATTAATGAAAGATATAATGGCAAAATACCAGAAGACATTAATGAATTAACTAAATTACCTGGAATAGGTAGAAAAAGTGCAAATATTATCTTATGGCAAGTTTATAAAAAAACAGAAGGCTTTCCAGTTGATACCCACATCAGAAGATTAAGTAGATTATTTGGCTTAACTAGAAATTCTAACCCAGATAAAATTGAACAGGATTTAATTAAAATAATTCCTAAAAATAGGTGGGGTGATTTACCATATAAATTAATAGAATATGGTAGAAAATATTGCCCTGCTAATTGTAAACATAAAAATTGTCCTCTAAAAAAATTTATTAAGAAATAAAAATGGAAGAGATAAAAGTTTGGACAGATGGTGGGGTTATTAACGAAAAAAATATTGGTGCTATTGGTATTGTAATCCTAATTGACGGTAAAATAAAATCATATAAAGCCAGGATAGATAAAATAACTAATAATGAAGCTGAATATTTAGCAGTAATTTATGCCTTAAAAAAAATAAAACATCTTTTAGGTAAAAACAAAATAAAAAATTCCAAAATTATAATTCATTTAGATAGTGAATTAATTGGTAATCAGCTTTTAGGAAAATATAAAATCAAAGAAGAAAATCTACAAAAATTATTTATTAACTTCTGGAACCTAAAAATAGAATTTCCCCTTTTGGAAATAAAAATTATTCCTAGAGAAGAGAATAGTCGGGCAGATAAATTAGTAAAATCAGTTTTATTTGAAAAAAAATTATTTTAAGTATATAATCTATATTGCCTTGTGGTTGCATAACTTAGCTGGAACCACTCCTTTCCATTCCGAACAGGCAAGTGAAACGGCTAAGTGCCGATGGTAGTGCCAATTTAGGCGCGAGAGTAGGTACCGCAAGGCTATTGTTAAAAAAACATCAATTATTTAAATAACTATTTTTTAAAAAAATGTATGAACTTGGTTATTGGTTAAATATTGAAAGTAAATTAGAAGAAGAATTAGAAAAAATAAAGAAAATCTTAACTAAATATGAAGCAGAGATAATTTTAGAAGAGAGTCCCAAAAAAAGAAATTTAAGCTATTCAATTAAAAAACAAACCTTAGGCTATTTTGGCTATTTAGTTTTTAAATTGGAAAAAAACGAGAATTTAGAAAAAATAAACAAAGAATTAAAAAATATTTCAAGAATTTTAAGATTTTTAATTATCAAAAGAAAATCTGTTCCTTTAAAAGAAAAATTAACCGAGATAAACAATTAAAAAATTTTAAATTTAATTAAATTTTTTATGAACCTTAACAAAGTATTTTTAATAGGAAGATTAGTTCAAGAGATAGATTTTAAAATTACTAACAATGGAACTCAAATAGCTATCTTAAACATCGCCACTAATCGTATTTATAAAGATAAAAATAATCAAAATATAAAAGAAACAGAATTTCATCGAATTATTGTCTGGGGAAAATTGGCTGAAACATGTAAAAATTTTTTAAATAAAGGAAGATTAATTTTTGTTGAAGGTAGAATTCATTATCGCAACTGGTTAACTCCAGATGGGCAAAAAAAATCGATAACAGAAATAATTGCTGAAAATATAATTTTTGGCCCTAAAAATATTGCTGACGATGAATATGTTAATGAAGAATTAACAGATTTTGAAAATTCATTCAGCCAAGAAACAGATATTTGGGATATCAAATTTTAAAATTTTTGAAACTTTAATTAATTTACTTTAAAATTTTTTAAATGAATAAGAAAAAAAGTGAAACGAAATCTAATAATTTAGAAAATTTAATTCAAGAATTACAAAAAGAATTTGGTGAAGGAACTGTAATGACCTTAGAATCAGTGCCTAAGGTTAATGTAGAAACAATTTCAACCGGATCTCCTTCGTTAGATTTAGTTTTAGGAGTTGGTGGTTTACCTCGAGGTAGAATTATAGAAATCTTTGGCCCTGAATCAAGCGGAAAATCAACTTTAGCATTAGAAACAATAGCCGAAGCTCAAAAAAATGGAGGTAATGTTGCTTTTATTGATGTTGAACATGCTTTGGATCCTGAATATGCTAAAAGAATTGGCGTTGATATCAAAAAAATAGTTATTTCTCAACCTGATTCGGGCGAGGATGCCTTAAATTTAGTTGAGAAATTAGTAAAATCTGGATTATTTGATGTAATTGTCGTTGATTCAGTTGCTGCTTTAGCTCCTAAGGCTGAATTAGAGGGAGAAATTGGTGATCATTTTATTGGTTTACAGGCAAGATTATTATCGCAAGCTTTAAGAAAATTAACTGCCTTAATATCAAAAACAAAGACAATTTTAATATTTCTTAATCAAACTAGAGCTCAAATAGGAGCAATCATTGGAGCTCAAGAAACAACTCCTGGAGGAAAAGCTTTAAAATTTTATTCTTCTGTTAGAATTGAATTAAAAAAAATAGGCCAAATTAAAAGAGCTGATGAAATTATAGGTATAAAGGTAAAAGCAAGGATAGTAAAAAATAAAGTGGCACCACCATTTAAGACAGCTGAAATTGAAATATATTATGGCGAGGGTATATCTTATGAAGCTGATTTATTGAATTTAGCAGAAAAATGTGGAATAATAAAAAGGGTTGGCACAAGTTTATTTTTTGGAGATATAAAATTAGGTAGCAGTTTTCAATCAGCTCGAGAACAATTAAAGCAAGATAATAAATTAAAAAAAGAAATTTGGAATGAAATTAAAAAAATTTTTAAATAAATTAAAAAATTTAACGAAGTTTTTTATAATGATTTTTATTTTCTTTTTATTTAATATATTTTTATTTAATTTAACTTGGGCTAATTTAACTTCTCAAAAGTTTAATTTAAATTGGGTGCCTAACGGTTCAATAAATACTATTGAAGTTGCTAATGATAAAGTTTATATAGGAGGTAATTTTACTTATTTAGGTCCTTATAGGGGAAATGGATTTATTTTAAGAACATCTCAGAATACAACTTTTGATTTAATTGATAAAATAGAAGGTTCTGTTTGGACAGCTATACCATATAACAATGGTTGGTTTATTGGTGGTGATTTTTTCAAAGTAGGTAATTGTGAGGTAAGAAAATTAGCCTATATAGATCAATCAGGAAGAGTAAATTGTAATTTTAACTTAAATATTGATGATACTGTTTACGCTTTAGCTTTAAAAAATAATATTCTTTTTATTGGAGGAGCATTCCAGTCAGTAAATAATTTAACAAGAAAGTATTTATCAGCTATTGATATTTCTGATTTAAATAATCCCCGCTTAGTTAATACCTTTAATTTTGAACTAGAGGACTACGTATTTTCTTTAGCAGTTCATCCTAATACTAATACTTTATATCTTGGAGGACAATTTATCTGGATAAAAAATAATTTAACCAATATTATTTCCAATAAAAAATTTTTAGCTGCTATAAATTTTTCAACTAATTCAACCTCAACAGTAAATGAAAGTTTTAATTCCAATAATTCATTTAATGATGTCATTTGGACTATTTTATTATCTCCTGATTCTAATATATTATATGTAGGAGGTTATTTTACTTCACCTAAAAGATATTTAGCTGCTGTTTCTTCAACAAATGGTAGTATAATAACTGGCTTTAATCCAGCTGGCAATTCATTAGATTATGTTGTTTTGGCTTTAGAATATAATGACTTTAATACCCCTAATAACCCTAATGATGATTATTTATATATAGGCGGAAGGTTTGCTACTCCTTCTGTTTATGTTGCTGCCCTTAATGCTATAAATGGTTCGATGATAAATACATTTTCTTCTTCGCTAAATCGAGACAATTCTGATGTTGATTCAGTTCTATCTTTAGCTTTAAACAAAAATAATGGAATCTTATATGTTAGTGGATCATTTAATGCCACAAGTGCAAGTGATAGGTATTATTTCAGAGCTATCAATGCAACCTCTGGAAATTTAATAACCTCTATTTCTGATTTAAAACTAAGCGATAGAGTTAATGTTTTGAAATTAGATAATAATGGTAATTTATTTATTGGTGGGAGATTTTATTCCTATAATGGAGTTTATAAAAAATATTTGGCTGCCTTTGATAGAAATTTAAACTTAATTACTAATTTTAATATTGAACCAAATAACCCAGTTGATGTTCTTCTTTATAACCCTAATAATAATTATTTATACATAGCTGGACCATTTACAAAAATTAATAACCAAGATAGAATATTTTTTGCAGCAATTAATACCACTAATAATACCATAATAAATGATTTCAACTATACCTTTTCAACAACAACAGGAGATTTTATCTCAGCCTTAACGTTAGATAAGATTAATAATAAACTATTTTTATGTGGCTATTTTTCTAAAATAAATAATGAGAATAAATATAAATATGTAGCAAAAATAAATGCTAGTTCTGGTACTTTAGATAATAATTTTATAAATGGAAATAGCGGTATTGTTAATGATGTAGTTAATGATTGTGTTATTGATGAATCAACTGGAGTTTTATATATTGGCGGCAGATTTAATAGAGTATTAAATCAAAATGTTTCTTATTTGGCTTCTATAGGAGCAACCTCTAGTCCTATATTATTAGCTCAATCCAATATAAATGATTTAGTTAATACGATTAGCATAGATCCAGAAGATAATCTATTGTTCGTTGGTGGTAAATTTAATAAATATTTAGCCACTTTAAATAAAAATAATCTTTCACCAGTAAATTTAAATTATATGGAATATCCAAATTTACCTGTAATTAAAATTAAAAATGATAGTCAAAATAATATACTTTTTGTTTCAGGATTTTTTGATGAACTTTACACCAGGGGTCAATTAGGATTTTTAATTGCCACCTACACGCCCTCAGAAATAAATTTTACTTATGATGCAATTTTCCCAGATTTTAATATTTATTCAATAGCTTTTAGTACTAGCTCAAGAAAATTATATTTAGGAGGAAATTTTGAAAGCATATCCTACGGTTCGATAAATAACTATGATTTTTCAAATAAGAACTTGGTCTTTTTTGATTATAATCCTACAGGAATAAGTAATAATCCTGGAGTAAGTGTTAATCCAACAAGTATCACTGTTACTGAAGGAGGAGAGGGTAGTAGTTACAATCTTAGGTTAACTTCAGCTCCAACAAGTAATGTAATAATTAGGTTAACCTATAATTCGTCTCAAATTCAAACTAATACTTCTACCTTAGTCTTTACTCCAACTAATTGGAATATTAATCAAACTATTAATGTAACTGCAGTTAATGATAGTATAGCTGAAGGTAATCATACTGTAGTTATTAGCCATTCTGCTTCTTCAACAGACAATAACTATAATAATATTCAAATAAGTAATGTTAATGTTAATATTGTTGATAATGATAGTAATGGAGTAAGTGTTAATCCAACAAGTATCACTGTTACTGAAGGAGGAGAGGGTAGTAGTTACAATCTTAGGTTAACTTCAGCTCCAACAAGTAATGTAATAATTAGGTTAACCTATAATTCGTCTCAAATTCAAACTAATACTTCTACCTTAGTCTTTACTCCAACTAATTGGAATATTAATCAAACTATTAATGTAACTGCAGTTAATGATAGTATAGCTGAAGGTAATCATACTGTAGTTATTAGCCATTCTGCTTCTTCAACAGACAATAACTATAATAATATTCAAATAAGTAATGTTAATGTTAATATTGTTGATAATGATAGTAATGGAGTAAGTGTTAATCCAACAAGTATCACTGTTACTGAAGGAGGAGAGGGTAGTAGTTACAATCTTAGGTTAACTTCAGCTCCAACAAGTAATGTAATAATTAGGTTAACCTATAATTCGTCTCAAATTCAAACTAATACTTCTACCTTAGTCTTTACTCCAACTAATTGGAATATTAATCAAACTATTAATGTAACTGCAGTTAATGATAGTATAGCTGAAGGTAATCATACTGTAGTTATTAGCCATTCTGCTTCTTCAACAGACAATAACTATAATAATATTCAAATAAGTAATGTTAATGTTAATATTGTTGATAATGATAGTAATGGAGTAAGTGTTAATCCAACAAGTATCACTGTTACTGAAGGAGGAGAGGGTAGTAGTTACAATCTTAGGTTAACTTCAGCTCCAACAAGTAATGTAATAATTAGGTTAACCTATAATTCGTCTCAAATTCAAACTAATACTTCTACCTTAGTCTTTACTCCAACTAATTGGAATATTAATCAAACTATTAATGTAACTGCAGTTAATGATAGTATAGCTGAAGGTAATCATACTGTAGTTATTAGCCATTCTGCTTCTTCAACAGACAATAACTATAATAATATTCAAATAAGTAATGTTAATGTTAATATTGTTGATAATGATAGTAGTGGAGTAAGTGTTAATCCAACAAGTATCACTGTTACTGAAGGAGGAGAGGGTAGTAGTTACAATCTTAGGTTAACTTCAGCTCCAACAAGTAATGTAATAATTAGGTTAACCTATAATTCGTCTCAAATTCAAACTAATACTTCTACCTTAGTCTTTACTCCAACTAATTGGAATATTAATCAAACTATTAATGTAACTGCAGTTAATGATAGTATAGCTGAAGGTAATCATAGTGTAGTTATTAGCCATTCTGCTTCTTCAACAGACAATAACTATAATAATATTCAAATAAGTAATGTTAATGTTAATATTGTTGACAATGATAGTAGTAGTAGTGGAGGTGGTGGAGGTGGTAGTAGTGGAGGTGGTGGAGGTAGTGGTGGAGATGGTGAAGATGGAGAAACTGCAAACCAAGAACAAAATAACTTACTTTTATTATTAAATCTTTTAGCTCAAAATTTACAAACAACTACCAGTTCAGAAGAGTTTGAAAAAACTCAAGAGGATAATATATGCATTAAATATAAAGATTTTGATTTTGATTATATTAAATCAAAAATACCAAGTAATTTTAGATTTCCCCTTAAAAAGATAAGACCAGGAATTACTAATAATAATATTAAATATCTCCAGATTATATTAAATTCAAATAATAAAACTTTAATCGCTAAAACTGGCCCTGGTTCAAAAAATAAAGAAATAACTAAATATAATATTAGAACAATTAATTCAGTAAAGAAGTTTCAAAGATTATACCTTAAAGTTAAAAAACCAACAGGTATTATGGGAGTAAATACTATTAAAGAATTTAATAAAATATTAGATTGTACATTTGAGTAAATTAATATATATGTTTAAGCTATCTATATTTTATTTTTTCTTATCCTTATTATTAATTCCCAGCAATTACTTTATTTTTGCTCAAAATAATAACCAATGCCTTAATTTCACTGGAGGCATAGGAGAATTTGAAATAATAGATAATAATGAAGCTAAAAAATTTTATTTAGATACTCTCATAGGCAAACCAGCAGGTTGGCATTTATCTAAAACAAACGGAGTTTATGTTAAATTAGATATAGATAGAAATAATTATTATAATAACAATTTTAGTAGAGGTAGTTTAAGGGCTAAAATTAATAAAAGAGCAAATCAAAATTTCAATACTGCCTTTAGATTGTTAAATAGCCTCTATACCGATTATCCTTATATCAGCAATGAAACTAAAAATTATTATCCTAAGACAGGTGATGTTATAGAAATTAAATTTATGATTAAAACTGATAATCCTAACAATATAAAAGTTAATCTAATTGTTAATGCTAGTACCACAAATTCTATTTTAAATATTATAAATAGAGATTTTAACTTAAATAATGATTGGCAATTAATTATAGCAACAGCTACTCTACCAACAACAAATTCAATATTAAGAATTGATAATTATATTTATATAAGATTTAACTCTACAACCCAACCATATCTAGGAAATATATGGCTAGACGATTTTAGATTTTATGCTTATAGGAATAATAATTGCCTAACCATCCCAAGTAAACCTATTTCTTCTCTAAAATTTGCTGAAATAAATCAATATTGCTCATATAACAATTGCAATAGATATAATATCGATTTTATTAAATTATATTTAGAGGCTGATGCTTGGTGGGGAGAAGAAGACAATATTTCTTTAATTGTTAAATATTTAAATAATAATTTTAAAAGGGTAACATATTTTCTTTCGACAATATTATTAAGAGGTGTTCATAATTTTGATTATGATCCTTTATATTGTCGTAGCTGGAGTGATGGAAATATTTTAGAGTATATAGATAGAATTTGTATTGCTACCAGTAGCTCAGATTTAAATAATATTATAAAAAGAATTCATCCAACTTCACTTTATCCCGAACTAATCGAAAATACAAATAATCAAAATAATGCCTGGCCTTATCATCTAAGGCATTTAAGAATAAAATTGTTCTCTCAATCAGCTGATATTATTTCTAAAACTTTTTTAAGGTATTATAAATTATCTCAAGGTGATTCTTTGTTAAGAACTGATTTTTTAGGATTTGATTTATTTGAAGTTGCTGGTTACAGTAATCCAATTTTAGCTAGACAAATATATCAACCAATATTTCTTAATATTCTTAAGAAATCATTGGCATCCTATATTAATTATTTTGGAAATTTAGGCTACCATATCTATGCCAACGCCGATGAACCTAATAGCGAGGGAAATTGGTATACTCAAATTAAATTTACTAATGGATATCTGAATGAAAAACTTTCATTAAATTTTAACAATAATCCTCAAAGTATACATAAACAATTTAAAACCTTAATTGAAAATAAGGTTTATGATATTATTATTTCAATTACCAAGATTAATTTCAACCAAAATTGTAATAATAATGATAAGCTCACTAATTATATAGTTTCATCTTTTTATCTAACCAATAATAAAAATAATTATTATAGTATTTCAGATGAATCTAGTTATAATACGCCTCAATGTTATCCCCAATCTTTATATTTACCCCTGGGAAATCCTTTGCCAGTAAATAGTATAGATGAATTAGTAATAGCTTCAACTTCTAATTTTAATAATGGAGCTTTGTATAAAAGAAATTATGAAAATGGATTAGTTTTAGTCAATACATCAATAAACTCAACATTTACTTATATATTATCAAATAATAGTGAACCACCTGGGTATAATTTTGATATCTATAACGATCAATATGGGAGAAGATATGATGTTAGCCAAAGACCAATAGAAATTATAATTAGTACAACTACTGGTTTAATTCTTTATTCTCCTCAATAAAATAATTTAAAATTAAAACTCCAAAATAAATTTGGAGATGGGGGGAATCGAACCCCCGTCGACGGAAAATTGATAAAGAATTCTACTAACATAGTAGGTTTTTTTAATTTTCACCCCAATTCTTTAAAACCTACAAAATGAATTGGAGATAGACTATTATTGGTGTCAATTAAAGAAGCTAGTCAACTTCTTTAATTCAAGTTGGATTATTTATCACCCTGAAGAAAGAATCCAACAAACTTTCTCCAGAGCCCTACTTTAACTAACAGCGTAGGCAAGAGGTTGGTTTGCACTTTTTATAACCACTAAGGCGGGCTTTTACCGTTAGCCTTCTTTATCTCTTTTCCGCCTCGAAATCCAATTCATCCCCTAATTTTATTTTATTTGTATTTTAAATTTTAAATAATTATTCTTGTTTTTTCAATCTTGTTTTTAATTTTTTTAAATTCTTTTTCTTTTATTTTTTCTCTCTTTTCAAACTTCTTTAATCCTTTAGCTAAGGCAATTTCTATTTTAATTAAATTATTTTTAGAATAAATTCTTAAGGGAATTATTGTTAATCCTTTCTCTTTTATTTTAGTAGTTAAATAAATTATTTCATTCTTTTTTAATAATAACTTTCGAGGTCTATTGGGATCATAATCTTTGGGAACGTTTTTAGGTTGATAAGGCGGTAATTGAAAATTTATAAGATAAACTTCACCATATTTAATGGAAATATAACTACCATTTAGACTGCCCCTATTATTTCTTAAGGATTTCACTTCAAAGCCCTTAAGATTAATACCGGCTTCAAATTTATCTAATATTTTATAACGATAATCAATACCTCGATTAACAATATTCACCATTTATTTTTAAAAATTTTTATTGTTCTAATAAAGCATTATCTATTTCCTCAGGAGAATAACCAATTATTATTTTGCCATCAATATCTAAAACTGGTACACCTAATTGGCCTGATTTTTCTACCATTTCATCTCGAGCTTGAAGATCTAATTCAACATTTTTTTCTTCATAAGGAATACCTTTTTGATGAAGATACTCTTTTGTAGCCTCACAAAATGGACACCAACTTGTTGTATAAATTATTACTTTTTTCATGTTATATTTAAATTTTTTAATTTATTAGAATTTATAATTGAATTCTTATTAATTATTACTATTACTTAAATTATTTCCTAATAATAAATTGATAGCCTTATTTATTGATTCTACATCAAGACCAGCAATAAATAAATTATTAACAAAAAACCCTGGAGTTCCTTGAATTCCTAATTGAGTTCCTTGAATATAATCGTTATTTATATCATTTTCATATTTTTTGGTTTCATAACATTCTTTAAATTTATTTTCATCTAAATTAAGATTTTTTGCTAAATTAAATAAATAATCTTTATCTCCAGTTTTTTGGCCTAAGCCATTATTAAAATCTTCAAAGGCTTTTTTATGAAAATCCCAATATTTTCCTTGCTCATTAGCACATCTACTTGCCAAATGAACATTTCGAGAAAAGGGATGTATCTGATCAAGAGGAAAATCTCTAAAATAAATTGCGACTAAATTATTATCGATATATTGTTGTAATGGCTTGTAGATTAATTCGGGTACTTGAGTGCAGTAAGGACAATGAAAGTCACCAAACTCAACTATTTTTATAGGAGCGTTAGGATTGCCCAATGGAGGTAAATTGCCTAAGATTGTATTTATATCAACGCTGGTTTCTTTTATTCTATCTAGGTTTTCTTTATTACCAAAATTACCAATTTTAACTTTATTTATATTAAAGCTACCTAAAAAATAAATTAAGAAAAAAATTACTATTATTCCTAAAATAATAAGAAAAAAATTCTCTTTTTTAAATGAGCTATTGTTATGCATTAATTAAAATTATAAAATTATTTAATTGAATAGTCAATACTTCCGAAGTAATTAATAATAATAGTAGAAGTATTATTGCTTTTAATGTTTTTTATGATAATTTGAGTATTGGTACTGGTATATCCAGAAAATTTACTAAAAACAACTTTGGTAGTGCTATTTTCTGGTGGATAAATAAATCTATTATAATAATTCAAGGTATATTTTTTATAAAAACCTGAGGTAGAAAAACTATCTCCAGAAAATAAATAAATATTATCAGATGAAGTTAAATTCTCAAAATAAACAGACCAATTAGAGCTGTTCTCAAATAGAATTGCCTTTTGTTTAGCTTCATTTAAAATTTGAACTATTAACTCAGAATCATTTTTAAGATAGTTATAATCTAATGAAATTTTAAAAAAATTAGAATAGATTAAAATTCCGATAGTAAAAAAAATTAAAAGAACAATTACAATTTCTACAATTGTAAATGCTGATTTTAATTTCTTTTTATAATTAATTTTAGATTTAAATTTATTAAAATTTTTATTTATGATCATTGAATTATTAAAAAATTTTAATTATTATTTTAGTTTTTTTATTTGCTCTTTTTTAATAATTTTAAGGTTTGTTTTTAAAAAAGATAAGATTAATTACGTTATTATTTCAATTTTAATTCTTTTTATTTTTTTTATCCAAGCAATTATTATTTCTTACTTGCAATATTTAGCCTTTAAAAACCCACTGGGTAAATTTTTATTACCACCCTATCAGCCGATAAATTATTTTTTGGGATATATTTCTTACCATTATTTTAAAGATTTATTTTTAAGATTAATATCAGGTTTGATTAATTTATTAATAGTTATTAGTCTTAATTTTATATTTAAACAAGGATTATTTTATTTAGAAGAATACAAAATAATATTTTTAAGTTCAATTTTATTATCCTTCCCCTTAAATATTTTAATTTTACCTCTGGGATTTTTAATTATTATCATTTTTCATCTTAAAAATCTAATTTTTAGAAAATTATCAACTTCAGAAAAAATATCTCTTAAGGATTATTGGTTATTCATTTGTTTTTTTCTTATAATAATTAATATTATGACAATTAATAATATTATCTTAAAAACAGATTATTTTTTTAATTTTATGCCATGATTATCTCAATAGAGGAATTAAAAAAATTATTAATAAATAATAATCTCATAGATGAAAATACATTTACAGAAGTTTATCAAGAGGCAAAAAAATTAAATTTAAATATTTTGGATATTCTTTTCAATAAAAGACTTCTTGATAAAGAATATTATGCTAACATTTTAAGTAATTATCTAGGTGTCAAAAGAATAAATTTAAAGAATCTATCTATCCCAACTAAAGTTTTAAAACTTATACCTGAAAAAATTGCCTTAGATAAAAAGATTATTCCCTTTAAAGATGATGGGGAAATATTACATTTAGCTATGGTTAATCCTGTTGATTACGAAACCATTAGTTTAATAGCTAACCTCACTCATAAAAAAATAGAACCTTATTTAATTTTAGAAGATGAAATGCGTTTGGGTTTAATATTCTATCAAAAAATTTATAAAGAGGAATATGAAGAATTATTAAAAATTGAAGTTTCTAAAATAGAAAATATTTCTAACCTAAACGAAGAAGCCCAAAATGTTTCCGCTATAAAAATAATTAATAATATTTTAAATTATGCAGTTGGTTTAAATGCTTCCGATATCCATATAGAAATATTTTATGAATATAGCTTGATTAGATTTCGAGTAGATGGAATTTTAAAAGAGATAATGAAATTACCAAAAATTATTCATTCATCATTAATTGCTCGAATAAAAATTTTATCTAACTTACAAATAGATGAACATTTTCGACCTCAAGATGGAAGATTTAAAACAAAAATAGGTGATTTTGAATTCGATGTTAGAGTATCGATTATCCCAACTCTCTATGGAGAAAAGGCCGTACTAAGGCTATTAGCATCTACCTTTAAGCCAACATCATTAAGTGATTTAGGTTTAAATGAATACCATGAGAATTTATTAATTAAAGCAATTAAAAAATCATATGGGATGATAATTTCTACAGGGCCAACTGGATCAGGTAAAACAACTACTCTTTATACTATTTTGCAAATATTAAATTCTCCCGAGATAAATATTTGCACTATTGAAGATCCAATTGAATATGAACTTAATAGAATTAATCAAATGCAAGTAAACACTAAAATAAATTTAACATTTGCTGAAGGATTAAGATCATTACTTAGGCAAGATCCTAACATAATTATGGTAGGAGAAATTAGAGATTATGAAACGGCAGATATTGCTATTCAAGCTGCATTAACGGGTCATTTAATATTATCAACACTCCACACTAATGATGCTATTTCTTCTATACCAAGATTATTAGATTTAAATATTCCAAAATATTTAATAGCATCAACCCTAAGTGTTGTTATTGCTCAAAGATTGGTAAGAAAAATATGTCTAAACTGCATTTATTCTAGTGAATTAAAAACTTATCAATTAGAAACTATTAAAGAACAATTAATTAAAGATGGTCTAAGCGAAGAAGAGGCCAATAATTATGATATTCCTCATTATGTTTTTAAGGGCAAAGGTTGTGATTTATGTAATTATTCAGGTTATCATGGTAGGTCGGGAATATTTGAATTATTTTTTATTGATGATGATTTAGCTGATTATTTATCTAAAAGAGATTTTAATCTTGTTGAATTCAAAAATTTACTTAAAAATAAAAATTATAAAACTATGTTTCAAGATGGGTTGGATAAATTAAGCGTTGGTATTACTACCTTAGAAGAAATTTTAAGGGTTATAAGAGAATAAATATAAAAATGAAATTTTATTATTTTGAAGCTTTTGATCCTAATGGTAAAATTCATAAGGGTAAAATATTGGGTGAATCAGAAATAGAAATTAGTAACTATCTTAAATCATATAACTTGAGCTTAATCAAAATTAAAGAAAAAAAAGAAATAAAAATTTTTATTTCGTTGTTTAAATTTTTAACAGTTATAAACCTCAAAGATAAAATACTTTTATATAGAAATTTAGCTTTAATACTTAAATCTGGTGCAAGCTTAATTCAAGGTTTGAAAATTTTAACCCATTCAATAAAATATTCAAGCTTAAAAGAATTCTTGATGTTTTTAATTTATTATATTGAAAAAGGTGGTCATATTTATGAAGCCTTCGAATATTATAAAAATAGCTTTAATCCTATTGAAATAGAAATAATAAAAATAGGAGAAATTTCTGGTAATTTAGTTAATTCGTTTGAAAAGTTATCCGAAGACCTTACTAAAGAAAAGCAAATAAAATCAGAAATTATTTCTATGTTGATTTATCCAATGATTATTTTAATTATAACTTTTTTAGTAATCATAATAATTACAACCTTTGTTATACCTCGTTTAGCTAATTTAGTTAATCAAATGGAAACCGAACTGCCTTTTTATTCTAAAATTATTTTAGATGCCGGTATTTTTATTGGCAATAATATTAAATTAATACTTTTAATTTTATTATTATCAATAATCTTCCTTTTTTTTCTAATTACTTCTAAATTAGGTAGACAATTCATCCTAAAAATTAGTTTTAAAATTCCAATTATTAAAAATATCTTATTAACATTAAATTTAAGAACTTTATGTTTTATCTTGGAATCACTTTTAAAAAGTGGTATTTCTCTTTCAAAGGCAATCGGATTAACAACTTATGTTATTAATCATCCAGAAATTAAAGAAGCCTTAATTAGAGTAAATAAAAGAATTGAACAGGGTTATAATTTCAATGAAAGTATTAACCAAGAAATTGTTTTTCCTAAGTTTTTTGTCGGCATTTTAGGTATTGCCTCAGAAACTGGTAAGATAATTGAAGTTTTGGAAATTTTGCAAAATTATTATGAAGAAGAATTTAAATTCAGTGTAAAGAATTTAACTACCTTAATTGAGCCAGCATTAATAATTTTTGTAGGTTTGGTAGTTGGTCTTTTAGCTGTCTCAATAGTTATTCCTATTTATCAACAAATTAGCAGTCAAATTGAAAAGGGCTTTCAACAAAGACCAGGGGGTGGTTTATAAAAATTATTTTTATTAAAATTATTAAATATAAAAAATGAAAGATAAAATTAACTTTTACCCTGAAAAATCAAAAAGAGATTTAGAGATTATAGAATTTCGTAAAAAATTTAAAGCCTTTTTAAAAAATAAAAAACTTGTTTGGCTGGTGGGCAGAATTATATCCTTAAGAGATCATAAAAATATTATCTTTGCAGATTTACAAGACGGAACTGAAAAAATTCAAATTATCTTCAAAAAAGAAATAACAAAAAAATTTAATTTAATTAATGATCTATTTAAAATTGGTGATTTTATAAATGTAAAAGGCTCAGCTTTTTTACCTACATCTAAAGAACCAAGCTTAATCGTTAAAGAATATAATTTAATATCTAAAACTATAAAAAATTTTCCAAAAGAATATTATAAAATAAAAGATGAGGAATTATTATCTCGTTATCCTTATTTAAGAACAATTTTTTATGAGAAAGATAAATATATATTTAAAAGTAGATTTAAAATTATTCAATTTTTAAGAGAAATATTATGGCAAAAAGGATTTATAGAAGTAGAAACTCCCATTTTGCAAACTCATTATGGCGGTGCTTTAGCAAAACCATTCAAAACATATTTAGATGCCATGAAGTTATCATTATATTTAAGAATTGCACCTGAGCTTTATCTAAAAAAAATGATCGTTGGCGGCTTTGAAAAAATATTTGAAATTGGAAAAAACTTTCGCAATGAAGGAATTGATAGGGAACATAATCCAGAATTTACAATGATGGAACTTTATTATGCTTATTGTGATCGCCAACAGCTTATGAAATTTGTCGAAGAAATAATAAGAGAATTGGTTAAAAAATTTAATCAATTAGAAAATAAAAATGATCTAATTATTAATTATCAAGATAATAAAATAAATTTTGCTAAAAAATGGAAAGTTTATAAATATGTGGAAATTATTAAAAAAATTACAGGTTTGGATTATTTTAAAAATACATTAAATGATTTTTTAAAATTTGCCGACAAAAATAATATTGAATATAAACCTAAAATTATTACTAAGGGTAAAATTGTAGATGAAATATTTAAAAAGTTAATAAGAAAAAATTTAATTCAACCAACATTTTTAATTGACCATCCAGTAGAAATATCGCCGTTAGCAAAATTACATCCTAAAAATAATAAACTAACATTAAGATTCCAGGGTTATATTGGGGGATTAGAAATTATTAACGCCTTTGCAGAATTAAATGATCCTGTAGATCAAAAAAATAGATTCATTGAAGAAGCCAAACTAATAAAAAAGGGAGATGAAGAAGCTCATCCCTATGATGAAACATTTATTGAGGCCCTGGAATATGGTATGCCACCGACAGCAGGTTTAGGAATTGGCATAGATCGATTAGTTATGATTCTAACAAATGCTAAATATTTAAGGGAGGTTATTTATTTTCCTTTTGTTAAGGAAAAGAAAGATTAAAATTATATTTTAAGAATATTATTTATTTTTAGTTTTATTAAATTAATTATTAAATATTATTATTCGAAAATAAATGGATCTATCAACAAAATATAATCCTAAAAATATAGAAAGTAAACTTTATGATAAGTGGATTAAATTGTTTAAGATTGAAAATCAGAAAAACAAAAATTATTATATTGCCTTAATGGCTCCTCCTAATATCACTGGAAATCTTCATATGGGCCATGCTTTACAAAATATTTTATTAGATGTTCTTTTAAGGTATAAAAGAATGAAAGGATTTAAAATAATTTGGCTGCCAGGAATTGATCATGCAGGAATTGCTACTCAATACGTCGTTGAAAGGGAATTAAAAAAAGAAGGTTTAACAAGATATGATTTGGGTAGGGAAGAATTTATAAAAAGAGTTTGGCAATGGAAAGAAAAAAATGGTAATGATATTATAAATCAATTTAAAAAATTAGGAATCTGCCCTGATTGGAGTAAAATTAAATTTACTTTAGATAAAAAATATATTGATTGGGTAGAAAAATCATTTATTGAATATTACAATAAGGGTTGGATATATAGAGATTATCGTGCGGTAAACTTTTGCCCTCGTTGTCAAACAAGCCTTTCTGATTTAGAGTTAAATTATAAAGAAGAAGAGGGAATTTTTTATTATATTAAATATCCAATAAAAGATAGTAATGAATTTATAACAATTGCAACCACTCAACCAGAAACTATGTTAGGAGATGTTGCTTTGGCAATTAATCCTAATGATACTAGATATCTAAAATATTTAGGTAAAATTGCCTTATTACCAATTATTAAGCGGGAACTTTTAATTATCGCTGACAATAGGGTTGATCCTAAATTTGGAACTGGCATAATTAAGGTTACTCCTGCTCATAGTTTAATTGATTACGAAATTAGTCTTAAGCATCATTTAGAAATTATTCCGGTTATTAACGAACAAGGAAAAATTATTAATATAAAAGAATTTGAAGGACTATCTTTTATAGAAGCTCGAAGAAAAATAATTGAAATATTAAAAAATGAAAATCTCTTAGAAAAAGAAGAGATAATTACTCATTTTGTGCCTTATTGCGACAGATGTGGAACATTAATTCAAGTTATACCTTTACAAGAATGGTTTTTAAAAATGTCATCTTTAGCCAATTTGGCTAAGAAATCTATAAAAAATAGAGAAATAATATTTATCCCTAATCGTTTTAAAAGAATATCCTTAAATTGGCTGAAAAATATAAGAGATTGGTGTATTTCAAGAAAAATTTGGTGGGGACAAAGGTTGCCTGTTTGGTATTGTCAAATATGTGACAATTATATTGTTTGTCAAAAAAAACCTAAATCTAAATGTAAAAAATGCAATAAAAATAAATGGAAGAGAAGCGAAGAAGTTTTTGATACCTGGTTTTCTTCTGCTCTTTGGCCATTTGCTATTTTATATACCCCAAAAGAAAAAAAATGGTATCCTACTGATATAGTTTTTACTGCCCGAGATATTTTAAATCTTTGGATAACTAGAATGATATTTTCAGGAATATTTTTTATGAAAAAACCTCCGTTTAAATTTGTTTATGTTCATCCCACCGTTTTAACTAAAGAGGGCAAAAGAATGTCTAAAAGTTTGGGTACAGGAATTGACCCTTTAGATTTAATTAATAAATATTCTATTGATTCTTTGAGATTCGGATTAATTTGGCAAACATCAAATTTACAAGATTTAAGATTTGATGAATCAGCCATTGAAGCCGGATATAAATTTTCAAATAAAGCTTACAATGCTGTTAGGTTTTTCTTAATAAGATATCCACAAATGAAAAAAAGCAAAAAATTATCTAAAAAAGATGAAAAAATAATTTCCGAATTTAATAAAACTCTAAAATTTATTGAGATAAATATTGAAAATTTAAATTTTAGCAAGGCCCTTAAAAAATTTTATGATTTTTTCTGGAATAATTTTTGTAGTCAATATATAGAATCCTGCAAGGAGGAAACAAAAAATAATCCTGAAGTTTTGAAAAATATCATTATTAATAGTCTTAAAATATTATCAATTTTTATGCCATTTCTATCAGATTATTTATGGCAAATTATTAACCAAAAGAAAGATAAATATTTAATAAACGAAAAGTGGCCACAGAAAATTTAAAATATTGCTTTCAAGATATAAATTTATTTTTTATTTTTCTATTTTCATTTATCCCTATTTTAATTTGGTTTAAATTTTTAATCTCAGAAGATACACATAAAGAATCTTTTGTTTCTATTTTTCTTGCTTTTGTTTTAGGAATAATTGCTACGATTTTAAGCTATTATAGCGAATTAATTTTATCTTTATTTTATTCAACTGATTCAATTGCTTATTTTTTCTTTAGTGCCTTTATTGAAGAATTTTTTAAATTCTTTTTGGTTTTTATATTTATTATGCCAACAAAAAATTTTCATTTTCTTATAGATTCAATGATTTATTTGGGTATTGCTGGCCTAGGTTTTGCTTTTACTGAAAATTTTGCTCTTAAGTGTAATGTTTTAATAAATAATTTAGAAGGTAATCCTTATGGATTAATTACTTTGTATTCTTTTCTTAGATTTTTAGGCGCAAATTTTTTACATCTTTTAGCTTCTACCTTAGTAGGTTTTGGATATAGCATAGCCTTAAAAACAAGAAGGCTATTTCCTTTTTTATTTAGTTTTTCAATGGCATCACTTTTGCATTTTTTATATAATATTTTTATAATTA
This sequence comes from Candidatus Parcubacteria bacterium, assembly GCA_026004495.1. GTDB lineage: Bacteria > Patescibacteriota > Minisyncoccia > UBA6257 > HR35 > JANXCM01. The sequence continues at coordinate 346,798 of BPJG01000001.1, read as the reverse complement.
AAGAATATTTAATTATTTATGTTTTACCAATATTGTGGTCAGTATTTTTTATTGTTTTAAATGAATTTAAAGTTTTAAAAGAATTAGATGGAAGAATTAGAAAATATTCATCCAATTAATTTAGAAGAAGATGAAGGCCAATTAGCAGTTGATGTTTATCAAAAAGATAATGAATTAGTAATTGTTTCACCTATCTCTGGGGTGACAATGAATGATATAGAAATTCTTGTTCATGGAGATATGTTAATTATCAGAGGTAAACGATTGCCCCCAGAAAATCCAAAAATAACAGATTATCTGTATAGAGAATGTTATTGGGGTCCATTTTCAAAAACAATAATCTTGCCCCGAGATGTTGATACTGATAATATTAAAGCTAATCTTAAGGATGGAATTTTAATAATTAAAATTCCTAAGCTAAGAAGTGGTACATTTAAGAAAGTTGAATTAGAATAAGCGGCTATAGCTCAGTGGTAGAGCGGGTGTCTTATAAACACCAGGTCGGAGGTTCGATCCCTCCTAGCCGCAAATAAAAATAAAATGAAATTGAAATTATTATTTTTAACTACATCTATTTCAGTATTAGCATTAAGTCCATTTATTCAAGTTTTTGCTATTGGCTTACCTTTTGGTACACCGAGAGTTATTTCCCATCCAATTTATTGCCTTAATGGAGGAGTAATGGTTGCTATTCAGCCAACTATACCACCTGCTAATCCTCCCGGATTATATTTTGTTCCAATTGGTAGCAATAAATATTCAATGAAAATATATCCTCCATTTACAGGAGTCAAAATGTTGGGTTCATATATTCCCGGTGGTGCTTGTGTTATACCTGCTCTTCCTTCACCTATTCCTATTCCAACAATCGGCACAGTTATTGAATATGGAAGTGCTTATGGATTTTAATTTAAATAACTATGTTAATTAGCTTATCTTGAATAAAAATAAACTTTTTGATTTTTTTATCTTTAATAAATTTTTTAACTTTTTCTCTTGCTAAAATCATTTTTTTCACATCTTCAAAATTAAGATTCTTTTTTATAACTAATTCATCCCTCTTTTTGCCGTTTACTTGAATTATTAAAATAATATTATCTTCGTCAATGTATCTATTATCATAATCAGGCCAAATTTCTTTTTCTAATAAACTTTTTTTACCAAAACTTTGCCAAATCTCTTGAGCTAAATGAGGGGCAAAGGGATATAAAAGCTTAATAAAATTTAACCAATTTTTTTTAGAAATACTTTTATCACTTAAAAAATTAACAAATTCCATCATTGAACTTATAGCAGTATTAAATTTTAAATTTTCGATATCTTGAGAAACTTTTTTAATTAACTTATTAAAACTCTTTAATACCTCAATACTATCTTTTAATTTTTTATTTTTTTTATTTTTTTTACTATATAACCAAATTTTATTAAGAAATCTAAATGGCCCCATTATTGCTGATGAATCCCATTTTTTAGTTTCTATCAATGGTCCCATAAACATTTCATAAATTCTTAATGAATCTGCGCCGTATTTATTGATTAAATCATCAGGATTAATAACATTACCTCTTGATTTAGACATTTTTTCACCATCTGTTCCTAAAATGATTCCCTGATTAACTAATTTTTTAAATGGCTCAGGGATTGAAACTAAATTTAAATCAAATAAAAATTTATGCCAAAAGCGAGCATATAAAAGATGAAGAACTGCATGTTCGGCGCCACCTATATAAATATCAACTGGCAGCCAATAATTTAATTTGTTTTTATCCCAAATTATTTTTGGATAAATTTTATTTTTTTGTTTACTGAAAGTCTTTAAAATGTAAGCTAAATAGTACCAACAAGAACCTGCCCATTGAGGCATGGTTTGCGTTTCCCTCTCAGCCCAATCGCTACATTTAGGACATTTAACTTTTACCCACCAATTTATATTTTTAAGAGGAGATTCCCCGGTTAATGTAGGTTTATAATTTTTAACATTTGGAAGGGTAACTGGTAAATCTTTTTCTGGCACAGGAACGACCCCACACTTTTGACATCTAATTAAGGGAATAGGTTCACCCCAATATCTTTGTCTTGAAAATACCCAATCTTTTAATCGATAATAAACAGCTTTCTTGATTAAATTTTTAGACTCTAAATATTGAAAAATTTTTTCTTTAGCTACTTCTGTTTTTAAATCATCATAATCGAATGAATTAATTAAAAATCCATCACCTTCATAGGGTAATTTTTCTATTATTTTATTTTTTTGAGGAGTAATAACCTGAATAATTTTAATCATAAATTTTTTAGCAAATTTATAATCAAACTTATTATGGGCAGGTACCCCCATTATTGCTCCAGTTGCATAATCGCTTAAAACATAATCACTAATCCAAATAGGAATACTTTCTCCTGTAATCGGATGACTAGCATAAGCTCCAGTAAAAATTCCATTAAAATCTATCTCAAACTGATGTTTAGATAATTTTTTTATATAATGATTAATATATTCTTCAACATTAAGATAATAATCGCCTTTAGCAATTTTTAAAATTAAGGGATGTAGAGGAGATAAAGCTATAAATGTTATACCGAATATTGTTTCTAATCTAGTAGTAAAAACTTTAATTGATTGATCGCTATTTTTTATCTTAAAATCTATTTCATATCCTTCGCTTTTACCAATCCAATTTCTTTGCATTTCTTTAATGTTTTCTGGCCAATCTAAATTATTTAAATCTTCTAATAATCTTTCTGCATAAGCAGTAATTTTAATATGCCATTGCTTTAAAAATTTTATCTCTGTATAATTACCACATCTTTCACATTTACCCTCAACAACTTCTTCATTAGCTAAACCTGTTTTACAAGAAGGACAAAAATTAATTGGAGCTTCTTTTTCATAAACTAATCCACGTTCAAACATTTTTAAAAACATCCATTGCGTCCAATAATAATAATAAGGCTCAGTTGTATTTATTTCTCTCTGCCAATCATAACTTAAACCTAAAGATTCAATTTGTTTCTTATATCTTTCAATATTTTGAGGAACAAAATCTTTTGGATTTTTATTTTTTTTGATAGCATAATTTTCAGCCGGCAAACCAAAGGCATCCCAACCCATTGGATGTAAAATATTAAAACCTTTCATCCGATAATAGCGAGCTAAAATATCCGAAGCCACAAAATTCTCAACATGACCAACATGCAGGCCTTCGCCTGAAGGATAGGGGAACATATCTAAAATATAGATTTTTTTACCTAATAAATATTTAGAATGCCAAATAGAGTAGTTATTTTTTTGCCAAATTTTTTGCCACTTTTTTTCAATTTTTTTGAAGGGATAAAACATTTTAAAATTTAATTTTATCAATTAAAATTATACATAGATTTAGAAATAAAAGGTGAGTTATTTCTATTATTTTTTTTTAATCATTTAGTAATTTTTTAAAATATTATTTTAAGACAACAAAAATATATTTTCAATATTTAGATGACCACTCCTTTACATAGACCAAAAATTAATTTTCAATGGCGCAGTCTATCTCATTATGATGATCCCTATGGAGATATTCTTTGGCATATTTTTTGGGGAATAGTAATTTTTATTTCAATAATATATTCCATAATTACTAAAGATTTTTTATTCTTAATTTTAACATTAATTGCTTTGATTTTCTTTTTTCATCCATTTTTTTATGAAAGCATTGAATTAGATATCGAAATAAATTCTTCGGGAATTAAAGTCAATAATAATTTTTATAATTGGGATGAATTTATGGGTTTTGAAATTTTTTATAACAAAGAAAGATATTTGATTTATTTTATCTCTAAAAACTATTTTCATCCTGGCTTAACAGTTCCATTAGAAACATATTTAAATGTTGAAGAGATAAGAAATAAATTAAGAGAAATTTTAGATGAATATGTCAATGCAGTTCCTTGGTGGGAAAAATGGTATCGTAATTTTTTTAAATAAAATGAAATTTGGTAGATTTGCTGAAAATTTAGTCTGTAAATTTTTAGAAATAAAAAATTTTAAAATTATAAAAAGAAATTGGTGGCTAAAGAAATATGGCGAAATAGATATTATTGCCTACAAAAATAATTGTTATTATTTTATTGAAGTCAAGGCTTTAAAAAATAATATCAACTTTGACCCTTCGGTTAATTATAATAAACTAAAAAAAGAGAGATTTCATAATTTAATTAACTATTACGTCAACAAATATCACCTAGATAAATTTACTGCAGGATTAATAACTGTGCAAAAAATAAATAAAAAAATAAAAATAAAATTTTTTAAAAATGTCTGATAAATTAATTAAACCTATAATTATCTTTGAACTACTATTAGTTATTTATTTAGGCTGGCTTATTATTAAAGAAAAAAGAGACAATCGACCTTTAAAAAATAATTTAACTAATTATCAACAAATAATTAAATCATTAGAAAAAGAGAATTATGAACTAAAAAAAAGATTAGAATATTTAAACAATCCGGAAAATTTAAAAAAGGAATTAAAAGAAAAATTTAACTTAACTTCTCCAGATGAAAAAATGATTTTGCTTCCAGAAAACTTTTAAATTATAATTATTATATTAAAAACTATACAACTATTATAATATGTTAATATTTAGTTAAAATTTTGATTAATTAAAAACTAAAGTATATATTAATTAAAAGCAAAAATTAATAAGAAAAAAATTAATATCAAATTAATACAGTGCCAGCGTAGCTCAATGGTAGAGCGGGTCCTTCGTAAGGACAAGGCTATGGGTTCAAATCCCATCGCTGGCTTTAAATTAGAATATTTAAAAAAATGAAATTAATAAAATTTTTAAAAATTAGAAAAATTTATTTAATTGCTATATTTTTATTAATTTTTATATTTAGCATAGGATTAATATCTTTAATTAGCTCTCAAAAATTCAAAAGTTTAAATAATGATAAAAATTCAAGAGATTTATCTTACATCTCTCCAGATGAAATAGATAATATTCTTAATATTATCGATAGAGAACAAAAAAAAATTGAAAGGGATATGACTCAGTTAGTTTTATTAGCTAATATTAATTTAAATAATAGACAGATATCTGAAGAAATAGATTTAATTAACAATCTAAGTTACTTACTTAATAAAATAAATACTGATTCCAATAAATCCGAAAGAGAGTATGCGATTGAATTTGTAAATGTTTTAAATAAGGTTAATTTAAATAATTTTGATCTTAGTAATAAACAATCTCTTTATAATAATGGTATATATCTTTTAGGCATTGCAGATGAATTAGCTGAAATTAAGCCTCCGGTTAACTATATTAATATTCATCGAGCTCAAGTTTTTATTTTAGGTGGAATAGGTTATGCCTTAAAAGAATTATCAGCAACAGAAGATTATGAAAAAGCATTTGCTCTCATTAGAACGATTGATAACTTAATTGAGGCTCAAAATAAATTAGCTAATATTTTAAAATAAATGAAAAAAATAATTATTTTTTTATTTATTTTAACAATAATCCTTAATCAATCAATAGTCTTGGCTCAAAACACTACACCTCAAGTAAGCCTTAAAGATTATGTCATTCCTCAGTGCGGAACAGGAAATTATATTGAAAATAAAACCAGCCAACCAATAGACGAAGAAGCAATAAAAGAATGTGCCAAGAATTTTAATCTTGATTTTAATAATCTTAGATCTTGTGTTGGGTCATCTGGGATTAATACAGGTTGTATTTCAAGAAACTTTCCTACTATAGTTAATAATTTAAATCAAGTTATTGAGTGCTTAGAAAATGCTGTTCCTGATTATGGTTATCTACCCCTACCAATGCCTGGTGTTGGTAAGGGTAATTTTAATTTTAATTTTAAAACATTTATTGAAATGGTAAAAAATCAATTAATAATGGAGGGCATGTCTAAAATTGCTAGTATTGTTGGTAATTTTTTAGGAAATCTTTTGGGAGGATTGGGAGGATTATTTGGTGGTGGTAGTGTGCCTACTGATGATAAGGGTTCCCAAGGATTAATTGGCAAAAGCATTGAAGAAACAGCAAAAAATTTTGTTACCCAACTTGAAACAGGAATAAAATTAGGACTTAGTGATTCCCAAGATTATTTTAAATTTAAATTAAAATCTACTTTAGAAAATTTGGTCTATAATAAAATATCCAAGAATTTTATTCCTGATATTCAACAATATAGATACTTAAGGATGAGTCAAGCCTATACTCGAGCTGTTGATAAATTATTAAAACCTTATACTCAAGATGAAAATATTCAATGTTTACCCTTTGAAGTAAAAGCTTGTGCTTATAACTTATTAAAGGAACTAAATGCTAAAGCGAGTGCATTTATGGATAAATCAAAAGATCCTAAGGCAGCAAAAAAAATTTTTAGATCGATAACTAAAACAAATAGATTTAGTATTTTAAATAAACCTAATTGTGATCCTAATGATCCCAATACCTTTCACATATATACAGCCTTAGGCTTAAGTCCTTCGGTTATAGTTCAAAAAAGTTCAGCTACTTTAACTGCCTATATTAAACCAACTAATCAAATCTTGGCTAGGGCAGAAAATAATGAAAAAAATTTAGCCCTTAAATTAGGAAATTTCTTTGCTAATCCTTTTAAAATTATTAACTTAAGGAATCTTTTGGGACAAACAAGAAATAATCTTGATCAAAATAAACTAATTGATCAAGAGCAAATTATTAATCAGGCTATTGAAATTGCTAATTGTAATTTAATTTTTAATACTTCAACAGCTAAAATATTTCAAGAATTAGATGAAGAATTATCAACATTTAATGCCTATTCTAATGAACCAGGCGGAACAACATTTATGCCTAAAACTGCCTGTCTTAAAACTGATGCTGAAGCTAAATTAGAAACCCTTCAAGCTCAATTAGAAGAAGAACAAAAAAAATCAAACCCTGATAATAATAAAATAGCTAGCTTACAAAATACCATTAACGAATATAAAAAAATTGCTGACCAGCAAAGAAAGAGTGGAATCACTGGTGAAAGTAGTTTTTGTATTAAAAAGGACGAAATTAAAAATCCAATTGCTACCTATGAAGATTTACGAGAAAAAATTTCAAAAAATACATTTGATTTTCTTAATCAATCTTCTTCAGGTAATGTTATTGCAACCTTTATCAGGGGATGGATAAACAGTAGTTTATTTAATTTAATCGATAAAGGCTTTGCTGATTTTAATAAAGGAGAAAACCAAGAATTATTTATACAAAATAATTTGGACAAAATATACTCTCAACAACAAAAAGATTGTGACAAATTAAATAATTCTGGAGTTACTGGGCTAAAAGAAGTCTGTCAAAATGTTGTTTTTGACAACAGAGCACTTGGTTTAGGAATGAATACATTTAACGTTCAAAATAAATTAATCGAAATTAAACAAATTATTGAGCTTATACCTAATTTACAAAATAAAAACTCAGCTTATTATGCTACCATAACAGATGCTATTACCACCATAACTACAAATTATATAGCATTTCTTAACAATCCAGGGTTATTCTTGGGTCAACTTAATAATTATTCTAATGGACTAGAGAATATCTCATCAAGGTTAAACGAATTAAGTTCTAACACTCAACAACACCTCAACTTAGCCAGTACAACATTAAATCAATTAATTACTACTTTAAATAACCTAAATAATTCAACTATAACTAAAGAAATTGATAGGTTAAATCAAGAAATTAATAAACTTTCATCAGACATTGAGCAAACAAAAAAACAAATTCAAGAAAAAATAGATCAAATTTTAAGAGATGTTAACAATCCTAAAATTAGCAATCTTTTTCTTAATGCCAATGTAAACGACATTCATCCTGATCCTAGGTATTATTATCATGAGCCTATATTTAATATTCCATTTAGTAATTCGGAGTATGGCTCAAATATAAAAATTTTAAGCTTAGGCTCCTCAATAAGGTTAAGTTTTTATGACCATTTTTATCCTGAATTAGTTAATGCAATAGCAGGGCTTAATAATATTGGCTCTTTTTTTAATACAAATTTAGCATCGATAATTATAACAGAAGATGTTTTTGGGTCAAAAAGAACGTCTATTAATATTGAACGACATCCAGATTTTGTGATTGCAGATATGTCAGCTAAAATTTTTGCTATTTTATATAGCATTCCGCAATCAGCAGCTGTTTCAGAAAATCAACAGAATTTATTAACTGCAGTTACTAGTCAATTAAACAATTTCCTTAACGGTACTGCTACCATGACTAAACCAGATATTGATAGATTAAATACTTTTTTTACTAATTTAGAAGAGATTGCTTCAAGAACTTTAAAATTTATTAACAATACCAGTGATCCAAAATTGTCTGACTTAAATCATTCCTTTACTTTACAAGGTCCTAATAATTATTCAATTCAACTTAATACTCGAGAAGTATTTCGACTTTTATTAAGAATTTCATCTAATTTTAAAGACTTATTTAATTTTATAAACAAAAATAATATTATTAACACTCAAAATCAAATAAATCAATTAAATACTCAATTAACTAAATTAAAGCAACAACATGACAATGAAATGGATAAGATTTTCCAACAATCAGGAATTGATCAAAATCAAATAAATAATGTTTATCAAGAAATACAAAAAATAATAGAAGAATTAAATAATATCGATACCGAACTTTCTTCGTTATGTGAGGATTATAATAATTCAATTATTGAATTAGAAGCTTCTATTAATGCTCAAATAAGAAATCAAAGTAGTGGTTCTTCGGGTCCGCCCCTAGAAGAAGATGGAGGTGATGGAGGATCAGCAAATAATTTTGGTAAGTTTTTAGCTTTAATCGTTAAAAATTTAACAGGCAATATATTCGAGACAATTAATTTTATTAAGCCAAAAAAGATTGAAATTAAATAAAATGCATTTATCTCAAAGAGGTGCTATTATACCATTGCTTGCTGGAGCTTTATTAGTAGGAGCTTTTTGGTACTTTGGGGGCAAAATCACTGAGTTTTTATTGACTTTAATAAATTACATCTTAGGATTTATTCTTCCAGCTGTAAAATTATTTTTTGATGCCATTGCTCAACTTTCAGCATTTATTATTAACACTTTTATTCTTCTTAATCCTTTTAGCCATTTAACAGTTGCACCTATTTTATGGGAATTTTTTAAAAATATTGCTTATGTAGTTTTAATTTTTCTAAGTCTATATGCTGGCTTACAATTTATTTTAAATAAAGAAGATGAAGCTCGAAGATTATTAATCGGAATTTTAATAGTTGCTTTTCTTATTAATTTTACTTTTGTTTTGGCTAAAGAATTTTTTTCTTTCTTTTGGCACCTTACTAAAGCTGTTATTCAAATTGTAGGTGAAGTTTCAACTAAGGATAATAATATTTATCAAACCGATTTTGGTAACACTTTATACCTTTCAATGGCTCTGCTTATTGGTGATAAAGCTAAAGAGATAGGGAACCAAATTAACGAACAGATATCAAATATAAATCTTACAGGAGAACAAATAGATATGACGAAAGTTGTCACTGATTTAGCTTTTAATTTATTTCTTCTACTTATGAGTTTTATTGGATCAGTAATAATGGCTATGTTTGCCGGTATTGCCGTAGGAAAATTCTTTATTATCTCCTTTTTAGTTGGTTTACTTCCCCTAGCTTGTATAGCTTATATTCTGCCTAATCAAAAAAGATATTTTGATCAATGGTGGCAAACATTTTTTACCTGGAATATAAATATTTTGATTTTAATTTTATTAGTTTCAATAGGAATTTTTCTTTTTGCCTCAACTGCTGGCGCTAATCAAATTATTAATGATATTTTTATGATAAGTGATATTCAAGATAGTACTAAAAATCAACCAACAACAGGTATTGGAGCATTAATTTCTCTTTTGGCTCCAGCTTTTGTTTATTCTAGTAGAATCTTAATTATTATAATTTATTATTTAATAGTCACAATATTAGCCCTGAGATTAGGCGGAAGATTCTCAAAGGCTGGTTATGATTTTACTAAATGGACTTGGCTTAAAACAGGTTCCTTAATAGCTGAAGGAGGAAAATCATTAGCTAGAAAACCTCTTTATGGATTAGGTGAAAAATTAAATAAAATTGCTAATACAGTTGCCGAGCGAGGTCCGACTTGGGCATTGATAGCTAAAAGGATAAGGGGAACAGGAGAAAGAATGCAAAAACCAGTAAAAGAAAGAAGTAAGGAGGCAATTGAAGCTATGTGGGAAGTCTATAAATATAAAAACTTAAATGAAATTGCTGAAGCTATAAAAAAATTAAAGGGTGAAGATTTATATAATTTTACCCGGCTTGTAAGTAGAGATAAATCACCAGATGAAATATTTAAAATTTATAGTCAATCACCTGAACTCCAAAATGATATTAAGGCAAGAAAAATTATTTGCCAAAGAGTTAAATGCTCTTTTGATGATGTAGCCAGGGGAGATAAAAGAACAGCAATGCAAAAATTAGCATCCAGTCTAGATTTCAATAGAGTTACCTTAGAAGATTTAGAAAGATTACTTCAAATTCAAGAAAAAGAAAGAGGAGAATTGGTTCAATTTTTAATCAATAATATGACGCGGGGAGGAAAAATTAATTTCTTTTCCGATCCTAATAATATTAAAAAAATAAGAGAGTGGGGATTAGAAACCATTCTTCAGAGTGAAGAAAATACTATAAAGAAAACTCCTCATTATAGAGTATTTAATGAAATTATGGATAATATTTTAAGACAATTAATAGAAGCCGAAAGAGAAAGAGAACAAATATTAGAAGCTTATTTACAAAGATATATAACCGGTGGCTTAGATGTAATGTCATTAACTGCAGATAGATTAAGAAATGAATTAAGTGAAATAATGAATAATTTAAATATTCAAGTAGATATAAAAGATGTACCCTCTGAAGAATTAAATAAATTAATATCTCAACTTCAATCAGCACTTCAAACAAGACCAGTTGAGAAACCAAGCACAAGTACTATAGAAAAAAATGAAGAAACAAATAATAATAATCAATAATATAATCAAATAATAAAAACATAAAACGACTAAAAGCACCAATATTTTTTGATTAAAAAGAAAAAATAAATTTATAATAATATTATATAATGACAGTTAGTTTTAGTCATAATTATATTAATTCTCCAACGAATGTTAGAAATTTTATTTATTCTAATGAATATTATGATTATTTAGAAGAATATTTAAAAAAATTTGAAATTAATGAAAATAAAGAGATTGATTTTATTTATCTTCTTCAGGATTTAATTTTTAAAGTTTTTGAACCTAAAAGTATTATGGAACTTAAAGATGAAATTATAAAAAGATTAAGTCTTAATGAAAATGATGCTAATCAAATGGCTTATATTTTATTTTCTCAATTTATTCCTAAAATAAATATTTTATGGCAAAAAGAAAAAGAAACTAAAGAAATTAAATCTTCCCCTCCTGAAATTGCCAATTTACTTAAAAGAATTCAAGAGATTAAAGCAAAAACAAAACCTGGGAAAATTTTAAATCTTCAAAAAGTAATTCCACCTAGAAAAGAAAAAGAAAATATTGTTTCGGCAATTAATATTCAAAAACCAGATGAGGTAAAAACTATTAAAATTGAAATCCCTAAATTAAAAACAGAAGGTCTGGAATCCTCAAATAAAGAATCTATTAAAAAATTATTTAAGGAATCAATTGATGAATTAGGCAAGGATAAAGACGAAGAAAAATTAACATTTAATATTCCTCAATTAAAAGAAGAGGGGTTAAAAACCAATACTCAATCCTCAAAAGAAGAAATGGAAAAACTTAAAAAAGAAAGTGAAGATAAATCATCAATAATAATAATTAAACAACAGAAAAAATCACCGCCAGAAGAAGGAATAATTGATTTATCTCAATATTAAAATTATAATTTAATTTTGAAATTAAAAATGAGATTCAATGTTCCACAATTTATCACGGTTGAAGATAAAATTTTAATTGGACCCGTAGGAATTACATTAAAGCAATTATTTTTACTTTTTGGCGCTTTTTTAGTTTCTTACGCAGCTTATAAACTTTTGCCTGGTTTAATTGCCATAATTGTATTATTTATAAGTTTTTTTTTAGCTATTATTTTAGGATGGCTTAAAATTAATAATAAGTATATTATAAGTTTTTTGCCAAAATTGATAAAAATATTAATTTCCAATAGAAGATTTATTTGGAGGGGAAATTTTCAAATAATGAAAAACGTTATTAAGGTACCAGAGGTTCAAAAATATTTTAAGTTATTAGAACAAGAATTGAATAATCAGAAGTTAGATATCGAAAAAGAGGTTAAAAAAATTCATTTTTCAAAATTAATTCAATATGCTCATAAACATGGTTATAATCCTCAAGATCCTTATATCAATTTTCCTATTCCCAAATTGCCTAAAAAATAAATGAGTGATTTAACAACTAATTTAATAAAAATAGAAGATATTCGAGATGACATAATTATAATGGAAGATGGTAGTTTAAGGGCAATTTTAGTTGTTCCAGGTATAAATTTTAATATTTTAGGAGAAAAAGAAAGAGAAATTACTATTGGTAATTTTAAAGAAATTTTAGATGGGATTGATTTTAACTTACAAATATTAGTTATTTCTAGATTGGCTTATATTGAAAAATATCTTAATACTCTAAAAGAAAGACTAGAAGAAGAAACAGAACCATTAATAAAAGTTCAATTAGAAGAGTATATTAAATTTATAAAGGATTATATTGAGACCCATAATGTTATGAAGAAAATTTTTTATTTGATTATTCCTTATCAAAGTGAAGTTGTTTCAATTGGAGGTAAGTTTGGTAAAAAAGATTATAAAAAGGATGAAAATTATAGACAAAAATTAGAACAACTAGAAACCAGAGTTTCTTATATTTCAGAAAAACTATCAATTACGGGCCTAATTCCTATTAGGTTAAAAACAGGCGAAATATTACAATTATTTTATGAATTATATAATCCTAATTTGCGATGGGGAATGGCACCATTAAATATATTTGAAGAATTAATCAATAATTTATAAATGAAATTAAATTTTCCTTTTATTAAAAAAATAAAGAACAATCAACAAAATCAGGAAAATAAAGAGGATAATAAATTTAATCAAATAAAAAATATAATTGCTCCGCCGGGCGTAATTTTTAATGTCTCTGATTTCCAAATAGGAGAGATTTACGCAAAAACTTTAATTATTATTAATTATCCTAAATTTTTATTTGCTGGCTGGTTAGAAAAAATTATTTCTCTAGAAGAAATTTTTAATTTATCCTTATTTTTTATTCCTCGTGATGCTTCTACTATCTTAAAACAATTGGAAAAACAACTTTTAAGAATAGAAAGTCAAATTAATGAACGACAAGAAAGAGGAATGGCTAGATCTCCTGAATTAGAAACCGCTTATCAAAATATTGAATTTTTAAGAGATGCCATTGTTCAAGGTACAGAAAAAATTTTAAACGTTGGTGTCTATTTAACTATTTTTTCTGATAATACGGAGGAATTATCAATAAAAGAAAAAAAGATTTTAAAAATTTTAGAGAGTAGTTTAATTTTAGCTAAGCCAGTTGTATTTGAACAACAAGAGGCTTTTAATTCTACCCTGCCTCTATGCTTAGATGAGCTTAATGTTAACTATTTAATGAACTCTTCAACAGCCAGTTCATTTTTTCCTTTTATTTCTTCCGAATTATCAATGGAAAATGGTATTCTATTAGGAATAAATTTAGCCGATAATTCTTTAGTTATATTTGATAGATTTGCCTTTGAAAATGCTCATATGGTTATTTTTGCTCGTTCTGGTTCAGGTAAAAGTTATACAGCTAAGTTAGAAATAATGAGGAGTTTAATGATGAATCAGGAAGTGATTGTTTTGGATCCTGAAAATGAATATCAATCAATAGCTGAAATTTACGGAGGCTCATTTATTCCTATTTCGTTAAAATCTGAATACAAAATTAATCCTTTAGATTTACCAATTCCCTTACCTAACGAAGATCCAGCTGAGGTTTATAAAGAAAAAATTGCTGATATTATAGGTTTGCTGGAAATAATTATTGGCGATAAATTTACTGCAGAAGAGCTTACTATTGTTGATAGAGCCTTAAGTCAAACATACACTTCTTTTAACATTTTTCCCGATTCTGATTTTGCTAAAATAGAAATATTTCCGACCTTAAATGACTTTGAGAGGGTTTTGATGAGTATTGAAGGAGGAAAACATATAGCTGAAAAATTATACCCTTATACTCAAGGAAATTATTCCGGTTTTCTTAACCAACAAACAAATGTTAATTTAGAAAAAAGAATAGTTGTTTTTGGTTTTCGAGATTTAAAAGATGAATTACGACCAATAGGAATGTATATGGTTCTAAATGATTTAATGAATAAAATAAGAAGGCAAAGAAAAAAAAGAATAGTTATTTTAGATGAGGCTTGGTGGATTATGAAAAATGAATCAGGGGCCAATTTTTTGCTTAATGCTATTAAAAGAGGCAGGAAGTATTTATTAGCCATCACAACTATTACTCAAGATGTTGAAGATTTTTTAAATTCTCCCTATGGCAAACCTATTATTACCAATGCTGCTATAGTTTTTCTAATGAAACAATCGCCAGCAACTATTAATTTAATTGGACAAGTATTTTCCTTATCAGAAGGAGAAAAAATGTTCCTGCTTCAATCAGAAAGAGGAAAAGGTATTTTAATTGCTGGATTTAAAAGAATTCCTCTTTATGTTTTGGGTTCATATGCCGAAGATCAAATTATTAAATCAACGCCGGAACAATTATTGGCTATTAAAAGAGCCTTAGAATAAATGGAAGTTATTCATTCAAATAATAATAATAATAATAATGTTAAAGACTATTTAAATGAATTGCCTAAAAGCCAAGAAGAGGTTGGTTGGTTTTGGGGTAATGGTGGTGTTTTTATTTTATTAATTTTTGCTTTATTTGTTGATGTCCTAGGAATAATTTTTGGTTTAATTGATTTAGCCAGCATAGGAATTGTAGGTTGGATATTAAGAATAATAGGAAGCTTAATTTATATTGCTTATTTAATTTGGTTTTGGATAGAAAGCAATAAATTTGATTATTCTTATTATGGAGCAAGAAAATTGGCTAAAAAGAATATTGAAGATATAAAAAATAACGCCAAAAAAATTATCAGAATAATAAGATCTATTTTAAGTGTTTCTATCGCCACTAAATTGATTCCTATTATTGGCGCGATTATTGATGCTCTACCAATTGAAACCTTATCAGTTGTATTTTTATTTTATATCTATCCTAAAATTTTAGCTTATAAATATAATAATGATTAAAAGATTAATTTTCTTATTTTTTTTAATTATATTTTTAATTAATTATCAAAAGGCAAAATCTCAAGATCAAGTTGATGATAGTAATTTATATTTTTCATTTAAAAAAAATAGAGAAGAATTGTTAATTGGGCTTGAGGGTTATATATTAATAAATGGTAAAAAATATTCAAGCGAAGAATTGTCATATGAATGGAAGGTGGATTTAGGTGATAATTACGAAAAAATTAAAACATACAAACCTTTTTTATTTATCCCAGAAATAAATAATAAATTATCAGGCATAGTTACTCTTAGCCCTAAAAATTTTAATTATGAGATAGAGAAGCATTTTTATTTTACTAATAAACAGCTTCCGCGAGTTGTAATTGCTAAATATGATAAAAATAACAACTTAGCCTTACCATTAACTGAAAATAATTTAAATAAAACTGAAGTACTCTATCCATTAGTTTACAATTTTTCCTCTAATAATTTAGCTTACGTCTGGACTGTGAATGAAACTAATTACTATAATACTTTTCTATTGGATATAAGTTCTTTAACTGGAGAAATTAAGATAAATTTAAGGGTTTATAATCTGGATAATTCCCAAGAATTAGCCTCTGATCAAATAATGATTAAAAAATGAACCCCCAAGAATTTATTAACTCTTATTGTTACTCTATTCAAAGCTGTCTTCAGGGCTTATATAATTTAGGTGTTGCTTTAGCTGTAATGTTGGCTTTTTTTATGTTTCTTTTTGGTGCTTTTAAGAATTTATTAAGTGTTGTGCCTGATGTTAAGATGGAGGGCAAAAGTATGATGCGAAACGCTATTATTGGTTTAGTTGTTATTTTTGTTTCAGGATCTATTCTTTATTGGATTAATCCTTTTATTTTTGATCCTCGAATTGTTGTTTATAGAATAACTACCAACGTAATTAAAGTCAATTTTACTATAAACAATCAAAATTTAAATATCAACGGGAATAATTTTAATATTTCTCTTGCTAATATAGATGAAAAAGTATTACAAGATTTATCTCAGCGAACCTGTATAAATAATCCTATAACTATAAGAACAACTCAATATTATACACCTGTCTTACCACAGGAACCAAATAAACATAAGTTTTTATCAGATATAACAATGCAAGGAAAGGGAATTATTAATACAACATCTGGTACTGTAAGCATTTTAACTCCTTTAAATGCCAAAGGTATTCTTGAAACTGCTAAGTTGTCTGGCAAAAAATTAGATAAGTGCAAAGATGGTTGGGTATTTACTTGGGTTAAAATGGAAGGAAGAGGAACAAAAAATTGCCCAAAAGCAGAAACTAGTCAAAAAGAATCAGTAAAACATTATGAAGGTGCCTTAAATGTAACAACTACAGAAAATTTAATTATCAGCAGTTCAACAGAAATTAATGATTATATTAGAGGAGCTTATGGACCAGTAATTCCCGGTCAAACAGCCGCCAGAGATAATGAAAGTACAGTATTTAAAGGGTCAGTAAATGGTGAATATCAAGCAGTTAAAATAATAGACTGCTTAAGAAAAAAGGGGGGGGGTGAATACGAATCTGTAAGTTGTGGTATAAAAGATAATGTTTTTATAATAACTGATACAGGTTCAGGCGGCAAAATATGGGGAAAAGATAAATGGTTAGATCTTTATGCTGGCATAGGTAAAGAAGCGATAGATAGTTTTGGTCAAAAAAAATCTGATTATGCTAAGGTCTGTATTATTGGCAACATTAAATTAAATCAAAAATAAGATATAAAATTATAATAATGGAAAATTATAAACTATTAACAATTTTGCCCGAAGATTTAGAGACTGATGATTATATATTAAATGAAGAAGAAAAAGAAATAAATAATAATTTTATTTTAATTTATCTTATTAAAAACCAGAATGAAATCTCAATTAATTATCAGAAACCAATTGATTTTTCAAAAGATAAAAACCAAGAAACCATTATTAGAACAGATAACGGAAATTATAAATTAAAAGTTTTTTCAATTAAAGGAAATTTAATTGAAGAAACTACTTTTAATCCTTCTAATGAGGCTAATTTTGAAATAATAGCCATACCTAATTATTCTAATTTTGGTTATGTTGAATTAGAGAATTTGTTAGAAAATAAAAAAGAAGAATTAGATTTATCGCCAATAAGTGTTTGTAACGAAAACAATATATGTGAAGCTGGAGAAGAGGAAAAGTGTCCCTTAGATTGTCCAAATATTAAAAACATTAATTATCCCCAAACTACATTTATTCAACAAGACACCGATAATATATCGACCCAATCAATATCAACAATTACGCCACCCCAAAATTATTTTTTCCAAATTATTATTTTAACAGCGTTATCGCTATTAACTATAGCTTTATTAAGCTTTATAATAATTAAAAAATTAAGAAAATAATTTAAATGAATTTAATTAGAAAAATCTTTATTGGTTTAGGTTTAATAGTTTTTATTGCTTTCGTTATTTTAATTTATAAGGAATATTTTATTAAAAAACCAGAAAAAACTATTTTTTTAGAAGAACCTGAATCTACTATTAAAGAAGAAGAATCTATTAAAGAGTCTAGAGATTTGCCCTCACTAACATCAACCCTAGAAAACATTATATCAACAACCTCGCTAACGGAAACTACTAAAAAGCCAATTTTATTATTTGACTTTCCCCTAATTTCTCCAAATATAAATTATCCCGAAGTATATGCCTATGACCCCCAATCTAAAACAGTAAGAACTTATAATATTGAAGATAAATCTTATAAAGAATTATATAAGGACGAAAATATAATCTATGCTTTATTTCCCTCAAATAATAACGATAGATTCTTTATAAAGTCTAAAAATGTATTTTATCTTATTGATCGTTTAAAAGATAAAAAATATTCTTTAAATTACTTAACTCAAAAGGTATTTTTTTATCAAAACACCCCCTATCTTTTTATTTCAGGATTAACTACTAATGGTTATTTAGCAAAATTTCAAGATAATGAAACGCGTTTTATGGATATATTTATTCTTAATCCTGACATAGATTTTTTAACTAACGGAATTTTAATTGCTGAAAATTTGAAATATTCACCTGCCTCACCTCTTTATTTAAAAAAAATGAATAAAAGTATAGAATTAATTTTCCCACCTAAAAGATATTTGAGTTTTATAACTAATAAAAATGATTTAGTTTTCGCTTCATTTATTGAAAACTCTTGGAAGTCATTATTAATTGATGGAAGAAATAATGTCATCAGTAAAGAATTTACCTTTGGTACGATTAAAGAAAAGTGTACCTTCGAAGAATTGCTTATTTGTGGTGTACCTAAAGATCAAGGGTTTAACAAAATTGAAAATTGGTATTATTTAAAGTCATCATTTAATGATAATTTAATAATTTATGATCCCCAAAAAGATTTTTTCCAAGTAGTGAAAATAGACGGCGATTTTGATATCATCCAACCTAAATTAACGCCCCTAGGGATTATTTTTTACAACAGAAATGATGCTAAATTATACTTTATTAACAAAGATAACCTTTCGCTCTAAAAGAGTAAATATAATAGTAGCAAAAATATAAATCAATAAACCTGAAGGAATAATAAAAAATATTGGAGCAAGAAGTGAAGAGATAAATAAGGAGATCTTTCTTTGTTCAGGAGCAGTTAAGAAAAAAATTAATAATAATTGAGCCATAAAAACTATTAATCCTAAGGTAATGTTAGGAGATTTTAAATTCATAAAATTAAATAAGAAATAATTATTAATTTTATTTAAAAACTGAGGAATAGCAATAAAAACAGCTATCAAAATAGGTAAGTTTATTAATTGGAGAAAAAGATTTTTAAAGGGTGATATTCCTTCTTCTTTGTAAATTTTAGATATTATCTCCGATTTTTTAACTAAATCTTTTATGTTTTTTGTAGTTTCATTAATTTTTTTATTAACCTTTTTAATCTTTTCTTCTTCTTGATAAATAATATAATTTAAAGGCAAAAGTGTTATTTTTAAAAAAAAAGTTATTATTATAATTGTTAAGCCGGCATCTTTTATGAAATAAAAAATATATAAGCATATTAAAATAATAGGATTAACTAAATATGAATAAAAAATATCTTTCATTATTGTTTAATAAAAATTTTTAATAATTCTCTTTTTAAAATATCAAATTTTATTTTTTTTAAGGGAATTATTAAATAATAACCATCTTCTATTTTATTTATTTTATTTTTAATAATTTCATAAATTTGTCTTTTTATTTTATTTCTTTCAACTGCTTTTTTAAATATTTTTTTAGAAGGCCAAACAGCAAATTTTTTTTGACTATTATAATTTAATCTATAAACTAAAAAATTGTCGGCTTTTATTTTATCTGATTTAAAAAAATTTTTAAAATTAAAATTTTTAAATCTAAATTTTTTAGCTAACATTAACCAGCTAATCTTTTTCTTCCTTTCCTTCTTCTTTGAGAAATTATTTTTTGCCCACCCTTGGTCTTATTTCTTGATAAAAACCCTATTTTCCTTTTTCTTTTTTTAAGGCTAATTTTTTTAATTTTTATCATTTAAAATTTAAGATATATAATTATTATTTAAGTTAACTTAATAAAGATTGACGAAAGTACTTATAATTATTATAATTTACCTTATTTTAATTTTGTCTTAAGCTTTAATATAATTATAATATAAAAAATTTATTTTTCTATGGAAAATAATCTTTTAAAGGAAAATTGGTTAAGAATATTAGAAAATTTAGAAAAACAAATACCTAAGGCTATTTTAAAAACTTGGTTTACTAATGTTGAACCATTTCAATTTTTTAATGGAGTTTTAAAAATAGCAGTACCTAATAAATTAGTAAAAAATTGGCTTGAAAACAAATTTAATATTTTATTAATTAAAACAGCTAAAGAATTTTTACCTGATTTAAAGAAAATAGATTATATTATAGAAGTAAATAAATCACAATTTTATTACAAAAAAAGTATATTTAAAAAAATTTCTTATCAACAACACTTAACTATTTTTGAAACAAATCCTTCAACTAATTTAAACCCAAGATATAGATTTGAAAATTTTGTTATTGGAAGCAATAATGAATTAGCTTTTGCTGCAGCTCAAGGAGTTGTTAATAATTTGGGAGAAAAAATAAATCCTTTATTTATTTATGGTGGAGTAGGATTAGGAAAAACCCATCTTTTACAAGCAATAGGAAATGAAGTTATTAAAAAATATGGCTTAAGTAAAAAAGTTAGATATGCTACTACTGAACAATTTACTAATGATTTAATTAATTCTCTTAAAAATCAAAATATTGATGAATTTAGACAAAAGTTTAGAGAAATTGATGTTTTAATTTTAGATGATGTTCATTTTTTATCAGGAAAAAATAAATCACAAGAAGAATTATTTCATACTTTCAATGAACTTTATAACTTAAAAAAACAAATAATTTTTTCTTCAGATAGACCGCCTAGATTAATACCAGATATTGAAGAAAGACTTCAATCAAGATTTGAGGGAGGATTAATTATTGATATTACTCCACCTGATTATGAAACTAGGTTAGCTATCTTAAAAATAAAAAATCAGGAAAAGAGTTATTTTCTTTCTGATCAAATCTTAGAATTATTAGCCCAAAAAATAACTAAAAATATTAGAGAATTAGAAGGTTGTCTAAATTATATCGCTTTTAAGCTTAGTAGGTTAAATAATTATGATGAAAGTAAGGTTTTAAATTTAATAAATGAATATCTTAAACAAAACCTTAGAAGAGTTTCTTATAAAAAGATTCTAAAAATAATATCAGAATTCTATAACATTAAAGAAGATGATTTAATAAAAAAAATAAGGAAAAAAGAAGTTATAAAGCCAAGACAAATTTTAATTTATTTATTAAGAGAGGTTGGTAAATTCTCTTATTCTTTTATTGGCGATTTATTAAATAAAAGAGATCATACAACTATCCTTTATTCATATGAAAAAATAGAAAAAGAAATTAAAAATAATTTAGATCTCTATCAAGAAATAGAAATTTTAAAAGAAAAAATTTTAAATTAAATATTAAAATATTATTAAGAATTTATTAACATATAAAAATTTTTAAATAAATTTGTTTTTTTATATTTTTTATAAATTATCCACATATTAACAAAAATTATTATTAATATTAATTACTTTATTTTATAATTAAAAATAATGAAGTTAAGTGTTTTAAAACAATCATTATTAGATAAGTTATTAATAATTAATAGAATTACTCCTAAAAAATCTGATCTTAATATTTTAAATTTTTTTAAGATTTATACCAAAAATAAAAAAATATTTTTAGTATCTACAGATTTAGAAATATCTTATCAAGCTACTATAATAGGAAATATCAAGGAAGATGGTGAATTTTTAATCCCAGCTAAACAATTTTTAGAAATTATTAATAATTTTTATGAAGACGAGGTTAATTTAGAAACAAAAGAAAATAATTTAATTATTAGAGGAAATAATATTTTTTGTAGTTTAGTAAGTATTAGTGAAGAAGAATTTCCTTTATTACCTGAATTTTCAAATAATGAATATATAGAAATTGATAGTATTTTATTTGAAAAAATTTTAGAAAAAATAATAAATCCTATTAAAACAGCTAATTTAATTAAACCTGAATTTGCTGGTGTTTATTTTTGGTTAGATAATAATTATTTAAAATTAGTAAGTACCGATTCAATAAGATTAAGTGAATTTAAATTAAAAAAAGATATTATTTTAACAAATATAAAAAAAGAAATAAAAATTTTAATTCCTTTTAAAATCATTGATGAATTTTTAAAAATAAGAAAAAAACCAATTAAAACAAAAATTTACATAGAAGAAAATCAAATAACATTAGATTTAGAAGATCAAGTTTTAATTTCTAAGTTATTAACCATTGATTACCCTGATTATCAACAAATTATTCCCCAGGATTTTAATTTAGAAATTATTGTTAATAAAGATGAAATATTAAAGGTTATTAAATTAAATAATGTTTTTATGGATAAAACTAAAGAATTAAAAATTAAATTTAATATTCAAGAAAAAAGTATTGATTTTTATACCAAAAATGAATTAATTGGAGAAAATATTAATAAAGTATTTTTTGATATAAATTATATCAATATTGACGATAATTTTGAAATGTCTTTTAATTTAGATTTTCTCTTGGATGGTATTAAATCTATAGATAGTGAGAAGATTTTTCTAGGAATAAACTTACCATCAGATATTAATATCAAACCAATCTTAATAAAATCTCCCTTAGAAGATGATTTTATTTATATTTTAATGCCTTTTTAGTTATTATGGATAAAATAAATCTATCTAAAGATAAGATTCTTATAATAGCCAAAGAAATAAAAGATAATTATCCAGATTTAAACCTAAAAATAAATATTTTTAATAATAAAATTATTATAAAATCAAAAGAAAAAATTAATTTTTATACAAAAAATCATATTGAAACTATTATTAAAATTCATTTTCCGGAAAATATTCTGATCTTTGAAGCCACCAATTAACACCCTCTTCCCAATTTAAAAATTGTGGATCTAAATAAGGATTTTTAGGTATAGGACCTAAGGGGTTATTTTTATCAACATAGAATAATATATCATGAATACCATAATCACTAAACCATTCACCATTTAACATAGGCTTATTTACTTTATAAGGAATAGGATTTAAAAATCTAGTTTTAGGATAATCTTTAATAATTTTACTGGTAAATTCATGCCAAATAGGAAGTGTTAAAACTATACTTAAACCTTCGGGAATTCGTTTACCATCTGTATTACCTGCCCAAACAGCTATTACAAAGTTTGGACTATAACCAAATGTCCAGGCATCACGATAAAATTGTGAAGTTCCCGTTTTAATAGCTATATCATAATCATCTATCTTAGTAAATTTTATGCTGTTTTGAAATAACCCCCTCCTTGCTTCAAAATCTTTTAATATTAAATTTAACATTCTAACTGATTGATAATCTATTACTCTTTCTTTCTTGGGTTTATACTCATAAATTACTTCATTTTTATCATTTAAAATCTTTAAAATTAAAGATTGACTAATAAGCTCTCCGTCATTAGCGAAAACGCTATAAGCTTTAACCATTTCAATCATACTAATCTCAGCCGTTCCTAGGGCTAACGATAGTCCATAATTTTTATAATCTTTAATTGAGGTAATACCAAATTTTTTGGCATTTTCTATAATTCTTTCTGGATTAGTCAAGTAAAAAACTTTAACAGCAGGAATATTTCTTGATTCAGCTAAAGCTTGTTTAAGATTTATAGGCCCCTTGAATTTTTTATCAAAATTATTAGGTTTATAAGGATTATTAAATGTACCAAAATTAGTAGGAGTATCAAAGATAATAGTTTCTATTGGATAACCTAATTGAAAAAGAGTTATATAAGAAATAGGTTTAAATACTGATCCAGGCTGTCTTGGCCAAGTAGTCATATTTACTTGGCCCTGAATAGAATTATCAAAAAAATCTCTAGAGCCTACCATGACTAATATTTCTCCTGTTTTTGTATCCATCATTAATAAACTAGCATTTTTAGCTTTATATTTTATTTCATTCTCTTTAGCTTTTTCTTTTATAATCTCTTCAGCGATTTTTTGATACTGATAATTTAAAGTAGTAATAACTTTTAAGCCTGCTGTTTCTAAATCTAAATTAGGATACATGTTTTCTAATATTTTTCTAACCTTTAAAACAAAATGAGGTGCTGAAATTTTTGAATATTTTTTTTGAGAGATTGATATTTCTTTGTTGATAGCTAAAAAATATTCATCTTTTGATATCCAACCTAAATTAAGTAATCTTTTTAAAATAAGATTACGTCTCTCTTTTAACCTTTTTATATTTTCTTCATAAATAGGAGTATAATTTCGCGGAGATTTAGGAATACTACTTAAAATAGCTACCTCTGACCAATTTAATTCAGTTAAATTTTTATTAAAATAAAAATCAGCCGCTGCTTTAATTCCTATGTTTCCACCACCATAATTAATAGAATTTAGATAAAGCTCTAATATTTTTTCTTTACTAAATTTTCTTTCTAATTCAAGGGCTAAAAATATCTCTTTTAATTTTCTAATTAAACTTTTTTCATTGGTTAAAAATAAATTTTTAGCTAATTGTTGTGTAATAGTTGAACCACCATAATTTAATTTTCTTTCTTTTAAATTTAAAATTATAGATCTTATAATTCCTTTTAGACTAATTCCTTTGTGGGTAAAAAAAGAATCATCTTCGGCTGCTAAGGTAGCTAAGATTATTTTTTGAGGTATTTCTTCATATTTTACTGGATATCTTCTAAGTCCAATTTCATATAAAATTATGTTTCCCGATCTATCATATATTCTAGTACCACCTAAATTGGTAGGATTATTAATTACCTCTAATGGTGGCAATTGATATATTAAATAAGCAGAAATAATAAACAATAGTGAAAAAAATATAAAGCTAAAAAATCCTATTATTAAAAGAATATTAAATATTAATCTTTTTATTAATAACATTTTAACTTTTTGCTTTTTATAAGTATTTTATAATAATTTTAAATGCAAAACGATAATGATTTAAATGAATTGATTATTAAAATAAGAGAAAAGGAAGAGGAAGAATTAGCCCAAAAATTAGCTGATGTTTTAAAATTGAAATATTTTAATCTTAAAATAAAACATCTCAATCCCGAAGCTCTAAAAATAATAGATAAAGAAACTGCCAATAATTTACTCATTTTGCCTATAGAAAAAAAGGGCAATAATTTAATTTTGGGAGTTGTTGATCCTACTGATGATAGGGTTATAAAATTTATTGAGGAGCTTAAACAAAAAGGCTATTCAATTGATTTAGGTGTTATTTCTAAATCAAGTTTTGAAAGGGGTTTTATTGATTATGAATTTATTAAAAAAGATAAACCTAAGTATACTCAAATTTTAGAAATTAATGAGGAGAAAATTGAAAGTATTATTGAGAAACTGAAACAAAAAGAAGATTTAGGTAAATTAATTGATGAAATTCAAAGCTCACAACCATTACTTATTTTAGATTATCTAATGGCAGCAGCTTTTAAATTTGATTCCTCGGATATTCATTTGGAACCCTTAGAAAATAAAGTTATTTTCAAACTAAGAATAGATGGTATTTTATACGAAGTGGCACAAATAAATAAATCTTCTTATTTAATTATTAAAAATAGAATTAAATTATTTTCAGGATTGTTTTTAAATATAACTCAAAAGCCTCAAGATGGCAGATTTTCTATTTCTTTGGGTAATAAAAAAATTGATATTAGAGTAAGTACAATTCCTAGCGCTTACGATGAAACAATAGTTATGAGGTTATTAAATCCAGAAAAAATAATGCTTTCATTAGAAGAATTAGGGTTTGAAGATTATGAATTAAAAAAAATTAATTATTATATCTATCAACCAAATGGTTTAATATTAAATACAGGTCCAACGGGTAGCGGTAAAACGACGACTCTTTATGCTATTTTAAATAAAATTAAAAGAACAGAAATCAAAATTATTACTATCGAAGATCCTATTGAATATCAAATTGAAGGCATTACTCAAACTCAAGTAAATATTTCTGAAAATTATACCTTCGCTAGTGGATTAAGGTCTATTTTAAGACAAGATCCAGATGTCATTTTAGTTGGAGAAATTAGAGATGAAGAAACTTCCAAAATCGCAATAAATGCTTCATTAACTGGCCATTTAGTTATCTCAACTCTTCATACGAATGATTCTTTAGGGGCAATACCACGACTAATTGAATTAGGAGTAGATAGATCATTAATTCCATCAGCCTTAAAATTAGTAATTGCCCAGCGTTTATTAAGAAGAGTTTGTAATAATTGTTCTCAAGAATATTATCCCGATGAAAGATTATTAACTATTATTAAGAATAATTTAGCTTATATACCTCAAGATATTTATAATAGTATAAATTTTGAAAAAATTAGCCTTTTAAAGCCACAAGGTTGTGAAAATTGTTTCTATACTGGTTATAAAGGGAGGATAGCAATCTTAGAATTATTAGAAATAAATGAAAATATTAAAAAAATTATCTATCAAGGTGAAATTAACGAACAAAATCTTTTAGAGGCCTTAAAATTATCAGGTTTTATTAATCTTAAGCAATCAGGTATTTTAAGGGCTATAAAAAAAATTACTACCCTAGAAGAGGTTGAAAGAGTAACTGGAAGTTTAATCTGAAATTACAATTATTTGAGTTATTTTTTTTCCTAAAACAAGAGCTTCTTCTTTAGTAGGAAACCAAACATCAATATGATTTTTATTATCATATCTTTTATTCATCCTATCTTTTACAACAAAAATCTTATCTCCAAAAATTTCTGGAATTTTAATTTTAGTTCCTAATGATAGAAAATTAGAAGCTACTGTTCCATCAGATACCCACTCACCTGAAGCAGTAATCCAGGGATCATCATCAGTTTCATCTGGACTGGATGAATACCCCGTAAGCACTACTATGTATTTTTGATTTGTTTTATTTTTAAAATTATATTTATTGTTATCTAAGAAAATATTTTCTTCTATAGTTAAGGGGTTAACAATAGCAACAGTTGGTGAGATTACATAATTGGTATAATAAAAATATATTAAAAATATCAAAATTACAAATATCTTTTTAAGACGCTGCATTTGATTTAGTTGTTATGTAAAAATAAAAAAACCTATTAATATAGGTTTCCATTAAATAAAATTATATCAAAATTTATTTCGTTAAAATATATTATTGTGGATAAAAAAAATATATAAAAATATTTGCGGGGGCAGGAATTGCACCTGCGTCTCGGGCTTATGAGACCCGCGTGGTACTTCTCCACCACCCCGCAATAAAAAAACTAAAAAAAATAAAAAATAAAAGTACTTAAAATTTTTTTAATCAAAAACTTTAATTTAAAAGTTTTTTAGATAAAATTATTTATGCTATAATTTAAATAATATCCAAAATTTTTATTATATTAATATTATAAATTTTTTTGTTAGGAAAATCAAGATTATAATAAAAAATTTAAGGGGATGTAGCTCAGCCAGGAGTGAGCGCCTGCCTGTCACGCAGGAGGTCGCGGGTTCAAATCCCGTCATCCCCGCAAAAAGATTTATAATTTAAGTAATGAAATTTAATATTTTTTTTATTTTCTTTATAGTAATTTTAATTATAATAATTTATTATTTTGGATATTTAATTAAAACTAAGCTAGAATTTTCAAAAACTTCAAATAATAATCAAATAAAAAAAATTTCTATTTTTACAGATGATGGCGTAGAAATTGTTGGGGATTACTACTATCTTCCAGGGAGTAAATTTGTTGGTATTTTAATTCATATGATGCCTGCTGATAGAAAGAGCATGAAAACATTAGCCAAAATCTTAAATAAAAATGGCTATTCCGCCGTAGCTATCGATTTAAGGGGACATGGAGAAAGCATTAATTCTTCGGTAGGAAAATTAAACTATAAAAATTTTAGCGATGAAGAACACCAAAATTCTATATTTGATATTAAGGCTGTTAGCAATTTCTTAACTAAGGAAGGGTTTGATCTTAAATATCAATTTTTAATAGGAGCAAGTATAGGAGCTAATCTTAGTCTCCAATTTATTTCTCAACATAAAGATATTAAAGCTGCAATTTTAATTTCTCCAGGCAAAAATTATCGAGGGTTAATTATTGATAATTTTTTAGACAAAAATTTAGAAGATAAAATTTTAATTATTTTTTCAAAACAAGATATACAATCTTATACCTCATTAGATACATTTAATCTTATAACTCCATCGGCAACCAAGGTTGTTTACGATGATAATCTTCATGGAACCTATATTTTTGATAAACATCCAGATTTATATCAGCAAATAATTAATTTTTTAAAGGAAAAACTTGTAGAATAAATTTTTTAGATTATAATTTAAAAGTCGTTAAATTAATAAGCTTCTAAAATGCAAAGAAATAGAAATCGAGGAGGTAGAAAGATGTACAGGCCTCAAAATGGAGAAAAATGGATTTGTGCTAAATGTGGAGAAGAAATACATGAATTACCATTTGAACCATTTAGAGACGAGAATGGTAATTTACTTAGGCCTGTTTATCATCGTGAATGCTTAAATAGCTAATAAAAATTATTTAAAATATATTCTATCGTTGATCCTAAGATCAATTTCCTTATACTTACCCTTGTAGTTATTTAAGAAGTAAGTAAGTTTTTTGATTTGATTGTTAATATCTTTAAAGGGATCAATTAAAAAATTGAAATCTGTTGTGTAGATCTTTAGATCTTTATTAGATAAGATTTCTATTTTTGTTAAGAAATAATTATTAGTATTAGAATATTCAAATATTTTTTCTAGAGTATCACTTATATTTTTATCTAAAATACTTTTGTTAATTATTGGTAATCTAGAATTTATTGTTAATAAAGAAACATCGCTGGTATTTTTAGTTGATGGCTGATAAATATAATTATGTTCTCCTAAAAAATAGCAATTATTTTGATAACAAATTTTGGCTACTGGTTTTTCCTTTATTGTTTTTAACTCAATTTTCTTTTCCAGAGGGTATATTTTTGTTTTAATTTTGATAATTTCTGGATATTGCTGAAATATATTTGTTATTAGACTATTTTTTAATAATAAGTATTCTCCTAAATATATACTTCTTTTATAGCTATTATCAATTAAAAGAGTAAATTTAGTAAAAAAGACAATAATTAAAAATCCAACTAAAATTATATTAATAACATTAAAATATTGACTATATTTTTTTCTTTTCATATTTATAATTTTATTATGATTGACATTAAAGACCTTATAAAACGTCCAGATTTTTATAAAAAAACAAGCAAAGATAAAGGCTATAACCTTGATGAATTAATTGATATTTTAATTCAGAAAAAAAATTTTTTAAATAGATTGATAAAAAAAAGAGATAATTTAAGATTTGAAATAAACAAATTATCTATTAATAAACCAAGTAAATTAGAAATTAATTATCTTAAAAAAATAAAAAATAAAATTAAAGTAATTGAGGATGAAATTAGTAAATTAGAGTTAGAAATTTCTGATTCTTTAAAGAAAATTCCTAATCCAGCATTAGACAATGTGCCTATTGGAGAGAGCGACAAAGATAACGTTGTTATTAGATATTTTGGAGACATTAAACAATCTAAAAATAAAACTGATTATTTAAATTTTTCGCTAAATAATGACCTTATTGATATTAAAAGAGCAAGTAAAATTTCTGGTTCAAGATTTGCTTTCCTTAAAAATAAATTAGTTTTACTAGAATTTGCTATTATAAATTTTGTTTTTGATAAATTAACCAATAAAGAATTTATTAATAAAGTTATTGAAGAATTTAATTTAAATGTAAAAAATAATGAATTTATACCTATTTTGCCACCAGTCTTTATTAAAAAAGAAATCATGAACGGCCTAGGTTATTTGGATAGCGGCTTAATAGATTTTTTTGAAATTAAAGAAAATAATTTTTATTTAATTGGAACAGCCGAACATTCTTTAGTTCCTTATTTTAAAGATGAAATTTTGAACAAGGAAGATTTACCAATTAGATTTTTAGGATTTTCAACTTGTTTTCGAAAGGAAGCAGGAAGTTATGGCAAAGACACAAGAGGAATATTGAGAGTTCATCAATTTGATAAAATAGAAATGATTTCTTTTTGTTTACCAGAAAATTCTATAAATGAGTTAAATTTTTTACTAGCTATTGAGGAAAAATTAATGAGATTACTTGAATTACCCTATAGGGTAATTGAAAGATGTACTGCTGACTTAGGTCATCCAACGGCTAAGGGTTTTGATGTTGAAGTTTGGTTGCCCAGCGAAAATAAATATAGAGAAACGCATTCCTGTTCTTTGACAACTGATTATCAATCAAGAAGATTAAATATCAGATATCGAGATAAGAATATTTTAAAATTAGTTAATGTTTTAAATGGAACTGCTTTCGCTTTAGGAAGGGTGTTGATTGCTATTTTAGAAAATCATCAACATGGTGAAAGAGTTAAAATACCCAAAGAACTAATTCCTTATACCAATTTTACTGAAATTTGATTAAAAAATTTTATAAGAGTAGAAAAATATCTGAAATTGTTTATAATTTAAATAATTAATATTTTTAGATATTATTTATATTTTATTTTTAAAATTTTTTTAAGATTTGCCCCGGTAGCTCAGCTGGTAGAGCAACTGCCTTTTAAGCAGGAGGTCGGGGGTTCGAATCCCTCTCGGGGCAAATGGATACCTTAAGAATGTATTTAAATAAATTAAAAACAAAAGATAGTTTGCCCGAAATTAAACCAGGAATGACTATTAAGGTTTGGGAAAGTGTTTCTGATAATAATTATTCTATTTTTGAGGGGATAGTTATTAGAGTTAAAAATAAAAATAGCTTAAATAAAACATTCACTGTAAGGGGAAAAGTTGCTGGTCAGTATTTAGAAAAAACATTTTTTTATTACTCACCAGTTATTAATAAAATTGAAGTGATTTCTAGGGCAAAAACAAGAAGAGCAAAATTATATTTTGTTAGAA
This sequence comes from Candidatus Parcubacteria bacterium, assembly GCA_026004495.1. Classification (GTDB taxonomy): domain Bacteria; phylum Patescibacteriota; class Minisyncoccia; order UBA6257; family HR35; genus JANXCM01. The sequence goes on along the minus strand of BPJG01000001.1, from coordinate 315,799 downwards.
ATATTTCTGATCATAAATTGAGGAAAAAATTAAAAAAAATTTGATGCCTCTTTTTATATTTACTTTGATATTTATTTTAAATTATCAAATATCTCTGGCTCAATTATTAATTAAAGAATGTATGTATAATCCTGAAGGCAATGATGATGGTAGGGAGTGGATAGAAGTTATTAATAAATATCAAGAAACAATAAAAATAAAAAGCGGAAGATCGGGCTGGAAAATTAATGATGGCGAAAATCATATTTTTAAACAAAATATAGAAATAAAAGAAAATGAAGTTTTTGTTATTGTTCAAGATAAAAATTTATTTTTAAAAGAATATCCCAAAGTTAATTCTCAGTTAATTGAAGCTAATTTTTCTTTAAAAAATAATGAAGGTAAAATTCAAATATTTGATGATGAAAAAAAATTAATTGGAGAAGTTTATTATAATAAAAATTGTGGAGGTTTTAATAATGGCTATTCAATAATTTTTGAAAATGATACCTGTAAAGAAAATAAAATAAAAGGTGGCACGCCAGGGATATTAATTGATGATAATGTTTATAAAATTAATAATAAAAACAATAATTATAATAATGATAATAATATAGACTATAATAAACAAGAGGATAATCGAATAGTAAATATAAATAAAAATTTAACTTCATCAAATAATTTAAATAAAGCAAGTTCAAGCTTGCTTATTAATAATTTTTTATCTTCTTTAAATCAAGATGAGAATGAAACTGCTTTTAATTTAATAATAAATGAATTTTTGCCTAATCCTGAAGGCAAAGATCAAGGAAATGAATTTATTGAATTATTTAATGATTCTGATGAAAAAATAAATTTAACTAATTTTATTCTTGAAGTAGGTAATAAAAAAAATAAATTAAAGGGATTTATTGATCCTAAAGGATATTTTGTTATTGACAATAAAGAATATAAATTTTCAATAAAAAATAGAGGTGAAAATTTAAGTTTATTTTGGAAAAATGATAAAGTTTTTTCAATCAAATATAACGGAAGGGCACCACAAGGAAAAAGCCTTTCCCGAGATATTAATGGCAAATGGTACTTTACCGAACCTACCCCAGGAAAACATAATATTTTTATAGGCTTAGACAAAAAAAATAACTTTAATATTTTAGAAAATGAATCATATAAAAATTATAATTCCCTAAATAATAAAAATGAAAAAAAAGATAAGAATTTAACCGCTAATATTAATGATAATCTTGGTGATCATGATGTTTATACTTTATATATTATTATAGTACCTATTTTTTTAATTTTAGCTTTGGGTTTTACTGTTTTAATTAAAAAGATATTTTAATAATAAGTTAACATATAAAATTGTTGCCAATCTATATTTTTATTTTTATTAAGAATTATTTCTAAATCATTTCTATCTATCAATTCTATTAAAATATTTATCTTAATATTTACTCCCCAAACATCAATGTCAAACCCTCCGCTATCATGAAAATATTTTAATAAAGATTTTTTAAAATTAATAAATGGATGATCAATATTTTCTTTGATAAAGTAAATTCCACTCAAAACATAAGTTTTTAGAATATTTTCTTGGTAATTAAAGTTTAATTCTTTTATCAGCTTTAAGGTTTTTATTTTATTATTAATTAACGAAAAATTGTGATCATTATTGCTATTAACTAAATTCCTTATGAGTAAATAAAGCAGGACATTCTTTTTAATATTTTCTTGATTTAGTTGAATGTTAGAAAATATCCCATCTAAATTATTAAAATTATTAGAAAATTTTAAATAAGCAGAAATTTCATCCTTATCAACGAAATTAAACTCAAATAAATTTAATTCCCAATTTTTTAAATTATATAATTTATCTATTTCTTTTAAAAATTTATTACTGTTCATATTTAGAAATTTTTAAACCCCCTCTTTGGGAGGGGGTTTTCATTATTTTTATATTTTTATTAAAAACAAAAATTATACCCCCTCCTTGGGTATTTGATTAATTTGCTTAATGATATTTCTAAATAATTTCATTTAAAACAAAATTTTTTATCTTTAATTTAAAAATATTATACATCTTTTTTAAGTATTAGTCAAGATATTATTATCCACAATTTTATTTAAAAAAAATTAAATTATATTAAAATTTAAATTTATAGATTAAAAATATTCAAAATTAAACCCTTTGCCTCTCTATATCCCGTTGTGTGGATAGAGAGAAAAATTATAAAAAAATAAAAAATTAAAATGAACAACTTAGCTGTTAATTATCCTAATACTCCTGTTGATTTAATCCAATTTTATTTTTTAGATATAATTGGTAGACTTATTAATTTTATACCAAATTTAATCTTGGCTCTATTGTTTATTTTATTGGGTTATTTGATAGGATGGGTTTTCGAAACTTTCATAAAATATATTGTTGCTAAATTAAGTATTAATAAATATTTAATTGATTTAGGTTTTGGAAAATTTTTAGAAAAATCTAATGTTGAACTAAGGGCTGAAATTTTTTTAGGTAAATTAGTCTTTTGGTTAATATTTCTTGTATTTCTAGTTTCTGCTTTTGATATTTTAGGTTTATCGTCTTTTAGTCAATTATTGAATGAAATTATCAGATTTTTACCTAGAGCTTTAGTTGCTGGGCTTATTTTTGTTCTAGCAATATTTTTAGGAGATTTAATAAAAAGATTAGTCTATGTTTTTTTAAGGGGTATTGAAACAAAAGGAGCAGAATTAGGTTCTGATATCATTTATTATGTTATAGTAATTTTTGGATTAATATTATCACTTAACCAATTAGGAATCGCTACTGATGTTTTTAATATATTATTGTTTGGAATGGCTTTGGCCTTTGCATTAGCAATAGGATTATCATTTGGATTAGGTGGCCAAGATGTAGCAAGAGACTTTCTCCATCGTTTAAGGGATAAATTTTAAAAATTAAATATTTTATTACAGAATTCAATATTATAAAAATTTACCGAGATACTTGACAGGATATTTTAATTTATTTATAATAATAAATAACAATAGATAATTTGATTTTATAAAAATTTAAAAAAATAGATATTCTTGGCTGAGAGATATTATTTAAAAATAATTATAGAAAATAAAGAGAATTATTTTGAATGTTCTCTCAAAATTTATTTTAAGATAGAAAATATTTATAAGTTAATGTAATTTTTTGTATCCCAAGAGTAAGCTTTTAATGGTAGTAGTGGATGCCTTGGCACTTGGAGGCGATGAAGGACGCGGTTAGGCTGCGAAAAGCCCAGATGAGGTGCCAAACAACCGTTGACTCTGGGATTTCCGAATGGGGCAACCTGGCTGGAAATTAAATTCCAGTCGTCAGTCTTTGTTAACAAAGACTGAAGCGAACCTAGGGAAGTGAAACATCTCAGTACCTAGAGGAAAAGAGACCAATAGGGATTCCCTTAGTAGCGGCGAGCGAAAGGGGACGAGCCTAAACCCTATTCAATCTCGATTAGAATAGGGGGTTGTAGGAAAACCCAATAAACAAAATTTAAATTCTAGTCGAAGGTTCTGGAATGAACCACCAGAGAGGGTGATAGTCCCGTAGATAAAAGAATTTAAATTTTGTAGGGTTTTTCCTGAGTACCTCGATGGAAGAAATCATTGAGGGAAGCTAGCAGTATTACCTGCTAAGGCTAAATACTTCAAGTGTCCGATAGAGAACAAGTACCGTGAGGGAAAGGTGAAAAGTAGGTCGGCGAGACCGGTGAAATAGAACCTGAAACTACTACCAAACAACGAACAGGAGCCTAGTTTTTCTAGGTGACTGTGTGCCTATTGAAGAATGAGCTGGCGACTTCATAATATCACCTAGTTTAAGTGCAGTCAAGCACGAAGGCTAAGTGAAAGCGAGGGTTAAAAGCCCGCTCTTAGGTGATATTATGAGACCCGAAGCCGAGCGATCTTACCATGGCCAGGGTGAATCTTGTAGAAATACAAGAGAAGGCCCGAACCCGTTGGTTAGGCAAAACCATGGGATGAGTTGTGGTAAGCAGTGAAAAGCTAATCGCGCTCGGGAATAGCTGGTTCTTCCCGAAATAGCTTTAGGGCTAGCGCAGAGATAAACTGAATAGGAGGTAGAGCACTAATTGGTTAGTTAAGGATTTATTCCACCTAATCAGTTAACCTCCGAATGCCTATTCAGGTTCTCTGTAGTTAGTCTATGGGGGATAAGCTCCATAGACAAAAGGGGAACAACCCAGAGCATCGACTAAGGTCCCTAAATATAAGCTAAGTGGAGAATGAAGTTTCTTAACTAAGACGCCCAGGATGTTGGCTTAGAAGCAGCCATCATTTAAAGAGTGCGTAATAGCTCACTGGGAGAGTTAAGGAGCGCAGAAAATTTAAGGGGCTAAGCTTATTACCGAAGTCATGCTTTGGTAGTTGTAAATTTTTTACAATTACCAAAGGTAGGGAAGCATTCTTTATACGTCGAAGAATAATCGAAAGGTTATTTGGAGTATAAAGAAGAGAGAATGCCAGCAGGAGTAACCGCAATCTCGCTGAGATGGCGAGACGCCGTAAGAACAAGGTTTCCTTGGCAATGGAAATCAGCCAAGGGTTAGCCGGGAGCTAAGACAAAGCCGAAAGGCGTAGTCGATGCATAGTTGGTTAATATTCCAACGCCACCTTAGATTTTCCGATGTGGTGACAAAGAAAATAAGCTCTTGAGTCTTGATGGCTTGGGCTTTCTTTTAAGTAGAGAAGGATAACAGTAAATCTGTTATCGAGAGGCAACTCACTTCTCGAATAAAAGAAGAGATAGTATTTAGGTACTATCAATAAGAGCGAAGAGTCTTTCAAGAAAAGCCTCTAAGGTTAAATCTAAGGTGCCCGTACCAAAAACCGACACAGGTGTTCGAGGCGAGTAGCCTAAGGCGAACGAGTAAGGTCTCCCCAAGGAACTCGGCAAAAAAGCGGGCGTAACTTCGGGATAAGCCCTCCCTGTGGTTATACTTTTGTATAACTTACAGGGCGCAGCGAAAGTTCCTCGGGCGACTGTTTATCAAAAACACAGCTCCCTGCTTAACTTGTAAAAGGATGTATAGGGGGCGATGCCTGACCGATGCCGGAAGGTTAAAAAGTTGAGGTAATATTGTATTTTTTTTAAAATACAATATTGCTTACGACTTTAAGCCCCGGTCAATGTCGGCGGTAACCCTGACCGTCCAAAGGTAGCGCAATTCCTTTCCGGGTAAGTTCCGGAGCGCATGAAAGGCATAACGACTTGAGGACTGTCTTGGGGAGATGCTCGGTGAAACTGCGATCCCCGTGAAGACGCGGGGTAGTGGCTACGGGACGGAAAGACCCCGGGAGCTTTACTGTTGCTACTCATTGATAATTATTTTTAAATGCACAGTGTAGTGGGGAGGCTATGAAGCCTTTTCTCCGGGAAAGGTGGAGCCGCCAATGAAACACCCACCATTTAAAAACAATTATCTAATTCATATTAAAAATATGAAAACAGTGGGTAGTAGACAGTTTTTCTGGGGCAGAACCCTCCGAAAGAGTATTGGAGGGGCTCAAAGGTTAGTTTGTTCTGGATGGAAACCAGAGCTTAAGTGTAAGGGCATAAACTAGCCTAACTGAAAGACCTACAAGTCAATCAGGGGCGAAAGCCGGACTTAGTGACCCGACGGCTCTTAGTAAGAAGGCCGAAGACAACGGATAAAAGTTACCCCGGGGATAACAGGCTGGTGTGGCCCGAGAGTTCATATCGACGGCCACGCTCGGCACCTCGATGTCGGCTCACCCTAGCGCGGGGCTGAAGAAGGTCCCAAGCGTCGGGCTGTTCGCCCGTTAAAAGGGTACGCGAGCTGGGTTCAGACCGTCGTGAGACAGGTCGGTCCATATCTGTAGTCACCGTTTATACCTTGAGGGAAGCTGATTCTAGTACGAGAGGACCGAATCGGGGAAGCCAATGGTGTATGGGTTGTTTTGCCAAAGGCATTGCCCAGTAGCCAAGCTTCTGAGGGATAAGTACTGAAAGCATCTAAGTACGAAGCCCTTCCCAAGATTAGGGTAATGGTTTCCTGGAAGACGACCAGGTCGATAGGCCACATCTGTAAGCCAAGTAATTGGTTAAGGAGAGTGGTACTAATAAACCTGCTTACTTTTGGGATACAAAAAATTACATTTTTATATTTTTTCTAAAAAATGGCTGGACATTCTCATTGGGCTCAAATAAAACATAAAAAGAGTGCAATCGATAAAAAGAAAAGTCAATTAATTGCTAAATTAGTCAATTTAATTTTAGCTAGCGCTAAAGATAATCCAAATCCTGATACTAATCCTAAATTAAGAGCAGTTATTGAAAGAGCAAAGGATTTTGGTATCTCTCAAGAAGTAATAGAAAGAAATTTAAAAAAGATTAAGGAAAAAAAATTTAATGATTTAGAAGAATTTATTTTAGAAGCTTATGATTCTGATGGTAATGGAATTTTAATTAAATGTCTATCTAATAATCGTAATCGAACTATTGGAGAAATAAAAAGTATTTTAAATAAAAATAATGCCAAATTAGCAGAACCAGGTTCTGTTAGTTGGTTATTTAAAGAAGTTGGAATTATCATAATAAATAAATTAGATTTTAAGGAAGAAATTTTTGAAAAAAATTATAACCTTATTGAAGATTTTAGAGAAAATAATGATAAAATAATATTTTATACTGATGTTAGTAATTTATATAATTTGAAATATTTTTTAGAAAAATTGAATATAAAAATTATATCCACAGAAATTAGGTATATTAACAAAAGTTATGGTATTATAAAAAATAAAGAAAACCTTAATGATTTAGTTGATAAACTTTTAAATCATGATGATGTTTATGAGGTTTATTATTAATAGTTTTTTGGTCGAATTAATAATTTATAATTTGATATTCTACAAATGAAAAAACTGTTTTTAATGCAAGAAGATGAGTTAGAAGAAAATGAAGAATTTGATTTTGAAGAAGAAAAAGATTTTGATGATTTTGAAACCGAAGAAGATTCTTGGGGTGATGAAGGTGATGAAAACGATGATGAAAATGAGGGAGAAGAAATTGAATAAAATAGGTTAATTGTAAAATTTCCCAAAATAAAATTAAGATACCCTATTAATAGGGTATCTTAATTTTTGGCCTAAAATTAATTAAAATTTTTTTATGATAATTATTAAAAGTTTAAAAGATTTTAAAGAATTTATAAATAATTATTTATTTTCCTTAGTAGAAGGTGAATTATTAAAAAATAAGAAATTAATATTAATTTTAAAAGGAAATCTTGGAGCTGGTAAAACTACTTTAGTAAAATTACTTGCCAAAAAACTTAAAATAAAAGATAACATAATAAGCCCTACTTTTATTTTATGGCGAATATATTTATTCAATCTTAAATCACAAAAATTTAAGCTTAATCATATTGATCTTTATAGAATAAGTGCTAATGAGCTATTGAAATTATCATTAAAAACTAAAATAAATGAAAAATACAATCTTTTTTTAATAGAATGGGGCGAAAAATTAATTTTTTATTTAAATAAAAACAAATTAAAATATTTTTTAGTAGAAATTAAAATTCTAAGCAAACAAAAAAGATTAATTTATCTCAAATGGAAAAAATAGTAATTTTAGATATTAGCTCTTTAATTTATAGATTTTATTATGCTCTACCTTTATTTACTTCTCATAATAATATTCCTACTAATGCTTTATTTGGTTTAACCAATGCTTTATTAAAGATAATAAACGAAGAAAATCCAGACTATATTATTGCCTGTCTGGATTCCAAAACAAAAACATTTAGACATAAAAAAGATATTAATTATAAAGCTCAACGGCCTAAAATTCCTAACGACCTTAAGGTTCAATTAAATTTAGTACCCAAAATATTAAAAGCTTTTAATATAGAAATTATTCAAAAGGAAAATTATGAAGCAGATGATTTAATAGGATTTTTTGTTAAAAAATTAAATTATAAATTAAAAGTAATTTACAGTGGAGACTTAGATTTATTACAAATATTAGACGAGAACACTATTTTAAAATTCTTTAAAAGGGGAATTTCTGAAGTAGAGGTTTATGACAAAAATAAAGTTAGAGAAAAATTTCATCTTCAACCTTATCAATTAGCAGATTTGAAAGGATTAATTGGTGATAGTTCAGATAATATTTTAGGAATAAAAGGGATTGGCCAAAAAACTGCTATTGATTTATTGCTTAGATTTAATAATATAGAACAAATAATATATGCTGCTGAAAAAAAAATCCTACCTGAAAAATTAAGGAATTTAATTATTGATAATAAAGAGAGATTAATTTTAAACAAAGAGTTAGCTACCATAGTTACTGATATAGATTTAAATTTTAAAATAAAAAAATATGAATATTTTAATTTAGATAATGTTTATAATGTTTTAAAAGAATTTGATTTTTATTCAATTATTAAGAGATTAAAAATTAATCAACTTAATGAGGCTAATGATTTTAGTGAAATAAAATTTGAAGAAAAATTACCTTTATTTTTTGATGATCTATTTTGTTTTATTGATAATGAGGTAATTTATATTTCTGATGGCGAAAAATATTACTATTTTAATTTAAACTTAGAAATATTTAAAAAAATTTTAAACTCTAAGCAAATTATTGTTTATGATTTAAAGTTATTTTTAAAACATTGTTATAAATTTCAATTAGAAGTCGATAATATAGATAAATTTTTCGATATAAAGATAGCTTTCTGGTTGGTTAAAAATATTATTAAGCCAGATATTACAAAAATACTCTATTTTTATTCTAAAGATATAACCGATAACATAAACAAAAATAATATTTTTCTTAAAATAATGCCTAAAATTTATGACGATTTAAATATGCAAATTATAAATAATCAACTTCAAAATGTTTTAATTATAGATCAAAAAGTCAGTTCTATACTGGCAATTATGGAAAATTATGGCTTAAATATAGACAAAGAAAAATTAAGCCAAATTAGATTAAATATTTTGGAAGATTTAAAAAATATTAAAATGGAGATTTATAATTTAGCTAAGACTGAATTTAATATAAATTCCTCCAATGAATTAAGAAAAATTATTTTCGAAAAACTTAAGTTAACTAAAAAAAATATAAAAAAAACTCCTAAAGGAGAAATTTCTGTTAAGGAAAGTGAACTGCAAAAATTAATTGATTTTCATCCTCTAATTAAAAAAATTTTAGATTATAAAAATAAATCAAAATTGTTAAATAATTTTATTAAAAATTTTTTAAAACATATAAATGATAATAAAATATATACGAACTTTGAAATAACAGGAACAAATACAGGTCGAATTACATCTCTCTATCCCAATTTACAGAATATTCCCTTAGAATTGAGAAAAGTTTTTATACCTTCTCAAAAAAACTATATTTTTTTGAGCTACGACTATTCTCAAATAGAATTAAGAATCTTAGCTCATTTTTCCGAAGATGAAAACTTATTAAATATTTTTTACCAAAATTTAGATATTCATACAATTATTGCTAAATTATTATTTAAGGAAGAAAATGAAAAGACTCGAAGATTAGCCAAGATAATTAATTATGGTATTATTTATGGCATTACTCCTTCGGGTATAGCTCAAAAAACTGGATTATCAATAAATACATCTAAAGAATTAATAAATAATTATTTTAGAAATTTTCCCGGAGTAAAAAAATTCTTAGATGAACTTATAAATAGATTTAATTCTTTTGGTCATACTGAAACTTTGTTAGGTAGAAAAAGATTTTTCTTTGAAAGTAATTCAATTAAAGCAACAAGAATAGCCATTAATAGCCCTATTCAAGGTACGGCAGCTGATATTTTAAAGTTAGCCTTAATCGATGCATTTAAATATTTAAAAGAAAAAAATATTTTAAATGAAGTTAGATTTAAATTAATCGTTCACGATGAAATAATATTTGAAATAAGAAATGATTTTGTTGCCAAAGTTAAACTTAGACTTAAAAATATTTTTGAAAATATTGTTAACTTAAAGGTACCACTTTGTGTTAAAATTAGAGAAGGTAATAATTTAAAAGAAATAAAATGAATAGATCAAAATTTTTTTTAATATCTTTATTAGTAAATACAATTATCTTATTATTTTTTTTATTTATTCCTAATTTTAATTATTTAAAGTTATCAATTTTTGCTTTATTGATCTTAAATTTATTTTTTTTATTTATCTTGATTGGATTAAAAAAAGAAGAAATTATTACCGGTGAAGAAGATTTCTACTTAAAACTAGATAAAATATTTAATCTTATTAACAATCCACTGGTTGTTTATGATAAGGAAATGAAAGTATTATATATTAATAATGCCTTTGAAAAATTTATCGGCCTAGATAAAAAATTAATTATTAATTTTAAAATAGATACTTGGATAATAAAAAATGAAAAGTACCTTAAATTAGCTTTAATTTTTTTTCCTTCGTTAACTGCAGAAAATATAAAAATTATTAAATCTGGTGATCCTGATATTATAGATATTAGTTATAAAAATGAAATATTTATTTCTATTATTAATACCAAGGTTAATTATAATAAAAAGGAATTTAATCTTAAGATTATCTTAGATCACTCTCAAGAAATTAAACAAAATAAACAATCATTAGAATTACTTGATCTTTTGGCACATCATTTACGTACGCCATTAAATCAACTAAAATGGCTAATTGAAGAAAATAAAGAATTAATAGATAAAAGTATTTATAATCAAGAAATTGATATTATAAATAGAGCCCTATTTTTAACTCAAATGATAATATTAAGCAGAAAAACAGAAGAAGGTGATGTTAATGTTAGCTTAGAATTAAATAGTATTCAAGAATTAATTAATAGTTGCTTAAGTTTATTTAAGTCATCGTTAGAGGATAAAAATATTAAAGTAGAAGTTTATTTAGATGAGGCTGCTGAAAAATTTTATTTTGATAAAAATATTATATTTTCTATAATGCTAGCTTTAATCGAAAACGCCATTGATTATAATAAACCAAACGGAAAAATTATTTTTAATATTAATAAAGATTTAGATAGAAATTATATAGTTATAAAAATTTCAGATACTGGTATTGGTATGAGTGAAGATGATTTAAATAATATATTTAAAAAATATTTTAGAAGCAATGAAGCCAAAGAAATTAAACCTATAGGCTTTGGTTTGGGTCTTTATCTTGTTTATAGTCTAACTAAGGCTCATAAGGGTAATATCAGAGTTGAATCTAAAAAAAATATAGGGACAACTTTTATTTTAGAATTTCCCGCCAATAAGGAAATTTATAATTTATAATATTTTTTTAATATAATATTATTTAATGATAACAAAAGTAAGATTTGCGCCTTCGCCTACTGGTTATCTTCATTTAGGTGGTGCTCGAACGGCTTTATTTAATTATATTTATGCCAAGAAGACAAAGGGCCAATTTATTTTAAGAATTGAAGACACAGATAAAAAAAGATCAAAAGTAGAGTTTGTTAATGATATTTTAGAAAGCTTAAGGTGGTTAAATATAAATTGGGACGAAGGGCCCATTTTTCAATCTGAAAGAATTTCTCTCTATCAAAAAATTATTGATCAATTGCTTAAGGAGGGTAAAGCTTATTATTGTTTTTGTAGCAAAGAAGAACTAGAACAAAAAAAAATATTTCAAATTTCTCAAGGGTTAACACCAAGATACGATAGAACTTGTTTAAAGCTATCTAAAGAAGAAATTAATAAAAAAATTTCTCAAAATATACCATATGTTATAAGATTAAGGGTACCTGATCAAGTATTGATTTTTAAAGATTTTTTAAGAGGAGAAATTAAGTTCGATTTAAGCTTAATAGGTGATTTTGTAATTGCTAAATCCTTAACAGAACCACTGTTTCATCTATCTACTCCCATAGATGATTACTATCAAGGAATTACCCATATAATCCGAGGAGCCGAACATATTTCAAATACCCCCAAACAAATTATGATTTATAAGCAGATGAATTGGAAATTGCCAATTTATGTTCATATACCTCTTCTTTTAAATGAAGGAGGTGGTAAATTATCTAAAAGAAAGGGAGCTAAGTCAATATTAGAATATAAAAAAGAAGGCCATTTGCCTGAAGCGATTATTAATTTTTTAATTCTTTTAGGTTGGCATCCCGAGGGGGAACAAGAAATTATTTCCCTTGAAGAAATAATTCAACAATTTGAATTGGAAAAATTAGAAGTACGTCCTTGTGCCTTAAATTTGAAAAAATTATCTTGGTTAAATAGAATTTATTTAAGAAAAAAATTAAGTCAAGAAATACTTAAAATTATTAACTCTGATGAATATTTTTCAGATATTAAAGAAATTATTAAAAATACAAATTATAATGATGAACAAATAAATAAAATTATTGAATTAGGCAAAGAAAGAGCTAATACTATAAAAGAAATATTTTCTTCGGTAAATTTTTTCTTTAAAGAATTTGATTTTGATGTTTCTTTATTAAAATGGAAAGATTATTCACTAGATGAAATAAAAGTTTCTCTTGAAACAACATTAAAAAATTTATCTTTATTAGAGGATGAAAAGTTTAAAGCTGGCTATTTAAAAAATATTTTAGATAATCTTCATAACGATAAAGGCTACATTTATTGGCCTCTTAGGGTAGCCCTAACAGGATTACAATACTCACCTCCACCAATAGAAATTATGGAAATATTAGGCAAAGAAAAAACATTAAAATTAATAGAAAAAGCAATTAACAAATTAAGTTAATAATGATTAAATTAATTTTTCGTTTATTTATATATTTTATAATTATTTTAATTGTTTTTGCTATTTTACCTGATTCATTTTGGCAATGGTTAAATCCATATTTTAATTGGGAGGTTTTTTTAAGAACCCTAAGTAAAGGATGGCAAAAATTTTGGCAATTTATTCAAGAAACTACCGGCCTTAATTTTAATGATTTTTTTGATAAAATTAAAAATTATTTTGGTTTAGATATTGTAAATATTTTTAGATCAATAAAAGAATTTATTGCTAATATTCTTTTACATTTTATTAATTGGTTAAAATAGGGCGGGTAGCTCAGTGGTAGAGCGTCTCGCTTACAACGAGAAGGACAGAGGTTCAATTCCTCTCCCGCCCAAAGTTTATAAAATTTTTTAGGGAAGGGTGCCAGAATTGGCTTATTGGGACGGCCTCGAAAGCCGTTGGGTTATGTTAGCCCTTGTGGGTTCGAATCCCACCCCTTCCGTATAAGTCAACTTTTTTATTTTTAAGTTGCTTAGGTCTTAATTTATTTAATGAAAAAAGAATTATTTAAAAGATTAAATAGATTAAAAAATAAAGAAAGAAATATCTTCAATAGAATTTTTGAAATTATAGATGAAAAAGCATACTTGAAATTAACACCTAAATTATTAAAAAATTTTTCTCAGGCTCAAAATCAAACTATTGTTATTATAAGAAATAAAATTTTAAATCAAGAGACCCATTTTAATTTCTGGCGATCAATAAGAAAAGAACCTCGAAAAAACAATGAATTGAAAAATGAATATGATCCCTTTTGTGATGTTTATAATCTAACTCCCGAAGATAATTTCGGCCGTTTAGAAAATAAATCAGCAATAACCGCCAGTAATTTGGCTAAATCAACTAAAAATCATTCTTTGGTTATATTTAAGAAACATTTTTTTAATAAAAATGATATTAAAAATTCCTTTAGCTTGGCTATTGAATGGTTTAGTAAATTTAATTCTAGTTATAGGATTATTATTTGGAATTATGGTTATCGAGCGGGAGCAAGTATTTTTCATCCTCATCTTCAGATATTTGCTTTGGATTACCTTCCATTAAAAATTAATTATTTATTTGAAAAATTTAAAGAATATAAAAATAAATATCGAAGTGATTATTTAGAAGATATTTTTTTATTATCTAAATCTTTAAAATTGGGGAAAAATATAAATAACCTTAAAGCTTGCATCAACTTAACACCCTTCAAAGATGATGAAATTATTTTTTTTAATCAGGGAGGAATAAAAAATAACTTAGAGGGACTAACTAATTTAGTTTATAAATATTATTTTTTGGGCATTGAAAATTTTAATTTTTTTGTTATTGAATACAATTCCAATATTCTAGGTTTTACTGTTAACAGAGGTGAAGCTAATAAAATTAACTCCGATATTGGTGCCTTAGAAATTTATGCCTTTTCAGTAGTTGGCTTCAATCCTTTTAATTTAGCCAATAAATTATTCAATAGTAGGAGTTAGAGCCCTGGGAAATTCGGGAGTTGCTGTAGAGGTAGTAGTAATGATTTGTTTTATTTCCTCTTCTTCCTTGAATAAATATAAGGGGTTTGCCTCTAAGGGAAGTCCTATTTTTTCTTCAGAAGGTGATTTTTGAATAGGATTAGGTCGATTATAATTTAATGGTAAAAAAATAAAATAAGCTATAATACTCATAGCACAAACCCACATTAAATTATTGGATATCTTTTTATAGTTTTCCATTGATTAAATTTTATTATAAAAAAAATTAATTGTCAAAAGTATTAAAAATAAAACTTAAAAACCTTATATCTTTTTAATCAAAAATAGGCAGTTTTTTATAGGCTAGATAATAAATCATTGCTCCGCCGCCAGTTGAGAGAAAATTAAATTTATTATTTAATTTTAGTTTATTAATTACCGAAAGTGTTTCTCCTCCACCTGCGAATTTAATATTATTTATACTTGCTAAAAATTTAGCCATTAATTTGGAACCTCTAAAATATTTTTTATCTTCTATCCACCCTAAAGGACCATTCCAAACTATACATTTTGCTTTTTTAATTTCTGATTTAAAGTATTCAATACTCTGTTGACCAACGTCATAAATTATTTCGTCTTTTTCAATTTTTCCTAAATAAATTTCCTTATTTTTATTAGTTACAAAATCAAAGGGTAATAATATTTTAGAACTGGAGATTTTCCTTGCTTCATTTAAATAATTTTTATCAATTATTGATTGACCGACATTGAATCCCTTGGCTTTTAAAAAAGTATTAGCTATACCGCCCACTAAGATAATTGTTTCAGCTTTGGTTAAAAATTTTTTAATCAAAGGTAATTTAGTTTCAATCTTTAATCCTCCTATAATTAAGCATAATCCTCTTTTTATTTTTAGAACTTTATTTAAGTTTTCAATTTCTTTTTGAAAATTAAATCCATATAAAGTGGGTAAAATTTTTTTTAGTTGATAAATTGATGAGTGCTTGCGATGAGAAACAGAAAATGCTTCATTTATAAAAATATCTCCTAATTTACTTAATTGAAGGGCAAATTTTTTATCATTTTGCTCTTCTTCTTTAAAAAATCTTATATTTTCTAAAATTAATAATTTTTTATTAGGAATTTCTAGGCCTCTATGCCATTTATAATATTCTACTTGAGGAAGAAATTTTTTTAAAAGAGGAATTAAATTTTGGGTTGATAAATTTTTTCTATCATTCTTATTTTTAGGTCTACCTATATGGGTAATTAAAATGATTCTATTGGCTTTATTTTTTAATAAAAATTTAATTGTTGGGATGCTTTCTTTAATACGATATAAATCTTCGAAATTTTTATTTTTTAAATCTATATTATAATCAACTCTAACCAAAATATTTTTATTTACAATTTTTTGTTTATTATTTTGTAATAGAATATTTTTTTTTAATTTAATCATTATTATTAAAATCTGTTAATCGATATTGAATGGCTTCAGCGATATGATTTTCATCAATGATATCTTTATTATCTAAATCAGCAATTGTTTTAGCTATTTTTATAATTTTATGTATTCCTCTAGCGGAAAGATACAATTTATCAATCGAATTTTTTAATAAATTTTCTGCTTGCTGGGTTAAACGACAATATTTTTTTATTTCTTTAGGCGACAGTTCGCTGTTATATTTATTTTGTCTTTTAATTTGTCTTTCTTTTAATTCTTTTATTTTGTTAATTATATTCTTGACATCCAATTCAGAATTATTAAAAATTTCTTCAGAAGTTAAACGAGGAACATTTATTTTCATATCTATTCTGTCTAATATCGGTCCCGAAATTTTTTTTTGATATTTTTTTATTTCAGTTATACTACAATGGCATTCTTTAAGTTTATCACTATAAAAACCACAAGGACAAGGATTACAAGCGCTAACTAATAAAAATTTGGCTGGAAATCTTATTTTATTTTTAGCCCTTGTAATATTTATTTCGCCATTATCCAATGGTTCTCTAAGTGATTCTAGGGCATCTCTTTTAAATTCAGGTAATTCATCTAAAAAAAGAACACCTCGATGAGATAAAGTAATTTCTCCAGGCCTAATTGGATGCCCACCACCGATTATAGCTACTGTTGAAGCAGTATGGTGAGGATTTCTAAATGGTGGCCTAATGATTAAATTGTCGATATTATAACCATAAGCACTATAAATACTACTTACTTCTAATGATTCTTTGTAATCTAAATCTGGCAGAAGGTTAACTAAATTTTTAGCAATTAGAGTTTTGCCTGTTCCTGGTGGTCCAAAGAGTAATAAATTGTGATTTCCCGACGCAGAAATTAATAAAGCTCTCAAGATAAATTCAGAAATTTTTATTGATTCTAACGAATGCTCATTTCGATTATTATATAATTCACTGAATTTATTGGCTACGAATCTTTCTTTTATTTTGGTTTTTTCTAAATGATTTATAACTTCCTTAAGATTTTTAAAAAGATAAATATTATCAATATTTTCTAGGAATTTTATTTCATTAATATTTTCTTCAGGTAGATATATTTCTTCAAATTGATTATATAAACTTAAAATTATAGGCAAGGCCCCTCTTATTCTCTTTAAGCTTCCATCAAGACCTAACTCTCCTAGAAATAATATTTTTTTATCAGGATTCTTTATTTGTTCTGTAGCAATTAAAAAGCTAATCGTAATTCCCAAATCTAAATAGGAACCTTCTTTTTTTAAATCCGCTGGAGCTAAATTAATCACTATTCGCCTATTGAATTTTAATGGGGGCTTAGCGTTAATTGATTTTAATGCTAAATTAATTCTTTCTTTTGATTCTTGGATAGCTTTGTCAGTTAAACCAATTATTGAAAAGTTATTTAAGCCAACCATTATCCCAGTTTCAATTTCTATAATATTACCACTTAAACCGTCTAAAATTGCTGAATATACCCTAGATAACATTTTTGCTTATCCACAATTATTTGCTTAATTAATAAAAAAATATAATATAATGTAAATATAATATTATAATCTTTAAATATTTAAAAAAAATTATAATTGGTCGTAAAATTAAAAGAATAAAATTTATAATGAGAAAATTATTAATTTATAGCTTTTTAATATATCTTTTTATTGGTTTATTTTTACCCATTTACATTAAGGGCCAAGATTTGCCCCAATTTGACGTAGATAACCCAGACAGTGGGCTAATTCAAGATAATCCTAGGTCAACAATCACCAATATATTTCAAATAGTTTTTAGGGTATTAATTTGGATAGCTTTAGGTTTTGCTGTTATATTTTTCGCCTATGCAGGAATTTTAATTATTTTTAAGGGAGATATGTCTTCTGGAAAGAATTACATAATTTATGGTATTATTGGTTTAGTAATTTCCTTAATTTCTTGGGCAGTCGTTTCTTTGGTATCAAGATTTGTTCAAACTGGACAACTTGGTCAATAAGATTAAAATAAGTTTTTATGTTATTTCAGGTTAACTATCCATTTGATAGCCGCTTTGGCTTGACCTCTCCAAATAATCCTCCAGTTCCTTTGGTTTGTGATGATGTTCTACCCTGTCTGCTTTTGCTATTTAGATGGGTATTTAGTATTTTGATTTGGCTGTCATTAGCTTTTTCGATTATTATGATATTAATTACAGGATTAAAGATAATCGTTAGTCCACAAGAATTTAAGAATTATAGCAAGAATTTAATTTGGATAATCATTGGACTTGTATCAGCACTCGTTTCTTATTCATTAGTTTTATTGATAGAAAGAATAGCCTCAACTGGTTCGATAGGTTAAAATGAAAAATAATTATATTTATCTAATTTTTTTACCAGTTTTTTTGTATATTAGCTTATCTATTATCGAAAATATTTACGCTCAATCATTGCAGTTTGTTCCTCAAAAAATAAACTGTGTGCCATTTGATATTTTACAAGTATTAAGAGGTAATCCAGTGCCACCTGGGTTATTAAGTAGATGTTTGTTAATATTTGCTAATAGAATTTTAACTCTCATTTATACAATTTCTCTTTTATTATCAGTTGGATTTATAATATATAGTGGATTTCTTTTTTCAACTAAACCAAATGATGAGAATGCTAAAAAATATTTAATATGGGCAATTATAGGCGCGATAATTACAATTTTATCTTTTAGTTTAGTAAGAGGAATAGAATTTACTTTAACCAGATAGATATAGTTTAAAGATTTAAAAATGAATTTATAATTTATTTATTGGCATTAATAAAAATATTATGATAAATAAATTTAGATTCTTAATTGTGATATTAAATTTTTTTCTCTTGCCTTTATTTTCTTTTTCTCAAGATTATTTTTTTAATCCCTTCGAATTTGGTATAAAAACTACAAAAGAGGTTAGAGTGATTGATGATTCGCAATTTAGAACTAAAGTTAGAGAAAAGGCTGCTGAAATACTTAATAGAGCTTATGGAACAAGCACTCTTTTTCAAGTTAGTGGTCCAACCATTATCAGCAATGATCCTTCAATTGATGTTAATTTAGCTGTAAGAGAAAATTTTGGAAATTGGAGTTTGCTTTTAATTCAGGCATCTAATGAGGTAATTCAAACAGATGCACTAGAAAGAAATAGACTTGCCTCAAACTTAGGTATTAGTCCTAACGAAGCTGTAGATTTAACTGTTCTAAATGTTAAAATAAGTCCAGGAGGTAGTTTAGAATCTGTTTATCTAGGAGTAAGTTCTCGACAAGGTTCTTTGCCCAGGGTTAATTTCTGTGAGCAGGGAATAAATCAATGCGTTCTATGGATTTTAATTCTTATTTTAAGATTTGTTTATAGTTTAGCTCTCTTTTTAGCAGTTATATTTTTAATTTGGGCTGGTATTTTATATATCACTAAACCAACTGAAGCTTCTAATATTCATGCTCGATTTTATTACGGATTATTAGGTGTTATTATCGCTGTTTTAGCATTTAGTTTTGTTAGGGCACTAGAAATAGGTTTAACTCGAGGGACATTTGTAGCTTCTACTCAACAAAATCAAGGTGGTCAACAAAATCAAAGTGGTCAAATTAGAAATAATATTTTAATTGATCAGGGTAGTATTGTTTATTTTAATAATAATATTAATTTTTTAGCCAGAACTAATTCAGGTCAATGCAGATTAAATGTTTCAGTTTATAATCGTAGTCGACCATCTCAAAATTTTAGCTCTCAAAGATTAGATATTGGTGTTAATAATCAAATTCGAACTATTCAAGTTGCTTCCCTTGATCCTCAACCTGGAGATAATTTAATTATTTATTTCGAATCAAATGATTGTAATGTTAATCTAAGTCAATATTCATTAACTATTCCTCAAGAAAGGAGAGAGATTGTTTTAAGAGATATTAATATTGAAATTTTTGGTAGACAAACATTTGCTATAGATATGAATTTTAATAGTTTAAATTCTGTTTTAAATTCGATATTCAGAAATATAATTACAGGTATTTCTGATTATTCATTATTTGATCCTCCATTTTACATTAGATTTAATTATAGTTTTGATCCAGCGCCCTCAACTAATGGTTATTGTAATATTACATTATCATTAAGAGCCGCTAGGGCTAATAATTTAAACATAAGCAATAATAGAGTTGTTAGTGCTAACTTTACCCGATTTATTCAATCCTTTAATTTCAGGCTTCCTTATGAAAGAAATAAGACAAATAAAGTTATCCAATTGCCCTTAAGTGGTCTACCTAGCAATACCTTTATTCAGGTTGAGTATGAAATTTTAGATATCAAAGATTGTAATACTAAAATTAGGTTGCCATATTCTAAAAATATTCTAATAAGTCATTAAGATGTCATTCTATGCTTTAGCTCAAATAGGTAAAGAAGTGGGTTGCGGTGATTTATCTGGTCTAGAATATTTTTTATGTAAAATAGAGGGGTTGTTATGGATTTTTTTTAATATAGGCTTAATTTTAGGTATAGGATTGTTAATTGTTGCTGGTATTAAATATATATCTACCCAAGGTAAAAATTGGCATAATGAATTAATTTTTATTATTTTAGGAATTATTTTAATCATTGCCTCTTTTTCTATCCCTTTAATTATTTTTTCTTTTCTTCAATAATAAATGTTTTCTCATTTTACGCAACCAATTCTTAATTTTTTTGTAAATTTAGTAAATTATCTTTTAATTTTTGCTATTTTAATTTCGATTTTTAGTTTAATTTATTTCGGTATAAAAATTTATTTTCAAAATAAAAATTACTCAGATTTAAAGATATCACTTTTATTTATTATTTTAGGAATTTTAATTTTAGGTATAATTTTTATTAAAAGAGAATTATTTTTTGAAATAATTAAAATATTTGTGCCCAATTTTTAATAAATGCAAGAAATAATTAACATTTTGAATAATATTTTAAGGATAATTCAAGTAATTATTATTTTAGGTTCAATAGGAATTTTTATTTATCTTGGTTTATTATTTTATTTTAAAAAATTTGATGAAGTTAAAAAAAATTTACCTTATGTTATTTTAGGCTTAATTTTGTTAATATCAGTTTATTCTTTGCCTGTTATTATTTTATCTTTTTTAGAAAAAGAAAATGTAGCTGATAATATTTCTTTTTCTAATAATTCTAACAACATTATCAATAGTACCACTACTTCGTCAACCTCAGCAACATTTTTTTGTGAATTAATTGGCGATGATGCTTTAGTAAGCGATGTTGCTGGGACAATAATTGATAGTTCGAGTATTTCAATTACTACTTCAAGTTCTGGATGTAATCTAAGTTTTAATATAGATACCAGACCTCTGCAAGCTTATGTTTTTTGTACCTATAAACCATTACCGATGTTAGTAGATCAAGATTGTTGGGGTATTTATGGCTCAAGTTATTTAAGAAACGGCATAGAAATTTATAATGTGATCTATAGTAATTTAACTGAATTTCCCAATATTAAGGGTGAAA
The DNA here is from genome assembly GCA_026004495.1 of Candidatus Parcubacteria bacterium. Classification (GTDB taxonomy): domain Bacteria; phylum Patescibacteriota; class Minisyncoccia; order UBA6257; family HR35; genus JANXCM01. The sequence continues at coordinate 294,580 of BPJG01000001.1, read as the reverse complement.
CTAAAAAAATAGCTCGTTATCCCTCTCAAGCTAAATCAGTTTTTTGTACCGAAACAAGCGCTAAAATTGAAATTAATAACCTAATTCGTGAAGAAGGAAATTATCTCATTTTTGTTTTTTCGGCAATGCCAACAAGTAGTAGACCATTGGATATTAGTAATTGTAGAACAATTTCAACAGTTATAAATGAAAACAGATGGCTAAGAACAGGTTGGCACATTTTAGCTATAAAAGCAGAAAAAAGATAATTTATTTAGATTATGCCTCAACTACTCCTGTTTTAAACGAAGTCTTTGAAGAAATGAAACCTTATTTTTCGATGATTTTCGCTAATCCATCAAGTATTCATAGTTTTGGCCAAAAAGCACTAAAAGTAATTGATGAATCGCGTCAAAAAATTAAGAATTTAATTGCCGCTGATTATTTTAATGAAATTATATTCACCTCTTCTGCTACCGAGAGTAATAATTTAGTTATCAAAGGCTTAGCTTTTTTTTATTACTTTAAATTAAGAATTAAACCTCATTTTATTACCACTGAAATTGAACATCCTTCCATAATCGAGCCATTAAAAGATTTAAAAAAAATAAATTTAATTGATTATGATTTTTTGCCATTAGATAAAAATGGCTTAATAAAATTAGATTCAATTTTCAAGTTTATTAAAAATAATACTTGCTTAATAACCATTCATTATGTTAATAGTGAAATAGGCATTATTCAACCAGTAAAAAAAATTTTTGACATAATAAAAGAAATTAACAAAAATAGAGATTTGAAAATTTTGTTTCATCTTGATGCTAGTCAAGCGCCATTAACAGAAAATATTTCTGTTAAAGACTTAGGTGTTGATTTAATGACATTATCTAGTCATAAAATATATGGCCCCAAAGGAGTTGCTTGTCTTTATAAAAAAAATAATATATTTTTTGAAAAATTAATTTCTGGTTCAGAGCAGGAATTTAATTTAAGATCAGGAACAGAGAATGTTCCCCTAATAGTTGGTTTTGCTAAGGCGTTGGAAATAGCTGTTAATAATAGAATAAGTTTGAGAAATTATTTAGATAATTTAAGAACTTATTTTTTAAATAAAATTAGTCAAAATAAAATTAATTTTGAAATTAATGCCGATTTAAATCTTTCGACGCCTAAAATAATCAATCTTTATTTTCCTCAAAAAACTGCTGAAGAAATATTAATTTATTTAGATCAAAATAATATTTTTGTTTCTTCAGGTATGGCTTGTAAATCAAGAGCACCATTGCCAAATGAGGTTGTGACGAAATTATATCCCGAAAGAGGCAAAAATAGCCTAAGGTTTTCTTTTGGTAGAGAAACAAAAAATAAGGATATTGATTATTTAGTTAATATTTTAGCTAAATTAATTAAGAATAAGTAATTATATTTTTAATTATTGATAATTTTTTAATTTGATTTATAATTTAATTAAAAATGAAATTAAATAAAATCATAGTAAATACCGTTTATTTTATATTTTTAATAGTTTTCGTTTATTTAACCTTTTTTTATTTTAAAGAAAATAAATCTACAGTATTAAGTCAAATAATTAATCCAAATGATGGTATTAATTCAATAAGTTTAGAAGTGTATCCTAGGGCTAATTATCAAAACCTAGGTTCTTCAACTTCGATTGGAATAACAACAAATATTAATGGTGATGAATTTGCTAAATTATATAACATATCTCCATATGTAACTGCCTTAGATAAATCATTTTATAAATTAACCATACCAGCAATAACTAATATTAATTTGAAATTCGAGAGAATTTATCCCTCTTCAAGTCCAAGATTATTAAATAGTACATCTTGCGTTTCATTAAATGGAAATATTCAGGGTTCGAATTGTGTTATTTATGGTATGTTAACTAGAACAACTAGTACTGAATATGAACATTGGTTAATTTCGGCATCATCGTCACGAGGGGGTCAAAGTTTAGGTCAAATAAATTTTTATTTAGTTTCAAGTAGTACTGCTTTAAATCCTAATAATAATCAATATTATTTAATACCAATAGCTACTTCTGTGACTTTGACAAATAGTAATCCTTCGGCAAAAATTCCTTATCAAATTTATTATAAGAAAATATATTGTCCTAATAATTTAGTTGAAGGAGAAGCAACCATTTCTCCTACTACTACAGGATTTGATAGACCATTATTTAATAATATTAGAAATAGCGATTATCAACTAAATAATATTTTCGTAGTTAGGAATTTAAATATCTATAATAATGCGCTGAGTGGTGATTATAGATTATATTTAAAAAAATTCCAAACAGACAATACTATTATTTCTAATTTTGCTTCCATAACAATTAACAATAATATTACCCCACCCACTCTTTCTCTTTCGTGTAATGCCATTCCTGCTTCTGGTTTAAGAATAAATAGTAGTACTACTTACATTTTAACTGCTTCAAGCTCTCAACAATTAGTTAATGCTACCTTTACTTTATTAATTGCTACTTCTGGCGGTCAATACTTACGATTCAATACTTCAGCTATAATTAATTCAATTAGTGGTTCAGTAACCACAAGCGTCACTTGGACAGCTTCAGGAACATATTATGCTACAGCTACTGTATTAGCCTTAAACACCACAACCTCTGCTCAGTGTCCAACTGTTAGCGTTGAAGAGTGTAATTGTTTATATAGACAAACTACCGGAGGCATTGAAAGAAGTTGTCGTCGTGCTGATGGAAGCTGGGGAGCCTGGGAGCCTTATCAGGGTCAAATTGATAGTAGTTACTGTAATTGCAATGATCCATCTATTAGGAATCGATATCGAAGGTGTAACGAATAATTTTAACTACTAAAAAACTTAATTTATATTTTCTTATGATAATACTAGGAATTGAAACTACTTGCGATGAAACTGGATTAGCCTTAATAGAATTTAAAAATTCTAGATTTAGAATTTTAAATCACAAATTAAGAAGTCAGAATAATATTCATTCAGTTTATGGCGGAATTGTTCCTATTTTAGCCGCCAGAGAACATAAAAAAAATTTACCAATACTTTATCAACAATTAATTAGAGAAATTAATTTTTCAGAAGAAAAAATTGATTTTCTTGCTTTTAGTAATGGTCCTGGATTGCCACCATCTTTAATTTCCGGAAAGGAATTTGTTATTGATTTAGCTAATAAACTAAATGTTAATATTATACCAATCAATCATTTGATTGCCCACTTTTATTCTGTTTTAATTAATAAAAATAAGTTAAATATTTGGCAAAAAATAAAAACAATATCCCTGCCGGCAATTGGCCTTCTAATTTCTGGAGGACATACCTTGTTGGTTTATTTTGAATCTTTAGATAAAATTAAAAAAATTGGTGAAACTATTGATGATGCTATTGGAGAAAGTTTAGATAAATCTGCTAGAATATTGGGCCTGGAGTATCCCGGCGGTCCTAAATTAGAAAAATTAGCTAAAAAAGGAAGGCCTATTTTTAATTTGCCTTATCCCTTAATGGCAACTAAAAATTTTAATTTTAGTTTTTCAGGCCTAAAGACAGCCTTTTGGGAATTAGTTGAGGAGATTAAAAGATATAAAAAATTAGATGAAGTTACTAAGGCAGATTTAGCTGCTTCTTATCAAAAAACAGCATTTGAAATTTTACTTATTAAAACCAAAATGGCCGATGAAAAATATAAACCTAAATCTTTAATTATTTCAGGTGGAGTAGCAGCTAATTATTATTTAAGAAAAATGTTTATTAAATATTTTGGTAAAAATAAAATAATTTTCCCGGTAAAATCATTAGCTACAGATAATGGAATTAAAATTGCTTTTAGTGGTTATTTTTTTAAAGATGAATCTATCCTCCCGGCCAATTTAGAAGTTCATCCTAATCTAAAAATTTAATTTGGTATGATATAATTTAATAAAATGAATCAACAAAATTTGTCAAATATTTATTTTTGGTTAATACCTACTTTTTTATTTTTTCTTTGGTATATAAAAGATATATTTTTTATTTTATTTTTTTCTACAGCTTTAGGTATCGCTATCCAAGAATGGGCAATTTTAATCAGAAAATATTTAAAAATTCCATTCTTTGTTAATATAATCTTAATCTATTTAATTTTTATTTTTATATTAATAATTTCAATCTATTTTTTGCTGCCTGTGTTTACTAAAGAATTTAAAAATCTTTATCCTAAAATTCAAGACTTTTTAAGTGATTATGGTTTAGACTTGGATTTAAATTTTATTTTTAATAAATTTTTAAAAACAACACCCGAAACAGTTTTTGGCATTTCTTCTTATTTTATAAATATCCTAGGAGGATTTTTTAATTTTTTTCTAATTATTATAATTTCTTTTTATGTAGCTACTCAGCCTAATTTTTTTCCTGATTTATTTAAGTTTATTTTTGGTGATAAATATAATTTTTATATAAATACATATATTAAAATAAAAAAACAATTTTCTTTATGGCTTGCCGGTCAATTATTTTTAATGATTTTTATAGGACTTTTAACCTATTTAGTTTTATCAGTTTTAAAAATTCCTTATGCGGGATTAATTTCTCTTATTGCTGGTTTATTGGAAATTGTTCCAATTTTAGGACCAATTATTGCAGCCTCGTTGGCTATTTTAATAACATTTTCTATTGTACCTGATAAAGTTTTTTTAGTTATGGCAAGCTTTGTTTTAATTCAACAAGTAGAAAATAATTTACTTATTCCTTTTATAGCTAAAAAAATTTTTCAGATAAAACCATTAATAACTTTAGCCTCTATTTTGGTAGGCACTAAAATAGGAGGGGTGTTAGGAATTCTAACAATTTTACCACTTTCATTAGTTTTAATTGAACTTTATAGTATGATCATCTTAAATAAAAATAAAAATGCTTGAAGGTTTTAGAAGCGCAAATGGTCAAAATATATCTTCTCAAGAAATATTAAAGATAATAGAAACTTTTATTTTAGAAAAACCGGAATATAAATATAAAATATTTATTGGAACTGATTCTGAAAACAAAGAAAAGATAACGGAATTTATTTCAGTAATTGTTGTTCATCGGGTTGGATATGGAGCTCGTTATTTTTGGAAAAAAATTTCAACAAATAAAAAAATAGATTTATATTCAAGACTTTGGCAAGAAGCCATTTTAAGTTTAGAATTAAGTAAAAAAATATTAAAACTTTTGCTTAAAAAAAATCTGAAATTTAATTTCGAGGTTCATTTAGATTTGGGTATTAACGGAAAAAGTAAAAGTGTAATTAAAGAACTTATTAATCTTATCAGGGGTTATGGCTTGGAGGTAAAAATTAAACCAGAGTCATATGCGGCAAGCAAAATTGCCGATCATCTTTTTTAAATGCAAATTATAGCTGATCTTCATCTTCATTCTAAATATTCTCGAGGTTGTTCTAAAAATTTAAGCTTAGAGATTTTAAATTATTGGGCAAAAATAAAAGGATTAAACTTACTTGCTACCGGAGATTTTACTCACCCATTATGGTTGTTAGAATTGAGAAAAAAATTAAAAGAAGAAAAATATGGCTTTTTTCGACTAAAAAACGATCCACAGAGCATATATTTTCTTTTAGGTTGTGAATTAAGTTCAATTTACAAAAAATACGATAAAGTTAGAAGAATTCACTATTTAGTAATTTTTCCAGATTTCGATTCGGTTGATAAATTTGTAAAAAAGATTTCTGTCTTTGCTAATTTAAAAAGTGATGGTCGACCAATTTTAGGTTTAGATGCCAATGAAGTGTTAAAAATTTCTTTAGATATAAATGAAAGTGTTATCTTTATTCCTGCTCATATTTGGACACCTTGGTTTTCGCTTTATGGTTCAATGTCTGGCTTTGATTCTATTTATGATTCTTTTGGAGATAATACGAAATATATTGCTGCAGTTGAAACTGGTTTATCGTCTGATCCTCAGATGAATTGGAGAATTGAAGAACTTGATGATTTAGCCATAGTTTCTTTTTCTGATGCTCATTCTGCATATCCTCATCGACTTGGTCGTGAGGCTACCATTTTTAATTTGGAAGATTTAAATTACAATTTTTTATTTAAAGCTCTTAAAAATCCTGATGATAAAAATAAAATATTAATGACAATTGAATTTTTCCCTGAAGAGGGTAAATATCATTATGATGGGCATAGATTGTGCAATATTTCATTTTCGCCCGAAGAATCAAAAAAAAATAATTATCTTTGTCCAGTTTGTAAAAAAAAATTAACTATAGGAGTAATGAGTAGGGTAGAAGAATTAGCCTCCAGATCGGCATATTATTTTGATAATAATCGTCCTAGTTTTAAAAAAGTTATTCCCTTAACAGAAATTTTGGCTGAAATCTATCGATCCCAGCCAACAGCTAAAAAAATTTTAGATATTTATATAGATGTTATTAAAAATTTTGGTCCTGAAATTGATATTTTGTTAGAAAATTTTGATAAGGAAAAAATGAAGATTAATTACCCTGATATTTATAACGCCTTAGAAAAAATTTCTCAGGGTGAAATTTTTATTCAACCAGGTTATGATGGTGAATATGGTAAAATAAAGATTATTAATAATCAATCTTTAGCAAATAATCTCAAAAAAACACTTTTTTAAAATAAATGACTTTGATTTACTTATTATTTACTGATTTAATTCAGTTAATTTATAAATTTATAAAATTTTATTTTTTTGAGGCTAATATTATTCTTTCTTATCTATTTAAAAACAATAATTTAAAATTTGCCTATTTTTTAAATTATAAACTTGGTTTTAAAAATATTAAATTTTTAAGTATTTTTCTTCAATTTTTATTTATCTCCATTAATTTTATTATTTATTTATCGTTAATAATTTTTTGGCTAAGCCTACCTTTTATTATAAGCTTTTTATTGATACTATGAATAATTTTTTAAAACTAATTAATCTTAAAAATTATCAAATTAGGATATATAAAATTTTATATTTTTCATTAAAGTACTTAATTTTATTTTTTAGCTTAGGATTGTTTTTATCTAACAATAAATATTTAACCGTTATAAGCTTTTGGCTTTTTTTTATTTTTTTGTTAGATATATTAATATTTAAAAAAAAATCTTTTAAAAATTTATTATTTGAAAAAACGAATTTTTTAATCGATTATTTAGATGAAGATTTAAAACTTATTATTTTGAATTCAATTTTAGAAACAAAAAATATTGCTCAATTAGATTTATTGATTTTTAATAATTTAATAGAGCTAAAAGAAATATCGCAGCTATTTACTAAATTAAATACTAACACCTATGAAATTAAAAAAGAGCTCAATGAAATCATAAAAGATTTTGAATATTATAAACGAATAGATTCATTTAATAAAGAAGGTTTAATCATCTGGCGAAATCTCGAACCACTACTAATTAAGAGTTATAAAATATCTAAATGTTTTAACAATGACAAAATAACAGCCTTTAGCCTACTTATTTCCATTTTAGAAAGAAATCATCCTCTTTTAGAATTATTGTTAACTAAATTTAAAATTAATTATTTAGATATTTATGCTTCTTATCTCCTTTTTAATCGTCAACCTATTAAAAATTTTGTTAATTTAATTTCTAAAATAGATTGGTTAGATTATGATCTTTTAAATTTAAGAAGGTATAAATTTTTAGATAAACTAACTACAAATTTAAACATTTCAGTAAAGCTAGAAAAATTTGGATGGCTAATAAATAGAGAGGAAGAATTATTAGAAATTTTAAAACAAAAAAATAATATTCGTCTAATTTTAGTTGGGCCAGAAAACATAGGTAAAAAATCATTAATTTATCACTTAGTTTATTTAATTATACGAAATGAAGTATCTGAAAAATTTTTAAATAAAAAAATTTTTGAATTAAAAACAGAATCAATTAACGATTTGAAACCTGTTTTTTTAGAAGCCATTAATTATCCTGACTCAATATTGTTTATTCCTGATATTCATAAATTTAATTTTAATTTCAATTTGTTAGAAATAAAAGAATTTTTAATTAATTCTAATCTTAACATAATTCTAACCACTACTCCTGATAATTTTGAAAGTATAAAAATAAGATTCAAATTGATTGACAGATTTAAAATAATATTCTTAAAAGATCTTAGCGAAAAAGAGGTTTTAATAATACTTGTTCTTTCTTATTTAAATAATCAAATAGAAATATATCCCCGATCTTTTAGTAAAATAGTTTCTTTAGCTAAGAATTATTTTAAAAATAATAATTCTCTTTTGGATAATTCTAGTTATCTTCTTAGTCAATGTTTAAATTTTTGCTTAGATAATAAATTAAAATTTTTATCAGAAGAAATTGTTGGTGATGCTTTTGGAATTAAAATATCTAATTTTAAAAATAACTAATAATGAAAAGTTTAGAATATTTATTATTTTTTATTGCTCTTATATTTTTTTTAATTTTTCTATTTAATTTTATTTTTATTACAAAAAAATTAGACTTCATAAGAGAGGAAAGTAAGCTACTTTTTAGTTTTGAAAAAAAATCCTTGCCACCGGTTTTAATTTTAGGCAAAATGGGTACAGGTTATATCGGAGGAGAAAATACCGATTCTATTTTTGCTATGCTTTTTAAAAACAATAAAGTTTATATTATTCATATTCCTCGAGATTTGATAGTTAAAATTGATAATGATTTATTAAAAATAAATTCCCTTTATTCATTGAAAAAAACAGACTATCTTCTTTCCGAGATCTCTAAATTAACAGGTTTAAATATAAAAAAATATTTTGTTTTTGATCTTTATATTCTAAAGAAGACTATTGATTATTTAGGAGGGTTAGAGGTTGATCTTAAGTATCCCGTTACTGATGCTGTCACTGGATATACTCTAATGCCAGGAAAAAGGAAATTTAGTAGTAGTTGGATTGAATTTATTGTCAGATCAAGATATTATCCTCAAGGGGACTTTGAAAGAATGAAAAATCAGTTTATAATTTTAACCTCTCTTAAAGAAAGGTTATTGAATTCTTCTGAATATGAATTATTAGGCTTATTTAATTTAATTTTACAATCCAAAAATCATTATGAAACTAATTTAAACCATTCAGAAATATTTAAAATAAGTAAGCAAATTAAAAAATCAGAATTTAAAGAAATTTTAATTGATTTAAATAGTAAATTATGGACAAGCGATTACTTTAATATTAAGTTCGATTTTAATGTAAGTGGATTAATGCCTAAAGCAGGCATTGGCAACTATGAAGAGATTAGAGAAGAAATTCAAAAAAAGATTACCCAAGAGTATTAAAAAATATATTAGATCTATAAAAAAATATCTTAGAAGTGAACTGAAGAAAGAAAATGAAATTAATGATAAAATTAAAGAGATTTTAAAAATTAAGAATTTATTAATTGAAGATGATTAATTTTAAAAATAAAATTAGAAAAAAAATACCTAAGTCATTTATTAATTTTTATCATTATTTATATGCCTTAATAGGGGCATTAATTTTTAAATATCCTTCAAAAAAAATAATTGTTATTGGAGTTACGGGAACAAAAGGAAAAACAACAACATGTTATCTAATATATAAGATATTAAATTCATTGGGTATAAAAACAGCTCTATCCTCAAGTCAGTTTTTTTATCTTGGCGAAGAAGAAATTGAAAACAAGTCAAGGATTACAATGCCGGGGAGACTATATTTACAAGAATTTTTAAAAAAGGCAGTTGATAATAGATGTGAGGTTGCCGTTGTTGAAGCTAGCTCAGAGGGCTTAATGCAAAATAGACATAAATTTATTGATTTTGATATTGCTATTTTTTTAAATATTCATCCTGAGCATATTGAACATCATGGAAGCTTTGAAAACTATAAGAAAGATAAGGGTAAATTATTTCAAAATCTTTTAAGGGGAGAAAGAAAAATTTTCAGAGGTAAGGTCGTAAAAAAAACAATAATTGCTAATTTCGATGATTATGAAGCAGATTATTATCTTTCATTCCCGGCAGAAAGGAAAATTACTTTTGGTTTTGAAAAAAATTTAACTAATTACGATCATCTTCAAATTACTAAATTTAAATTATCTTCTTCAGGAACTTATTTTAATCTAAATGAAGACGAAGAGAGTAAAAAATCTTTTCAATATTTTACTAAATTATTAGGCAAACAAAATCTTTATAATATTTTGGCCACCTTTTGTGTTTTTAAAAGTTTGGATATTTCACTAAAATTAGTTAAGGATATACTCAAAGATATAGATAATTTACCTGGAAGATATGAAATAATTAATTTTAAAAGCTTTAAGGTAGCAATTGATTATGCCCATACCCCCGATTCGATTCAGGAATTATATAAAAATATTTTAGAAATTTTTAAACCTAAAAGAATGCTTTGTTTAATTAGTTCGGCTGGTGGAATTAGAGATAAATGGAAAAGACCTGAAATAGGTAAAATAGCAGCAAAATATTGCTCAGAAATAATTATTACCGATGAAGATCCCTACAATGAAGATCCTCTAAAAATAATAAAAGAAATAGAACATGGAATTAAAAATTATTTATCTGAATATGAATTCTATAAACCTTATCATATTATCAGCGATCGTAAAGAAGCTATTGAGTTTTTAATTCAACAGGCCCAAAGAGGAGACATTTTGGTTTTAATAGGTAAGGGGAATGAAAAATCTATTATTAAGGATAACGAGATTATTCCTTGGGATGAAAAGGAAATTGTCTTAGAATCTTATAATAAATTTTTAAAATCTAAATCTAAAAAATCAAAATCAGAATAAGTTTTTAATATAGACAAGTATTATAATTTCAATTATAATTTAAAATTGATTTTAATTTTAGCTCAAATTTAATAAATAGATTTTTTAAAAATTAATTAAGGGCAGGTGGCGGAATTGGTAGACGCGCTGGGTTTAGAACCCAGTGCTGACAAGGCGTGAGGGTTCGAATCCCTCCCTGCCCATTTTTAAACTATGACAAAAAGACCACCTATTGTAGTTATTCTGGGTCATATTGACCATGGGAAAACTACATTATTAGATACAATTCAGAATACTAAGATAACCCAACAAGAATCAGGCGGAATAACTCAAAGGGTATCTGCTTATGAAATAATGTATAAAAATGGAAGAATAACATTTATTGATACTCCAGGGCATTCTGATTTTTTTAGTTTAAGGGAAAAAGGAGCAAAAATAGCTGATATAGCTATTTTAATAATCGCTGCTGATGAAGGAATTAAACCACAGACTATAGAATGTATAGATTATATTAAAAAATTTAATTTACCCTTTATAGTAGCTATAAATAAAATAGATAAACCAAATGCCAACCCAGATAAAATAAAAAAACAACTTTCTGAACTAGGGATTATCGTTGAAGAATGGGGAGGACAAGTGCCTTGTGTTAATATTTCAGCTATTAAAAATTTGGGAATAGATGAACTTTTGGATTTGATTTTATTATTAGGAGATATCTTGAATTTAAATTATGATGACAATAAAATGGGAGAAGGTTACATTTTAGAGGTTACCAAAGATTCTAAGAAAGGAATTTTATCCTTAGGAATAATAACTGATGGAATTGTTAAATCGGGGGATTATATTACGACAGCTACTATATCTGGGAAAATTAAATTTTTAGAAGATGTTTTCTTTAGAAGAATAAACGTAGCTAAACCTTCGATGCCTGTTTTTATTAATGGTTTTGAAAATTTACCTCAGCCCGGAGAAATATTTAAAATTATCAATAGGAGCGAAATAGATAAGATAAAAAAAGAATTAATTGAAAAAGAAATTAGTTTTAAAAAACAAATATACTTTTCGTCAGATTCAGAAACAGATACCAGAATAAATTTAATAATTAAAACAGACCTTTATGGTTCTTTGGATGCGATTTTAAATATTTTAGACAATTTAGCCAAAGAAAATAAAATAGAAATTAAAATAATTAAAGGAGATGTTGGAAATATTACCAGCGAAGATTTGAAATTGGCTAAACAAACAGAAAGTATTTTAATTGCCTTTAATATAAAGCTTGCCCAAAATATTTATGAAGAAATTAAAAATTTAAATTTAATTTTAATCCAAGCAAATGTTATTTATGAGATTAAAGATAAAATTAAAGATTTAATTGATATTAAACAAAAAGAACAAAAATCTAGAGGAGAATTAGAGGTTTTAGGGGTTTTCAATCAATTACTCAATAAAAAAACAATTGGCGGTAAAGTTATTTATGGAGAGCTTAGATTAAATGATCGTGTTTTAATTATTAGAGATGGTATAGTAATTGGTAAGGGTAAAATTATAAGTCTTGAAAAAAACAAAATAAAAACTAATGAAGTTAAAAAGGATGAACTTTGTGGTTTAATTATTCAAACGACAACATCTATTAATTTAGGAGATAAACTAATTATTTAGAAAAATTAAATAATGCTACAAGAGAGAAAAAAATCTGAATTTATTAAAAAATTGTCTTTGGTTCTAAGGGAAATTATTGATGATCATAAAATTATTATAACTATTTTAGATGTTAACTTGCCGTCAAAAAAGGGGAATATGATTATTTATCTAAGTGTATTTCCTGACGTAAAAATTTTTGAAGTAATTGAAATTCTTAAAAAAGAAATTCCTAAAATAAAAAAAATAATAAAAAAAATGAGAATTTTAAGATATATTCCTAAAAAAATTTTTTTTAGATATGATCAAAGTTTGAAATCTATGGAAGAAATTGATAAAATTTTTAGAGTAATAAATTAAAAATAAATAAATTTTTAAAATATAATTATATAAATTACGGCACGGTGTCCGAGAGGTTAGGAAACGGTCTGCAAAACCGTTATACGTGGGTTCAAATCCCACCCGTGCCTCACTAAAAATTTATTTTAGTTATAAAAAAGGCCCCATCGTCTAACGGCTAGGACACCACTCTTTCAAGGTGGAAATAGGGGTTCGATTCCCCTTGGGGCCACCATAGACGATTTGTTTCGCCCTCGCCCCTCGCTTCGCTCGGGGCTCGGGCTTCGGCGGGCAGAAAATAAAGGTAATCCCAAGGTTTTTTAAATTCTATTGTAAGTTTTTTGTCGCGAATTGTTCGGTTCGAACCGATTTTTTGTAGAAAATTTCTCATCTCTGAAAAATTACCTTCCAAAACGAAATTTTTGGCTTGGTTGGCTTCAATTATCCAATTTCTGGTGAGTTCGAGCCAATGATTGCCTTTTCGCTCAAAATCAGATAATTTTTCCTCAATATCTTTCTTTTTTGTCATCAATTCGTTTTTCTTTAACTGAAATTCTGGCAATTCCAAATCGCCTTCAAGATACGCGTCCATCAGGCGATTTATTTTTGACTTTACTTTCTCTAATTCAGTTTTAAGATTTTGAGCGAAAAGTTCTGATGAGTGAAGATTTTCTTTTTCCCACTCGTTAACTTTAGCAAGATATTTCTCTCGCCACTCATCGGGTAAAGAAACTTTTTGAACATAATCTTTTATTTGCTCGGCTAATTTTTCTTCCCGCAAAAAGCGATTTTGTGAACACTTTATTGTTTTGCTCTTTTTAGTACAGCGATAATAAACAAATTCTAAACCGCTTTTCTTAATGTGTTTTTCAGCAGTAATCATATAACCACATTCACCACAGCGGGCAAAACCTAAAAACAAAAATTGTTTTTCTTTTCGCTTTTTGCGGGGCTTACTATTTTGTTTTAGTGCTTCCTGTATTTTGTCAAAAAGTTTCTTTGTAATCATTGGCTTATGGCTTCCTTGATATAGTTCGCCACGATACAAAAACATTCCATAATAAAAGGGGTTGGTTAAAATTCCTTGAATTGTTGAAAGATGCAAAGGTTTTCCGTCTTTGCCAACCAAGCCAAGAGAAAACATTTTGCTCTGAATTTTTGTTAAAGTATATTCGCCAGTGGCAAAAGATTCCAAACATTGTTTTACTTTCTTAAAAGTTTTTGGGTCTGGTTCAATTGTTCTTAATCTTGGCTCATTGAAATAGCCAAGTGGCGCTTTTGCCGGCAATTCTCCTCTACGAAGTTTTTGTCTTATTCCTCGCAAAATGTTTTCTCTCAAATTGTCGGTGTAATATTTGGCTTGGCCAAAAGCCACCGAAAGCATAAATTTTCCTTGTGGCGTTGGCTCAAACCAGAAAGTCGGGAATTTTAGCGAGGTAATTTTTCCGGTATCAACGAGATAAATAATTCGTCCGCCATCAATGGAATTTCTGGCGAGGCGGTCGGGATTCCACGCTAAAATTCCATTAGTTTCTCCTTTTTCAATTCGTGAAAGCATTTCATTAAAAATCGGACGGCCCGGTTCTTTGGCCGATTGTTTTTCGGTAAATTCGCGGACAACAAAAAGATTATTTTGTTTTGCAAAATCCCGAAGCTCTTGAAGTTGTGCCTCAATAGACAGAATTTGTCTTTCTTCTTCCTCGGTTGATTTTCGACAATAGATGAAATATTTAATCATATTTTTACACCGACAATTTTTAAAAAATTTCGCTTTGAATTTTCGCCTTCGGCGAAAATATTTTCTGCCCGCCGAAGCCCGAGCCCCGAGCGAAGCGAGGGGCGAGGGCGAAACAAATCGTCTATGGTGGAACTTACTTGAAAAAGTTAGAACTTTCTATCAACAAAATCCTGACGCTGACTGAACTGCCCCGCCCCGCTTTGCGGGGCGGGGCAGAAATCCGCTTCGCGGATTCCCACCCATGGCTCCGAAAGTCCGCCTTTAGCGGACAAGCCCGCAAAATTTTTTAATTTTATTTAAGGGCGGGCGACAAATTTTTTCCTTTAAAAATGAATTAAATTTTTGCGGGCTTAATTTTCGGAGCCTGCCCACCCTTCACGCCCGCTTCGCGGGCGAAAAATTGTTGTTTGATTTTTAATTTTATGTTATTATAATCTTGAAAGTAAGCAGTGTCAACAATTTAATGATATCACAATATGGTAAATAAACAAGTCAATAATTTATTAGGCAAAAAAATAAAAGAATTAAGATTAAAAAAGAATCTTTCGCAGGACGAATTAGCTCGAAAAGCTGATGTCCCCTATACAACATTAACAAAGATAGAGGTTGGCGTTATTAAAAAACCTTCAGTTTTTGTCGTTGCTAAAATTGCAAAGGCTTTGGATATTTCTTTAGACCAGTTAATAAAAGTATGACCAAAGATTTTATAAATAAAGTATTTTATAAAGATGCAAGGAATATGTCTGAAATTCCGGATAATTCTATTCATTTAATAGTGACCTCACCGCCATATTTTAATATAAAAGATTACTCAAAAGATGGTTATCAAGTAAATAAAATCACTGAGAAAAAAGAAGGACAAATTGGAGATATTGAGGATTATAAACAATACATTAAAGAAATGTTAAAAGTTTGGAAAGAATGCGAAAGGGTTTTAAAACCAAATGGAAAGTTAGTGATTAATGTTCCTTTAATGCCAATGCTTAAAAAAGATTTTAATACTCATTACAATAGACATATTTTTGATATTAACGCTGATATAGAACATTCCATTTTGAACAATACAAAATTATTTTTATATGACATCTATATTTGGAATAGAACTAATCCATCAAAGGATTTAATGTTTGGCAGTTATCCATATCCCAGAAATTTTTATGCCCAAAATACAAGTGAATTTATTACCGTATATGTGAAAGATGGAAAACCAGATAACAATGTGCCAGAAGAAATACGAGAAAAAAGTAAACTTACCGAAAAAGAATGGACAGAATACACCAAGCAGATTTGGAATATACCTATTCCCGGTAAAGATGATATAGCATTCGGAAAACATTCCGCTATTATGCCAGAAGAGATTGTAAGGAGATGTGTAAAATTATTTACTTTTATTGGGGATATAGTTTTAGACCCATTTGCGGGCTCTGGGACTACTTTAAAGGTGGCTAAAGAATTAGGCCGAAACTATGTCGGTTACGAAATAATGGAAACTTATAAAGATATTATTGAAGAAAAATTAAGATTAGCTGAGATTAAACAAAAACAATTATTTTAGTAAATATGCTTAAGATAAATAAAATTTATTTAATGGATTGTTTTGATTTTTTAAGCAAGATTGACAATGAGGTAATAGATCTCGCTGTAATTGATCCGCCTTACAATTTAAAAAAAGCAAAATGGGATACCTTTAAATCCCATGATGATTTTCTTAACTTTACTTACAAATGGATAGATTCTTTAGTACCAAAACTTAAAAAAACTGGAAGTTTGTATATTTTTAATACTCCTTTTAACTCGGCTTTTATATTACAACACTTGATAAAAAAAAGTTTAATTTTCCAGAACTGGATAACTTGGGATAAAAGAGATGGGTTATCTGCTGCGAAAAGAAAATATACAAATGGACAAGAGACAATATTATTTTTCACGAAAAGCAATAATTACACATTCAATACAGATGAAATTAGAGTTCCTTATGAGTCGGCAGAAAGAATAGAGCATGCTAAAATTAAAGGAATTCTTAAGAAGGGGAAAAGGTGGTTTCCGAATCCTAAGGGTAAATTATGTACCGATGTATGGCATTTTTCGAGCGAAAGACATAAAAATAAAATTAATGGAAAGACACCTAAATTGCCCCACTTAACGCCAAAGCCACTAGATATGATTGAAAGAATTATAAAAGCAAGTAGCAATCCCGGCGATCTTGTATTAGATTGCTTTATCGGCATAGGAACAACTGCAATCGCGGCAAAAAAACTTAATAGAAATTTTATTGGATGCGATAATAACAGAAAATATGTAGAGATTGCCCAAAAGCGTCTATTGGAGATGAATAAATTATCTAAATAAATTTTATATGGACCAAAATAAATTTTTAAAATATATCTTTGAAAGAATAAAACGTGAAGACTATAGAGGTATACACTTATCGCAACATAATAGATTGCCTTTCGATAAGGTATTAGAAAT
Source organism: Candidatus Parcubacteria bacterium (assembly GCA_026004495.1). Lineage (GTDB taxonomy): Bacteria > Patescibacteriota > Minisyncoccia > UBA6257 > HR35 > JANXCM01. The sequence goes on along the minus strand of BPJG01000001.1, from coordinate 277,654 downwards.
TTTAAAGACAATTAATAATATTGCCGGAACCTCTATTTTCAAAATTCATATTGGCGACTGGAAAGGTAAAAAGCAAAAAGGTTGTGAAACTTATTATAAAATTGTTGATGTTTTAGAAAATGTAATTGAACAAGGAACAGTTAATTCATTAAAAAAGAACATATTTCCAGATTTGGATACAATGGGTTTTCTGAATCGATATAATCCAAAAGGGGAATTAGTATCGCCTGACAAAAGAGAAACTATAGATAGTGTCGCTTTAACTAAATTTGCAGTAGATTTTATAAACGAGGAAAAGCCAAGAAAACAATACAAAATGTATATAGAGGCAACCGAAAAACTATTAGAACCAATTTTAGATGAATTATTTTATCTTTTGTACAAAATTTTTGAATCCATTAATGTTTACGAATACATGTTTATAGTGTCGGATGAAAAATTATCTACTCAAGAAAAAATTAATTTAATTAATAGTTATAGACGACTTAAAAAAATTCAGAAGATAAAAGTAAATCAGGAAATTCTTAAAATATTCAAAGAAATTAATAAAAAGGCCATTAACAAAAAATATAAAAGGGATTTTGGAAATTGGTATAACGAGTCATTACAGATTTTTAATTTACTAAATCAAACTGTCTACTTTAAAACATTCAGAAAAACTGTTCTTATGTTAAGCATTTCACAAGAGGCGTTAGAATTTATTGCTACCAGAAGCCAACGACAGAGAGAAAAATATTTTGATTGGCACAACGTTAGAAAAGCTGAAGGATACCAACTTCATCATATATGTCCCTTATCTTATGCTACGACCCGGAGACAATTGGAACTTATTGATAATTATAAGAATTTAATATACATTTCTGACAAAGCTCATTCTAAAATACCACATGATTTATTTATACAGCTTGTAGTTAAAGGTGATCGGATATTTTTGATAAATCCGGTAGATAAGAAATCTATAGATATTACTGACGAAATTATTATAGATACACAGCATCTCGGAGAAATGGTCCAATATAATAAAAAATTACTTGAAAAAATAGGTTAATGAAAATATCAGTTTTATGGAAATAAAAAGATTATCAATGGCGAATTTAGCATTTAGAGAATTAGAGAAAGAACTTTCAAATATCAAATTTCCCGACAATCTAGTTAATAAGCATATGTCTCTTATTTTATCCAGTTTAAATTCGTTTGAGCTTATTTTAACGCGATACTATAACATTCGTGAATTACTTCGTAAGATTCATCTTGAAGAATTCGCTTGGATTAAAGCACATCCTGATGCTAAAGTTAGAAAAGCTCACCCAGATGAGGCATATGCAAGCGCAGCCATTCGTGTAGACGTAGAATCACTTTTTATTTTTGGTATTATAATTATTAGACGAACACTCCCCCTTATTAAATTATTTCTACCTGATAGAACAGGTGAAAAAGTTTTTGACGATTTTTCTAATTTTTATCGTTGGTTATTTGAAAGTAAAAAACTATCTTCATTAGCTACTGATTTCCGAAACGAATTAGGCGAAAATTTAAAGTGGTTAAATGCAGTTCTAAGATTTTACCGAAACAAATTTATTGAACACTTCAGTCAACCGCAACAGCAGGGAATGAATTTTAGTATAGGCGGGAAAGATTTTGCTTTGCATTCTTACAAGTGGGGTTTTAATTCTAGTGATGAAAAACGTATCATAGATTTCAAGGCAAAAATGGTAGCCCGTAGTATTATCTTGACCGAAGAATTAAACCCAAGACACTATGTTCAGCTTCTTTTCGATAATATTGTTTCTATACCGGATGATTTAATTTCAGAGGCGCTAAACCTAATTGAAGATATTGGTATTGATTCTCCACAACCAGAGCTTTTGATTGAACGAATAGAAAAATATTTAACTTTACTTTTCAGCTTTATGTGTAGAAATATAGACCGAAGTGAATTTGTTAAGTACCAAAAAGATGAAGTCGATAAAAAATTGATATAAAATAATTTTCGCCCGCGAAGCGGGCGTGAAGGGTGGGCAGGCTCCGAAAATTAAGCCCGCAAAAATTTAATTCATTTTTAAAGGAAAAAATTTGTCGCCCGCCCTTAAATAAAATTAAAAAATTTTGCGGGCTTGTCCGCTAAAGGCGGACTTTCGGAGCCATGGGTGGGAATCCGCGAAGCGGATTTCTGCCCCGCCCCGCAAAGCGGGGCGGGGCAGTTCAGTCAGCGTCAGGATTTTGTTGATAGAAAGTTCTAACTTTTTCAAGTAAGTTCCATAATAAAAAAACCAGGCTATTAATTTAGCCTGGTTTTTTTATTTTTAAAATATACCTTAAAAATATATATTCAATTATTTATTCAGCTGAAGGAGCAGTTGTTGGTAAATCATTGTTAATTGGTTGTCCCTGCTGATTTGATCCCTCTGATGATGTTGAGGGTGAAGTTGGTACCTGTTCTGTTGGTGGCAGAGGAGGAAGGGGAACATCACCATTTTCATTTGGTGCAATTGGTTGATCGGTAGGTAAAGCCATTCCTCTTTGCTGAACATACCACCAAGCTAAGAAGCCTAAAACAATTAAAACGACCAAAACTACTATAATAGTTATTAAATTTTTGTTCTTTTCCATCTTTTAATATAATAATTTAATTTATTAATTTCGACTCTTATTTCTTGATTTTATTTCTTTGTTAAGTAGTTATAAAATTTTAATATAAATTTTATTTAATTTCAATCTTTCCTCCGACAGATTCAATTTTTTCCTTTATTTTATTAGCTTCTGCTAGATCAATATTTTCCTTTATTATTCTGGGTGGATTATCAGCAATTTCTTTAGCCTCTTTTAATCCTAATTGTGGATTTATTTCTTTCAATGCTTTAATAACTTGAATTTTGTTAGCCCCCGAATCGACCAAAACAACATTTACCTTCGATGGTTGACTTTGACTTTCTTGATTATTTTCAGCTATTGAGGTAGCAACATTGGCTGAAAACATCGGTAGTGATGATATTCCGAATTTTTCTTCTATTTGTTTAATTAATTCGTTTAATTCAACCACCGTTAAATTTTCAATTTTTTCAATAATTTCATTAATTTTTTCTGACATTTTATTTCTTTATATTACTTACGACCGTTTTTAATTTAATTAAAGGATATTTAAGATTAAATGCTAGTTTATTAAGGTTATTTTTTAAATTAGATAATAAATAAGAGTAAATCATTTCTCGAGTATTAAATTTACTTAATGGTAAAATATCTTCTTTAGTATAAAAGTTATTATTTAGATAACTTCCTATAATTTCGAGATTAAAATCCTTATTAAACTTTAAAAGAGTATTAATAACTTCCAAGTCGTTATTTTTATCAAAAAAAATAATAGCTAAAGGGGTTTTAAATATTTCATCATCCAATAAGTTCTCTAAATTTTTATTAGCAATTTTAATCAAATTTTTTTTAGTCACTAAAAAATTAGCCTTAATAGATTTTATTTTCCTTTTTATTTCAAATAAATTATTAACTTTTATATTTTTAAGGCTAACAAAGAAAATATTTTGCTTCTTAATAAATAAATCTTTTAGGTTGTCAATAATTTTTTGTTTTTTTTCTCTGTTTTTCATTTGTGGTCTCAAGAGGTCTTATTATAAATAAAATGCCTCTTTTCTTAGACCTTATTTAAATTTTTATTATAAATTTTATTTTTTTTATTATTAATTCAATTTATGGGATAATAAAATTATAAAAAAATAATAGTAAAAATCAAGATCTGAAAATGTATATAAAGTTATAAAGTTAAGATATTATTTAAATTTTATCTTTATTATCATCAATATATTTTTGAAAAACTTCCTTAAGCTTAGGTTTGGTAATATGGGTATATATTTGAGTGGTTGAAATGTTTTTATGTCCTAATAATTCTTGAACCAATCTAATATCAACTCCCTTAGATATTAAAGTGGTTGCTAGTTGATGACGAAGAGAATGAGGATGAATATTTTTAGTTAGCCCTGATTTGTGAGCATAGTATTTAATTATTTTTTGAATAGATCGAGATGTTAATCTTTGGCCAAAGCTATTTTTAGCTACAGAAATAAATAATGGCTTAAAATTATCAGTACGTTTATCAAGATATTTTTTTAAAAAAATAACTGATATTTTAGATAAAAAAACCGTTCTAATATTTTCTCCTTTTCCTTTAACTATAATTTCTCTTTTTTCTAAATCAATATCTCTATTTAAATTACATAATTCAGAAACCCTTAAGCCAGTACTAAATAAGCATTCTAATATTGATCTATCTCTTAATGATTTGAGGTCGTTATTTTTTAAATCAACACTATTCAAAAATTTTTTAAGTTCATTATCGGTTAAAATTTCTATCTCACTTCTTTTTATTTTTGGTAATTCTATTAATGAAGAATCTATAATATTTAAACCTTCATTTTTTAAAAATTTAAAGAAATTTCTTAAAGTAATTAAATAATAGCTTTGAGTTTTTTTATTAAGCCCAAGATCGTTTAAATAGACCCTAAATTGCCAAATAGTTTCTTTAGTTATTTTTTCGGGATTTAGAAAATTACTCCAGTTGAAAAATTTTCGTAATTTTCTTTCATATTCTTTAACTGTTCCCCTAGACCTTCCCTTAACAATATCTAAATAATTCAAAAATTTCAAAATCCACGAATTATAATCATTTTTAGCTTCTTGTTTTTTCATTATTATTATTTTAAAATTATTTTTTTTAAATATGGCAAAAAAAACTTTAGATAAACAAAATATTTTAAAGAATTATGCTCGGCATGAAAAAGATGTTGGTTCTCCAGAGGCTCAAATTGCTTTATTAACAGAGGAAATTTTAAATTTAACAGAACATCTTAAAAAAAATCCCAAAGATGTAAGCTCTAAAAAGGGTTTAATATTTAAAGTTGTTAAAAGAAGAAGGCTTTTGAAGTATTTAGAGAAAAAATCTGTAGAAAGCTATAGGTTAATAAAAAAAAGATTGAAAATATGAACCCTCTTCATTATCAAAATCAACGGGTGGCTATATTTATTGACACTCAAAACATATATCATTCAGCAAGAAATTTCTATAATAAAAAAATAGATTTCGCCAACCTTGTGAAATTATTAACAGGAGAAAGGAGTTTAATTCGAGCTATAGCTTATGTTGTTAAATCTAATCTTAGCCCTAAAGAAATTTCTTTTTTTGAGACATTAATTCAAAAAGGAATTGAATTAAGGATTAAAGAAATGATACATCTGCCAGATGGCGAAAAAAAGGCTGACTGGGATGTAGGTATTACCGTTGATGCCATTAGAATATCTAGATTTGCAGATACAATTATTTTAGTTACTGGAGATGGAGATTTTGTTCCCTTAGTGGAATATCTTAAAAATCAGGGTAATATTATTGAGATTGCTGGTTTTTCTAAAAATACATCAATAAAATTAAAAGAATTAGCTGATTATTTTTACAATTTAGAAGAATTTAAGAAATATATTTTAATTTCTTAATTTTTATCAATTTAACATGGAAAAATTTTTAATAACCCTTGATGAATCTAGGAAAATTGATATTGAATTAGAAATTAATGACTGGGCTCAAAGAGCTAATATTTCATTATTAACAAAATGTCTTGATAGCTTAGTTTTAACTACGATTGTTATTGGAGAAAAAAAACAAAATATAGATTTTGTTCCCTTAACAGTTGATTATGATGAAAAATATTATGCTGCGGGTAAGATTTATGGGAGTCGATTTTTTAGGCGAGAAGGTAAGCCTTCAGAAACAGCTATTTTAAATTCAAGATTAATTGACAGAGGTCTTAGATCGGCAATCAAAAAGTTTCCCTATGAAATTCAAATTGTTAATACTGTTTTATCTCTTGATCCTGAATTTGATCCTGATATTTTAGCCTTTTTAGGCTCTTCGATTGGTTTTCATCTTTTAGGTTATAAATGGTTAGGACCAGTTATTCCGGTAAAGATTTGTAAGCTTGAAGATAGATTTATTTTTTATCCCAGGGAAAGTGAAAAAAAATTTAGTGATTTTAATATTTTCGTCTCTGGTATCGAAAATAAAATTAATATGATAGAATTTGAAGGCTTAGAAATTTTAGAAGACGATGTTATTAAATCATTAAGTTTAGCAATTGATAAGATAAATCAACTTTATAAAAGGATATCTAGCTTATTTAAAAATAAATACCAACCTACTTTAGAGGAAGAATTTTTAGAATCTTACTTGTCTTATGGAGAAAAGTTTATAGAAAAATTTAATATTAATTTGGAAGATTTTATATTTAACAACAAAGAAAAGCCAAATATTGATGAAATCTTTAAAATATTAGAAACTGAAAGGGATAACATTGAAAACTTCGATTATGTCTATAAAGGAGTTTTAGAGAAAATTAATTTAATTTTTCAAAATAATATCTTAAAGTTAAAAATTAGACCAGATGGTAGAAAAAGTGATGAAATTAGAAAAATAGATTTTGATATTAATATTTTACCCAAGGCTCATGGTTCAGCAATTTTTAAAAGAGGCCTAACTCATGTTTTATCAACAGTTACCCTAGGTTCTCCATCTGATGATTTATTAATTAGAGAAATAGAATTCGAAGGTACCAAAAGATTTTTACACCATTATAATTTTCCTCCTTATTCAACTGGTGAAATAGGACCACTTAGGTCACCATCGCGAAGAGAAATAGGTCATGGTAATTTGGTTGAGAAGGCTCTTAAAAATTTAATACCTAGTGAAATAGATTTTCCTTATACTATAAGAGTAGTTTCTGATATACTTTCCTCTAATGGTTCAACCTCAATGGGTAGTATTTGTTCTTCAACTTTAGCTTTATTAGATGCTGGAGTGCCCCTAAAAAATAAGTGTGCAGGTATTAGTATAGGAATTGTTTATCAAAATGATCAAAATTATGAGTTATTAACTGATATTCAAGGGGTTGAAGATTTTTGGGGAGGAATGGATTTTAAGGTTGCTGGCACTTCAAAGGGAATTACAGCTATTCAGCTAGATGTTAAGATTGAAGGTTTAAATATAGAAATTATTAAACAAAGTTTGGAAAGAGCAAAATTAGCTAGATTATTCATCTTGGAAAAATTTAATGAAGTAATTAAAGAGCCAAGAAAAGAATTGAAAGATAATGTTCCTAGGGCTATGATTTATCAGGTTAATCCTGATAATATTGGTTTATTAATTGGACCGGGTGGAAGGAATATAAATGAAATAATATCTTTAACTAATAGTAAAATTGAAATTAAACAAGATGGAACTGTCTATATAACAGCAATTGATCAAAATTCTCTTGAAAAAACAATTAATCTAATAAAATTATCAACTAATAATACTAAAATCAATGATGTTTTTGAGGGTAAGATTGTTAAAATATTAGATTTTGGTTTTATAATTGATTTAGGTTTAAATAAAACCGCCCTACTTCATATTTCTGATATTCCTAAAAATGAAGTTAATAATTATACGATTGACAAAATAGTTAAGGTAAGGATTAAAAAAATTAATGAAGATGGTAGATTATATGTTAGTTTAGTAAATGAATAAAAAAAATATCTTTTAAAAATTTATATAAATGGAAGATAATGAAAATTTAAAATTTAAAATCATAAGCTCTGGCTTGAAAAAAGATTCAAAACAAGATAAAGAAAAAAGCCCTAATATTCTATTGGAAAATATAGAAAAGGAAAATATAAAAAAAACCAAAGGTAAATTAATAAAGAATCCTAAGTTTTATTTTATTATTATTTTGGGCTTAATTTTCATTATAGGTGGCCTATCATCGGTTTATTATTTTTTAATTTATAAAAATAATAAATCAGATAGATTAAATGCTGATAAAGATGATAGAAAAGATATTTATGAGATTTTTACCAAAGATCTTAAGGTTTCTTATATTGAGACATCAACCTTAGATTTTAATACTGCCTCTGCCAACTTGACTATTTCTAATACTAATACTCAATCACAAAATAATTTATCAAATCAACAATTAGTTACATCCACGATATCAACTAATACAATATCTAATACCAATACATTATTAGAAAATAAAACAACAAACTCAAATGAACTTAATTTAATTACCGTATTTTTTAAAAATGATAATAAAAATACATCCTCTGTTGTTGGTCAAGTTACCTCGTCCGAAATAAATTCTACTCAGGATACTTCAACTAACGAAGTTGCTTCTCCTAATAAAAATCAAATTTTAGATGTAGGCATAAAAGAAATAACTAATCAAAATAAGGACCATGGCTTTATCTATTTAAATTTTCTTGAATTAGAAGTAAATCTTAAGGAACTTAATGACGAAAGCTTAACTCAATCTTTTAAACAATTATTTAATTATCAAAAAAGAGCTGGTGAGATTTATAAAATTAATTTTTTATTCAATAATGAACCACTAAGCTGTTTTTTTATTAAAAATTACTTTTTAAAACCTTCTTTTATTGAAGAAAAATTTATTGATAGCTTTAAAAGTAGTTTAAGTGATAATGATTGTTATATTTTAATTTATTATACTCATACTAGAAAATTTCCCTTATTATTATTCAAAATAACTAATGATTTTCAGATAGTTACCTTTATGAGATTATGGGACAAAGAAACATTAGCTAAAGATTTAATTAAAACAATATTTTCATTTTTACCCCAAGGAAATTTAATCAGGAATTTTTCTTTAACCGAAAAAATTGAAAATGTAGATTATAAAATTTTTTACTTTGATAATGATTACAAGATAATATGGACAATATATAAAAATTATTTAATAATCTCAACTAGTTTAAGTGCCTTTAAATATTTATTAAAAAATATTTAAAATATAGAATTCTTGATTTTTTATTTTTCTTTATTTATAATAAATAAATTAAAGAACTTAAGAAAGTTTATAAAAATTAAAGACTTTCAATTTTAAAAATAAAAAAATGTCTTTAAAATTTGACAATTTTTTATTGTTATATAAAAAAATTTTTTTAAAATATGCCGACAATTAATCAATTAATCAGAAAAGGAAGACAAAAAAGAGTTTTTAAAAAGAGAGCTACTGCATTTTTGTATATATTTAATTCTTTGAAAAAAAAAGAAAAATATAGACCTTCTTCATTTAAAAGAGGAGTTTGTGTTCGAGTTTACACAATGACCCCTAAAAAACCAAATTCTGCCTTAAGAAAAGTTGCTAAAGTTAGATTAAGTAATGGCAAAGAAGTAACTGCTTATATTCCCGGAATTGGTCATAATTTACAAGAGCACTCAATTGTTTTAGTTAGAGGAGGTAGGGTAAAAGATTTACCAGGTGTTCGTTATCATATTGTTAGGGGTGTTTATGATACTCAGGGAGTAGAAGGAAGAAAACAGGGACGCTCATTATATGGCACTAAAAAAGAAAAATAATGCCTCGACGAAGAATAACTATTAAAAAAAAGTGGCAAGCTGATCCTATATATAATAGCATTGCTGCAACTAGATTTGTAAATAATATAATGAAAGATGGTAAAAAAATAAAAGCTCAGAAGATTTTCTATTCATCCATAAATTATATTCAAGAAAAAACAGGTTCAGATGGCTTTAAGGTTTTTCAACAGGCATTAAAAAATGTTATGCCTGTAGTAGAAGTTTGGCCAAGAAAAATAGCAGGTGCTAGCTATTTGGTTCCTAGGGTTGTTAATCCAGATAGGCGTTTTTATAAAGCTGTTAAGTGGATTGTTGAATCAGCTAGAAATAAAAAGGGCAAACCTATGTATGTTAGATTAGGTGAAGAAATTATTGCTGCATATAATAATGAAGGCGATGCCATTAAAAGAAAAATAGAGATTCAAAAACAAGCTGAAAACAATAAAGCTTTTGCTCATTTTGCCTGGTGGGGTCGTAAATCTAAGAAAAAAATAAACTAAATAATAAAAATGGGAAGATTATATCCTCTTGAAAAAACGAGAAATATTGGAATTATCGCTCATATTGATGCAGGTAAAACTACGACAACTGAGAGAGTTTTATATTATACTGGAGTTTCTCATAAGATTGGAGAAGTTCATGAAGGAACAACTATAACAGACTGGATGCCCCAAGAAAGAGAAAGAGGTATTACAATTACTGCAGCTTCGGTAACCTGTTTTTGGTCGCCAAGCTATTTGGAAAAGTCTAAAACTAAGGAAGAAAATATTCAAAAAGAATATAAGATTAATATTATAGATACACCAGGACATGTAGATTTTACAGCTGAAGTTGAGAGATCTCTTAGGGTTCTTGATGGTGCAGTTGTAGTTTTCGATGGTGTTCAAGGAGTTGAAGCTCAATCAGAAACTGTTTGGCATCAAGCAGATAAATACAATGTTCCTCGAATATGTTTTATTAATAAACTTGACAGAATGGGTGCTAGTTTTGAAGATTCTTTGAAGTCTATCAATGAGAGGTTAACTAAAAATGCAATTCCAGTAGTTATTCCGGTTGGCATAGAAGAAAACTTTAGTAGTTTAATTGATTTAATCAGAATGGAAATTGTTGATTTTCAAGGGGAAAAAGGAGAAATTGTTATTAGAAAGCCCATTCCAGATAATTTAATTAGTGAAGCAGAAAAATATAGAAAATTAATGTTAGAAAAATTGTCTGAAGTGGATGAAGAATTTATGAATAAATACCTAGAAGATAATTTTACTGAATCTGATATACGCTCAGCTATCAGGCAATCTTGTATAAAGTATCAATTTATACCTGTTTATTGTGGCTCTTCTTTAAAAAATAAAGGAGTTCAATTGGTTTTAGATGGCGTAGTTGATTTTTTACCTTCACCCCTAGATTTAGAAGAGGTTAGAGGATTTGATCCTAAAACTAATAGCGAAATAATTCTAAAACCATCAGACAATGAACCATTTTCTGCTCTTATTTTTAAATTGGCAATTGATCAATTTGTAGGAACCCTAACATATGTTAGGGTTTATTCTGGAGTTCTAAAAAGAGGTGATGTAATTTTAAATACTAGGACAAATGAATCATTTAGGGTTGGAAGATTGGTTGTAATGCATGCTAATCAACGAGAGGAAATAGAAGAATTATTTGCTGGAGACATAGGAGCTATAGTTGGAGTTAAAAATTTAAAAACCGGTGATACTATTTGCGATCCCAAAACACCTATTATGTTCGAATCAATAAAATTCAATGAACCTGTAATTTGGTTAAAAATTGAACCTAAAACTAAACAAGATCAAGAAAAGATGGGTATTTACCTAAAAGCTTTAACCGATGAAGATCCTACTTTTAAAATTAAAGTTGATCCAGAAACAGGCGATACTCTTATTGGCGGAATGGGAGAATTACATTTAGAAATTATGGTTGATAGATTAAGAAGAGAATTTAGGGTAGAAACAAATGTGGGTATGCCTCAGGTAGCTTATAGAGAAACAATTACTAAAACAGTAGAAGCAGAAGGAAAATACATTAGACAAAGTGGAGGTAGGGGACAATATGGCCATGTAGTTATTAAGGTTGATCCATTAGAAAGAAATAAAGGTTTTGAGTTTGTTAATGCTATTAAGGGTGGAATTATTCCAGATAATTTTATACCAGCTATAGAAAAGGGATTAAGGGAAACAATAGAAAAAGGAGTTATAGCTAATTATCCCCTAACAGATATTAAAATTACTCTTTTTGATGGATCATTTCATGAGGTCGACTCTTCTGATTTAGCTTTTAAAATTGCGGCTGAAATAGCTCTTAAAGATGCAGTTAAAAAGGCAAATCCTATCTTTTTAGAACCAATAATGAAATTAGAAGTTTTTACTCCACAAGAATTTCTAGGTGATATTACTGGCGATTTAGCAAGTCGAAGAGCAAAAATAGAAGAAGTTTTAGATGTAGGTGAACTTAAGAAAATTTTAGCTAAAGTTCCTCTAGCTGAAATGTTTGGCTACGTTACAATTTTGAGATCTCTTACCCAAGGTAGAGGTTTTAGTTATATGGAATTTTACAATTATCAAGAAGTACCTCAATATCTTTTTGATAATATTATTAGCAATAAACAGGGAATAAAAAAATAAATTTATGCAAAATAATGGACAATTATTACTTGAAGTTTTAACAGGTATTCTTATCTTATCTTTTCTTTCTTTGATAATATTTTTAATTTTTAATATAATTCCCCAATCAATTGAAAATGCTGATAAATCTATTATTATTTATAATTCAGCCTTATCTTATCAAAGTATTGTTTTAGGTATAGCAAGGAAAAATTATTCACAATTTGAAAATTTATTAAAAAATCAACCCTATTATTTTGATAATAATTATGAAATTAAAGTCGGTAAAGATAATTATCTTAATGGTTATTACCGTTGGTTTGAAATAACTGATGATAGCTTAAATGTTTATATTCAAACATCTAAAGATATTTATAGCTTTCCTTTGAAAATTACAAATATTAAGGAGTTGATTTTTATTCAAGATAGTTGGGAGGTGGCTACCGATAGCATTGTCGACGCCTCAAGTGGAATTATTAATCAATACAATAATAAATCTGAGAATATTAAAATTAATGGCCAAATTGAATTATCACAATAAATCTTTTACTTTAATAGAATTAATTATTTATATTTCAATAATTAGTATTTTGGGTGTTTTGACAACGATAATTTTTTATGGTATAACATTTTATTCTTCTATATATTTGGATAAACTAAATTTAAGAAATGATGTTTTTAGAATTATAAATAGACTTTATTTTAATTCAATTTCAGCCATTTCAACAGAAATAACTTCAAGTAGTATAAAATTTAATTTTTATCCTGAAGGTTATGAAAAATTATATCTATTAAATGAAAAAATTTATTTAGAAAATGAAGTAACTTCGACAAAATTTACCTCTGATAATATTAAAGTTAATAATTTTGATGTTTCATCTAATTCAGATTTTTATAATGTTTTTATTAAGATATCAAATTCAAATAATAATCAAACATTAAATTTAACATCTACTTTATATTTATGGAGTTTTTAAATAAAGGTCAAGCAACATTCGTTTTTATAATTGTTATTTTTTTATTAAGTTTTAGCATTTTAATTCTATTTGGGATAATTTTAGTTAAAGAAAATAATTTTTCTAAATCTATTGTTAGTAATGCACGATTACTATATTCACAATTATCAATTCTTAATATGGCACTTCAAGAAATTTTTTTAAATGATTATTTACAACCAACAAATAAATCTTTTATTATTAATGATATAAACTCTTTTTTTAGCTTAAATGAAATTAATCCTGAAAGCAGAAATATTTCTGGTAATATTGTTAGCAAGTTTATAAATCAACCATTTGAATTAAGATTTAATTTTCAGGTAGAGAAAAATAATCAAAACCTACAAAACTTAAGAATTTTTATTCTTGATTAATGTTAAATAATTTTAATTAGCCGAGGTGGCGAAATTGGTAGACGCATAAGTTTCAGAAACTTATGGATTTTATAAGTCCGTGTCGGTTCGAATCCGGCCCTCGGCAAATAAAGGTCGTTAAGTATATATTGTCAAAATATAAAAAATGAATAGCAAAATAAACGTTGAGCAAAAAATTTTAATTAAAAGAAATCCTAAAAAAATAAAAAAAGAAACGGTTAATGGTTCTTTAAAAATAATACCATTAGGAGGCTTAGAAGAAGTAGGAAGAAATATGACGGTTTTTGAATGGTGTCCTGATAAAGGTAGAGAACAAATAGTAATTTTAGATGCTGGTTTAGGTTATCCAGAATCGGAAAATATGTTAGGGGTTGATTATATTATTCCTAATATAGAATATCTGGAGGAAAAAAAAGATAAAATTTTGGGGATATTAATAACCCATGGTCATTACGACCATATCGGAGCTATTCCTTATATTATTGATAAACTTAATTATCCTCCAATATATACTACTCCTCTAACCAAGGGATTGATTATAAAAAGACAGGAAGATTTCCCTAGATTGCAAAAATTAGAAATCTATGAAATAAAAAAAGAAAACTATACTCCATTTAAGTTAGGAGATTTTATGATCGATTATTTCCATGTTAATCATAATATACCAGATTCTATTGGGTTTTTTATCAAAACTCCTATAGGAAATATTCTCCATACTGGTGATTTCAAAATAGACTTTACTCCCTTTTTTGATAAACCTGCTGATTTATCAAGAATAGTTAAATTGTCCCATGAAGGTGTTGATTTATTAATGATTGACTCAACTAATGCTCCAGAATCGGGACACATTATTTCTGAGAGAAAAATAATGGAAAATCTTGAGGAGGTATTTAAAAAAGCTAAAGGAAGAATTATTGCTTCTACCTTTGCTTCTCTTTTAGAAAGGATTCAACAATTAATTTATTTAGCTGGTCTATATGGAAGAAGAGTTGTTATTGATGGACATACGATGAGAATTAATGTTGAGGTAGCTAAAAGACTTGGTTATTTAAAATATAATAAAGGTATTTTTATTAGACCCGAAGAATCTTTTAAATTACCACCTCATAGAGTTTTAATTATTTGTACTGGTTCTCAAGCTGAAGAAGGTTCAGCTTTAATGAGAATTGCTAATAAAGAGCATCGTTATTTTAAAATAATTAATAATGATTCAGTAATTTTTTCTTCCTCAGTTATTCCTGGCAATGAAAGAATTATCCAAAATTTAAAAGATATCTTAACAAAACAGGGAGCTAAAATATTTCATTATCAAATGATGGATATTCATGCCTCCGGTCATGCCTTTGCTGATGATATTAGGCTATTTATTAATTTATCTAAACCAAATTATATCATGCCCGTCCATGGACATTACTTTATGATGAAGGCAATTGAAGAAATTGGCATAGATTTAGGTATACCCAAAGAAAAAATTATCATTGCTTCTAATGGTCAAGTGGTTAAAATGTTTAATGATAAAATAGAATTAACAGATGAAAAAATTCCTGCTAATTTAGTTTATGTTGATGGCTTAGGCTTAGGTAGTGTTGGCGATTTAGTTTTAAGAGATAGAAAAGCATTAGCTGAAGAAGGTATGTTTGTAATTATTATTACCTTAAATTCTCAAACTGGAGAAATTAAAACTAGTCCCGATATAATATCTCGTGGCTTTGTTTTTCTTAAGGAATCAAAAGATTTATTAAATGAAGTAAGAACTTTAGCTAAAAATATAGTTATTAAAAATACTAAACATTTAGGAGATGAAGCACCTATTATTCAAGAAGAACAAATTAAATATTCATTAAAGGAGGAAATTTCGCAATTTCTATATCGAAAAACCCAAAGAAGACCAGTGGTAATACCTGTGATAATTAAGGTTTAAAAAATTTATCCTCTTCCCAAAACTCCTTTGCCAAAATTTCTTCTTATTATTTCTAAATCTTCGTCATTAACCATACCATCAAAATTTATATCAGCTTCTAAGGCATCATCATTATTATTCCCATAATTGAATAAAACCTTTAAAAGATCAGCATCATCGATAATACTATTACCATCTATATCGCCATTTATTAAAGTTATATTATCAGGATTATTGGGATCCATAGAAGATAATATCTTATCCTCGGTAAGAAGGAAAGGAGATCCACTAAAATGTATTGTTGGCCTATAACAATCATATAAATTAAGTGAAGAATAATTAAAATTAAAAACATAAGAATTTGTTCTAATGTTAATTAAACCATTTTCATTTCCTTCTAGCCTTCTATTTTCGCACTGCCAGCGATAATTAATATTTATATCTCTATTAATTGTATTACCCACGCCATCTAAATTTAGCCTTAAATAATAAATTGGTTCAATAGAGAAGGAAGGCTTTGTTTCTCCCTTATAACCAAAAAATCTTTGAAGCCAAGATAGCTCATCCTGAGTTATTTTTCCATTTTGGTCCAAATCTGCTGTAGGATCATACTTAGAATCATCTATACTTGTATCAAGACTAAATAATATTTTTAACAAATCTGCATCATCTATTATATTGTCTTTATTAGTATCTCCTAAAACAAATTCAATTCCTTGAGGATCAATTGTAGAAGAATTTTTTAATCTTACATATCGAGAAAGAAAACCATTTAATCTTAACTCTACCCAGGGGTTAGGACAATTAACACTTAAGGTTTCAGTTCTATAGAGATAAATATTATTTTTATTTATATAACCCTGATAGCCATTTAAACAGTAATAATTTGCTTCTAAATTAAGGGGTGTATTTCTTAACTGAGACAAATCAAGTCCAGTATTTTCGGTTGGACCTAATATATATGGTTCAATTACATAAATATAATTTGTTCCCGTAGAAGATATATTTCCTCCTCCAGCTGGGAAAATACTACCTCCTTGATTATTTTGTTGATTTATGTTAATTTGCTGAGGAATTTGCGATTGTTCAATTTGCGGTTGTTCAATTTGCGTTTGTTCTATGTTAATTTGCTGAGTAGCTTGTAAAAAGTTAAATAAAAGTAATAACAATGTTGCAAAGGTAGATAAGTCCATTTTATTATTTTTAAATTTTTATTTAATTACGACTAAATTTTAATATATTAAAATATATTAAATTTTATATAATTTATTCTATAAAGTCAAATTAAATTTTAAATATCTTTAATTATTGTTAATTATGTTATAATATTAAATAATATTTAAAATAAGTAAAATAAAATTTTTTAATTTTAATCAACAAAGTGTTTGATTAAAATTTAAGTCAACTTAAATGAATTCACAGCTAATAATAGCCTTGCTTATTTTATTGTCGAGTCTTGTTTCAAATAATAATGTAGTCAATAATATAACTCACAATAATTTTAATAATAATAATTTTAATAATAATTTAAACAATTTAATTAATGAAAATAATAATATTAGTAATCAAATAATTAATCAAAGTAATGAATTTATTTACACCCAAGATAGAGAAAATATAAGTGAAAACTTTAATGAAGAAAATCAACAAAATATTTCCAATAATCAAAGTGATTATAACGATGGCGATTTTGAAGTGGCTGGAGGAAATTCATCTAGCTCTATTTATTATTTAAGGGTAATTTTAGAAGGAATTGAAAGAGAAAGAGCCACCTCAGTTCCGCCCCAATACTTAGATGGTAATTTATACTGTGATAATCAATTAAGAGGTGGAATTAGAGGTAGAAATGTTTATTCTTATGATATTACTCAAATAACAATTTCTAATGACTGCAATAATCCATCTGTGTTATTACAAGTTAGACATTGGCTTAATTTACGAACTAATTTAACTAGTACTTCACAAAATAATCCCCAAGAAATTACTTTTAAAGCAGGTGATGTTGATGGTAATGATTTAGTTGACGATGCTGATGTTTTAACTATATTATTTAATCATAATCAAGATTGGAATTATTCAACTTCAACAACTGAAAGGCCAGACCTTAACCTAGATGGGATTGTAGATGATAGAGATCTAAGCTTAGCTTTAAATAATTTTGGTCTAAAAGGCGATCAATAATTTAATCTTTAATTAATTTAAAAAATTTCTTTTTACCTATTCTTATAAGATCGCCATCATTTATATTCATCACAAATTTTGGATCATCAGATATTATTTTTTGACCATTAATTTCAATACCACCTTGCTGAATTAATCGCTTTGCCTCTGATTTTGAATTGACGAAATTTAAATTAACTAATACTTCAGCTAATGGCATATCTATTATTTCCTTTGGTATCACTACCTCCTTTGCTAAAGAAGAGTAATCTTTTCTTTGAAATGTAGCTTCAAATTTTTTAGCAGCCAATTTTGCCTTATTTTCATTATAATATTGTTTAATAATTTCATGGCCCAATTCTTTTTTAATTTCCATTGGATGTTTAGTTAATAATTTTTTTATTTCCTGATCTGTTAGGTTGGTAGTTAAATTGAGCCATTGATTAAGAAGAGAATCGGGAATACTCATTACTTTGCCAAATATTTCATCTGGTGGTTCACTTATGCCAATATAATTTTTTAAACTTTTACTCATTTTATTTTTCCCATCTAAACCAATTAAAAGTGGCATAAGAATGATAATTTGTGGTTGCTGATTAAATTTTTGCTGTAATTCTCGTCCCATTAAGCAATTTAGTTCTTGGTCAACTCCACCAATTTCAATATCAGATTTGAGGTAAAGGCTATCATAGGCCTGAAGTATAGGATATATTATTTCATTCAAAAAAATAGGATTATTTTCCCTTAATCTTTTTTGAAAATCTTCTCGTTCAGTAATTTTTTGTAGTGTTATTTTTGAAAAAATTTCTATAATATCTTTAAAATTTAATTTAGTCAACCATTCTGAATTATATCTTACTTCTAAATTTTTACTATCTATTACTTTAAATATTTGTTTAAAATAAGATTTCATATTTGTTTTTATTTCTTTATCTGATAATGGTGGCCGAGATATATTTCTACCAGTTGGATCACCAATTTTAGCCGTGAAATCACCAATTACTAAAATAACTTTATGGCCCAATTGTTGAAAATCTCTTAATTTCTTCAAAACCAAAACAAAGCCCAAGTGAATATCTTGGGCAGTTGGATCAATTCCTAATTTAACTCTTAATGGTTTATTTTTTTCAATTGATAATTTTATCCTTTCTTCTAGTTCTTTTTCGGTAATTATTTTTTCGGTATTTTTTTTGATTATTTCTAATTGAGATGTAATTTGTGCTCTCCTACTTTTCATTTTTTGTTTTTTTAAAATATTTATTTTATTATTAATATTATAATTTAAAATTAATGATATTAAAAAATAAAAATATTAAATTAGTAATTTTAGGAGGGGGAACTGGATTATCTAATGTTCTTACTGCTTTAAAAGATGATTACGATAAAATAATTAAAAAATTAACTGCTATTGTCACTGTTGCCGATTCAGGTGGCAGTTCTGGTTATCTTAAAAAAATTTTTGACATTCCAGCCATTGGCGATATTAGAAATTGTTTATTAGCTTTATCTAATATTGAAAATTATTTTAAGGAAATTTTTCAAAAAAGATTTTCTAAAGGAAATGGACTAAAAGGACATCCATTAGGAAATTTATTTTTAGTTTCTTTAATTGAAAACGAAGGTGATTTTTTAAGAGCTATAAAAAAGGCATCAAAAATTTTGAAAATTAATGGTGAAATAATGCCTTCCTGTTTAGAAAAAATAGATTTAGTTGCTAGATTTGAAAATGGTAAAACTATAGTTGGTGAAGAAAATATTGTTAAGTATGGAATTAGTAAAAAATTAAGAATTAAAGAATTAAAAATTAAACCTCAAAATATTAAATCTCCGCCTCAAGTAATTAAAAGAATAAGGGCTGCAGATATTATTATTTTTTCACCTGGAAGTTTGTATACTAGCATTTTACCTAATTTATTAATAAATGATATCAGAAGAGCAGTAATTAACTCTAAAGCCCTAAGAATATTTATGATTAATTTATTAACCCAACCTGGAGAAACAGATAATTTTACTGCCTTCGATCATTTATCAGAATTTTTAAGAATTTCTAAATTACCTAAAGTTGATATTTGTATTGTTAATACAAAAAAATTGCCAGCTAATAAAATTTCTATTTTAAAAAATGAAAATAAAAAAATGGTTTTACCTGATGTAGATAAAATAAAAAAAATAGGCATAAAAATATATTCTGGGAATTTTATCAATGAAAAAGATATTTATCTTAAACACGATCCTAAAAAAATTAGTAAGACAATTTTTAAAATAATAAAAGATTACTTCTAAAAATTTTATTTTAAAATATTTTAATATTTATTTTAAAATTTTTTTGTATTAACTAAAAATTAAATTAAATTAAATTAAAAATTTAATTAAAGATGAATAGATTTCAAAAACAATTAATTCAAAGTTTAATTAGTAATAAAAATAAAAGCATTTGGAATCTTATTGAGGAAAACGATGCTCATTTATTAAAATTTTTAGAAATTAATAAAAGTAAATCTAAATTAAAGATAAATAAAAATAAAATAAATATTATTAAAAAAATTAATGATTTAAATTGTTCTATATGCGAGGGCAGAGGATTGATTATAGATGGCTTATTTAATGATATTTTAATTAAATTCAAAACGATAATAAAAAATAGACCTCCTGCACTAGATAAATTTGACCAAGCATTTATTAAAGCTGAAGATGTTATAAAAAGAGTTGAATTTATTTATCAGCGAGGCGATTTATTAAATTCAAAAATTTTAGTTATCGGTGATGACGATCTATTAAGTCTTGCCTTAGCTTTAACAAAATTACCCCAATCTGTATATATAATTGAAATCGATCAAAGATTAACTGATTTTATAAATAAAATATCTAAAAAGCTTAATCTTAACATTAAAACTTTAGAATACGATGTTAGAGAACCATTACCCAAAAGTCTTATTAATAAATTTGATGTATTTGTTACAGATCCAGTTGAAACCGAGAGAGGATTAAAATTATTTCTTTTAAGAGGATTTTTGTCGTTAAATAAAAATGGTAGTGGTTATTTCGGCTTAACAACATCCGAGTCAAGCTTAGCTAAATGGTTTAATATAGAAAAATTTATCTTAAAAAATGGTTTTGTTATAACTGATATTAAAAGAAAATTTAGTGTTTATCCAATAGTAGAAGATGAAATATCTTGGAAATCTTTTGAAGAAAAATTACCTATAAGTAAAATAATTAAAACTAAAGCTAATTATAATTGGTACCTTTCTTCTTTTATTCGAATTGAAAAAATTAAAAATATCAAAATTTCAAATAAAAAAATAAAAATTGGAACATCTTTTTATAAAGATAAAGAGGCTTTAGCAACACCCTAAAGCTTAAAATTAAAATTAAAATTAATTCACTATCAAAATTTATTCTATACTTATATCAGACTCTTTTTGTATTCTTCTTTTTAATTTTTTAAATTTTTTATTTCCTGCTACAAATTACAAGTTATTATTTTACTATTGATTTTTTAGTTAGATAATCTAAACCAGATTACTTAAGTTCTTTTTTTGACTAGAGTAAAAAATTCTGATAATATTAGTGAAATTAATAAAAATCCTCAAATAAAAATTTTTCATTTTTATATATTTGAATAAATAAAATAAATATTAATATAATATAATATAATATAATAAAATATAATAAAAATAATATATATAAATAAATAATAAATAATATAATACAATATAATAAATACTTTTAAAAATTTTTATCTTTATTTAGGTCGTTTTTAATATTAAAATAATAAAAAATAAAATGAATTATCCTTATAATTTAACAAAATTGCCTTACTATTATGATGCCCTAGAGCCTTACATTGATGAGATGACAATGAAAATTCATCACACTAAACATCATCAGACTTATATTAATAATTTAAATTCAGCCTTAGAAAAATATCCTGAATGGCAAAATGTAGAACTTGAAGAAATATTGAAAAATTTAGACCAACTTCCTGAGGATATAAGAACAGTTGTTAGAAATAATGGTGGTGGACATTATAATCATTCACTCTTTTGGGAAATAATGAAACCAAATGGTGGAAGTGAACCAATCGGAGAATTAAAAAAGGCGCTTGAAGAAAATTTTGGCTCTTTTGAGAATTTTAAAAATTTATTTTCAGAAACAGCATTAAAACATTTTGGTTCTGGTTGGGCTTGGTTAGTGGTAAGTTCAGATAGAAAATTAAAAGTTTATTCTTTGCCAAATCAAGATAATCCTTTAATGAATGGAGATCTACCAATTATGGGCCTTGATGTTTGGGAACATGCTTATTATTTAAAATATCAAAATCGCAGAAATGAATATATCCAAAGTTGGTGGAATGTTGTTAATTGGGAAAAAATAGAGGAAAATTATAAAAAGGCCATATAATATAAAAGCTGAATACAGGCTATACACGGACGGAGTAAACAAAACAAAATAATATATCCGAACTGTTTATGTTAATTACATAATTAATTTTCAATGGAAAGAATTTAATAACTACTGTATTTATTTTAGCCTTTTTATTAGGAATCGGTTATTATTTTTTAATAAATACAGAACTCCATCTTTAACGCCAAAATTGTCTCGGTCTCCAGCCTCACCTTCTTTAGAAATACCTTCTACACCAACAACGCCGACAATATCAACAGAAACACCTTCATCCAAAGTAACTACTTCTGAAGTCATTATCAGAATAACTAATAATGGCTTTGAGCCAAAAGAAGTTGAAATAACTAAAGGAACAAAAGTTACTTGGGTTAATGAATCTTCTAAACCTTCTTGGCCAGCATCGGCTGTTCATCCAACTCATCGTGTTTATCCCAGTTCAGGTATTGAAAAATGTGGCACTCCAGAGCAAGCTAAAATTTTTGATGTCTGCCGAGGTTTAAATAAAGGAGAAAGTTGGTTTTTTGTTTTTAATGAAGTTGGTGAATGGTATTATCATGATCATTTAAACCCATCATTTACAGGAGAAATTGTGGTTAAATAATTAATTTAGTATAATTTAATTGATGGAGCTTAGACATTATCCAGCTAACAAGCTGAAAAATGATATCCTGAATATTTTAAACAGATATTTAGATCTAAGTAAATATAAAGTTTTTTTCTTTGGTTAAAGAGTTTATGAAAATTTTGATGACCGAGGCGATATTGATGTTGGGATAGAAGATCCAGAAATTCCAGTAGAGATAAAATTTAAAATTGAAGAAGAATTAGAAAATTTACCCATTCTTTACAAAATAGATTTTGTTGATTTTAATAATGTTGATGAAGAATTTAAAAAAATTGCTAAAAAGAAGATTGAATATCTAAATTAAATGATTAAATATTCGAAGATTTGCTTCAAAAATTTGAAAAATCACTAAGGCGTTTTTAAGAAATTCTTAATAAAGAGAAAAATGAAATAACTCGCAATTCAGCAATAAAGAGATTTGAAATTTGCTTTGATTTAGCTTGGGAAACATTAAAAGCATATCTATTGGAATATCAAAAAATTGAATGTCATTCTCCTAAAAGTTGTTTTCGCTCTGCTTATCAAGAAGGCATTATTGATTATGACGAATATTGGTTAAAAATAATAGATTTTAGGAATCAAACTGCTCATATTTATAGCGAAGAATTAGCTGACAAAATCTATCAAAAACTTCCAAAAATTTTAAAATATCTAAAAGATCTTTTTGAAAAATTAAAATAAATTAAATCACCCCCGAAATGGGGGTGATTTGGGTTGTGATTAAATTCGACCTAATTATTGAGTTGAGGTTGCAGTTGAATTGGAAGTAGTTGGAGTTGATGTTGGGGTAGTGGTTGCTATTTTACACTCCTGTTTGATTTTTCTTAATTCACTGTTGTACCATTTGTTAATATCTCTAATGACTGGAATATAATTTTTTCTTACTTCACGACTAGCAGTAGTTGAGGTTGCATTTTTAATTTCATTTCGATAATTATTCAAAGCCTCTTTTTTCTTACTTTGCATCTCTTTAGTTAATTCTCTCACTTTCTGTCCAACACAACCTTGATAAGATGAGAGTTTTTTAACCTTTTCTTTCTTTACCACACCTTTCTTAACTGGTACAACAGGTTTATGTTTAGGAGTTGATATTGTTGAAGTTGAAGTTGTTGTAGTTTGAGCTAATGTTAATGATGTAAGAAGAACTAAAGTTAATAAGACAAAGGTTAATTTTTTCATTTTAATTAATTAGGTTTTAAGAGCGACTATTGATAATAAAGATTAAACCAGAGACTAATTTAAAGGCGGAGATCGACAAGCTATTTTAGGATAGTTATGATTATTTTTTAGTAAAAGAGATTCAATGATAATTTTTAGCCTTGTTAAAAAGAGAAAAGTAAAAATGTTAATAAGTACAAAACCAATAAGAATAGATAAAAACGAGCTATCGCTTACGGTCCAAACATAATCCAAAACATCAAAATTATCTTGGTCAAGAGCAAAGATAAGGTTATAAAAATTAGAAAAATTTAAATACAAAAAACTAACCAACAAGGTTAAAATTAATAAAAATACCCCGAATTTTCTCATAGCAATAATATTATATCTCATATTTCTTCTAAATAAAATTTTTTCAAATTTTGCTAAAATTAAAATACAAGGATAAAATTTAACAAAAAAACTTAAAATTTAATTTCCTCTAATTTATAAAATGATTATAAGGGTTTTAAAAAATTTTAGATCAGCAAATATTTTTATGAGTTCTGATAATCAAATTAAGAGATGAAATTTTAAAATTGATTTAGATTTTGAAGGAGTTAATTTTTTTAACTCGTGTTGCTGCTGATGAACTCAAAAAAGTAATCAATTTTCTTGAATCAAAAAATTATAAAATCGAAATTATAAATCTATCTGGGAACCTGAGCAAATGTTTCTTTTAGTTAAAAAGTGATATAATTAAATAATGGCAACTTTAGATATAAAAATTAATAAAAATAAAATAGTTATTGATATAAATAAATGAGAAAGGCTGATGAACGCCTTAGGTTTATATAATGAAGATTTTATTAAAAGTGTAAAAGTGATAGAGAGATTATAAAGAGGGAAGAACAAAAAATATTAATGGACTTTATAAAAAACAAGAATTTAATTTAGTTATAAATTTTTTGTTATAATTAGTCTAATGAGAAATCAGGTTGCAAAAAAATTAAAAAAGCTCAACGAACAAAAAGATTAAAAAATATTGAAAGTAGAGAGAATTCCGTACAAATGGATTTTAGCTAAGGGCATTTGGCCTGATAAAATTGATCCTTTTAAATATCAAAGAAAAATTCTAAAAGAATATGCTTATTGATAGTAACATCTTAATTTATTATCTCCAAAACAAAAAAATAGATAGTAAGATTATTGGAAAATTTATGGTATAAAAATACGCCATTATTTATTTCATTCATATCTTTTATTGAAATTTTATCTTATCCTAAATTAAAAGACGGAGATATTTTAGTAATCAAAAATTTTTTAAATAAATTTAGCAAAATTTATATCAACGATGATATTAGCGAATTAGCTGCCGAATTAAAAAGGAGATACAATTTAAAAATAGGAGATGCGATAATCGCAGCAACTGCTATTTATTACAAACAAATATTGGTTACTAAAGATATAACAGATTTTAAAAAGGTTAAAGAAATTCAATTACTCGATTTTTTAAATAAAAGATTTTTAAAAATAAACGATTTTTAAAATAAAAACAGGGGAAAACATTCTTATATTCTCGGGAATATGATAGTATTTTTATCTACTCAGTATTAGTTAGATAAATTTTTATGTTAAAATAAAACTAAGATAAAAACAAAGATTATAAGATATAAGAAAAAGCTTTGAGAAAAGAGGCATAAACCCAGGGAAATTAAAATTTCATTCTGTGTTATAATTTTAAAATGAAAAAAACAATTTATTTCAAGATTGTCAAAATTAAAAATTTATCAAATAATGCCTCAATTACAAGTGGAAATTAAAAAAACTAAGGATAAATATATAATAAAAATTGATGCTGAGAAGTTTGAACAATTGGCAGATTTATTTGGTTTTTATAATCCAGATTTTTTAGAATCTCTTAAAGAATCAATTAACGATTATAAAAAGGGTAGAGTGAAAAATATTAAAGAACTTTATAGAAAATATAAGAATTTGATTTAATGATAGAAATTATTTATACTAGAAAATTTGAGAAAACTTTTGATATATTGCCAGATTCAATAAAAAAGAAGACTTTTAAAAAGATTAGATTATTTGAAAGACAACCGTTTAATCCGATTTTAAAAGTAGAAAAATTGCATTCTCTAAAAAATTTATGGTCGTTTCGAGTAGATAGAAAATACAGGATTATTTTTTCTTTTGCAGGAAATAAAAAAGCCATTTTTCATTTAATCGGTCATCATAACTGGATTTATAAACTTCTAAAATGAAACAACAAAAAATTGGAATAATTGGCTTAGGTATTGTTGGCCAAACTTTATTTGATTGGCTGAAAAAGGAAAAATTTGAAGTTTATGGTTATGATAAATTTAAAAATATTGGTAGCTTAGAAGAAGTTAATAAAGCAAAAATTATTTTTCTTTGCTTGCCAACTCCTTACAGCCCAAAAACAGGTTATGATTTATCAGCCTTAGAAGAAAACATTAAATATTTCAAAACTCCAAAAGTATTCATTGTTAAATCAACACTCCTTCCTGGCACAATCGAATATTTTCAAAAAAAGTATAAAATTCATCAATTTCTTCATAATCCTGAATTTTTAAGAGAAAAATATCCGTATGAAGATTTCGTCAAGCCAGTTATCCAGTTAGTCGGCTATACTCAAAAATCAAAAAATTTAGCTGAAAAAATTCTTCAACTTCTGCCTAAAGCCTCTTATACAAAAATTGTTGACTCAAAAATTTCTGAATTAGCAAAATTGACAATTAATGATTTCTTAGCTTTAAAAGTTATCTTTGCTAATCAAGTTTATGATTTGTGCCAAAAACTAAAAATAAACTACGATGAATTAAGAGAAATCTTGGAAAATGAACCAAGACTGGGTAAAACTCATCTTAAAGTTTTTTATGAAGGTTATCGAGGTTTTGGTGGTAAATGTTTACCTAAAGATTTAAATGCCCTGATATATTTATATAAAAAATTAAAAATAAACCCTGAACTTTTCCAATTTGTCTGGAAATTGAATTATAAATATCTAAAAAACCAAAAACTTATTAAAAAATTACAACAAGACTGGTTAAATAATAAGAGCTAATTATGATATAATTATCATAAGAGCCGAAATTAATTTTTTATTTATTATGAAAAAAGCATTAGTTTGTGGAGGTGGTGGTTTTATTGGGCATCATCTTGCTCGTCGATTAAAAAATGAAGGTTATTGGGTTAGATCTGTTGATTTAAAATATCCCGAATATTCTGCAAAAGATGAGGTTGATGATTTTGTTATTGGGGATTTAAGAGACCCAAATGTTTGGGTAAAAATTTTAGATAGAGATTTTGATGAAGTTTATCAATTGGCAGCAGATATGGGCGGAGCTGGATTTGTCTTTACTGGTGAAAATGATGCTGATATTATGCATAATTCAGCTTTAATTAATTTAAACTGTCTTTATTATCTAAAAGAAATAAAATTCAAGGGTAAAGTTTTTTATTCTTCATCAGCTTGTATTTATCCGGAATATAAGCAAACAGATCCAAATAATCCGGGATTAAAAGAATCAGATGCTTATCCAGCCGGACCTGATTCTGAATATGGTTGGGAAAAACTTTTTTCAGAAAGAATGTATTTAGCATTTAATAGAAATTATCGAATTAATGTTCGTATTGCTCGTTTTCATAATATTTTTGGACCAGAAGGTACTTATGAAGGTGGAAGAGAAAAAGCACCGGCAGCTCTTTGTCGTAAGGTTGCTTTAGCTAAAGATGGAGAGGAAATTGAAATTTGGGGTGATGGCGAACAGACAAGAAGTTTTCTTTATATTGACGATGCTTTAGAGGGCGTAAGAAAATTAATGGATTCAGATTTTTTAGGACCAATTAATATTGGCTCAGAAGAATTGATTTCAATTAATAGTTTAGCTAAAATGATAATGGAAATTGCTGGTAAGAATTTAAAATTAAAACACATTTCTGGCCCAACTGGAGTTCGCGGTCGAAATGCAGATTTAACTTTGGCTCGTCAAAAAATAAACTGGGAACCAAAAATTTCTTTAAGACAAGGCATTGAAAAAACTTATCACTGGATCGCAGAGCAACTTAAAAAACAAAGAAGAATATGAAAGTAAAAAATATCGGAGTATTCGGTTTAGGAAAATTAGGAAGTTGTTTTGCCACTTGTTTTGCTTATCGCGGTTTTAATGTTTTAGGTTGTGATATTAATGAGAATATTGTAAATAAAATAAATAATCACCAGGCACCATTTTTAGAACCAAACCTGCAAGGATTAATTGATAAATCTAAAAATAAACTAAGGGCTACGACTGATCCTAAAGAAGTTTTTAATTTTTCAGATATTTATTTTTTTATTGTACCAACTCCTTCAAATAAAGACGGAAGTTTTTCTAATGAATATTTAAAAAAAGCAATCAAACAATTAGCTGACAATCTAAAACAAGCTAAACAATTTAAAATTTTTGCTATCACTTCAACTGTAAGCCCACTTTCAACTCAAAATGAAATAATTCCTTTTATTGAAAAATTATCGGGTAAAAAATTTAATCAAGATTTCACTGTTATTTATAACCCGACTTTTATTGCTATTGGAGATATTATCAAAGGAATTTTAGAACCTGATTTAGTTCTAATCGGAGAAAATAATAAACAAGCAGGTGATATTATTGAAAGTTTATGGAAAAAAGTTTGTTTAAATAATCCATTTATAGCTCGAATGTCAATTGTTAGCGCTGAAATTACAAAAATAGCAATTAATTCATACATTACAACAAGAATTAGTTTTGCTAATATGCTTGGTAATATTTGTGAAAGAATTCCTGGTGCTGAAATTGATAAAATTACTGAAGCGATGGGGAAAGATAAAAGAATTGGCCCTTATTATTTTCGATATGGAACTGCTTATGGCGGTCCTTGCTTTCCTCGAGATAATAAAGCTTTCAATAATTTTGCTAAAAGATTTTCTAAAATTGATGCCTTAATTCCTATGGCAGCGCATAAAATCAATGAGTTTCAGACAAAATTTTTAGGAGACAAAATTTTAAGCATCTTAAAAGAAAATAAATTAAAATCTTTAACCATAATCGGTTTAGCTTATAAACCAAAAACTTATGTTATTGAAGAGTCAGCTTCGATAAATTTGATAAAATATTTATTAAAGAAAAATAAAAACCTCAAAATCACAGTTTATGATCCAATAGAACTTGCCACCGAAGAAACGAAGAAAATTTTTAGTAATGATATAGATTATGCTTATAACCTAGAATCAGCTATAAAAAACAAGCTTATAATTCTAATGTTGCCAGATAAAATTATAAAATCAAAATTACCCCAAAATAAAATAATAATTAATTGTTGGAGAAATTTATCATGGAAATAGAAGATAAGAGAAAATTAATTCTAAATTATTTACAAAAGAAAGTAGATACAGATTGTTTAAAAAAGATAGTAACTTTAAGAAGTTATAGGATTAAAGACAGATTATTAAAGCTACTAAATTGTCCTCAATTCTATTTACCTGCCTTAATTATCAATATTTTGAATAGAATTATACCTAAATTTATTTTACGAAATAAAAGCCTACATACTCATATTTTTAATATGAAAGAAATCCAGTTACCTTTAGACGATTTAAGTAGCTTATTACTTATACATTTTGGATGCCCTCCATCTCTACCCGATATAAAACTTACTAAATTTTTAGTAAAAAATCTACAATCAGAAGATATATTTTATGATATCGGAGCAAACATTGGTTATTATAGCTATTTAGCCTCTATTTTTTGTAAAGAAGTGCATATTTTTGAACCCCTCCCATTTATTTTTGAATATATTAAAGAAAATTTAGCTAATGATTCAAACTGTTTTTTAAACAATCTCGCATTGTCTGATAATGAAGGTTATACAAATATTTATGTTGGTAAATATGGCACTGGAGCTTCTACAATTGTAAATAATGTCTATGATAGCTGTAAGGCTATATTTAGAAAAGAACCGATTAAAATTAAAACAATAACTTTAGATAGATATTTAGAAAATCATCATCCTCCTACTATTATTAAATTAGATGTTGAAGGTGCAGAAAGTATAGTTTTAAAAGGAGCTAAAAATTTTCTGGAAAGTTCAGAATCTTCTTTGCTGATTATTATGGAAGTATGGAGCGATAAAGAAAATCTTTCATATAAAGCAGTGGAAATATTAGAAAATTTAGGATTTAAATTTGTTTATAAAATTAATCTAGATGGAGAATTAGAACAGGTTGATAAAAAAATAATCTATTTAAAGGAATATAATGATTTAAACTATGTTTTCACAAAAACCCCACGTCTGTAAAAAAGTTATTTTAGTTAAACATAATGATTCTCAATTAGCTAATCAGCTTTGGGTTCATATTTCATTACTGGCTTATGCCTTAGAGAAAGGCTATGAATTTGATAGTTATAAATTTTATGAGTATACAAAATATTTTGATTTTAAGATAAAGAACTTTTTTATTGACTTAGTATTTTATAAAGGCTTTAATTTTTTTTCTGATATATTAGAACCATTAAATTTTAGAAAAAGACGATTAGGCTTTTATATAATCAGAAAAATTTTTAAACTTCTTTATTTGATTTTTTATTTCATTTTAGAAATAGTAAAGGGAAAAAATTTTATTTATGCTGGGCTTATTCCTCGGTCACCATTAGATGTATATCTTTTACCACCGACAAAACCATCGGAAGGCAAACTATTAGAATTAGAGAATGATCCTAAAGTAAAAATTATTTATTTTTCTGGTTGGCTATTTCGTAATCCTGAAGGTATAAAAAAATATCGCCAAGAGATTTTAGAATTCTTTAAACCTAAAGAAAAATATATAAATAAAGTAAATGAAATAATCAATGAATTAGGAACACAATATGATTATTTAATTGGTGTTCATTTAAGACAAAAAGAACATTTATTAGATGGTGATTGGAAATATGAAAATGACCCTTTGTTTTATTTTTCTATAAATGATTACGAAACATTAATAAAGTCATTTAATGAAATTTGTAAATTTATAAACCTTAATCTTGATAAAGTTTGTTTTGTTATTTGTTCTAATGGCGATGTTGATCTAGTAAAGTTTTCTGGTTTTAATATTTATAAGCCATTGACTAAAAATCCAGTAGAAGATTTATGGCTTTTATCAAAAACTAGTATAATTTTGGGTTGTCAAAGTAGTTTTAGTATTTTAGCTTCAGCCCTAGGAGATATTCCATTAATTTTAATTTCTAAAAATATAGATTGGGATTATTACAAGGATAAAAAGGGCTATTTTCAAAATAAATACTTTGTTCAGTGGTATGTTTTTTGATAAAATTAAAAAATGTATTTGGATCAAAAAAGAAAATTTTTATTAAAAGAAATTGATAATTTTGAAAAGTTTTTTCAGGAATGGAATAAAGAAGGCTGGCAGGGAATAGATTTATTTTCTCGTTTTAAAAGAAACTTATTAAGATTTTTGTATTCTCCTTTTTCTACTTTCTCTTTTTTAATCTTCAGACTATTTCCAATTAAAAAGAAAATTAAAATTCTGAAATTAAAAGATATTATTTTGAAAGGAGGAAATTCGAGTAGCTCGATGTTGTATTTTGGATTTTTAAGAGATTCGAATGAATTGAAATTAACCAAATTTTTAATTAGAAATCTTAAATCAGAAGATGTATTTTATGATATCGGAGCAAATTTTGGCTATTATACGTATTTAGCTTTAGAATTTTGTAAAGAAGTTCATAGTTTTGAGCCAATAAAAGAATGTATAGAAAGCCTAAGATTAAATTTAAAAGATAAAAATAATGTTTTTATAAATGAAGTTGCTTTATCAGGCAAAGAGGGCTTACTAAAACTTTACATACCTGGTGATTTATATGGATTAAGTTCTATTAAGTCAAATATTTTACATTTTAAAAATTTGACCATAAAAGAGGTATTTTCAACCACATTAGATAAATATATTTACGAAGAAAAACACACTCTGCCAACTTTTTTAAAAATTGATGTAGAGGGAGCAGAGTACGAAGTTTTAAAAGGAGCAGAAAAATTTCTTAAAAACAATTCTCCAATGATTTGTTTAGAAGTATGGGGTAAAGATAATAATGGTGAATTATCAATGAGAGCAGTGAATTTATTAAGAGATTGGAACTATAAATCTTATTTCATTACTAAAGATGGAGAATTAGAAGAAAAATATGGGGATTTATCTTTGATCACCAATGGTTTTGATAATTTTATTTTTTTAAAATAATGAATAGAGCATTTTTTAGTATCATTACCCCTACTTATAATCGAGTTTACATAATTAATAAATCGATTGAAAGTGTCTTAAGACAAAATTTTGATAATTGGGAAATGATAATTGTTGACGATGGATCAATAGATAATACTAAGGATGTGGTGCAGAAATATTTACAACAATCATCAAAAATAAAATATTTTAAATTAGAAAGGAATTCAAGCCCTAATGTTGCCCGTAATTTTGGCTCAGAAAAAGCGATTGGTGATTGGTTAATTTTTTTAGATTCAGATGATGAATTAACAGTCGATGCTTTAGAAATTATTTATAGTTATATCCAAAAATTGCCTGATGTTTCTTTTTTTATTTTTGCTTGCAAAGATTTAGATGGTAATATACCTATAAATATTAAAAATTATGAAGGCTATTTAACTTATAAAGATTTTATATGTAAAATTAAAGGCGAGGCTCTGCCTATAATTAAAAAAGAAGTTTTTTTAGAAGAAAAATTTATAGAAAACATAAAAGGAGGAGAAGCTATTACTTGGATTAAAATTCTAAAAAGAGGATATAGAGCTTATTTTTCTAATAAAATTGCAAGAATTTACAATAATAAATTAGAAGACAGATTATCGGTTAAAAGTAAAAACTATAAAAGATTAGCAACAGTTCATTATTTATTTTTTAAAAATTTTTATAAAGATTTATTTAAAAATTGTCCTTTCAAATTAATTTCGACAATCATAAAAATTATGACTTATAAAACATTAAGTTTTTTTCAAAAATGAAATACAAATGTCCATTATGTGATTTTGAAATAAATTCAGATAAATATTTAGAAAAATATATTTCTGATTTTAATAATCAAGAATATAAACTTTATCATTGCCTAAATTGCGACGGAGAATGGTGGGAGCCTTTAAAAATTATTCCAGAATTTTATGAAGAGGAAGGTGAAATTGCTTATGATTTATATCATGCAGGTATTAGAAACATTCAAGAATGGCATATCCCATTTTTCAAAAAATTTTTCTTAAATCAAGGTAGGTTATTAGATATAGGTTGTGGTGATGGAGTTTTTATAAAAGAGGCTCAAAAATTAGGATTTGAAGTCTGGGGCATTGATTTTGATAAAAAAAGTATTGAAGTGGCAAAAAATAAATTTGGTTTAAAAAATGTATTTCCGATGAGCTTAGAAGAATTTGTTGATTTGGCTAAAGAAAAAGATTTGAAATTTGATGTTATCACATTTTTTGAAGTTTTAGAACATCAAGATAAACCTAAAGAATTTTTAGAACAAATAAAAATATTATTAAAACCAGAGGGTTATATTGTTGGAACAGTGCCTAATAGAGAGTCAGTTTTTATTAATTTATATCAAGGTAAATATGACAAAACAGATTTACCACCTCATCATTTCTTGAGATTTTCTAAAAAGGTTTTGAAAAATTTTTTTGAACATCAGGGATTTTCTGTCGAAATTAGCGATACTAAAAGTTTGACTGAAATCGCAACTCTTATAGAAATTTGGTTATTTGGTAAATATACTTTTAATTTAAAAAAGAAATTAAGAGAAAAAATTTATTTAAACAAAAACAATAAGAATAAGCTTTTTAAAAATAATCTTATTAAAACTTTAAAATTTTTTAGGACCCTTTTTCTAATCCCGATTTCACTTTTTATTTATCCTTTTATTCAAGGTGCTCATATTTATTTTCAAGGTAAAATTAAATGAAAAAATTTATTTTAATAAATTCACTTTATGGCGGTGGGGCAGAAAAAGTTGCTTTTAATTTATTCCGAACTTTAGATTTTGACAAAATATTTCTTTTAGAAAAAGATATAAAATATGAAGTGCCTAAGGAAAAAGTAGTTTTTTTATTAAAACACAATTACAAAACAAATGCTATTTTGAAAACTTTATTTATCCCTATTCATTCTTTAAGACTTAAAAAATATCTTAATCCAGATGATGTAATTATTTCTTTTTTAGAGAGAAGCAATTATGTTAATATTTTAACTTCTTTAATTACTAAGCACAAAACTATTGTTTCAATTCGGATGTCTCAAATTTTTGGTAGATTTAAATTGCATCCTTATAATTTGCTTTCGAAATTTTTATATCCTAAAGCAAATTTAATTGTAGCAGTTTCAGAAGGTATAAAAGATGAATTAATAAAAACATTCAGCATTTCATCCGAAAAAATTAAGGTAATATATAATCCAATCTTCTTTAATGAAATTCAAGAAAAAATAAAAGAACCTTTAGATGAATATGAGATTATTTTTCAAAAAGAAGTCTTAATTAATGTAGGTAGATTAACTAAGCAAAAAGGTCAATGGTATTTATTAAGGATTTTTAAAGAAGTTAAAAAAGAATTCCCTAATTTGAAACTTGTGATTTTAGGCGAAGGAGAATTAAAAAATTATTTAGTTGAGTTATCTCAAAGACTTAATTTAAAAACTTTTGTTTGGGATAGAAATGATTTAACTAAAGATTATGATGTCTATTTCTTAGGCTTTCAAAATAATCCTTATAAATTTATTGCTCACTCTAAAGCTTTTATTTTTCCAAGTTTATTTGAGGGTTTCCCCAATGCTTTAGTAGAAACAATGGCTTATGGCGTTCCGGTAGTTTCTTCTGATTGTCGTACAGGTCCAAGAGAGATTTTGGCTCCTGATACTGATTTTAATTTTCAAACTAAAGAACCAGAATTTGCTCAGTATGGAATTTTAATGCCTATTTTTCAAAATAGATTTTTAAACCATAAAGATGATTTAACAATCGAAGAAAAAATGTGGATCGAAACACTCAAAAAAGTTTTAAATAATAATTATTTAGTTGAAAAGTATAAAAATTTAAGCATTGAAAGAGCAAAAGATTTTGATATTAAAAATATTATTTTAAAATGGAAGGAGATAATATAGGGAAAAAGTATTTTGAAAAAATAAAAAGTATAATGTATTCATGTGCCGTATAACAGGATTTTGGGATTTTAATTATAAGGGAGAATATGATTTAGATAATGTTTTGACTCAAATGAGAGATGTTTTAAAACATGGAGGACCTGATGATGCTGGAAATTATCTTGAAAAAGATTTAGGTTTAGGATTGGCAAATAGAAGACTTTCAATTTTAGATTTGTCGCCCTTAGGCCATCAGCCAATGATTGATGATAAAAATGAAATTGTTGTAGTGTTTAATGGCGAAATTTATAATTTTCAAGAAATAAAAAAAGAATTAGAAGGTTTTGGTTATAAATTTAAGTCTAATTCTGATACGGAAGTAATTATTTATGCTTATAAGCATTGGAGATTAGATTGTCTTTCAAAATTTAGAGGCATGTTTGCGATTGCTATTTGGGATAAGAGAAGGGAAGAACTAATTTTAATTAGAGATAGAATTGGAGTGAAACCATTATATTATTATTTTTCGAATGGACTTTTTATGTTCGCTTCTGAAACTAAGGCATTTTTAAAGCACCCCAAATTTAAAAAAGAAATTAGTAAAGAGGGTTTGTTTTTATTTTTTAGATATGGTTATATTTTTTATCCTTATTCGATTTGGCAGAATGTTTATAAGTTAGAAACAGGCAGTTATTTAATTATTGATAAAAATAAAAATCTCAAAAAAGAAAAATATTGGGATTTAGGTAAAGTTTATGAAAAATATTTTGAGATCAAAGATAAAAATTTTGATGAAAATGAATTAATTGAAAATTTAGAGCAAATCTTAATTGAATCTTTTAAATTAAGATTGGTTTCAGATGTCCCTGTTGGTGTATTTTTAAGTGGAGGTATTGATTCTTCAACTGTTACTGCTTTACTTCAAAGAAATATATCCCAAAAATTAAAAACATTTACGATTGGCTTTTATGAAACAAAATATGATGAAAGCAAATGGGCTAAAAAAATTGCTGAATATTTAGGTACAGATCATACTGAAATGTTTTGTTCAATTAATGAAGCTTTAGAAATTATTCCTAAATTACCTGAAATTTATGATGAACCATTTGGTGATTCTTCAGCCATTCCAACTCATTTAGTTTCAAAAATCGCTCGTGAGAAAGTTAAAGTTATTTTAAGTGGTGATGGCGGAGATGAATTTTTTGGTGGTTATGATCGTTATTGGATATTTAGAATTGTTTTTGAAAATAGATTAGTTTTTAATAAATTTTTAGAACCATTTTGGAGGCTTATTTTGAAAGTTAAAGGTGAAAATCAACATCGAATTGAAAAATCTTCGAAATTATTAAGATATAAAAATATTAACGAGGGATTTTCTTATATTTCAAGCTATTTTTTAGATGATTATAACCAATTAGTTAATCCTGATTTTAGAATAAGTAGTGAAATAAATTTTTCAATTGAAAACAATAAATTAACCAAGTTGCCAAAATTAATGCAATGGATGTTGATTGATGCTAAATATTACTTATCAGAAGATATTTTAGTAAAAGTTGATCGAGCGAGTATGGCAGTTGCTCTAGAGACAAGAGAACCCTTATTAGATCATAAAATTTTAGAATTTGTCGCACCATTGCCGCTAAAATATAAATTTACTAAAAATTCAGGCAAATATATATTGAAAAAACTTTTAGCAAAATATCTCCCCAGAGAACTTTTTGAAAGACCAAAGCATGGCTTTGGAATTCCGCAAGATGAATGGTTGAAAATTGAGCTTAAGAAGTTATTAGATGAATTAACAACTAGAGATATTATCAAGCAAAATAATGTTTTAAATTATGATTTTATTGATAAGCTAAAAACAAATTTTTATTTAGGGAAGGAAAATAGTAATAAAATTTGGTTTTTATTGATGTTCCAATTATGGGCTAATCGTTATCTTTAGTAAATTTTTAAATAATTATCAATTGTGTTTTTAATCTCAAAATCATTTATTTTTTCTTTTGGTGGAATTTGGGGATTTTTAGATTTAGTTAAAAATTCATTTTGATTATTAAATTCATATATACATTTTTCTCCTATAATTTCTTTATTTCCTCCAACATCTGATGCTAAAATTGGAATTTGGGCAAATAAGGCTTCAATTAAAGTTATTGACATTCCTTCATAGCGAGAAGGTAAAACAAATGAATCAAAAGCTTTTAAATATCTTGAAGCATCTTTTATTTCGCCAATTAAAAAGAATTTATCTTGTAAATTATGTTTTTTAATTAAGTTTTCATATTTTTTTCTTTCTTCTCCTTCGCCAATAATAATAGCAATTGCATTTTCTTTTGTTTTTAGAATTTCAGGAAAAATTTGGATTAAAAATTCATAATTTTTTTGATAATCTAACCTTCCAATTGATCCAATTATAAATTTATTTGCAAGTGGTATTTTTAATTTTTCTTCAAAAAATTTTTTTGAGGTTTCTTTATCCAAAAATTCTGGCTCAGGAATTCCATTATAAATTACGACTCCCTTATTAGTTAATTTCATTTTTTTGGTTATTTCTAAATTATGATTTGAGACAAAGACAGGAACATCAATAAATAAAAGCAAAAATTTAAAAATACACCAATAAATAGTTTTTAAAATTTTATTTTTTTGATAATAAGGATCTAAAATTGAAAGTCCGCGAAAAGTAAAAATTGTTTTTGGTTTTGATTTAGAAAATTTTGCTCCAATAGATCCAAATAAAGCATTGGTTGAATTAAAATGAACAACATCAAATTTTTTTTTATCTAAAAATCTTTTTATTTCAAAAATAAAAAATAAATTTGCTAAAGGATTATGGGTTCTTTTCAGCCATTTAAAATTTATATAAGGAATATTTTCTTTTTCTAATTTTTCTTTCAAATATTCTCCTTCGCCAAAACCAACTTTAACATCAATGTTTTTTTCTTTTAAGCCTTTTGCTAAAAAATAAACAGAATTTGTCGCTCCTCCGACTACTCCTTGTGTGATCACAATTAAAACTTTCATAATTTAATTTTATCAAAATAGCAAGATATATTATAATTTAATTATGGCAAAGATTTTAGTTACGGGTGGAGCAGGATTTATTGGCAGTCATTTAGTTGATAGATTGATTAAAGAAGGATATAAAGTTATCGTGATTGATAATCTTTCTGGTGGTAAAAAAGAAAATTTAAATCCTAAAGCTATTTTTTATAAAGTTGATATTTGTAATTTGGATAAAATTTTACCTTTATTTAAAGGAGTTGATTATGTTTTCCATACAGCCGCTTTGCCAAGAGTACATCTTTCAATTGATAAACCAATTGAAACTCATAGAGTCAATATTGATGGCACCTTAAATGTTCTTTATGCTAGTGATAAAAATAAAGCTAAAAGAGTAATTTATTCTTCAAGTTCTTCGGTTTATGGAGAACAAAAAAACTTGCCCTTAAGAGAATCGATGGTTCCTAATCCGCTTTCTCCTTATGCCTTACAAAAATTAGTGGGTGAATATTATTGCAAATTATTTTCAAGTTTATATGATTTAGAAACTGTTTCTCTAAGATATTTTAATGTTTATGGTCCAAGAATGGATCCAGAAGGTCCCTATGCTTTGGTTATTGGAAGATTTTTAAAACTTAAAAAAGAAGGAAAGCCATTAACAATTTATGGCGATGGCAAACAAACAAGAGATTTTACTTATATTGATGATGTTATTGAAGCAAATATTTTAGCAATGAAAAGTAAAAGGGTTGGCAAAGGAGAAGTAATTAATATTTGTTATGGTAAAAATCATTCAATCAATTATGTTGCTAAATTAATTGGTGGCAAAAAAAATTATTTACCAAAAAGAAAAGGAGAACCACGGCATACTTTGGGTGATAATTCCTTGGCACGAAAAATTTTAGGGTGGAAACCAAAAATTAGCTTAGAAGAGGGAATAGAAATCTGTAAAAATATTTGATATAATAAAATAAAGAGTCGAAATTAGATCTAATTTTAAAAAAATGAAAAAATATGCTTTATTTCTAATAATTTTTATAGGCATTAGTTTTGTTTCTGCCCAGACAACTCAAGTCGATCAAAATCTTTTAAATCAAATTGGGGACATCTTACAAAAATTAAGTCAGCAATATTCGATTAATCAACAAGCTATTCAAGAGAAACAAGCTTCCATAAATTTTTTGGATATCTTACAAAAATTAATTCAGCAATATTCGATTAATCAGACACAGCCGCCAATTGAAATAGAAGAAATTCAAGAAAAACAAATAACAGAAATAGAAAAGCTTCTTCCAATACCAGCACCAAAAAATTTACCTAAGGGAATTCAACCAGTTATTCCAGCAACTCAAACTCCCCTAACTCCCAACATCTTTCAAAAAATTTTGCCTGATGAAATTAGAGAAGATGATGCTATTGTCCAGTTAAATAATTTAAGGATAACAAGAATTATTAAAGAACCAGGAATTGAAAATACAAAAGCAATCCTTTTTGCAGTTAGAGATATTAGCTGGAAATGTTTAATGTTTGAATCAGAAGATAGTGAGATCTCCCTTCCTTGTGCTTTAGATTTAAGGAGACAAATTTTATTTAAAGAATTAACAATTAAAATTACAGATGACACAATTTTACTTCAAAGAAATAGACAAAGATCAGGATTAGATGATTTTAATGTTGGTGACAAGATAAATGTTTATGGATTTATGGACAAAGATAATTATGGCATTGAGGCTTTGATTGTAAGAAAAATTATCTCAACATCGCAACCACCAAAAGAAGCAAAATTAAGAGTTATTTCACCCAATGGTGGAGAAGTTTGGCCAATTGATTCTTATCAAAAAATAAAATGGGTAGCACCAAAAGATAAAACAGTAAGTATTTATTTAAAACCCTATATTGCTTGTCTTTACACACAACCAGCTTGTTCAATGCCTGAACTAATGCTAATAATTATTGCCGAAAATATTCCTAATACTGGTGAATATCAATGGCAAGGTCAAACTACCCTACAAGACAAAACTTTAGATTGGGGTTATTATCTGATTGAAATTATTGGTGATCAATCAAAAGAAAGTGATATGAGCGATAAACCATTTGAAATTATTCCTAAAAGTTCTTTGGCGCCTGAAAAACCAGAAAGCTGTATTCAAGTAATCGCTCCAGCCTATAATCCTCAAAATCCTTCTGAATGTAAAGAATTTCCAACACCTTGCGATGTTCCTGAGGGCTGGATAAGGACAAATAAATGTTCAATAAGCTTAACCACAACAACCCAATCAACAGTTTCTTTAAATAATATCAAAGAATTAAAAGTGGAGGCAGATGATTATGGTTTTTATCCAGCAAGTATTAAAGTTCCTCGAAATACAAAAGTTATTCTTTATTTAATTGTCAAGAATCAAAATGTTTATTATGGTGGCTTAGATTTTAGAAGTAAAAAGTTTAAAACTGAACCCATAAAACCGGGTCAGAGTACAAAAGTAGAATTTACTACCGATGAAAGTTTTGTTATTGAGTCTTATTGGCCTTTAAGTAATGTAAAAAAATCTGAGTTGAAAGTTATCGTAAAATAGTAAATTATATTTTATTTAAATTTTGACTCTAAGTCAGATTTTATTTTAGTAAGTAATTTTTCCCCTATCTCTTCAAAATTTTCTATCTCTTGATTATCTCGAGTATAAAAAACAAATTTTAGAATAATCCCGTTTTCACTATTTTCTATTTGAATGCCAAAATTTTTACGAATTCTTGGTGTAACTTCTAAATAAATTTTTTTTAATTCCATTAATTGAATTGATGTGAGGTTATCTCCACTAATTGTAAAATAAATTTGTTCTGGGTCTTTCTGGATTTCTGAAAAAATTAAGTTAATTTCTTTTTTTGGTTGCTCGACTTTATCTTCTTTATCTTTTTCGGTTGGCGATTGTTCTTTTTTAAATATTTTTCTTAGAAATTCCATCTTTTTAAAACTTTAAATTAATACCATTTTTAATAATTTTTTAATTCTATTTTATTTTTTTAATATTTAATTAAAATTTTTATTCTATAAAATTTTAATTTTAGATAAAAATATTTTATAATTATATCATAATCTTGGTAGGATAAGCAATCACTCTTTAATTCTTATATTAAAGAGAGGAAAGTCCGGACACCCTAAAAAGGAAAGCTCCGAAATGGAGCTAGGGCGTAAGCCCTAAGAAGGAAGCACAGAGACTATACTATCTAGTTTTCAAATCGGAGAAAGGTGAAAAGAATGGAGGTGTCTAAAAAGTCATTTTTAGGCTACTCCATTATTTTCTGAAGTAATTCAGAAAATTGTTTCCTTCTTTTCCGGGTGCAAGGTCGTGCCCAATTTAATTTGGGAGTACCGCTTGAAACTTTGAGTAATCTAAGTTCCAGATAAATGATTGCTGTCCTTAATTTTAAGGATACAGAATCCGGCTTATAATCTTACCAAGATTATTTATTCATTTTTGATAAAAAAGAAAATGGATATTAATAATAATCTTAAAAAATTTAAAAAAGAAAGAACCTTAGTATTAATAAAGCCTGACGGAATTGAAAGAGGTTTAATTGGTGAAATAATTTCTCGTTTTGAAAGGGCAGGATTAAAAATTGTTGGCTTAGGAATAGTAAGAGCAACAAAAAATTTAATTGACAAACATTATCCCAAAACAAGGGAGTGGATAGAAAATTTAGGTAATAATTTCATAAAAACTTGTCAAGAAAATAATATTAAATATGATTTAAAAAAAGATTTCGGAGTTAATGATGTTTATAATTTAGGCTTATTAGTAAGAAAATGGCTTATAGATTTTATGTGTTCTGGTCCTATAGTAAAAATAGCCATCGAGGGAAATCATGCAGTTGAAGTAGTGAGAAAAATTGTCGGTCCAACATTGCCCTATAAAGCTCCACCAGGGACAATTAGGGGTGATTTTGCTATCGACTCACCAATTGTGGCTAATTTAGAAAAAAGAGCTATAAAAAACCTAATTCATGCTTCCGGAAATATTAAAGAAGCTCAATATGAACTTAAAATTTGGTTTAGAAAAGATGAATTAATTGATTAAATTTATTTTTTAATTTTTATGTTATAATATTATCTTCTAAATAAATTAATTTTTTTTAAATCGGTAAATATAATTAATAAGATTATGTCAATATCCAATGGTAGTTCCAGCTAAAAGACTTTCTTATTCTCGCTCAAGAAAAAGAAGATTTCAGAAGGAAATATTAAAGCCAGTTAAGCTGGTAGGGTGCAAAAATTGTAAGGCTTTAACATTACCACATAGAGTATGTATCGAATGTGGTTTTTATAATGGTAAAAAATATATTGATGATAAATCAGCTAAAAGTAAAAAAAATAAAAGCTCTACTAAATAATTTTAAAATAAATTTAAAATAAATGGCTACAAGGCATCTTTCAAGAATAATTGTGATGCAATCTCTTTATGAGTGGCAATTTAATAATTATTCTCAAGATAAAGCCTTAGAAATTTTTAATAGAAATTTATTAGAATTTGGTCAAGATATAGACGAACCAGAATTTAGTACAAAATTAATTAGTGGAGTAATTAATAACTTAGAAAAAATTGATAGAATTCTATCTTTGTCTATTAAATCTTTACCCTATGAACAAGTTCCATTATTAGAAAAAAGTATTTTAAGGCTGGCAACTTATGAACTGTTATATAATTATCCTGAAATACCATATAAAGTAATAATCAATGAAGCAATAGAATTAGCTAAAAATTTTGGCACTAAAGCTACTTCTAAATTTATCAATGGAGTTTTAGCTACAGTCTATGAAAATATAGCTAAGATTGAACAATGATAGATTTGGCTAAATTAGAAAATAAGATAAAGATAAAAATTAAAAATAAATTTCTTTTTTGCGAGGCCTTAACCCATAAGAGTTATTTATATATTAATACTAAACATCCCTATAAAGATAATGAAAGATTGGAATTTTTAGGTGATACTATTATTGAATTTATTATT
This sequence comes from Candidatus Parcubacteria bacterium, assembly GCA_026004495.1. Classification (GTDB taxonomy): domain Bacteria; phylum Patescibacteriota; class Minisyncoccia; order UBA6257; family HR35; genus JANXCM01. Next base: position 234,846 of record BPJG01000001.1, on the reverse strand, counting down.
TCTCATTACCTTTTTGTAAAATTTCCAAATTTATCAGAGGGTGAAATGACCCTTATAAGATCTGCTTTAGTAAATAGAGAAAGACTGTCAATGATTTCTCTTGATTTGGATTTAGATAAATTTATGTTTTATAACCCAAAAATAGGAGAGAAGGGATTAAAAACTATTTTGAGCGATGGATTAGAAGCTTTAATTGCTGCTATTTTTTTAGATAATAATTTAGATATCACTTATAGATTTTTAATCGAAAAATTAAATCAAGATATAGATGAAGTTGTAAAAAAAAGATTGTATAAAGATCCTAAAAGTAAATTACAAGAATATTGTCAAGAGAAATATAAACTTTTACCCGAATATGATATAATTAGAACAGAAGGCCCAGAGCATCAAAAAAAATTTTTCGTAGGTTTATATCTTGAAAAAAGGTTAATAAGTGTGGGAGAGGGAAGTAGTAAACAAGAGGCAGAAATTGATGCTGCTAATAAAGCCTTAAAAAAGATGAAAATAAATTAAAATTTAATAGCTAATTAAATTATGCCTCGGTAGCTCAGTGGTTAGAGCGAGCGTCTCATAAGCGCTAGGTCGTGGGTTCGACTCCCACCCGAGGCAAATTCATTCGACTATCATTTTACCAAACATACCCCTTAGCTTATGGTCATCTAAGGTACAATAAAAATCATATTCACCCTTAGGAGGAGTAGTAAATTCTAATATCGATTCTTCATTAGGACCTATTAGTGATGTTTGAAAAACAATATTTTCTTTCTCTATTTTTAAGTTATGAGGAATTTTACCTTCGTTTTTTATAATTAATTTTACTTTTTGACCTTCCTTAACTCTAAAAATATTTGGTTCAAACTTAAATTCGCTTGCCTTAATTATAACTTCACCTTTATATTCATAAGAAATATTTTCTTCTGTTGAGGTTAAATTATTACTTGAATTTAAATTATCATTATTTTGATTAGAATTTATTTTTTTGTTTTTATCTTCAATTGGAACCAATACTTTTACATTATTTTGAATATTTAATAAATCACTCTGATTAGTTTCAGTTGTATTTGTTATTTGATTATTACTTTCTATTGATGTTTGTTGAATAGTATTAGTAGATTTACTATTAGGTAATTTTGAATCTAAAATATATGTTTCATTTAAGTTATAATAATTTTTAAAATAATAACTAAAAGCAAAAGTTATTAAGGCTAAGATAAATATTATTATTGATAATTTAAACAAAAGGCCCATTGTAGTTTAATTAAAATTAGGAATATTACAAATAATATTATAAAACAAATTTAAATATTTCTAAAGTTATGCCAAATACTAATAAGTATAAAATCTGACAATAAATGGGATCCCCCATAACTCATAAAGGGTACGGCTAAGCCAATAATAGGGAAAAAGCCTAAATTTATAGCAGTTGTTAGTAAAAATTTTATAGCTAAATGAATTACCAAAATATTAGAATAAACTTTGCCAATTGGGTTTTTAATAAAACTTGATTCAAATAGAATTGTTTTTAAGATAATAAAGATTAAAAATGAATATATCAAAAATCCTAAAAATCCTCTTTCTTCAATAAAACTAGCTAAAATAAAATCTGTTTCAGCTGAAGGCAAAAAGCCTAATTTCGCTTGAGTTCCCTGTCCTAGGCCTTTACCCCAAAAGCCAGCTGAGCCAATAGTTATTTTTAGTTGTTTAATATTATAACCTGAACCCAATGGATCTCTTTCTGGATTAATAAAAGTCAAAATTCTCTCTTTCTGATAATCCTTTAAAACAAATTGCCATCCAATAGCTCCTAATATTAAAAATAAAATTATCAAAAAAACAATCTGCTGTTTCCTTAGAAATATTATTATTGAAAAAAACCAAGTAAGTAAAAATAATAAAGTCATACCTAAATCTGGTTGGAGAGCGATTAAAAGTATTAGAGGTAAAATAATTAAAAAACTAAATCCAAGATATAAATTATTTTTAAGAAAATTATAATATTTGCTCAAAAATATAGTTAAGCTTACAAGAAGAATAATCCTGGCAAATTCCGAAGGTTGTAAAGATAAGCCTCCTAAAGAAAACCACATTCTTTGTTTTGATGGTAAGATAAATAAAAGTAGAAGAGAAATAATAGTTAAGGCATAAAAGGCCTGAAAATAGGGATAATAAAAAATATTGTTGTATCTAAGATAAAGGGAAGAAAATAGAATTAAGAAAGATATTAACCAAAATATTATTGATTTAAAAAATTCATCCTTTTTGTTTATAGAAATAAGAGTTGAAACAGAAAAAAACATACACAATATAAGAGAAATCAAGATAAATATATTAATTTTCATTTTGATAGAAAAAATTGTAATAAGATAAAATATCTATCTTATTAATTTCTTGAGATATAGGAGGAAGGGTTAAGCTAATATTTCTTCTTTCTAATGGCTCTAAATAATCAATTTTTGTTTTTAAAACTCCAATTATATTTCCTAAAATATCATAAACTAAAAAATTTATTTCCAAATCATTATAAGGTATTGTGTCATTATTAATTATTTCTGCTAATAATTTATTATCTTTTATTTCGTAATTTAACATTTCAATTTTTGTTTCATTCTGATCAATTATTAGCCAATCTTTTTTATCAAAATTAATTTCAATATCAGCTGAAATAATATTAAAATCTGGCTTTTTAATATTAACTGCTGTTAAGTATTTTGTTTGAAGGGGCATAATAAAGCTTTCTCCACTTAATTCAGCTTTTATATTATTATCTCCTTTTAAAATAAACTTATAATTAAATTTTCTTAAGCCATACTTATCAGATGGATTTTTGATGATAGTTATAATATCTAAGGTATTATCAGGATAAATGATAGTTCTAGGTTTTTCAACCCTTAAGTTTAAATTAACTATTTCGCAAGGCAAACATGGTCCACCACAGTCAATTCCTTCTTCTTGCCCATTTTTTTTATTATCAAAACAAGAAGGAGCTGGTCTAAAAATAAACCATAAGCCAACAACAAGGATTGTCATTAAGGACAAAATAATGATTGCATAAATTATTTGTTTTTTTAATCTTCTGTTCATTATAATATTTATTATATTATATGTAAATAATTAAAAAATTAAATGAAAAAATTTTAAATTAAAGATGAAAATTCACTTTATTGGTATAGGTGGTATAGGAATTAGTGCCTTGGCTAAATATTATTTATATCAAGGCAATAAAATTTCAGGTAGCGATTTTGTTTATCCAAGAGATGTTTTTTCTAAGGATGAATTAACTAAAATAAAATTTTTCTTAAATCATAGTAAAAAAAATATTAATAAAAATATAGATTTAGTAATTTATTCTTTAGCGATTAAAAAAGACAACCCAGAATTATTAGAAGCAAAAAAAATAAAAATTCCAAACCTAAGTTATCCTCAAGCATTAGGCAAATTAACTAAAAATTATTTTACGATTGCTATTGCTGGTATGCATGGAAAAAGCACTACTACTGCTATGGTAGCGCAAATTTTTATTGAAGCTAAATTGGATCCAACTGTTATTATTGGTTCAAAGGTAAAAAATTTCGGTTCTCAAGGTGAAGAATCTAATTTTCGTTATGGTAGGAGTAAATATTTAATTATTGAAGCTGATGAATATAAAGCTGGCTTTTTAAATCACCACCCCTCTATTTTAATAATTACTAATATTGAAGCCGAACATTTGGATTACTATAAAAATTTCGAAAACATTTTAAAGACATTTAAAAAATTTATATTTAATTTGACTGGCGATAAAAAATATTTAATTATTAATAAAGACGATAAGGGGTGCCAAATATTTATTAGAGAAATTAAAAACATTATTAAAGAAAATAAAATTAATTTATTAACTTATAGCTTAAAAAATAATAGAGAAAAAATTGAATTAAGTGTTGCGGGAAGGCATAATATAAGTAATGCTTTAGCTGCCCTAAAGGTTGCTGAAATTTTAAATATTAATAAAAAAATTTCTCTCAAGGCTCTAAAAAGGTTTAAAGGAATTTGGCGTAGATTTGAATATAAAGGTAAAGTAAATGGTGCTAAAATTTTTGATGATTATGGCCATCATCCAACTGAAATAAAAGCTACTCTTCAGGCGGGTAAGGAAATATTATCTAAAGGTGGAAGATTATTTATTATTTTTCAGCCTCATCAATATTATCGAACCTATTATCATTTCTCAGAATTCATTCACGCCTTTGATCTTGCTGATTATGTAGGTATTTTAGATATTTATACTGTTGCTGGTAGAGAAAATAAAAAAATTATGAGTTTAATAAATTCTAAAAAATTAGTTAGTGAAATAAGCAAACATAAGTATAATGTTTTTTATCTTGAATCTTTTTCTAAGGCTATAGATTTTTTAAAAAATAACTTGAAAAGAGGAGACATTTGTTTAATTATGGGTGCAGGAGATGCCTATAAATTAACTCAAGAATTATTAAAAGATAGGTTTTAATTCCAAATCTTTATTTATAAGAAAATCATCTTGAATTTTTAAATTATTTTTTACTCGATTTAATTTTTCAGGCATTAAAAATTGATAAACATTTAGAATATCAATAAGATTGTAAGCCAAGGTAGAAATATTTTCTTCACTTAAATTTTGCCAAATTTTTTCTTTATCAATAAATTGATTTAGTTCTTTTACTAAATTAAATATATTTTGATAAGCTATATTTATTTCAAAATCAGCCATATATTTTGAATAATTATTTAAGGTAGTAAGATTTTCCTTTTTTAATAAATTTTTTTGTAATTTAATATCCCTATTGTATTTTCTAAAAAGGCCATAAATTCTTAATATTAGATTACCCAATTCTTTTTTTAAAATACCTTCTCGAAAATTAACTATATTTTGAAAATTAAAGTCCCAATCGTTAAATATATTTTGATAAGCGAAATAAGCTCTAATAACATCTGGTTCTAAATTGTTATTTAATAAATCGTTGGGTCCAATTACATTGCCAATTGTTTTTGACATTTTTTCTCCTCGTATATTGATAAAATAATGAACAACTATTTTATCGGGAACCTTTATTTTAGCAGATAATAACATTGCTGGCCAATAAATAGCATGAAATTTAACTATATCTTTACCTATAAAATGAATAACTTCTCCTTCGTGCCAATATTTTTTAAAATTTGTTTCATTATCACTACCAAAACCTAAGCCAGACAAATAATTTATTAAAGCATCAAACCAGACATAAATTACCTGAGAATTATCATTAGGAGTTGTTATACCCCAACCATAGCTTCTGTTGATATCACGAGAAATACTTAAATCTTTAATCTTTTTTTCTTTCAAAATATTTAAAATTTCTATTTTTTTTTCTTGAGGATAAATTTTTATTTTTTCTTTTTCAATTAATAATTTAATTTGATCTAAATATTTTGTGAGTCTGAAAAAATAATTCTTTTCTTCAATTTTTTCTAATTTCTTTTTGTGAAGAGGGCAAATTAAATTTTCAACTTCGTTCTCTTCATAATAGGCTTCGCAACTATAACAATAATAACCACAATATTTATCTATATAAATATCATCTTGGCATAATTGCCAAAATTTATAAACTCCCCATTTATGATTTTCACTACTTGTTCTAATAAAATTATCAAAAGATAAATAAAATTTATCCTTCAGAGAATAAAAACTTAGATATTTTTCATCAACAAAATCTTTTATTTTCTTATTATTTTCAATAGCAGATTTTGCTATTTTTATTCCATTTTCGTCCACTCCTGATAAAAAGAAGATATCATTTTTATTTCTAAAATAACGGGCAAAAATGTCTGCTAAAATATATTCATAAAGATGTCCTATATGAGGATTATCATTTACATAAGGTATAGAGGTTGTAATTAGATATCTCATTGCCGCCAACGGGAGTCGAACCCGTATTTCCGCCTTGAGAAAGCGGTGTCCTTGCCATTAGACGATGGCGGCTTAAGTTATGATAAAATTAAATTATATTATAAAAATATTAAAGTTTTATTTCTAAATAAATGAAAAAAGGTTTTACTTTAATTGAATTAATTGCTGTTTTATCAGCTTTGGGTATAATTTCAACTTTTGTTATTAATTTAATTAAACCTTTAGATATTATCAAATGCTCTCGAGATACCCAGAGAATAAATGACCTTAATTCATTAAATTCAGCGATTGCTCATTACTTCTCGGAAACAAATAATCCTGATTTAGATGGTCCTTATTTTTCTAATTCTGGATTTGATGAATCAAGCTCCTCAATATTTATAAGTATTCCTAAAGATAAAGAATCAACCTCAACTTCATTTAGTTTCGAAGGAAAAAATTGGTTAATAATTCAACCTTCTTCGACTGCCCTTTCTTCGCTTATTAATGGCCAAGGTTGGTTACCAATAAATTTTTTATCTTTATCAAAAAAAGCAATTAATCTTTTACCAGTAGATCCAATTAATTCTTTTAATAAAAATTATTTTTATTCTTATGCTTTTAAAAAATCAGCTAAATCTTATGAATTAAATGCTAAATTTGAATGTCCTAAATTTATTGAAATTGCCAAAAGTGATGGAGGTGATAGCGAATCCTTTGAAGTTGGAACAGATTTAAATATTATTCCACCAGTAATTTATGGTTATAGTAAATATCAACTTTCATTTCCGTCTTTAAATACTAATACCACCTCCTTAGTCTTAACTGCCCCTATTTCTCAATCATCCTCTACTTATCTTTATATTTATAATACCGGTACAGCTTATTTATTAATTAATCAAATTACTCAATCAAACCAGAATTCATTGCTTAAAATAAATAAAAATAATTTTGTTATTGCTCCCAATAATACTACAACCCTTATTTTAACTTGTGATGGTAGATCATTGACTTCAGCAACCACAACAGAAACAATATTATTTATTTGGCACAATGATCCTAAAAAAGTCAATCCATACTCAATAAATATAACTTGTAATTTTTCGGCCGCGCCAATATATAGAATTAACCCCCCAACTGCTATTTTAGAAGCAAAAACAACCGATAGCTCTGTAAGCCATGAATTGATCATTTATAATAATGGTGATTCAAAGCTATCAGTTGAATTACGTGATTTTTTTTATAAAGAGACAACTACGACTTGTCCTTCTTATGTTATTTCCACTCCAACTAGTTTTATCGTAAATCCTTATTCTTCTACTTCTTTAATATTTACTTTAATGCTAAAATCATTTAAACAAGATTTTTATTGTAAGCAAAATATTTATTTAGTTGAATCTGATTCAACTATAACTATACCTGTGTATGTTAAAATAACTGCTACCTCTTCACCACCTATTATTGATAAATTAAGTCCTGGAGATGGGCAAATTGTAATAACTTGGTTAAAACCAGATGATGATGGTGGTAGCGAAATAATTAGATATGAAATATATAATGACAATGATAACTTGATTGCAACTACAAGTTATAATATTTTAGTTTATCAACATTCCAATCTTAATAATGGTCAAAAATATTGCTATAAAATTAAAGCTGTTAATAAAGTAGGTAGTAGTAATTTTAGCCAACAACGATGCATTGTCCCTGGTACAAATCCTTCACCACCAATTAATTTTTCAGCTTTTTCAGGTAATAAAACTATAAACCTATCTTGGCAATATCCCAACAATGATGGTGGTTCAGTTATTGATTCTTATTTACTTTATTACAGGTTAAGCGGAGAAAATAATTGGCGTTATCTTTTTGAATTTCCTGCTATTCCAACAAATAGCTATCAATTCACTCATCAAGATTTAATTAACGGACAAACTTATGAATATACTATTCAAGCAAAAAATCAATTTGGTGTTTCTAATTATGCTACTACTGTTTCTGCGACTCCCCGAGGTTATCCTATACCACCCGGCAAACTTCAGACTTCAGCGTTAGCTAATGGTATTCGTCTTACTTGGGAACCACCTCTTTCTAATGAAGGTTCAGCTGTTAGTTATTACAATATTTATCGAGCAACTTCTTCTCAATATATTTTTATTGCTTCGACTACTGCTACTAGCTATAATGATTTATCCACTGCTTCTAAAACTACTTATTATTACTATATTACTGCTGTTAATTCAATTGGCGAAAGCAAAAGAAGTAATATTGAAAGTGGTTGTTATGGAAATTGTTCATCTCCTGGAACCCAATGTATATCTCCTAATAATTTAAGTCTCCAATCTTTAGTCAATAAAATTAGTCTTAGTTGGGAAGATGGTGATGCTAAAGATACTAAGCCCTCCTTTGCAATTTATGAGTCAACTGGCGATGAATATCAACTTATTGGAACAACTCCAGCAAATAGTTTTACTCGAACTGGTTTAATCAATGGAAAGAATTATTATTATTATGTTACTAAAATATCAGGCGATTTTTGTGATTTAGAATCTATTCCTTCAAATTATGTTATGGGTAGTCCGAATTCAACACCACTTTTTCCTTTATCTTTGGACTTTCGGGAAACCCAAGAAAGCTACACTCAACTTAACTGGCAACCACCGATATCTGATGAAGGAGCAGCCACCACTGAATATTATCTTTATAAAGCAACATCAACACCAACATCTACCTATCAATTACTTGCTACAACAACAGGACTAACCTACCTTGACCAAGATAATTCAGCTTCTACACCTATTTACTATTATGTTAAGGCTAAAAATGCAAATGGTTTTGGTTTTAAGAGTAATATAGTTGGTCGTTATAATTCGCAATGTTTTGCTAAAATCTATCTTCCTAATAATAAAAATAATAATTTCAATGATGTTGTTAAAAACAATAATCAATATTTAACTGTTGGTTGGGAATGGAATAATCAAAATTACAATGGTGTTTTGTATCAATTAGATTCTTTAGGCAATCCTCAAGCTATTAAAATTTCAAGTACAACCAATGAGAGTAGTTTTAATTTTATTCTTGCTTCATCCAGTTATTTCATCTTGGGAGGTCAAGTAAAATCTGGTAATAATTATGATGGTCTGTTGGTAAGAATATCTTCGACGACATTTGATACTGTTTGGTCAAAGAAAATTGGTGGTAAAAAAGATGAAAAAATATTTGCTGGAATTTTAGATGGCGATGAAATTATTCTTACTGGTTATTCTTCGAGTTTTGGTCAAGGTGATAACGATATTATTTTTTCGCTTTTTAATAATAATGGTGTAATAAAAGTTTTTAAAACATTTGGTGGTCTAAAGAATGATGTTGGTCAAGGATTAATTAAAGCTAATGATAATGGATATATTATTGTAGGTTATAGCAATTCTTTTCGAAAAGATTATGATGTGATTTTAATTAAAGTAGATAGAGAAGGAAAATTAATTTGGCAAAAAATTTATGATAGTGGTGGTAATGATTTTGGTATGGCAATCGCGACCTCCTCTTCTGGTTATTTAATTTTTGGCTATAGTCAATTTGATGCTAACCATTACGACCCTTTTGCTATTGCAATTGATAATCAAGGTCAAATTCTTTGGCAAAAAAGATATTCAGCTGGTGGTGATGACTATCTTTATAAGGTTAAAAAAGATTACGATGGTAATTATATTATTATCGGTAAATCAAATTCATATAATAATCTAAATTATGACGGTTTGGTAATGAAAATTAATTCGACAACAGGCGAGATAATTTTTGCTAAAAATATTGGTTGGTATAATAATGATAATTTTTATGGTTTAGAAATATCTTCTAATGATTATTATTTCATAGTTGGTAATTCTCATTATTTTACAACGGGTCCATCTTCTTATAGACAATTAGCACTAAATATTAGTTCAAGTAGTGATCCAGTCTTTAATATATTTAACAAAGGTAATATCCAACAAAGATTTTTAATTAATATTATCAGTCCATCAGCTTTATCATCTAATTTTTTCCATTATTCATCGAATTTAAAAATCAATTCACCCGATATTCAAGTTTTAAATTATAGTTTAAATTTCGTTTCCAAAATTTTACCTGATTATGAAAATTTAGCTAATGTTTGTAATGTGAATGATTTATTTAAAAAATCTTTTTTTACAGAATTTAATTTAATAGATAAAAGATATACTCTTTTTTCAAGATCGGGTGCTAATTATAACTATCTCTCTATTGATAATTTTTTGGATTATTTAAGAAGTCTTTCTAGTTTTCTTGTATATATTTACCGGGCTACTTCATCTGATAATTATAATTACATAACAAATATTTTTGGCAATTATGCAACTGATACTAGTCCTTTATCTGGTAAAAATTGTTATCGAAGTGGTTTGCATTTATTTTTCTTTGTTAGTAATTTTTCCAATGAATTTTGTTCAGCAACAACATCTGATAAATTACGACCAACACCTCCTGTAGATTTAAGCATTTCGACTGGTTCATTATCTATTGTACTTGAATGGCAACTTCCTCAATATAATGGTGGTGAGAATATTCAGTATTATAAAATTTATAGATCAACCTCAACTAATGAGATAAATAATTTTATTCTTATTGCTGCAACAACAGCTACTTCTTATACTGATAATTCGGTAAGTGAAGGAATTAATTATTGTTATTATGTTACCGCACTTAATTCAATTGGCGAAAGTGATAAAAGCTTAGTTAAGTGTCAAGCATTGTTTTCGGGTGTATTGTCAACCATTTCTCCTAATCTTAGTTATACTTCCGATTCAGGAATTCAACTAATTTGGAATGGTGTAAGCGGTGTTAATTATTATGTTGTCTATCGGAATGGAATCAAGATTGTTACCACTACCGCTACTTCTTATATTGATTACAATTACGAAAGTAAACCTAATAATAACTATCTCATAAAAGCAATAAATAATCAAAGTACCTTAATAACTTCAGGTAATAACTCTATTGGTTTTTATTTTAAATTGCCGCCTCAAAATGTAAGGTATACTTTAGGGAATAATTCTATTACTCTTAATTGGGCTTCAGCTGGTGAAAGCGTATTGTTAAATTATTCAATTTATCGAAAAATTAAAGGAAGTAGTTATGGTAATTCACCATATGCAACAACAAATACATCTACTCTTTCTTTTACTGATAATAATCTTTTAGCTGGCGAAAGTTATTGTTATGTGGTTAAAGCTAATTATCCTAATGGAGAAAGTTTACCAAGTAATGAAATTTGTACAACTGCTCTGACACTACCCCAACCAAGTTTTTCAATTAGACAAACCGGAACTTTTGGTGCTTGGTTAGTAATTGATAAAATTGAAAATTATTCCTCCAAAGCTGGTTTTGGTAAAATAAAAGAATACCGAATTTATAGAGCAACTTCAAGTAATTATATTTTACTTGCTACCAATTCACCAGACAATTTAAATTATATTGATTTAATGAGTTTAGCAACCTCTGCAACTTATACAATTTCAGCAATTAATGAGATAGGTGAAGGAACATCAACGCCGATTGATGGTGTTGGTGATAAGTATAATAAACAAGCAAAATTTAAGTATTATAAAATTACTACTGATAATCAAATTTTTGAGATAGGAGAAACTTTTACTAGTACCCTCTTGGGTAGCAAAGAAACAGGTAAAAAAGCAAGAAATTATGCTATTTATATTGAAGTAATTGATCCTCCCAAGTTTATTAATGTTGTTGATATTAATGCTAGTACGAATAATAATCAAGATAAAATAAAAGAATATAAATTTATTTGCGATGATAAAGAATATAATTTACAAAAAGGATCAAATCGTTTGTATAATTTGAATCTAATTTGCTCTAAAATGTTTATAATTCTTAAATGGGATCCTAGACTGGACGAATCTCAAATTCCTACAATTACAATTAATTCAATAACAATTAATCAATGAAAAAAGGTTTTACTTTAATTGAAATTTTAGTTATTATAACTTTGATTGCTATTTTAACCTCTTTGTTTGTTTATTTAGTTAATCCTATTGAAGTAGCCAAAAGAAATAGAGATTTACAAAGAATAAGAGATTTACAAGCTTTAGAAATAGCTATTAATAACTATTTAAACCTGGCAAAAAATCCTGATTTGGATGGTCCTTTATATGATTTAACTGGTTTAGATGAAGATAATTCGTCAATTTATATTTCAATTCCAGTTGATCAATCAACCTTTAATTTTTCAACTATTACTGATGCTTATGGCAATCTTTGGCAAATTAAACAAAATTCATCAGCAACTAATGTTTTTAATCCCAATGGTGAAGGTTGGTTGCCAATAAATTTTAATGAAAATAATCAAATTTTGCCCCAATTGCCAGTTGATCCCTTAAATATTATTAATAATAGTCAACCAATTAAAAATTATTTTTATCTTTATGTTTTTAGGCGCGATGCTCGACAATTTGAAGTTAATGCTAATTTAGAATCAAGAGTATTTAAAGAAACAAAAAATCAATTTTCCGCTTTAACTGATGGTGGTAGTGATGAAGAGATTTTAGAGGTTGGCAATAATAAATGTTTAATTGCTTTTGGCACCTCAGGATCAATTATTTATGGAACTACTACTCTAAGTTCTTGTCAAGCTTTGAAATTAAACTTCGGTATAAATTATGGTAATCTAATGGGCCAGGATATTTGTTGGAATAAATTATTTAATTTTTATCCAACTAGAAATTATGTTTTTCGAAATAAAGCTGGTGATTATTTAGTTATTGGTAATAATTATTTATCATCTAACACTTCGTCGTTTCTAGCTATTTTTTTAGATAAATTCGGCAATCCTAAATTTATCAAAACAATTTATTTAAATACTTCATCTCCTCTCGATTTAAATTACATTCATCAATTACCTGATGAAAGCTATGTTTTAGGTTATAATCTAAGCGATAAATCTATTCTAATAAAAACTGATAAAGATTTTAATCCCCAATGGTCAAGACTTTATTGTAGTGGTAGTGATTGTAGTGCTGTCCAAAAATTGGTATTTATTAATAATAATTTTTCAGGCAATATAAATCTAATCAGAAACATAGGATATTATTCTGGCTTTCAATTAGTTGAAATTTCAAGTTCAACCGGAGATATTTTAAGCGGTGGAGATTATTATTATCAGATTACATTTGGAAGAATATATGCTGGCAATAAAACACAAGATGATGGCTTTATTTTGTTAGGAAGTTATGGCTATATGGCTGTACCACCTGCTTTTTTGGCTAAATTTGATAATCAAAATAAAATTGAGTGGATAAAGCAATATGATAATATAGCATTTTCTTCTTATTTCAGCATGGATTCTCCAAGAAATAATTATCTTTTTCAAACTAATGATGGAGGATATTTTTTTAATGCAATGTATGATAAATCTTTAAATGCTACCAGTTATATTTTTGTAAAAACTGATTATCAGGGTAATTTAGCCTGGATAAAAAAATATACTGGCGATTATTCAACTATAGATATTAGAAGAATATTTCAGGATAAAAAAAATAATTTTTGGTTAGTAGTCAATAGTAGTAGCGAAAATTATTTAATTAAATTAAATCAAAACTTTGATAAATTAACTGAATATAAAATAACTGCTTTATCTTCTAATGATCGATTAGTATTTAATAATTTTTTACAATTAGATGATAATAGTTATTTATTAATTGGTAGTTTTATCGATGATAGTCCTTTTATTGCTTATTTAAAAAAAATAACTAAAATAATAGAAGCATTCGGAGATGATTTAAAGCCTGAAGAGTTTTGGTTTGGATTTATAACAAAGTATTATTTCAATTTAATTAGATTTGTTTCTGATAAAAATTTATTTTATCTTAAAAATAATCTTTATAACATAACGACCACTAATATTTTTAGCTTTAGTACAATTTCGTCCCCTGTTTCAGATATTTCAAGCTTTAGTACATCTAATTACAACCTTACTAGTACACCTCTATCTTTAACTTCAAGGGTTATCAAGCCAAATCAAAAGATTTTAGTCAATCAATGCGATAATTATTTTTCAAAAAATATTGGCAAAAATAAAAAAATTAATAAGTTAATTAGAGCAGATGATGGTTATGTTGCTGTTGGTGAAGATTTACTTATTAATACTTCATCTTTCTGGATAGCCAAATTTGATATTAATGGTAATATTATAGTTAGCTCAAGTAGTTTAATGGATCCAAGTTATATTAGTCATCAATTTCGATCAGTTATTTATGATGGCAATTATTTTGTGACCTTAGGTAATTATTATCAGAACGATCCTGTTGCTAATTCTGGTTATTTGGCTCAATTTGATAGTTCGCTTAAATTAATTATGGATAACTCTTTTGATTCATCTTATTTTAGTGATATAACTTATGATGGTATAAATTATATAGTTGTTGGTAGAACAAATAATAATTATGGAAAAATTTGGTTAATTACTTCTACTACTTTAAAGGACATTTCTTCAATTAATTTTGCCTTAAGTAGTCAATTTAATTCAGTCTTAAATCAAACTAATGTTTTTATATTTGCGGGTGGAGAAATAAATAATCAATCTTACTTGGTAAAAGTAAAAGCTGATCTTAGTTATCGTTGGCAAAAAGAATATATTTTAAAAATTGGTAGCCGAGAAACAATTAAAAAGATTATTTTTGCTGATGATGGTAATATTATTGCTTTAACTAATATGTTTGACCCCGATGATAATAGATATAAATTAATTTTAAGAAAAATTAATCCTGATGATGGCGAAGTTATTCAAGAAAAATTAATTAGTAATGATTATTTTTACGGAAATGATATTATTTTAGATTACGATAATAATTTTTTGATAACCGGTTATTTACCCTTAACGCAAGATGGAAATAATTTCTCTGATTGGTCTTTAGCGTTAATGAAGGTTGATAAAAATTTTAATTTAGTTTGGGTAAAATATTATGGAGGGCAGAGTAGAGATGAAATAAGCTTTGGCTCATCGATTGTTGAGGCAGATAATGCTGGTTATTTAATTGGGGGTTATAATGGTGCTCTTAAGGGTGGCTGGCTGTTAAAGGTTAGTTATGAAGGTGATTGCTTGGGATGTTCTCAGCTTGGATTTAGTAATAAAATAATTGATTCCTTTAAGAATAATTTAGCTAACTTTTTAAATTTAATTCTTCGATAATATTATCTAAAATTTGAGGATAATTATTAGCCAATTCGGCTAAAATTTTTCTATTTAAGATGATATTATTTTCTTTTAATTGATGAATAAAAGTACTATATTTCAAGCCACGAGATCTAAGAAAGGCATTAAGTTGAACTTGCCATAATTTTCTAAAATTCCTCTTTTTTTCTTTGCGTCCACGATAAGCTTTTACGCCAGCATGCAAAATTGCTTCTTTGGCAAATTTTTCTTTTGATTTTCTACTCCACTTGTAACCCTTGGCTAATTTTAAAATTTTCTTTCTTTTTTTAGTTTTTATTTTACCCCTTTTGACTCTAACCATTAGATTAAATTATAAAATATTTTTTAATTCTTGCCAAAAATTAATTATAAATTTTTCGTAATCTAATTTGCCTTGAGCAATTTTATCTAAATCAGTCTCCATCTTAATAGTAAATTTTAAATCAATAATTGAAGGATAATTTTTTTTAAGAAAATGGATTACTTTTTTGCCTAATTCTGTGGGCTTTAGGGTATTTTTATATCTTTCAATATATTTTCTTCGAAATAGAGTTTTAATGATTTCAGCATAAGTTGAGGGTCTGCCAATATTTAATTCTTTTAATTTTTTGATTAAAGTTGATTCGGTATATCTATTAGGCGGTTTGGTTTGTTTTTCAATAATATTTATAGCTGACGGTTGTAAAATTTCATTTTTATTTAATTCAGGAATTTCTTTGAATGACAGTTTAAAGGGATAATATTTTAAAAAACCTAAAACTAATAATTTCTCACCTTCAGCTTCAAAGATTAAGTGAGGATATTTTGGGGGAGTTAAAATATATTTGGTTTTTTCGACTTTAGCATTTTTACTACAAGCAGAGAGAGTGTAATTGAAAATTAGTTCATAGAGTAATTTTTCTTTTTTTTCTAAATTTAAATCTTTTTTTAAATAAACTGGCCTAATTGCTTCGTGTGCTTCTTGACTAAATGTTTTTTTTATTTTTCTAGGTGGTTCATAGTCTTCTTTAAGGTAATTTTTAATCTTAACTAAAAATTCTGTGGCTAAATTAAAGCTATCGGTTCGATGATAAGTGATTAATCCTTTTTCATAAAGTGATTGGGCTAAAAACATACTTAGGGAAGAGGAGAAGCGATGTTTTAAAAAAGCTATTCTTTGAAGAAGGGCAGTATCAATAGTTGTTGGTTTAGAAATTAATTTTTCAGTTTTAATTATTTTTTTAATTATAAATTTTTCATTTTTTAATTTTTCTTTGAGCTGTTCTAAATATTCTTTTTTGTCGCTTCTAAATTGATACGACTTTTTTTCATTTAAAAGATAAGCTTTAAAATTTGAAAAGACTATTTCCAAATGATAATATTTTTCAGATTTAAAATTTATAATTTCTTCTTCTCTTTCAACTATCAATCTTAAGGCTGATGATTGAACTCGACCAGCAGATTTACCAATTTTATTTTTCCATAAAATAGGTGAAATTGTATAACCAACAATTCTATCTAAAAATCTTCTACCTTTTTGGCTAGCCACAAGATTATTGTTTATCTTATCTTTATTTTTTAATGAATTTAAAATTGTCGATGAGGTAATTTCGTAAAAACGAATTCGATAGAATTTTTTATTTCCTAAATATTTACTAATGCTCCAAGCTATAAATTCACCTTCACGATCAGGATCAGTAGCTAAATATATTTCCTGAAATTTATTTATAAGTGATTTTAATTTTTTAATGAATTTCCAATTTATTATTTGGTAAGTGTATTCCAATTTATTATTTTTTAAATAAAGGCCAAATTTTTTTGAAGGTAAATCTAAAATATGACCAAAGGAAGCTATAACTGTAAAATCTTTGCCTAAAAATTTTTTTATAGTTTTTGCTTTTTTAGGTGATTCAACTATCATTAAATTCATTTTTGTTTAGTTATTAAACAACTTTAAAATTGTTCAATTTTTAATTATAATTATTTAATTAAAATTTTAACCTTAAAAGAATATTAATATTAAATAATAGATAAAATGAAAAAAATTGCCATCTTAATGTCAGGTGGAGTAGATTCCTCAGTTTCTGCTTTACTATTAAAGGGTCTAAACTATGAGGTGATTGGTATTCATTTAAAAATATCTAAGTTTTGTAACCCTCAAGATGAATTAGATGCTCGTTTGGTAGCTGAAAAATTAGATTTTCCAATTTATACTTTGGATATTAGTGAAGATTATCAAAAAACAATTGCCTTAGAGATGATTAAAGAATATAGTCGAGGTTTTACTCCTAATCCTGATGTTCTTTGTAATAGCCAAATAAAATTTGGTTATGTATTAGATTTTTTAAGAAGAATTAATATTAAATTTATTGCCAGTGGTCATTATGCTAAGATTATTAAATTAGAAAATAATTATTTCATTGCCATTCCTAAAGATACCAATAAGGATCAAACCTATTTTTTGTGGCAAATAAATAAAAATTATCTAAAAAATATTATTTTCCCGCTAGGAGATTATTTAAAATCAGAAGTTAGACAACTAGCAATAGAAAATAATTTGTCTAATGCTTGTAAAAAAGATAGCCAGGGAATATGTTTTTTGGGAAAGATAAGACTAAGAAATTTTCTTGAAGAATATTTGCCGATATATTCAGGTACAATAGTAGATAGTCAGAATAATATCTTAGGTTATCATTCGGGTTATTATTTCTTTACTGAGGGGCAAAGGCATGGATTAGATATTAAAACAGGTGGTGGTCCTTATTATGTTGCCTTAAAGGATATTAAAAATAATAAATTGATAGTAGCTAAAGAAAATGAAGAAATACTTTTCACATCCAGAATAAGGCTTAAATCATTAAACTTATTGATTGGGGAAAAAATTATTTCAAAAATATGTAAAAATAATAAAATTAATATTTTTGTTCGTTGTCGTTACCGTCAACCACTTGTTTCAGGAATTTTAAATTTAGAAGATAAGAGTGTTATTTTTAGCAAAAAAATAAAAGGTATAGCCCTGGGTCAAAGTTCAGTTTTTTATATTAATGGCGATCAGGTTGATAATTCATTAAAAAATCACATTATTTTATTAGGTGGGGGAATAATAAAAAATAAATTTTTTTAAATAGATAATGATAAATTCAGAAGAAATTAGAAAAATATTCATTAATTTTTTTCAAAATAGGGGACATAGGTGGGTTCCTTCGTCATCTTTAATTCCTGAAAATGATTCCTCAGTTCTTTTAACTACTGCTGGAATGCAACAATTTAAGGATTATTTTATTGGCAAGAAAGATGCCCTTAATGATTTTGGCACTCGAAGATTAATTAGCATTCAAAAATGTTTTCGAACTACGGATATTGATGAAATTGGTGATGAAAGACATTTAACTTTTTTTGAAATGTTAGGCAATTTTTCTTTTGGACCTCTCGGTAGCGATGATCCAAGTGATTATTCTTTTTCAGGTTATTTTAAGAATTCAGCAATTTTTTGGGCCTATGAATTTTTAAATAAAGAATTAGGGCTAAGAATAGATTATGTAACAATTTTTAAGGGCGAAAATAAAATTCCCTATGATGATACTTCTTATCAAATTTGGAAAAAGATAGGCTTTGATGATAAAAATATTAAAGCATTTGGGCGTGAAGATAATTTTTGGGGGCCCACTGGTAAAGAAGGACCCTGTGGACCAACAACTGAAATTTATATTAATAATCTTGAGGTTTGGAATTTGGTATTCAATGAATATTATCAAAATCAAGAAGGTAAATTAAATAAATTAGAATTGCCAGGAGTTGATACCGGAATGGGATTTGAAAGATTAATGAAAATTGTCCAAAATACAGAAACTATTTTTGAAACCGATCTTTTTGAACCCCTAAGATCAGATATTATCTCTAAAAAACCAGATATTTCTATTCGAGATTTAAGAATTATTCTTGATCATTTAAGAGGTAGCGTATTTTTAATCGCTGATGGTATTTATCCCAGTAATTTAGATAGAGGTTATATACTTAGAAGAATATTAAGAAGATTAATGCTAAAATTAATAAAAAATAATTTAATTAACTATATAGAAAGCTTTGTTTTAGATATTAAAAATAAATTTTCTTCCTTATATGAAAATCTTAATAATTATGATAAAATTATTAATGTAATCTTTACTGAATTTAAAGGATTTGAAAAAACACTTATAAGAGGATTAGATAAATTTGATAAGATTGTTAAATATAACGATAATAAAGAATTAGTTGAAAAATTATTTATGATGTATACTTCTTATGGTCTGCCGTTAGATATTTCTTTAGAAATTTTAAGAGAAAGAAATATATTTTTAACCGAAAAAGACATATTATTTTTTGAAGAATTATTTAAAAAACATCAACAAGTTTCTAGGGGATTATAATGACAGAGGAAAGAGATTATATCTATTTAAAGGGTACAGAAGAATTGGGTGAAGTTATTGATGCTCTTAAAGAAATTCAGGCTAAAGAAATTATTATTGTTGTGCCCCGAAATACTAAATGTTTTTTAAACTCTACTAATATCTCTATATTGAGGAGTGAAATAAATAAATTGCGAAAAAAAATTTATATTGATAGCGATGATGAAAGAATAAATTCTTTAGCTAGGGCTAATGGCTTAGATATATTTTTAAGTGATTACGGGCCCGATGAAGCAACTAAAATTGTTACTGATATTTTACCACCGCAGAAATCTAAGCCTGTTGTTAAAAACATAAAAAATTATGATCAAGCTGTTAATAAAAATAAAAAAAATAATAAAAATTTAACTCTAGTGGGAATTTTTATAATTTTAATAATTTTGGGTGGTTATTTTATTTTGGTAAAATATTTAGCCTATTTTAATTTAAATATAATTCTTAAAACAGAAAAACAACCTATAGAAGAAACAATAACTTTATCCGCTAATGTTGTTAAGCCAGATTTGGAAAATTTAATATTTCCAGCTGAATATATTGAAATAATAAAGAATCATTCTATTAGACAAAAAGCTTCAGGATTAAAATCAGGCAGCAATTCTTTGCGAGGAAAAGTCAAATTTATTAATAAAGATTTAGAAAATTCTATTTCTTTAGTTCCGGGTACAAGAATTCAAACAGGTGAAGGAAATATTTATCGTACCTTAGAAAGAGTAAATTTAGAAAAAGGCGGAAATCAAGAAGTAACTATATTTGCTGAAAAAAATGATCCTAAATATTATTTAACAGATTTAAATACTACTTTTACTATTCCTGGGCTTAAGGGTAGTAGTTGGGAAAATAAAATTGAAGTTAAGATATTAGAACCAATTACCGGTGGAGAAGGAAGCGTTCGTATTGTTTCTTTAGATGATATAACCGATGGTAAGCTAAATTTAGAAAAACAAATTAGTGAAATACTCAAACAAGAGCTAAAGATAAAGTATTCTAATTATATTTTTCCTGAAGATTTAGGTATTTTTGATTTTAAAATTGTTAATGTTTCGCATAATGTAGGACAACAAGCTGATGAAATTATTTTTACAGGAATTGGCACTTTAAAAACTATTGGGATTAAAGAGAATGACCTTAAAGAGTATTTAAAAGATATTATTTCAAAACAAAATTTAAGGCAGGATATAAATTTTAAAATTGTTAATTTGAAAATTAATTCAGTTACTATAAATGATAATTTTAATTTCTTAAAAAATAAAGAAATGACAGTTTCCTTGAGTGGCGAAGTTGAGGTTAAGGGAGATATAGATGTTAAAAAATTAACTGCTGAAATTGCCGGTCAAGATGTTAAGGGTGTTAAAAATTATCTTGATAAATATAGTTCAATCGAAAAAGCTGAATTATTAATTTTCCCTCCTTGGTTAAATAAATTACCTCTTGATATTTCTAAGATAAATGTTAAAATAAAATAAAAAAGAAAATATAGTGTCGATATTAAATATTAGAAAGAGAGAGAAATGGATAAGCAACAATACATTACTGTTTTAGAGTTTATAATAAAATCATTGGTCAATAACCCAGATTATGTTAAAATAACTCGCCATCTCGATGAACTAGGTGTTCTTTTAAAAATCAAAACTCATCCTCAAGATATGGGTCTAATTATTGGTCGTAGGGGAGAAATGATAAAAGCCATTAAAACAATAATGAAAGCCATAGGCTTAAAAAATCATGCTCGATTAAATATAAAATTAGAAGAACCAGATAAAATTGAGCAATTAAAAACAAAAAGTGATCAAATTATTGAAGAACTAAAAAATTAAAAGCCATAAATTTTGATGGTAAGATTTGACATTATTACTTTATTTCCTGAAGCATTTTCTTATTTTAATTCCTCTCTATTTAAAAAAGCTCAGAAAAATAGAATTATAAAAATAAATTTGGTAAATTTGAGAGATTTTGTCGACAATAAATTTAAAATTACAGATGACTATCCTTATGGTGGAGGTCCAGGAATGGTTTTGAAAATTGAACCTATATATAAAGCCATTGAATCTCTTAAAAAAAAATCAAAACTTAAACCTAAAATAATTATCTTAACAGATTTAAGAGGAAAAAAATTTAACTATACTCTAATTAAAAAACTAATTTTCTATAAACATTTCATAATAATTTGTGGTCATTACGAAGGGGTTGATGAAAGAGTTAAAGAAATTGTTGATTTGTCTATTAATATTGGTCCTTATATATTAACAGGGGGAGAATTGCCAGCAATGATAATCGTAGATGCTATTTCAAGATATATACCTGGTTTTTTGAAAAATCCATTATCTTTAGAAGATAAAAGATTGCCTGGTTTATATAGTATGCCAGTTTATACTCGACCGGCTATATTTAAAACTAAAGAAGGTAAAATATTAAAAGTTCCTAAAATTCTTCTTTCTGGAAATCATAAAGAAATCAATAATTGGAGAATGAAAAAAGCCAAAAAAATATTTTAGAATACAAATTTTTATAACTGGCTTTATAATTTTTTAATGGTTGAGAAATTTTTAGGCGAACAGGAATTTTTAAAACATTTCGAAGAGCATCATAAATTATCAGAATTAAGAGAAAAGAAATATTTAACAAAGGAGGAAGCTCATTCTTCACTTAAGGAATTTATTAAACAACTCCATCAAGAAATTGAGGAATTGCCTGAAATTAAAAAAGAAGCAGAAATTCATCATCAGTCAGTTGAAGAAATTTCTAATGTTTTATCAACAGGATTAAAATTGGTCTTAGAAAAAGGAATTTTTGATGGTTTACAGTATATTGCTGCTACAAAAAATCCTTATTTAATAGATACCTTTCATGATTTACTTGCAGGACATTTCTTTAAATTTTTAGTTAAAAAAAATAAAATAAAAATAATATAAAATAGCAAAATGAGTTTTTTAGAAAATTATAGCTTTTCTTTATCGGTGGTTTATTTTTCAGCTATAATTGTTGGTATTCTTGGTTTATTTGTGATTTATTTAACGGTCCTTTATCTTAAAAAATTTTCAGAATTAAAAAGAGTAAGGCTATCATTAAATTACTCTCTGATTTTAATTGAACTACCTAAATATCATTACTTGCCTAAAACTGAATCTCATACTTCAAGATTAATTGATGAAATAAATAATTTTGAAAATTTCCTTAATACCCTATCAAGGCTTAAATATCCTATTGTTTTTGAAATTGCCACGCCACACTACGGCGAAGAAATATTTTTTTATATATCTATTCCTAAAAAGTATTTTGATCCTATTCAGAAGGCAATTAAAGCTTTTTGGCCTGGTTCTGAAGCAAGATTGGTAGAAGAAGATTATAATATTTTTAATCCTCAAGGAATAACATTAGGTTCTTATATTAATTTAAAGGATAATAATTTTAAGCCAATAAAAACATATCAAGAAATTGCTCAAGGAACTAATGATCCCCTAGATAGTTTTTTGGCTTCTTTTAATAAACTTAAAAAAGTTGGTGAGGGTATGTCTTATCAAGTAATTATTTACCCTAAAGGAACTAAATATTCAAAGAAAATAAAAAAAATTATTGATAAATTAAAACAAGGTAAAGATTTTAAGGAGAATCCCTTTAGTTCTTTGCACGATATATTTTCTTCGAAAGAGGCTAAAGAAAAAAAAGAAATAGAAGAAAGACAAAAACCTATTGATGATTATTTAATTAAAAAATTAGAAAATAAAATGACGAAACCATTTTTTGATGTAAATATTAGACTATGTGTTTCTTCGAATACAATTTTTGATGCTGAAGAATTATTAACAACAGCTGAATCAGCCTTTCATCAGTATATAAATCCTCAATTAAATGAATTTATTATTCATCGTGTAAAAAGAGGAAAGATGTTAAGATTTATTTATGAATTTTCGTTTCGAATTTTTAATAGAAGTCAAAAAATTATTTTAAATTCAGAAGAAATTGCCTCAATTATTCATTTGCCAACCTCTTATACCAAATCGCCTATTATCCATTGGCTTTTGGCTCGAACCGCACCCCCACCACCAAATTTACCCTCTGAGGGAACAATTTTAGGAGAAAGTATTTACCAAGGTGCTAGAGCGTTAGTAAGAATCAAAAAGAATGATCGTCGAAGGCATATTTATCTGATTGGGCAAACAGGAACAGGTAAAACTACTCTTTTAAAAAATATTGCTGAACAAGATATAAAAAATGGTGATGGTATTTGCTTTATTGATCCTCATGGTGATGTTGCTCAAGAAATTATGGGTTTAATACCTAAAGAAAGAATAGATGATGTAATTTATTTTAGTCCTGGAGATATCTCTCGTCCTTTAGGTTTAAATATTTTAGAGTATGATAAAAATTTTCCTGAGCAAAAAACCTTTATCATTAATACTTTAATTGAAATTATCGATAAGTTATATAACTTAAGTTTAACTGGTGGTCCAATGTTTGAACAATATTTAAGAAACGCACTTTTATTGATAATGGATAACCCTGATTGGGGTTTTACCTTAATGGAAGTTTCTAGAGTTTTTGTTGATGAAAAATTTAGACGTGAACTTTTGCTTAAATGTACTAATTATCCTGTAGTTGAATTTTGGACTAAGCAAGCTGTAGTTGTCGGTGGTGAATTATCTTTAGAAAATATGATTACTTGGATAACCTCTAAGTTAAATCCTTTTATAACTAATGATTTTGTAAGACCTATAATTGCTCAATCTAAGTCAGTAATTAACTTTCGTGATCTTATGGATAATAGAAAAATTTTGATAGTTAATCTTTCGAAGGGTAAAATTGGCGATACCAGTGCTTATCTTTTAGGTATGATTTTAGTAGCTAAAATTTTATCAGCTGCTTTTTCAAGGGTTGATTTACCCGAAGAACAAAGAAAAGATTTTTACCTTTTTCTTGATGAGTTTCAAAATTTTGCCTTTAAGGGTATAGCCTCTATTTTATCTGAAGCTCGAAAATATAGGCTATCTTTAACTTTAGCTCATCAATATATCAAACAATTACCAGAAGAAATATCATCGGCTGTATTTGGTAATGTTGGTACAATTACTGTCTTTAGGGTTGGTAGTGAAGATGCTGAATTTTTAGAAAAACAATTTTATCCAATTTTTTCTAAAATTGACCTTGTAAATATTCCTAATTACCATCTTTATATTAAATTATTAATAGATGGTTATGTTTCTGATGCTTTTAGCATAAAAACAATTAAACCATCATCACCTAATTTTGAACTAACTCGAAAAATGATTGAATATTCATTGTTAAAATATGGAAAATCCAAGGAAGAAATAGAAAAAGAAATAGAGGCTCGTTATAAATATATTTCTAGTTTTGCTTAAGGTTTTATTTAAAATCAAATTATTGCCTAAAAATAATTTTTATTTTATAATTTTTAAATAAATTATTTTTTATTTAAATTTATATTTATTTATAATTTAATTGGTAAAACAATGCCAAAGCAAAAATTATTTTTAGGTAGATCTTGGTATGCTATCCATACAGTTATAGGATTTGAAGATATAGTTGCTGAATCTATTATGAAACGAACAGAAGCTTTTGATATGAAAGATAAAATTTTTAATGTTTTAGTGCCTAAAGAAAAGATATGGGAGATTAGAGGTGGCAAAAGAGAATTAATTGAAAAGAAAATTTATCCAGGTTATGTTTTTATTGATATGATTGTAACTGATGACTCTTGGTATTTAGTAAGAAATACTCCAAAAGTTTTAGGATTTATTGGTACTGGCACAACTCCAGTTCCTGTTAATAAAGAAGAAATTGAAGAATTATTAAAGAAAATTAATAAGGAAGAATTAACTTATGAAACGAATATTAATATTAATGATCTTGTTCAAATAACTCAAGGAGTTTTCAAGGGTATGCAAGGCAAGGTAGCAGATATAGATAAAGAGAAAGGTAAATTAAAAATTATTGTTTCTATTTTTAATCGAGAAACACCTGTTGAGGTCGATATTTTACAAGTTAAAAAAATTTCTTAAATGGCTAAAAAATTAAAATCAGAGGTTAAATTAATTATTAATGCAGGTGAAGCAACCCCAGCGCCTCCTATTGGGCCCTCATTAGCTCCTCATGGTATTAATATTGGTGAATTTTGTTCTAAGTTTAATGAAATGACAAAAGATTTTAGGGGAATGCAAATACCTGTAATTATTAAAATTTATGAAGATAGATCTTTCGAATTAATTTTTAAAAAACCTCCAGTTAGCTCTTTAATCAAAAAATATCTAAAAATTGAAAAGGGAAGTTCGCTGCCAGGGAAAAAAACTATAGGTAGATTAACCTCAGATGATGTTAGAAAGATAGCTGAAGAAAAATTACCTGATTTAAATACTGATAATTTAGATCAAGCTATTAAAATAATTGAGGGTACGGCTAAAAGCATGGGGATAAAAATTGAATAACCATGAGATATTTTTTAATTTTATTTTTTCTAATTATTGTTCATCCAAACCTTTCTTTTGTTAATGCTGATAATAATTGTATTAATTATTTAGGCGGTATTGGTAGATTTGAAATTTCACATCAATATTTTGGCAATTTAGAAGATTTATTTTTAAGAGGCAGAGAATTTGAAGTAAATTATTTATTACCTAATGGGTGGTCTTTATGGCCAAGTAACTTAGATAATTTTAAAAATTTTAAATTTAAAATAGATAGGAATATTTACAGCTCAAGAGAAAATAATGATGGTAGTTTATATATAGAAATCCCTGAAACAACTTCAACCTTTACTAATTATGTTTTATATAATTCAATTTGGCTTTCTCCTGATAGGATAACTACTGAAACCAGAGATTATTATATTAAGAGTGGTGATCAATTAAAAATTAAACTAAATTATAGATTTGATGAAATTCAAAATATTGATGTAAAATTAAGAGTTTACGGAAGATGGGCTATTAATACTAGTAGTGGTCAAACAACAATAAGTAGAGATATTATTAATTACTATATACCAACTACGACTAGAGGATCTTTCACTAATATTGAAATAATAACAGGTAGCATTCCTTACGGATATGAAATCCACAATGATGTTAGATATTTAGAAAGATTAGTTATAGAATTTCAATTCATCATTAGCAACAATAGTTCGCTTAAAAAATTAAAATTATGGTTAGATGATTTAGAAATTTATGCCTTAAGAAATAATGATTGTGTAGAACTACCACTTCAAAGATCTTCGTCATTAAATTTTGCTGAAGTTTTTACCTATGTTCCAGATTGGGGGTTAGTAGGGGATTATGATTTTATAAAATTTTATAAAGATAATATTAAGCTTACTAATAGCTACAGGCATACTTATCTAACAATTAAAGAAATTAATCCTGTTAATTTTAAATACTCTTTTTATATTTCACCCTCAACATTTCATAGATATCGTAAATATAATTCAAGTACTTTTGATAAATATAGAGCACCTCAAGGCATTGCTGAGATAATTAATTTATTTGATGATATTCAGATTGCTACTAATACTAATGTACATCTGGATCATATAACTTATAGAATACATCCAAATTCGAAAAATCCTGACTATTTATCGTTAAGAGATAGTTTAGTTAATTATTATGATTATCCTTATGGTGGTACTAATTATGTGGTTTCCGTTACTCATTATAAAGATAACTTTCAAGATCTTATTAAAAAATTCTTTTATAGATTTAGTATATCTTTTGGCGTTACTTCTTATTTATATCCAGATTTTTTATTTATAGATAATTTTGGC
Source organism: Candidatus Parcubacteria bacterium (assembly GCA_026004495.1). Taxonomy (GTDB): domain Bacteria; phylum Patescibacteriota; class Minisyncoccia; order UBA6257; family HR35; genus JANXCM01. The sequence continues at coordinate 207,562 of BPJG01000001.1, read as the reverse complement.
TCTCAAGGAAGCGCACGTTCTGATTTAAAATCAATTAATCTCTATAATTATTTTAAAAATATAGCAACAAATTTATATCCTCTTAAAAATTATTTTGTAAATGTTGGCTATGGTTCACTAAGTCCTAGTAGTCCATATTTAAAATTTAATCTGGGAGGTTATATGAATGAAGGTTGGTTATATAATCCTGAATATTTCAATTATCCAGGTAATTCAAGTAGTTTGCATTCTCTCTTTAGAAACGTTGTTGAAAATCAAAAATTGGGTTTAATATTTTTAGTAGCAGGTTATCCTCATTATAATATTGGTGGTACTTCGAGCGGTCCAGCAAGAAATTGTACTGATACTCAACCAATTATTAGATCTATTGTTTCATCATTCTATTTAGTGAATAATCCTAATGTTTATGTATCTTTAGTACCAGCAGGAACAATCGATGGCTATGATGCAAATAAATATGGCGTACCTCAATGCTATCCAGATTCGATGTTTATTAATCTTGGCAATCCATTAAATGTAAATAATATCAATCAAATGATTATTGCTACAAATTCCGATGGTTGGTATGTATATGAAAGAAAATATGAAAGAGGTAAGATTATTTTTAATTCTTCTCCTAATACTCCATTTAGTTATATAATAAATTGGGAAGAGGAACCCTTTAATTTTTATAGAGAATACTTTAGTGGTAATACTTATACAGCATCATCAACCAATGCCACGATTACTATTCCGGCTAAATCAGGCATAATTTTATATAATGATTATAATCCTCTAATTTTAACTCCCTGATTAAAATAGATTTATTATTATTTCTAAATACATTTTAATTGTTAATTTTAAACCCTTAATAAGACCATACTTTTTAATTTTATGAATATTTCTGATTTTTTGCATTTTTATATATTTAAACTTCAAATTATGTTTTTTAATAGCCTTATTAATTATTTTTTCTAGACCATAATTAGCAGTTTTTAATTTTCTTTCATTTAATAAATTAAAAATTTCTCTTTTTAAACATCTTAAACCTGAAAATTTCTTTAAAACAAAAGGAATACCATAAGCAATGGTAATATCTAATTCATTATTTTCTACTGGTTTTATTAAATTCGATAAATCAAAATAATTTAGCCCTTGCAAATCTGCATCAACTAATAAAATAGTATTTCCACTGCTTGATTTTAATCCTCTTAATATACATTTAGTTTTGCCTAAATTCTTGTAATTTTTAATTATTTTTATACCCTTTATTTTTTTTATAATTTCAAAGGTTTTATCGGTAGAAGCATCATCAATAACGATAATTTCATCTATTAAATTAGTATTTTTCAGCGATTCAATGGTATTTTTTATATATTTTTCTTCATTATAAGCTGGTATTAAGCAACTAATCATTTTGTAGAAAATTTTAAGCTAATTAGCAAAATATTCTTATCCACAATTTAAAAACTTGACATAATCAATTTCTTAAACTATAAAATTTAAATTCTATAAGGTCGAACTTTATTTAATTAATATTAAAAAAATTTAAAAAATTTTTTATGAAAAAAAGAAATATATCTAATAGTATTTTGGAATATTCAACTCCCTTAAGGATTAAAAGATTTTTTACTGATAAGAATATCCATCCTTATGAAACTGTAAATTGGATAAAAACAATAGCCGAAATTCCTGGTTCTAATTTCAGAATGGAGGATGTAGAATTTCCCGATTTCTATAGCCAAAATGCAATTAATATTATTGCCTCTAAGTATTTTAAAGTAAATAAAGGCAAGCAAGAAAAAAGTTTAAAGGAGCTAATTGATCGAGTTACTAAAACATTTAAAAAATGGGGATTAGAACAAGGTTATTTTGATGAAAAGGAATCAGAAATTTTTGAGGCCGAGTTAATTTATATCTTACTTCATCAATACGCTGCCTTTAATTCTCCAGTTTGGTTCAATTTTGGCGTTGAAGGCAGGACTCAACAAGGTGCCGCCTGTTTTATTTTAGATGTTGAAGATAACATGGAATCAATTTTAGATTGGATTAAAACCGAAGGAATGATTTTTAAAGGAGGTTCAGGCTCAGGAATTAATTTATCAAAATTAAGAGCGAAAGGAGAATCACTTTCCAGCGGTGGTGTTTCTTCAGGAGTTATTTCCTTCATGAAAGCAGCTGATGCTGTTGCTGGAAGTATAAAATCTGGAGGTACGACGCGTAGGGCAGCAAAAATGATAATTTTAAATGCTGACCATCCTGAAATTATAGATTATGTTCGAGTTAAGGCTGAAGAAGAAAATAAAGTTAGAGCCTTAATGGAAGCAGGTTATGATATGACTGATTTAAACAATCCCTTATGGCAAAATATTTTCTTTCAAAATGCAAATAATTCAGTTAGAATTTCTGATGCTTTAATGGAGGCAGCAATGAAAGATGAAAAATGGCAGACTTATTATCGAACTTCAGGCAAGGTAGCTCAAGTTTATAAAGCTAAAGATATTTTATGGGAAATCGCTAAGGCTGCTTGGGAATGCGGTGACCCAGGAGTTCAATTTGATGATACGATTCAAAAATGGCATACTTGCAAAAATTCAGGAATAATTGAAGCAACTAATCCTTGTGCTGAATATATATTTCTTAATTGGACAAGCTGTAATTTGTCATCAATTAATCTCTTGAAGTTTCTTAAAGAAGATGGTAAATTTGATATTCCTGCCTTTCTTCATACTGTCAAAATAATGTTTTTAGCCCAAGATATTATGATTTCTAAGGCCGATTATCCTCATCCAAAAATTGCTGAAGAAACTAAAAAATATAGAACTATCGGCTTAGGCTATACAAACTTGGGTTCTTTAATTATGGCATTAGGTCTATCATATGATTCTGATGAAGCCAGAAATTTAGCTAGTAGTATTACTGCCTTAATGACTGGTGAAGCTTATAGACTTTCAACGGAAATTTCAGCCAAACTTGGTTCATTTCCTGAATATGAAAAAAATAAAGAATCGATATTAGAAGTAATGGAGATGCATCACAAATCATTAAGAAATATTAATGAAAATGAATTTAATAAAGAAATTTTTAAAAAAGCAAAAGAAGTTTGGGATGAAGTAATTGAAAATGGTAAGAAATATGGCTTTCGTAATGCTCAATCAACAGTTATCGCACCTACTGGAACAATAAGCTTTATGATGGATGCTGACACTACTGGGGTTGAACCTGATTTTGCTTTAGTTAAAATAAAGCAGCTTGTTGGTGGTGGCTATATGAAGATTGTAAATAGAATAGTTCCTTTATCTTTAAGAAGACTTGGTTATTCTGAAAAAGAAATTGAAGATATTGTTAAACATTTAGAAGAAACTCAAAACATTGAAACAGCGCCACACATTAAATTGGAGCATTTACCTGTTTTTGATTGTGCCATTAAGCCACCTGGAGGAAAAAGATATATTCATTGGTTGGGACACGTAAAAATGGTTGCCGCAATTCAACCTTTTATTTCGGGGGGTATAAGTAAGACATTTAATATGCCTAATGAAACAACAATTCAGGAAATTTATGATGCCTATTTTACTGCTTGGAAATTAGGAATAAAATGTTTTGCTGTTTATCGTGATGGTTCAAAAGCAACTCAAGCTTTATATACTGAAAAGAAAAATAAAAAAACTAACGAAAAGATTGAAAGAAAAAAATTACCAACCATTAGAAAATCAGAGACACATAAATTTTCAATTGCTGGGCATGAAGGTTATTTAATTTATGGAATGTTTGATGACGGAACTTTAGGAGAAATATTTATTAAAATGTCGAAACAGGGAAGTACTTTAGCTGGATTATTAGATGCTTTTGCTATAGCCGTTTCCATAGCACTTCAATACAATGTCCCACTTAAGGATTTAGCTAAAAAATTTGTTCAAATGAGATTTGAGCCAATGGGAATTACTAATAATCCAGATATTAAATTTGCAACTTCCATAACTGATTATATATTTAAATATTTAGCTTATAGATTTTTATCTAAAGAAGATCTTTTTAAATTAGGTTTAGCTTCTAAGGATGAAAATTATTTAAAAGAACACCCCCAATTATTTAATAAAAAATATAATTCAAATTTTAACAAGAAATATGATCTTAGTGGTCCTCCATGTAAATATTGTGGTGGTATGACAACTAAAACAGGATCATGTTATACTTGTATGGAATGTGGAGAAACCTCTGGGGGTTGTAGTTAGTTAAATTTAGAAAATTTAAATTTTAATGTATTTATTTAGTCGAAAGGGAGATAGAGGTAAAAGTGTAATAGGGAATAAAAAAATATCTAAAGATAATTTAGTTATTGATTTATTAGGCGAACTAGATGAATTAAACAGTTTAATTGGAATTGTTAAAAATTACATAAAAAAATATTATAAAAAATTTACTAATATTCAAAATGATATTTTCATTATTCAGGCCAATGTGGCTAATTTAATATATTCTAAGTTTGCACCTCCAAAACTAACTAAAAACAAAATTGAATTTTTGGAAATAGAAATTTCTAAAATAGAAAATAAAATCAAATTACCAACTAGTTTTGTCATTCCAGGTAAAGAAATTAATTCTTCCTGGCTTCATTATTTAAGGACAGTAGTCCGTAGAGCTGAAAGAAAGGCCGTTAGAGTTTCAAAAAAAAGAAATCTAATGCCTGAAATTTTGATTTATCTTAATAGATTATCAAGTTATTTTTATGCTTTAGCTCTCAAAGAGGTCTGCCAAAAGAAATTAAAAGAAGATAACCCAACATATTAAAGAGAAAGGAAGGTATTATTCATAAATTTCTTTCTTAAGTTCTTCTAATAAATCTTTTGCTCTTTTTGATAATTTTTTTATGGGCTTTAATTTAATTTTCAAAATTAAACTACCTCCATTAATTCCTTTATTATTTATTTTAATAAAATTATCATTAAATCCTTGAGGTATATTAATTTCTATTTTTTCTCCGAAATAATCAACAATTAATTTTTTCCCCAAGACTAAATCAATTGGCGTTAATTCAATTTCTGCTATTAGGTCGTTACCTTTGATGTTAAATTTAGGATGCGGTTTAATAATTATTCTTAATAACAAGTCGCCACTCTTTTTTAAATAAGGATCTTGATCCCCAAAATTAGCAATTCTTATAATTTCCTTAAGATTAGTATTTGGTGGAAGATTTATTGTAATTAATTCATTTTTCGCAACATAACCCCTACCCTGACAATTTTGACATATTTTTTCGGGGATTTTGCCCTTTCCCTTACAGTTTTGACAAATTTTACTTGTTTCGAAAATAAAACCAGTAAAGAAACTACTCCTTGATTTTACCTTACCCGTTCCATTACAAATATTGCATCTAATAAAATTTTTATTTTCACTTCCAGTGCCATCACATTTACTGCATATTACTTTTCTTTTATAAGAAATATTTTTAGTTGTCCCCTTAATTAATTCTTCTAAGGTGATTTCTAGATCTAAAATTATATCTCGTGCCTCAAAGTGGTGACGAATATCTGAAGAAAAGAAATCTTCAAAGAGATCTCCGATTAAATCATTAATTGATGAACCCTGAAAAATATCATTAAAATTAAAACCACCAAAATCAAAATTAAAATCTTTCATTTTCCTTCGTTGATCATATTCTTGCCTTAATTTTTTATTCGATAGAACTCTGTAAGCCTCTAAAATTTTCTTAAATTTTTCTGGATCGCCACCAAAATCTGGATGATGTTTTTTAGCTAATTCTCTAAATTTCTTTTTTATTTCTTCCTCTGAAGCGTTTTCTGGTATTCCTAAAATTTTGTAATAGTCTTCCATTTTTATTTTGATATTTCAATATTTTCTTTTAAAGCTTGATTATAAGATATTTTAAAAATTTTTAAGGCTATTAAAATTTTCATCATAAAATAAGAAAGATAACCAACTATAAATCCAATAATATAAAAAATTGGTTGAATTGTGGCAATAAGGATAGCAGCTATTATTGATTTTATTATATAGATTTTTTCTTGGCTATCTTTTATCGTTTCTATTTGTTTAGTTAAATATTGAGAAATGGCATCCTTAAGGGTTGATTTTGTTTCAAGATTTAAATTAAATTTATTATTTAAGTCCTTGATGCTATTAATAATAGCTTGCTTTCTAATGTCGTTAGGTAAATTTTTATCGATATTTTTATTTAAAATGTCGACTATTTTAGTATCCAAAGAAATCCAATTTAAATTGTCAAATTTATTTAAGGTTAGATAAATATTTTCAAAAGTTAATTTTTCAAATGAAGGTAAAAAAGTTAAAAAGTTAAAAATAAAAATAAAAAATGATATTATTAAGAAATTCCACGAAATTCTAAATAAATATGGCCAATTAATAATTAGATTTGATTTGTAATTTCTATTTATAATCGAATAATTTAATAAATTAAAAATAAGAAAAACTCCTGATAAAATAAATAGTTGAATATAATTTTCCTGAAATAATTTATTGGTAAATATAAATATTAAAATAATTAAAAAAACATTGCTGATTATAAACCTATCTAAATCATAAATTATAGCAATTATAACCAATGAAAAATTAAATATCGCTAAGGCTAACAAAATATAAAGATAAATTAATGGTTCTAATTGAAAAATATATTTAATATTTAAATTAAGAAAAAAATATAATGAACCTAAATTGATTATTAACAAGATTAAATAATAAAATAAACTATTATTTCGCTCTTTATTATTTAATATTTTTTCATAAATATTCATTAAATATAATATGAATTATTACATATTTTATTAGAGACATCTATCAAATATTTTGGTCAGGGTTTTGATTATAAAATTGTTGACCTATTTTTGATAATGAATTAGTCAATTCTTTAATTTTAGTTTCTATTAATTCAATATTGTCAGAATTTTTAGCTTCCTCTAATTCTCTAATTTTATTTTCAATATCAACTTTTATTTCTTCATTAATTTTATCCCTATAATCAGTTAAAATTTTTCTTGCTTGATAAATTAAATTTTCTGCCTGATTTTTAGTTTCAGCTAATTTTCTTCTTTTGGTATCTTCTTCAGCATATATTTCAGCTTCCCTTTTTAGTTTTTCAATATCTTCTTTCGAAAGATTAGTTGAAGATTCTATTTTAACTGATTGGGTTTTATTAGTTGCCTTATCTTTAGCAGTCACTGTTAAGATGCCATTAACGTCAATATCAAAAACAACTTCTATTTGAGGAATACCTCTTGGGGCTGGAGGGATACCATCTAAAATAAATCTTGCTAAAGTTTTGTTATCTCTAGCCATAGGTCTTTCTCCCTGAACTACATGAATTTCAACAGCAGTTTGATTATCTTCAGCAGTAGTAAATACTTCTGTTTTAGAATAAGGAATTGGAGTATTTTTAGGAATCATTGGGTGAGCGATTCCACCTAAGGTTTCAATAGCTAATGTTAGGGGGGTTACATCTAAAAGAAGAATTTCTCTTACATCTCCTTGTAAAATACCTGCTTGAATTGCTGCTCCAATAGCCACGACTTCATCAGGATTAATATCTTTTCTTGGCTCTTTGTTGAAATATTCTCTAATTTTTTGCTGTATAAGAGGCATACGAGTTTGTCCTCCTACAAGGATAATTTCGTCAATATCATTAGGTGAAAGATTAACTTCTTTTAATGTTTTATCTACAATTTCTATTGATTTATCAACTAAATCGCGAGTTAAATTTTCCAATTGACTTCTGGTTAATTTTAAATAAAGATGCTTAGGATTGCCACCTTCAGCAGAGATGAAGGGTAAATTTATTTCTGTTTCTAATAAAGTTGAAAGCTCTTGTTTTGCTTTTTCAGCAGCCTCTTTTAATCTTTGAAGAGCTAGGGGATCTTTAGATAAGTCAATACCCTCTTGTTTATTATATTCTTCAATAATATAATGAATTATTCTTTGATCAAAATCATCTCCTCCCAAAAGAGTATCTCCGCCTATACCCTTAGTTTCAATTACATTATCGCCAATTTCTAAAATTGAAACATCAAAAGTTCCTCCTCCAAAGTCATAAACTAAAATTTTTTGATTTACATTTTTATCTAAACCATAAGCTAAGGCTGCTGCGGTTGGTTCAGGAAGAATTCTTTTAACATTTAGGCCAGCAATTTCTCCAGCTGCTTTAGTTGCTGATCTTTGAGAATCATCAAAGTAGGCAGGAACTGTGATAACTACTTCGGTTATTTTTTCACCTAATTTATTTTCGACATCCATCTTAATTTTTTGAAGAATCATAGCAGAAATTTCTTCGGGGCGATACCATCTATCTCCCATTTTTACTTCAACACCACCATTTTGAGACTCTCTTATTTCATAAGGTAAAATTTTTTTTGCTTTTTCTACTTCAGAATCGGTGAATCTTCTACCTATTAATCTTTTTATAGAAAAAATGGTATTTTGAGGATTAGTAATAGCTTGTCTTTTAGCTAAAATTCCAACCAACCTCTCACCATTTTTAGAAATAGCAACAACGGAAGGAGTAATTCTTGCTCCTTCTTGATTTTCAATTACACGAGGATTACCAGCTTCAACAATGGCAGCTACAGAATTAGTTGTTCCTAGGTCTATTCCTAAAATCTTTCCCATTTTTATTAAGAAATTCTTAATTTTAATGAATAATGACTTTTACTTTTGCTGGTCTTATTAATTTTCCATTAAGAAAATAACCCTTAGAATAAACTTCAATTATTAAATTATCATCAGATTTGTCGCAGTTTTCTTTTTCACATTTTTTAGTTGAAATAGCCTCATGAAATTCAGGATTAAAGGTTTCATTTTTAGGTTCAATAATTTCTAAGCCATATTTTTTAAGTATATCTAATATTTGATTCTGAATTAAAATATAGCCTTTACCTAAATTTCTTTTTTTATCTTCTTCAGTTAAGGAATTAATTGCCAAGTCAAGACTATCTAAAACTGTTGTTAAGTCTAAAATTAAATTAGAATTAGCAAAATTTATAATATTTTTTATTTTTTCTTCCATTTCTTTTTGATAATTTATAAAATCAGATTTTGCCCTCTTCCAACCACTCAAATATTCTTCCTTTTCTTTTTCTAGCCTGGCAATAGTTTCTTGTAATTCTTTTATTGTTTCTAATTCAGATGGTAATTTTTCTTCTTCCATTTTTAAAATTAATTTTTATTAAATTATAAACTTGAGGATAATTAATTCTTTTGACCGATAATAAAAAATATCTTTTGTTAAAATTTTGCCAAGTGAAAACTGAAAAATTTTCACATCTCAATAGACCAATTTCTTTGCCTATTAAAATGGAAATATCATCATTGTTTTTAATATTTATTTTATTATTAATTTTTATATTCTTTATTAAATATGCTAAACCAACAAAATATATCTTGTTGTTAAATTCTATATTTCTGATTATATAATCTAAACCACTTTCTATAAAATATGTACTATTATAAAAAATTATACCATAAAGATTAAATCTTTTCAAAAGACTATCAAATATCTCATTTTCATTATTTTTTTTAAGCAATTTAAATTGTGTTGATCTAAATTTATTATTTAAATTTCTTTCAAAATAAAATCTCCAACCTTTATCTGTGGGAATTCTCCCATCATTTTTTTTAGAATTAATTAATAATTCTTCTTTTGTTAATTTTCTAAGATACCATCTTATAGTAGAATGAGAAATATTTTTGAGATAAAATTTATGAAGATATTTTGAACCAACAGGTCTCCCTCTTTTCAAATAATCTTTTATCAAGATATTAAAAACCCTTTCTTTCAAATTAATCATATATTTTCTTATTAACTCTCAATTTATTAATTATTCTATTTTTATTTCATTATCTTCTTTAGTTTCAGGCTTAGGAAGGGAAAAAGATATTAGGAGTATGCCATTATGAAATTCAGCCTTTGCTTCTTTATAATCTACTTCATAGGGCAATCTAATTACTCTTTTAAAAGATCCTCTTCTGATTTCTTTGCGATAATAATTTTCTTCCTTTTCTTCCTTTTTTTCTTCCTTATTTACTTCAATAGTTAATAAATCTTTATCTACTCTAACTTTAATATCATCTTTTGATAAACCTGGTAGCCCTACTTCAACATAAAGTTTGTTATTTTTTTCATAAATATCTATCGGTATAGTCGGCATTCTTACAGCTGGTAAGAGTGTAGGAAGAAAATCTTCCTCAGAAAAAAATTTTTTTATTTCTTCAAATGGGTCCCATTTAATTAATCTGTTCATTTTTTTTGTTTAATATTAATTAATTACGACCGCCTAAAAATAATTATATTATAATTATAATCATTTATCACCCTAAAATCAAGGGTGTTAATTAGATATTTTTTTAATATCTAAACCTATTTTTTTTAATCTTTCTACAATATTTTCATAGCCTCGATCAATAACTTGAGCTTCATAGATAACTGAAGTACCATTGGCAATTGCACCAGCAATAATTAAAGCAGCGCCACTTCTAATATCTAAAGCTTTTATTTCTTTACCTAATAAGGGTGTAGGACCACTAATAATTGCTCGATGGGGATCTAAAATATCAACATTAGCTCCCATTATTTCTAATTCTCGTAAATAACCAAATCTATTTTCATAAAGCCATTCATGAATTAAGGTGAAGCCTTCTGCTTGGGTAGCTAAAACCCCCAAAGGAGGATGAAAATCTGAAAGTAATTTGGGGTAAAGTCCAGTTTGAATTTTAGTGCCCTTGAGTTTAGAGGGTTTAGTTATGATATCATTTCTTTTGATTTCAAAATTAGCTCCCATTTCTTTAAGTGTAATTATAAGGGCATCTAAATTACTAATTTTATTATTGGTGATTGTTATATTACTTTTTGTAGCTAAGCCTAAGCTTAAAAAAGTAGCTGTTTCAATTTCATCCGGAGGTATTTTAAAGCTAATCTCTTTTTTTAATCTTTCACCTTTTTTAACAGTTAAGAAATGGCTTCCCGTACCTTTAATATTATAACCAGCCAGCCTTAAAAAAGAACATAATGTTTGAACATGAGGTTCTAAGGCAATCAATCTTAAATTTATAGGTTTTTTAAATAAAACAGAAGCCATAATTAAATTTTCTGATGCAGTTACGCTAATTTCTTTGAGCATAACAACTTGATTAATTAATTTATCAAAATAACCTTCAATAGTTTGATTATAAATATTAAATTTACAACCTAAACTTTCTAATGCTTTTAAATGGGGATCAATAGATCTTGCTCCAATCAAATCTCCACCAGGAAAAAATATTTTAATTTTTTTAAATTTAGCCAACATTGGTCCTAGAAACAATATTGAAGCTCTTAATTTTTTTACCTCATCAATAAGTAAGTCTTTGTAAGAAATATTTTTTGAATTAATTATTAATTCATTGTCGTTATGCTCTACTTCAGCCCCTAAATATTCTAAAATTTTCAACATTACTTCAACATCCTTAATTTTAGGAATATTTTTTAAGATAATTCTACCTTCTATTAAAATACTTGCAGCTATGATGGGTAAAGAGGCATTTTTTGATCCAGATATTTTTATCTTTCCTTCTAGTTTTTTACCCCCTTGAATAATTATTTTTTCCATACTAATTTATTTAACCTTAAACTAATTTATCTAAAATAAAAATTATAAAAGCTATTAAAGCTCCTATCAGATTAATTAGCCAAAACTTAAAAACAATATTAGGTTCAGGAATATTGAGGGCTTCAAAATGATGATGAATGGGGGTAGAAATAAAAACTTTCTTTTTAAAAATTTTTTTTGATATAGTTTGGATGATAACAGAATAAGATTCTAAAACAAAAATAAAAGCTAAAAGTGGTAGAAGAAAATAAACTCCTTCTAATAAGGAGACAACAGCAATATAACTTCCAATAGCCATTGAGCCTGTATCCCCCATAAAAATTTTTGCTGGATAGACATTAAACCATAAAAATAATAACAAGCTGCTAATAATAATAATTGAAGTAATAACCAAATTATAATTACCATTTATAAAAGAAATTACCGTTAGGGTACCTATGATTATTATAGCAATACCTCCTAAGAGTCCATCTAAGCCATCTGTTTCGTTAGCTGAAAAGCTAACAGCAATAAAATAAAAAATAAGAAAAAGAGAAAAAATAAAAATATTAACATAAATTCTACCAATGAAGGGAATATATAAATATCTTATACCCAGCTTAACCACAATCCACCAAGTAATTATTATCGAAAAAGCAAAATAAACAATTAATTTTTCTTTAATAGATAGCCCATTTTTTTTTAGAAAAAAAAGTCCAATTATATCATCAATAAGTCCAATTAAGCCACCGAAAACCAAAAAACCTAGAGGCAAATAAGTTTCTCTTCGTGATAAAAAATTTAACCAATTAGCAAAGTCAGAATTAATATAATTCAATAAATTAATAATTAAAATTGAAATAATGGGCACAAACCAAAATAGAATACCTCCCATTGTTGGAGTACCGCTTTTTTTACTATGCAATGCTTGGAAAATAGGAGCATTTAATTTTAAATTTTTTTTACGAGCATTTATTAGTTCGATAAATTTAATTATTAAGGGAAAAATTAAAATTGATAAACAAAAACTAATAATTCCCCAGAAACAAATTTTTAGAATAATTAATAAGTTATCCATTTTTATTCATAAAATCTTGATAATTTTTCCAAGATATATTCAGCATCCTTAAGTCTATCTCTCGAATCTAATAAACCAATAAAAATTAATGGTGATGTAGGATATTTAACTAGGAGAATTAAACACTCCCCAGCCTTAGAAGTAAAACCTGTTTTAGAGCCTAAAATTATATTCCGGTATTTTTTTTCTGCTAGTAAATAGTTAGTATTATAAATTAGTCTATTATTACCATTTTTAATAATAAAATAATCAGGTTTAATGGAGATCTCAAATATTTCAGGATATTCTTTAAGTATTTTCTGTATAATTAAAAATAAATCATTCAACGAAGAACGATTATCATCAGAAATTCCACTTGCTTCTTTTACTTGAGTTTCTAAGGCTCCAGCATCTTTGACAAAATTAATCATTAGATTTAAAAATTTGTCATTTCCCATTTTATCAGCTAAGGTCCAAGCAGAAATATTTGAAGATGAAATTAACATAATATTTAAAATTTCTTTAAGGTTAAATTTTTCACCTTCTCTGAGTTTAGTATTCTTTTCAGCATCATTATTAGTTAAGAATTCTTTTTTAATAATAAATTCATCATCAAAACTATAATTTTTTAGAGCAATAACAGCAGTAATTAATTTTGTTAACGAAGCAATTGGCTTTATTTCTTGTGAGTTTTTTTCAATTAAAGTTTGTCCTTTGATTTCTTTAACTAAAATATTTTTTGCCGAAATATTAGTTAAATCAATATTTATTTCTTTTTTTTCTTTTTCTTCATTAAATTCTTCATAAGATATAGCTTTAATCGAATTATTTAAATTAAGATTCAAATTTGCATAATTATTATTAAAAATATTTTTTAAAAATTCTAATAAGAGAAAAATTTCTAACATTAAAATATTTTAAAGATTTAAATTGATAATTTCAAATACTTAAGTTAAAAAATAAATTTTTAAATTAACTTTTTAATCTTATTTAGTCAATTATTTTTTTGCAATTATTATTTTTTAATTCTTAATATTACAAAGGCTTAGATGAAATTTAGGCTTTAACCACAAATATCATAATTTCAACTCACAACTATTAAAATTAATTGAAATATGTGGATAAATTATTTAATTCTTATAAAAAATCATTATTTTAAGATATTTTTTTATTATTCTTAGATAAAGAAAATAAGAATTTAAATATTGTAAATATATTTTAAACATATTATAATTTTAAACAGACACCTCCTTGATGTGCGACTGCGCCGGGTTATGCCCGTATGCCCCTGGGGGGGGCTTGACTCCTTTCACCCTCAGGGGACTTTTTATTTTATATTTTTTAATTTAAGATTTTTTTTATTTTATTTTTTTTATTTATAAAATTTCTTAATTAAATCTTAAATATTTATTGTTGCTATAAAGCCATAAAAATTAATTTTTAAATCTTTAAATATTTATTTATAATAATTACCTAAGTTCTATATATAATTTTTGGGTAATAACATATTAACAACTCTAATTTCTTTATTTAGCTACCTTTTATTTAATTGTGAAAATAATCATAAATAATCTTTGTTTTCGGACATTTTTTATTAAATTAGAATTTATTAAAATTTTAAAAATAAAACTTAAATAATTTTTTTACGTCTATATTTTACTTGTTGTATAATTTTTAATTGATGAGAAAATTAAAAAATAAATCTAAAAAGGGTAAAAAAATTGAAAAAGAATTTGCTCTCAAGATAAAATCAGTTTTCCTTTCAGCTGAAACTGAAATTAAGCCAAGAATTATTAATCTTAAAAAAGATTTTTGGAGTTTATTTGATGGTTTAACCTTTATTAAATCAAAGAGAAAATATATTTTTTGGCAAATAAAAAGTAAAAAAATTTCTTCAAAAGAGTTTAGAAATTTTTGGTTAAGAGCTAATAACTTTAAAAACAAATCAATAATAATCCTTCTAATAGAAAATTTTAATAATCAAATTAAAATATTCCCTTCTTCTAAAAAAGAGAGATATTTAACAAAAATTAAAGATCTTAAAAAATTAATTTAGATTTAATTTTTTATTTATTTTTTGTTTGAACTTTTAAGGAAATTGCTGCTCCTAAGGCACCACCTATGCTTTTAAGTATCTGTCTTACAGCGTTAACTGTTTGCCCTCTTTTACCAATTATCAATGATAGAATTTCTTGAGGACCATTAACCTCTACTAAAACACCCCTTTCATCTAATTTAGCATCAATTTCTAATTGGTTAATTTTATTTTCATCGACCCATAAAGAGAATAACTTTTTTATTCTTGATTTGATTTCTTCAACTTTTCCACTCATTTTAGAAATCTAATTAATTTTCGACAAATTTAGAATTCATAACAAATTTTAACATAATTTTTAAAAAAATAAATAGAGTAAGTTATAATATTTATTGAAAAGAAAATTTTTTAGTTTGATTTTAATTTTAATAAGAATAAGATTTTAGCTAATAATGAAAATTTATTCAATTGGTACAGCTACTCTTGATATATATTTTATTTTTGATGATTTAAGGTTTTATTTTAAAAATATTTCAGAAAAGAATGATGTTAAGGAATATTTTGCTGATATTGGCGGTGGAGGTTTAAATTTTGCTTATAATTTTTTGAAATTGAATTTAGATTCAACAGCTATTATAAAATTAGGTAATGATTTTATTTCAAAATTTATTAAAAAAGTAATTGAAGAAAAAAAAATAAAATCTCATATTATTTATACTAGAGGTAATTCATCGCTATCTTTTATTTTTTTAGATAAATTAGGCAATAAATACATTTTTACCCATCGGGGAGATGAAATATTTAAATTAAAAGAAATACCTATTACCCAAAATAATGTTTATTATGTTTCAACTGGCCAAACTTCACCTCAAAAATGGCTTAAAGTTTTTCATCTTTTAAAGCAAAACAAAAATTTTATTGGCGTTAATCCGTCAAAGAATTTTTTATTTAATTTGAGAGGCTTAAAATATTTTGATTTTATAGATTTTTTAAATATAAATTTTTATGAAGCAAATTTAATGATTAAATATAGAGTTACAAATGAAAATAAATTGAATTTTTTAAGAACTTTTAGAAGAAAATTAAATTGGATAAAATATATCCTAATAACTGAAGATAAAAATGGCTCTTGGTTATTAACTCAAGATAAAATTTACCATTGTGAGACTTATAAAAAATTAAAAATTGTCGATACAACTGGTGCCGGTGATTGCTTTGGAAGTACCTTTTTGGGTCTTTTGGTTAAAAATAATTTTGATAATTCAGAAAATAAGCTAAAATTATACTTAAAATATGCAACTATAAATACAGCCTTTAATTTATCAAAAATAGGTGCTCAAACAGGAATTATTCCCTTAAATAAATTGGAAAAATACAAAAATGAGAAATTAAAAATAAAAATTTTTAGTTTATAATATTTAAAAATGATAGAATTTAAATTAAGAGATATAAAAAAATCAGCTAAAGCTTACAGAAAAGAAGGATTAATTCCAGGCATTCTATATGGACCTAATATGGATTCAACACCTATTTTTATCGAAGCAAAAATTGCTAATAATAGTTTTAGATTTACTCACCAAAGATTTTCTATTATGTTTAATGGTCAAAAATATATAGGTATCTTACAGGAAATTCAAAAAGATCCAATTACTTTAGAGATATCTCATTTCGATATATATATACCAAATTTAACTGAAGCTATAACTACCACTATTCCTATTGTCTTTAGGGGAGAAGAAGAAATTTTAAAAAATGGATGGTATTTAAACAAATCTTTAACTGAATTAGAAATTGAAGGGTTATTAAAAGATTTAATAGACAAGATAGAATTAGATGTTTTAAATTTAAAATTAGGTGATTCTATATATGTTAAGGATATAAAAATTCCAAATGTAAAAATTTTATTAGATCCCGAAATTCCTATTGCTTCGGTTATTGAGCAAAAATTAGAAGAAGAATTAGGTAGCACAGAATTAGAAAGTGAAAAAGAAGCAATAAAAAACCAAGAATAAGCTAATGATAATAACTAAAATTATATAAATTATATATTTGAAACTATCATTAAAGATAAAATTAAATGTCTAAAATTATTAAAGATATTAAAAAATTTGAATATAAATATCCTAAAAAAGAAAATAGTTTTTACCTAAAACATGATTTAATCATTTACGTTTTATTTTTATTGTTTTTGCTATCAACATTTTATTTATCTAATTCAATGGTAGCTGCACCTGGTTATAATTGGCCTATTGTTTCTATAAATAAAAATCTTTTAGCTCAGAAT
Source organism: Candidatus Parcubacteria bacterium (assembly GCA_026004495.1). Lineage (GTDB taxonomy): Bacteria > Patescibacteriota > Minisyncoccia > UBA6257 > HR35 > JANXCM01. The sequence continues at coordinate 190,616 of BPJG01000001.1, read as the reverse complement.
AATAATCAAGATTTAATTCAAAGAAAAAAAGAATTGGAAAATGAATTAAAGTCTATATTAGAACAAATTAAAGAATATAATAAAGAAATTTATAATCTTTCTAAACAAAAAAGAAGTTTGCAAGGTGAAATAAAATATTTAGATACACAAATAAAAAAGGTAGAATTAGAAATTAAATATATTACTTCTCAAATTGGTTATTTAAATAAAAGAATAGTAGATACTAAAAAATCTATTGCTTTGATGCAAGATAAAATTAAAGTTTCTAAAGATAATTTTAAAAATACAGCCAGAATGTATTATCAGGCATCGCAAAAATCTTTCGTTGAGGTTGTTTTAGCTGAAGCTAATATATCTGATTATTTTAGCAATATTGTTTTTCTTAATAAATTGCAAGAATCTATTAATGAACAAATTGAATACTTAAATAAATTAAATAGAGAATTAAATTATCAAAAAAATAAATTAGAAGAAGATTTGCAAGAACAACAAAATCTTTTACAAATTTCACAACTAAAAAAACAAGAATTAAATGAATTACAAAATCAAAAAAATGATCTTCTTCAAATAACCCGAGGAAAAGAAGTAGAATACCGAGGTTATGTTAGTGATTTACAAAAACGAGCAGCTCAAATTAGACAAGAGTTATTTAAACTAGCAGGTGGTTCAGGTCCAATATCTTTTGAAAAAGCTTTAGAATATGCCGAATTAGCAAATCAATTAACTGGCATAAGACCAGCATTTTTATTAGCTATTTTAAAACAAGAAAGTAATTTAGGTCTTAATGTTGGACAATGTTATGTAACTAATATTAATACTGGTGATGGCGTTGATACCTCAGGAAGATTTAGAGATAGAGTTATGAATCCAAAAAGAGATGTTCCAATTTTTATAGAGATCACAAAAGAATTAGGACTAGATTATACTAAGGTTCCAGTATCTTGTCCCCTAAGCTTTGGTTGGGGTGGGGCAATGGGTCCAGCTCAGTTTATTCCTTCTACTTGGAAGGCTTATAAAGATAAAATAGCAAAAATTTTAGGAGAGAACCCTAATCCTTGGAATATTTATCATTCTTTTATAGCTGCTGCAGTAAAATTATCCGAAGCTGGGGCTAGCCAGAAAACATATCAAGCAGAATGGAAAGCGGCTATGATTTATTTTGCTGGAAGCAATTGGAATAATCCATCTTATAGTTTTTATGGTAATTCTGTAATGTCTTTAGCGCAAAAAATTGAAGAAGATATTAAAATTATTAAAGAGGCAGAAAAACAATAAATTTTTTGTTAAAATAATTTTATTTAAAATGAATAATAAAAAAATTTTATTAGTTGACGATACCCCAGAAATTTTAGAAATAGTAAAAATTAAATTAGAACAAAATGGTTTTATGGTTGATACTGCTAATAATGGCAAAGAAGCAATAGAAAAGATTAAATTTAATAATTATGATTTGATTATTTTAGATGTAATGATGCCGGAAATGGATGGAATTGAAACAGCTTTAGAAATAATGAAAATTAATAGTAATGCTAAATTTATCTTTTTCACTAATTACGGAGAAGATAATCCTTTGATTGGCAAAGAAATTGATGAATATTATGCTAAGCAAATAGGAGCTTCCGCTTTTTTTAGAAAAACTGATGACCTAAATAAAATTATTGAAAAAATAAATCAATTATTGTCTTAATAAATTTTTAAATCCATTATAAGCCTCAATTGGATTAGCTGAAGAGTAAATAGAACTTGCTATTATTATAAAGTTAGGTTTATAATGATAAATTTTTAAAAAATTTTCTCTATTAATTCCTCCATCAATCATTAATTTTAAAGCTTTAGATTGCTTTAGACGATTAAATTTTTCAATCCTTTCATAAGTAGATTCTAAAAATTTTTGTCCTGATTTTCCTGGCTTAACGCCTAAAATTAAAACACCATTAATATGACTTAAATATTTTTCTATAAATTCAAATTCAAAATTAGGTGACCAAGAAAGATAAATTTCTTTTTTAATTCTTTTTATTTGTTTTAAAATTGCATCAAGGTTAAAACAAAATTCTGGATGAATAATGAATCTTTTTATGTTTTCGTTATTCCACTTATAAACATCATTTGGTTTAAGATAAATCATTAAGTGAATATCTATTTCAATATCAATTGGAATTTTTTTTAATTCTGATGAGTTATTCCAGGTTTCAAAATTTGTTGCTTCTTTACTTGCTACATCTAAATGAAAATGATGGGTTAAACTTTTTAATAAGTTTATTTTTTCTTTTATTTCTTCAAAATTTTGAGCATTAATTGCAGGAACAATTTCTGTTTTCATTTTTTTATATTTATTTAGACAATCTTATCAATTGATTAATTATCTTTAATTAATTTTGAGATTTAATTATTTCTTAAATTTTTTATTGAAAATTAGAAATATTAAGAATATTATAACAATAAAAAAAATCAAGGATAAAATTTCCTCTAACAAAAATAATTTTCGAGGTTTAAAAATCTCAATTCGTTCATTTCCTGCTCGATCAACTGCTTTAATATAGACATAACTTCTTAAAGATTGATCTTTTAAAAGATATGGTGATGAAGCTTTTTCAAAATCATAATCACCTTCTTTAACTTCATAATAAGATATTCCTGATTGTTTGTCTTGGGCATAAAAAACAAGATAATATTTATTATTAAAAATTTCTTTATCTTTTTGAAGATAAACCTTAAATGGCTCGGGTGGGTAATTATCTTGAATTATTATTTTCTTCTCCTGAGTTCGGTTTAAAATAAAACTATATTTCTCAGTTATTAATTTTGCTTTTGTTCCTAAGCTATCATTTAACAAAACATTGGACGAAGGCAAGATTTCAATGAAAGCTGAACCACTTTGTTTAGCTTCAAAAATTAAATTTACTAATAAAGCTTTTTTACCAATATAACCTCCCGGAGTAATTCCAGAAAAATTTATCTCGGTAGTAGAACCTTGTGGTTCACTACGAGACAAGTTCTCAGTAGTAGAACCTTGTGGTGAACTTTTTTCTACTACATTGGGTTTGCCAGGTAGTGAGCTCCGCTCTACTACATGGGGTCTTTCAATCCAATAACTAATAATTGAATCTTTCTCTAAATAATCTCTAAAAATTAAATTGTCAGAGATTTTAATTTTAACTTCAAAAGCATTAATTGATTCTCCCTCAGTGTCAAGATAGATAGGTATAATAATTTTATCAGTATTCATTTTTTTATCACTTTGTATATAAATCCTAGACATTTTTATAACTACACGAATGGTACGAATATATAATAATATTACACGAATGGCACACGAATTTTATTTTATATTTTTTAACCATGGCTTTCTATTGTTTGTAAAAATATATCTTTTGAAAAATAATTTTTTAGATTAAAAATTTACAATATAAGCGACTTCAAACTCGCTATTTTTTAAATAATCATAAATAATTATCCTTTCTTGCTTTGACAAAAAACTTTTCGCTTTAACTTCTATTATTATCTTATTATCTATTACAAAATCAGGTTTATATAATCCTAAGAAATAACCTTCTTTTGAATATATTTTCACCGGATATTCTCTTTGAAAGTTTATTTTATTCTTTTCTAATTCTTTAGCCAGGGCATTTTGATAAATTGATTCTTTATGACCACTACCCAACTCATTTCTTATTTTAAAAAAGATATCTTGTAGCTTGCAAGAAAGCTCTTTATACAAAATATTTCTACTCTGGTTTTTATTAATATTTACGTTCATTTTTTTATTATTCGTACATAATTACACAAATTGTTACTAATTCTATATTTTAATTCATCGCCATTCGTGTATTAACACGAATTGCACACAAATATTATATAATTCGTTGCCATTCGTGTGCTTATTTGATTCGTTGGCATTCGTGTGGCTATTACCCCGTCCACCAATAAGCCATAATACTAAAATCGACTAAATCGACCTTTCCATCTCCATTTAAATTTTCTTTTTCAATTTTAGTAAAACTTGGACTTAATTTTCTTTTATACCAATAAGCGGCAATTGAAAAATCAATTAAATTTACTCGACAATCATTATTTAAATCTCCTTTTAATGGACATTTTGTTGGTTTTTTAGCTATTGAACTTGTCGAGACTTGAAAGTTTAAAGATCTTGAAAAAGGACTAACTAATTGATTAGCTAAAATTGATCTTGATTTTGTTAAATGTTGGCCATAATCTAAGTCAATAGTATTGAAAGCATATAAATAACTTCCATCTTTTTCTGCTTGAGTTTGAAAATATAACTCTTTTTCGGAAGAAACAACAATTAAAACATTAGATTCAGGAGCTGTTTGGCCAAAAATTCTTAAGATCTCTCCTCGCCTAACTTGAGTTTTATCAATGTCAATTGTTGGTGAAAGAAAAATACTGCCTATTTCAATTGTCAGTCCTGCAGTAACTACTGTTGGAATTGAATGCAAACTTGTTCTTCTTCCTTCAATATCTTCAGCATATAAGGTAAATATGTAATTTCCTGGAGTTAAATTTGAAATAGTAAATCTAAATTTTCCATCAGCATCAACCTTGATAACAGCTTTAATTTGACCATCAGACATTAAAGTAACATCACTATTCGGTTGAGCCCTTCCTGAAAGAATAACTGTTCCATAAGAGGGAATGTACGATCCACTGCCTCCCCCACCTCCTCCACTACTTGGCGGAGAAATGGTACATTGAGAAGTATTAAAAGTACAATTAGAATTACAAGATAAGGTTCCGCCTGAATAACCTAAAGAAACACAACTTTGACCTCCTAAATCAGGGCCATCACATTCTTCTCCTGGTTCTTTAAAATTATTTCCACAAATACCAGGCACAAAAGCTTTAATATTTATCGAAGCAGATTTAAGATAAGTAAAAGAATAAAATAATATAAATATAGAAACAAATATTAAAAAAATTATTGAAATTATTCTTAAATTCATTCATTTATATTTTTATTTTGCGTATACTTTTTAATTATCCATTCATTATATTTTTTAATCAATCTTGGTAAGAAGAAGATTGCAAAAATAAGAATAAGTAAAATTATTATCAGGGCTTTGAGATCAATAAAAATAAGCCAATGAGTTAAAGAATCTCTTGAATTAGCATATTCTAAATTAAAAATAGCTTTATAAATACCAAGAGCAAAATTTGCTTTCCATTCTTGCTCAAAATTTTTTGAAGTATTAGGTAAAACTTGAAGCTCTCTTGGATTTATTGGTAAATCAGCAATTAATCTGCCAAAAATATTTTTAATTTCAATATCTCCTTTTGGTGTGATATAAGTGTTACCTTCATTTTTAATTACATAAGAAAATTTTACTGGAAAATTCCAAGCAAATTTTGGAGCTTTTAATTCACTGATATAAGCTTTATAAATTGCATTTCCTGAAACATTAATAAAAACTAAAGAGCCAACTCTTGAGACAATTGCTACTTGACCTCCTTCAGGCTTTGTGCTTACCCATAAAACTAAAAAATGACCTCCTGGTGGAGCATCTTTAGGAACATTAATTTTTATTGGAACATTTTTATCTTCTTTGGCTTTGAGAAAAATATCTTTTGGTGTTTCAACCCAAGTTACTTCTGGTGGATTTTCAATATATTTTCTTTCGCCTCCTTCTTCAGTAAATCCTTCAACAATAATTTGATATTTATTATCGTAATCGCTATCGTTTCTCACAAATAAACTAAATTCTAAAGTTTGGCCTGGATCGGTTATAAATTCTAATTTCGCTGGCCCAACAGTTAAGGCAAAAACAAAATTAGTAGCCAATAAATTAGTAGCTAGTAAATAGAAAATAGAAACTAAAAGAAAGTAAATTATTGAATTATTTTTATAATTTTTCATTGTTTTAAATTTTATAAAAATTGTTTTTAATTACTAGATACTAGCTTCTAGATACTAGCTTCTAACTATTAGCTACTAATTCGATGAACAACTATAAGTTATTGTATCTTGATAATTACCTGCTGGAGTTAAACTTGAAACAGCTGCTTTATGAGTAACAACAATTTCTCTGTTTGATATTGGTGATGTCGAAGAGGCTAATTGAATAGTTGTTGTTGTTAATCCTCCAACGGTATTTCCAGTTTGGATATATCTCGAATTTAAAGAAAGAGTTGCGCCAGATCCAGCTGAAGTTGTTGCTGCTTGAATTCCATAACCTTCTGTTCCAGCCACTAAATTTGCAGTTGCTGAGAATGCAGAATCTGGTGAAGGAATTAAATGAGAAGCTGTTGAATTCCATAAACCTGGCTGAGATCCAGATCCTTGATCGTTAATTTCTACCTTACATCCTGCAGCTGGATTACAAGAAACAGTTGCTGTTACATTAGGCAAAGAAGTATAGACGGCACTTGTATCGATAGTACCAAAATTAGTAGTTGTTGTTGAAAAATTACAAGTAACACTTGTTGTCACAGTTGCTGAAACAGTAACATTAGTTTGAGCCTTTAAAATAGACGATGGTATAATAAACAACTCAGAAATAAAATAAATAGCTAAAAATATGCTTATCAAAATGATCAAGCTTTGAAATGTATTTACTTTTTTCATTTTATTTTTTTTATTAATTTCGACCAATCCCCCGTAGCAAAAACTATAGTTTCACTACAGGAAAACTCATTTTTTAATTATATCATATTTCATCAAAAAATTTTTCCCACAATATTGAACAGAATCTAGAAGCTAGTAAGTAGGATCTAGTAGATACAGGATAGAATTTAGAAATTAGTAAATAGAATCTAATAGTAGGTTGTTTTTTGATTTTTTTTATTTTTTATTAATAATTTTTATTTAACATTTTCATAATATCCATAATAAGAGTTTCTACTTTTGAATAATCTAAATCTGGAAATTAATGATTTAGCAATTTAAATCTGACTTTCTAATTCTGCTCCGGAGCTAAAAGCAACAGCTAAAAATTGTTTTTTCTCTTTTGAATGAAATCGATTATAACTTTCAGCAATATTTGAAGAAATAGAAATTGCCGATCTTCTCATTTGACTTGTTAAGCCAAAAAGTTCTGATTTTGGAAATTTTGATGTTAATTTATAAGCTTCTATTGTTAATTCTTTTGCTCTTTGCCAAACTATTAATTCCTTAAAAGATTTTGTTTTCATTTTATTTAACTACTAGATTTTAGCTACTACTTACTAGCTACTAGATACTAGCTACTAACTACGGGCTTGTGCAACTATATGTTATTGTATCCTGATAATTTCCTATTGGTGCTAAGGCTGAAATAGATGCTTTGTGTTTAATAGTAATTTGAGCCGAAGAAACAGAAGCTGAAGAGCTTGCCAAAGTAATGGTTGTTGTTGTCAAACCTCCAACAGTATATCCACTAACATTATACCTTACATTAATATTTATATTTGAATTAGTCGTTGTTGCTTGAATACCATACCCATCTGTGCCAGCAAATAAAGTTGCAGTTGCAGAAAATGAAGAATCGGGTGAAGGAATTAAATATGTTGGCGCAGTTGATTTATAAAGACCTGGGTTAGTTCCATCTCCAGCATTATTAACAGAAATTATAAAACCAGCAGAAGAGGTAACGGTAATTGTTATATCAGGTGAAGAAGTAGAAACAGCTGAAGGAGATAAACTTGAAAAAGAAGTTGAAGTTGCTGAAAAAGAGCAAGTAATTGTTGGTGGTGCAAATGGTCTTTCCACCCATCTAATACTCATCATTGCAAAATCCCAATCTCTAGTTACACCACCAGCAGTATTAGTTGAAGCTGAAGTTCTTAATCTCATATTCATTCGATTATTAACTGTATCAATATGATCTGGTGCATCAACTTGAAGTTCAGGAACTCTAAAGGTATCAAAATAAGAATAAGTAGTAGCTGCATTAGTATCAGATCCGGGAGTATCACGCCAACCAGAACCTGCTGCTTTCCTATAAATACCAGGTAAACCTCCATAAACTCTAATTGATGGTTTAACGGTAATTGAAGTTGCATTTGATCTATATTTGCCAGCATAATGAATAGCAGTTACTGACATATTAGAAGATAAAGTTACTGGAAAATCTAAATTAGAAGAAAAAGCATATTCACCATTAGTAATATCATCATCGTTATCTAAGGGATGATAGCCAGCAGGATATTCAATTACTGCTCCTGTTTGCCAAGTAAGAGTTGTTGGATTAGCAGTTAAACCTTCGTTCATATCTCTGGTATTAACACAATCTGAAGCTGTTCCTGTTCCCCAAGATATTTCACAGGCTGAGGAATTAGTATTAACTGAACCTAAAAAGATATAAATTCTATCAAGTTGGATATTATAAACAGTAGCTGGATTATTGGTTAAAAACCTAACTCTAATTTCACCATTAGAAATATAATCATCTAAATTAAAACCAGATATAGTATATTGATTAAAAGCAAAACCATATTCAGTATCAGTAGTACAAGCAGTTCCAGTAATAGCTGTTCCTGGTCTTTTAGTCCAAGAATTAGTAGTAAAATTCCACAAATAAACATCAAAAGTTAGAGCTGTATTAGAAACACAAATTTCAGGAACAACTAAAATAGTATTCATTCCAGTATAAGTTTTGACATTTTTAAAAGAGAAATAGAAATCAATTGGTTGATTAGCTGCTGGCATAGGAATTGTTAATTTAACATTATCAGAACTATTGGGTCCAGGATAAGGAGCACCAATTAGGTCAGAGATAAAGTTAGTTGTTGCTCCAGCTGAAGTTAAGGTTATACCAGCATTTTGATAAAAGGGATCAATAGCGACTTCAATTTGCGCCCAATCAATTCTTAAATTAGTTGTTGAATTGACAGTTGAATACACTCTTATTAAGACTCTTTTATTTGTTGGTTCAATAAAATTAGATAAAGGAGTATTAATTACCGTTCCTGGAGAGGCTGCTCTGGTTGAAAAATAACCATTATATATTTCATAAGATCTAATAGTATCAGCAATATTAGTATAGGTTGTTTTTCTTGGATTTAATGTTCGCCAACCACCACCAGTACAATCAGTATCAGCAGGATTATCAACTCCAGTTGAATCAACCCAATCACAAATTTGATGAATATAAGCATCACCAGTAATAATATTTGAATCTTCAATTGTAATAATCATTTTATTAGCTCCATAAAGTTCAACTCCATCAAAATAAATTAAAAGATTTAAACCTCCAGGATTAACTCTGGCTACTTGCCAATAATTTGAGTCATTACCTAATAAACCTCGCCATGAGCCAACATTAGAATTACTTAAAGCTGTTTCTGAACCAGTAACTAAAATACCGTTAGTGGGGTGGAAATTTTTAGTAATTGTTACTCTATTTGGTTCTTCCACCCATCTAATACTCATCATTGCAAAATCCCAATCTCTAGTTACACCACCAGCAGTATTAGTTGAAGCTGAAGTTCTTAATCTCATATTCATTCGATTATTAACTGTATCAATATGATCTGGTGCATCAACTTGAAGTTCAGGAACTCTAAAGGTATCAAAATAAGAATAAGTAGTAGCTGCATTAGTACCAGATCCGGGAGTATCACGCCAACCAGAACCTGCTGCTTTCCTATAAATACCAGGTAAACCTCCATAAACTCTAATTGATGGTTTAACGGTAATTGAAGTTGCATTTGATCTATATTTGCCAGCATAATGAATAGCAGTTACTGACATATTAGAAGATAAAGTTACTGGAAAATCTAAATTAGAAGAAAAAGCATATTCACCATTAGTAATATCATCATCGTTATCTAAGGGATGATAGCCAGCAGGATATTCAATTACTGCTCCTGTTTGCCAAGTAAGAGTTGTTGGATTAGCAGTTAAACCTTCGTTCATATCTCTGGTATTAACACAATCTGAAGCTGTTCCTGTTCCCCAAGATATTTCACAGGCTGAGGAATTAGTATTAACTGAACCTAAAAAGATATAAATTCTATCAAGTTGGATATTATAAACAGTAGCTGGATTATTGGTTAAAAACCTAACTCTAATTTCACCATTAGAAATATAATCATCTAAATTAAAACCAGATATAGTATATTGATTAAAAGCAAAACCATATTCAGTATCAGTAGTACAAGCAGTTCCAGTAATAGCTGTTCCTGGTCTTTTAGTCCAAGAATTAGTAGTAAAATTCCACAAATAAACATCAAAAGTTAGAGCTGTATTAGAAACACAAATTTCAGGAACAACTAAAATAGTATTCATTCCAGTATAAGTTTTGACATTTTTAAAAGAGAAATAGAAATCAATTGGTTGATTAGCTGCTGGCATAGGAATTGTTAATTTAACATTATCAGAACTATTGGGTCCAGGATAAGGAGCACCAATTAGGTCAGAGATAAAGTTAGTTGTTGCTCCAGCTGAAGTTAAGGTTATACCAGCATTTTGATAAAAGGGATCAATAGCGACTTCAATTTGCGCCCAATCAATTCTTAAATTAGTTGTTGAATTGACAGTTGAATACACTCTTATTAAGACTCTTTTATTTGTTGGTTCAATAAAATTAGATAAAGGAGTATTAATTACCGTTCCTGGAGAGGCTGCTCTGGTTGAAAAATAACCATTATATATTTCATAAGATCTAATAGTATCAGCAATATTAGTATAGGTTGTTTTTCTTGGATTTAATGTTCGCCAACCACCACCAGTACAATCAGTATCAGCAGGATTATCAACTCCAGTTGAATCAACCCAATCACAAATTTGATGAATATAAGCATCACCAGTAATAATATTTGAATCTTCAATTGTAATAATCATTTTATTAGCTCCATAAAGTTCAACTCCATCAAAATAAATTAAAAGATTTAAACCTCCAGGATTAACTCTGGCTACTTGCCAATAATTTGAGTCATTACCTAATAAACCTCGCCATGAGCCAACATTAGAATTACTTAAAGCTGTTTCTGAACCAGTAACTAAGATGCCATTAGTGGGATGGAAAAAAGAAACTGCCTGCGCTTCTTTAACAAGTTTATCTTTAAATTTTTGTTTTGATAATTTAAAACTACTTAAAATAAAATAAGAAAAATTTAGCGAAATTAATAGAATTAGAGTTAAAATTAAGTTGCTTACCTTTACAAAGGCTTTTTTAGAAAACTTGATTTTCATTTTCTGGAGATTCATTAATTTCTAAAAAATCAAAATTTGGTGAAATTGAATATTTTTTATTGTTGATATTAATTATTGTTGAAGTTGATTTTTCAAAGGTATAAGTAAAAGATGTTTTACTTAATAAGTCATAGCCTAAAATTGTTTCTGAAAAATTTAAAATTAGATAGCTATCAATAATTTTATAATTTGGAAATTCTTTGCCTTCCCAAATCTTTTCAAAACTATTTATATCACTTTTTGTTAAATTCCATATTTGATTTTTATTATTAAAATCAATAAATATTAATTCTTTATCTGAGTCAATTTTTTCTTCTTTAACAATATTTCCTCCCCAATTGAAATCATATTCTCCGGCTAAATATTTATTTAAATAAATTTTTAATCTATAACTATTTGGATATAATTTTAGAAAATTATCTAATTTAAAAGAAAAATTTTTGGAATCATAATCAAAATCCAGCTTATTGGTTTGGAAAATTAGCTCCTTATTGGAATTAAAAACTTTTATATTAATTGATTTAATTTCAGAAATGTCAATTTCATTTTCATTATTGTTTTTAGAAATCTTAAATTCAAAGTAAGGAATTTCATCAAGCTCGAAACTCTCTTTAGAAACAATGATATTTGTCTTATAATTCCCTAAAATATCAAAAACTTCATCTTCTTCGTTTTTTTCTTCATATTCAATCTCAAACCACATTGATTCTAAATAAAGATAATAATCAGTTTCTGGTAAAGAATTTATCTTAATTTGAATTTTTGATATATCAAGCCAATTATTTACTGGAATTTCAAAAGAAATATTTTGCCAATTATTTTCATTTATATTACCTAAATAATTCCAATTTTGACCATCTAAGGTATAGTGAATTTCAAATAAAGTTTTAGGAGGTATTAAAATTGGTGTTGTGGTTGTTTCTAAAATTGTTGTCGTTGTATTAGTTTCATTTTGATTTTCAGCTGGTGAAGCGGTGGTTAATGTTTGAGTAGTCGTAGAAGAAGTGATATTTTCTATTTGATTATTTGTTGAAGTAGAAGTTGTTGATAGCTCTGCTGATTGATTTTCTGGTAAAGATTGTTGAGTTTCATTTATAGTTTGGGTTGCTGTTTCGGTTTGGGTATTAATAGTGGTTGATTCTGAGTTTGATTCTGTAGCTGGTGTTGTTTCAAGCGATGTTGTTGTTTCTTGAGCAAAGACAAATTTTATTAAAGCAGACTCACGCAGATCAAACGCAGAACTACGCAGAACTGACGCAGAACTAACAGAAGATAATGCAGAACTACGCAGAAGTTGATCTTTGTTGAATAAAAAATTTATTTCTGGGCTTGATGTTGATTCAATTGTTGAGGTTGTTTCTGGTGTTGGAGTTGGAGAAGTATTAAATTCAAACTCTATTGTTTTTGAAGGAATTATTTTTTCTAAAATATTTGATTCTGTTGAGGTTGGTTTAATTATCGAATCCCCATTTTTTTCTTTAGTGATAATCCAATTAAAATGTAATGTTATTTTTTTAATGTCTCCTTTAGCCTCTGGTCCTTGAAAATTTCCACAATAAATTTCTTTAAAACCACCTAAATAAACAGCAGAATTTGATTCATTTATTAAATCTGGACTATCAACTTCAGGTTTTCCTTGGGCTTTTTCAGGATTAATAAAACTACCTAAACAATTTTGGGGATAAAAATAAATTAAATTTGCCAGTAAGTTTTTTTTAAATATAAAATTTGATGAAATAATAGCTAAAAACAAAATTATAATTATTACTTTTTTTGTTATTTCTTTTATTTTCATATTGTTTATTTATTTACGATTAATAATTTGAATATGAATATAATTACACTAATTATAATTATATCAATTTTATTGTTAAAATTTTTTAGATGGCTATCAAAAATTTTAATGATTTAATAAAAGATAATATTGAAAGGGAAAAATATCTTTCAATTATCGAAACCGGCTTAGATGCATTAAATCCTAAAAGTATTATTAATAATTGTGTAAGTTTAAAAAATAATTTGCTAATAGTAAAAAATAAAAAGTTTGATTTATCAAAGTTTGAAAATATTTATTTATTAGGTATCGGGAAGGGAAGTTATTTTCTGTCCCTAGAATTATTTAGAAAAATTAAAAAAATTAACGAGGGATATGTCATAGATGTAAATATTAAAAAAAATAAAGATAAATCTAAAGTTAAATTTTTTAAAGGAACCCATCCTTTACCGTCGATAAAAAATTTAAATTTTTCTAAGTTTATAGTTAAAAGGTTTTATGGAAAAACTAAAGACAGAGATTTGTTTATTATTATAATTTGTGGTGGTGGTTCGGCTATGTTAAATTTACCATTTATATCTTTTGAAACCTTAAATCAAAAAATATCAAAAAAAAATTATAAAAATTATTTATCTAAGTATATAAATATTAATCAACAACTATTAAAATCTGGTGCTAATATTTATGAAATGAATATAATTAGAAAACATATAGATAGTTTAAAGGGTGGAGGATTAGCAAAATTACTATATCCAGCGACAATAATTAGTTTGATAATTTCTGATGTTCCAGGTAATGATATTTCAATTATTGCCTCTGGGCCAACAGTTAAAGATAAATCTACAATTAGCGATGCCTGGAGATTGGTTAAGAAATTTAAAATTAATAATCTTTCTAGATATGATCTAATAGATACAGCTAAGAAAAAAAAGTATTTTAGAAATGTTTTTAATATGTTAATTGTTAATAATAGTTTAACTTTAAAAATTATGAATAAAAAAGCAAAATATTTAGGTTTAAAATCAAAGATATTAACCTCTAAACTTAAGGATGAAGTTAAAAATGTAGCTAAGTTTTTATTTAATAAAATAATAAAGTCTAAGTATGATGTTTTATTGATTGGAGGAGAAACAAATGTTAAGGTAAAAAATATTAAAGGTAAAGGAGGAAGAAATCAAGAATTAGTTTTATGGTTTTTAAAATATCTTTCTAATTCTAAAAACAATAATCTTGGAATTATAGCCATTAATTCTGATGGTTGGGACAATACTCCCTTTGCTGGAGCTATTGGCGATTATTTAAGTTTAGAAAAAGCTAAAAATAATAATTTAAGTATTAATAAATTTCTAGAAAATAATAATAGTTTTAAATTTTTTAGCAAGATTAAAGAAGGTATAATTACAGGAAGGTTGCCAATTAATATTTCTGATATTATTTTAGTTTTTAAAAATAAATGAAAATTTATTTTAAGTTATTTATCTTTTTTTTTATTCTTTTAGTGCCTAATTTAATTTTTTCAGCTACTATATATTTTTCACCATTAGAGGGTGAATTTGAAATTAATAAAAATTTTAAATTATCAGCTTATGTTGATTCTGATCAAGAGATTAATGCTGTTGGTGTTAGAATAAAATTTGATAACAAATATTTAAGAGTGATCAAGATTTCTGATAGTGATTCAATAATTAATTTTTGGGCAGTAAAACCGGTTTTTGATAATAATAATGGTGAAATAACTTTTGAGGGGGTAGTTTTAAATAAAGCATTTAAGGGTAAAAAAGGTAAAATTATCGACATTGAATTTAGGGGATTAAAGGAGACTGATGTAACTAAAATAAATTTTAATAATGTTCAAATTTTAGCGGCTGATGGAGAAGGAACAGATATTTTTAAAAATGCGACAGAAGCAAAAATTAAAATATATAAAAGAAAACTAGAAAATGATCAAACTCAATTATCTATTTCTAAAAAGATTAATCTACCTAAACCTATAATTATTTCTAGAACTCATCCAGATCAAGATAAATGGTATAATATCAAAGATTTAGAAGTAGAATGGGAATTAATTAATAATGTTAAAAGGGTGAAGTTAATTTTAACAACAAGTATTAATCAACCACCTACTATTATTTATGAGCCACCTATAAATTATAGAAAGATAGAAAATCTTGCTGATGGTATTTATTACTTTAGGTTACAATTTGAAGACAACGAGTCTTCAAGTGAAATTAGTAGTTATAAAGTTATGATTGATACTACCCCACCTTCAGTTGAAATAAAAGAAATTTTAAGAAAATTTGCTCATGAATTACCTAAATTTGAAATTTTAGCTGAAGATAATTTATCAGGTATTAATTATTTTGAAGTTTATTTAGATAATACCTTAGCAACTCTAACCAAAGAAAAAATTATTTCACTAGAAGATTTTAATATTAAACCTGGTAAGCATAATTTAACCGTAAAAGCTATCGATTTTGCTTCAAATATTGGTTATAGTAGTTTAAATTTTGAAATTGGCTCTCGCGATATTCTTACAGAAAAAAGATTAGAAAATATAAAAATTAATCTAATATATTTACTCATAATCATTTCAATTTTAACTATTTTGATTTTAGTATTAATTTTAATTTTAATAATTTTATACTTGAGAAATAAAAAAATAAAGAAAAAAATTGAGGATAAAATTTCTGAAATAGAAAAATTTTCGCATCATTCTTTTAACCAGTTAAGGTTCGATTTAGAAAAACAATTAAAAATATTAGAATCAATTAAAAAGAAAAGAGAATTAGTTAAGGAAGAAGAAGAACAAATTGAACACCTTAAAAAACATTTAAATTACATAGAAAAAATATTAGAAAAGAATATTAAGAATATTGAAGATTTATTTAAATAATTTTTAAATCAAGATATTAAAAATTATATTAGTTTCTAAAAAGTTTAGTTTATAATTTATTTCTGTTTCTTTAAGGATGAAAAAAAAATATAATATAAAAAAACTTTTAGCTGAAATTAAAAAATTAAATTTTTTGGCCTATTATGATGAATTGACTAAAGTTTTAAATCGACGAGGTTTTTTAGAAAATTCTCAAAAAATATTTCAGGCTGTTGCCTATAAAAGAAGGGAATTGGAAAGAAGAATAAAATATAGGATACCATTAGCGGTGATATTTTTAGATATAGATAATTTTAAGAAAATAAATGATATCTATGGTCATAAAATTGGAGATCGGGTTTTAGAGAAAGTTGCTCAGGTTATTAAGGGAAGATTAAGAGATTACGATATTATTGGACGTTTAGGTGGTGAAGAGTTTGTTGTTACTTTAATTGGTTGTGATTTGAATTCGGCTCAAAAAATTGCTGAAGATTTAAGACAAATAATTGAAAGAATAAAAATTAAAACTAAAAAAGGTTATCTTAATATTACCGCTAGCTTGGGAGTTGTAGAATACAATAAAGAAAGAAATTTTAAGGAATTAATTGATAAAGCAGATAAAGCAATGTATAAAGCTAAAAAAAGTGGTAAGAACAGAGTAGTTGCTCTATAAGGGTTTTAATAATTTTTTAAGGATAAAATTTTTAAACATGAGAAAATATATTTTGATATTTTATTTAAACTTTATTTTCTTAATATTTTTATCAAATTTAGGCTACGCAGAATATATTACAGTACCAATTAATAAAAATGAAAGACTATTGAAAGTTTATTATTGGGAAAATTTAGTTTATATTCTTAGTAAATACAATAATTATCTTAGATTAAGAATTTATGAAAATAATATTTTAGTGAATAACTTTTCTAAAAATTTCGACGGTGAAATTATAGATGTTAAATTTATAGAAATTGGCGATGCTTTGCTTATTGTTGTTTTAAATAAAAATTTAAATGACTTTAAAATTATATTTTTGAATAATAGCTTAGATATTAATCAGGAAATTAATTTAAGTCGATTAGTAGAATACCAATTTATAAATTGGGAATATTTAGATAGCCAAGGAAGCATAATTTTAATTTTTAAAAACTTAGATTTATTAAAAATATTTAAATTTGATCTTAATAATAATCTTTCTAGCGAAACTACATTTAACATCCATCCTAAAGAAAAATTTATTAAATTAATAAATAATAATTTTGATATCTTATTGATAACTAAAGATGAAAGTAATTATTTTTACAAATTGTATCTTTTGGACTCTCTATTAAATCTAATTTATTCAACTAGTTTAGATAGTAATTTTAGATTTTCTGAAGTCAGCAATATTGGTGGAATTTATTATTTATGTGGCTTAAATTCTGATAATAATTTCTATTTAATAACGTTTAATTCTTATAATTTGAGTTTAGGTTATGAACTTGAAAGAAATATTAAAATAGACGATAGAATAAGTTGTAAATATATCGAGGGAGACATTAATGATCTTTTGCTTATATATTATTATAATAATAATTTGCAAATTAAATTTTTGAATTATTTTCCTAATAATTTATTATTTAACTTAAGATTGAATAATTATTTCGATATAAGAGAAATTAAAGTTTCAGAACCCGAGGTTTTTGGTGGGAATATTAATCTTATTTTAGATAATCGCTATAGAAGCATTTTTTTTAAAATAAATATTTTTCATAATGAAATTTTAGTAAATAAATATTTTACTAATTTTAATTATCTTGATAATTATTTCGATAACTTAGCTGACAAAATAGTTATTTTGTTTCAGGGTATTAATCGCAATTTAGGATTAATTTATTCTGAATTTTAAGATGATAGATTTAAAAGCAGAAAAATTAATTTCCATATATGATCTAAATATAACTAATACTCTTTTAACCTCTTATTTAGTTATATTAATTATATTTGTTTTTCTATTTAGTTTAAGGTATAAGTTAAATCCTACTAAAATTCAAATTATATTAGAAGTATTCTATGAATCTGTTTATAATTTTTGGCATGGAATAACACATTTAACTAATCTAAAAATTTTTACATTTTGCTTAACTTTCCTTATTTATATTAGTGTTGCTAATTTAATAATTTTATTTCCTCCCTTTGAAGCATTTTATTTAAGTAAGGATGGCCATCATATTCATTTATTTAGATCAGTTTTTTCTGATATCAATATGACCCTAGCTCTATCTTTAATTTCGGTGATAATAACTAATATTTTAGGTTTCTTAAAGTTAGGTGTAGGGTTTATTAAAAGATTTATATCTCCCTTAGGAATACTTGAATTAATTTCTGAATTTGCTAAAATTATTTCCTTTAGTTTTAGATTATTTGGGAATATTTTTAGTGGCAAGGTTCTGTTAATGATTATAAGTTTTTTGATTTCCTTAATAGTACCCTCTATTTTTATTGGCTTAGAAATTTTTGTAGGAATAATTCAAGCATTTATTTTTTTTGTTTTAACAAGCGTTTTTATTAAGGTCGCTTTTGAACATTAAATTAAAATTTTTTAATTTATATATGGATATCGAAACAATAAGATTAATTATTACAGGTATTTCTATAACTATTGGTGTTCTTGGGCCTGCTTTGGCAATTGCTAAAATTGGAGGTGAAGCAGTAAAATCAATAGGCAGAAATCCAGAAGCAAGCTCTAAAATTCAAACTATGGCCATTTTATCAATTGCTTTTGCTGAAGCATTAGCTATTTATGTCTTAGCTATTGCATTAATTATAAGATTTGTAAAGTAGTTGATTTAAAATCTAAATTAAAAAAATTATTATGAATAGCTTGCAGCTTTCTTTAGGAATAGACTATAAGATTTTAATTTTACAAATAATCAACTTCGCTTTATTGTTTTTTGTTATTTATTATTTTTTTTCTAAGCCAATTAGTAAGATTATTGAAGAACGCAAACAAAAAATTGAAGAAGGATTGAAAAAAAGAGAAGAAGTTGAAAAGCTTATTCAAGAAGTTAGATTATTAAGGGAAAAAATAATTGAGGAAGCAGAGAATGAAAGAATTAATATATTAAAACAAGCCCAAGAAGAAAAAGAAAATCTTTTATTGAAAACTAGAGAGGAGATTAACCTAAAGAAAAATGAAATATATAAACAGTTAAAAATTGAAGAAAATCTTATGAAAGAGAAATTAATATCTGAAATGCAAAAATATAGTCGAGAATTGTTTATTGATTTAGCGCGAAAAATTTTTAATAAATCAGATTTTGATCAAGAATTTATTAAAAAATTAAATGGATAGAGAGGAAATAGTTATTAAAAAAATTATTTTAAACTATCTTAAGAAAAAAGATTTTAATTTACTTAATGAATTCATTTTGAGATTAAGAAAAGAAGGCAAATTAGCAAAATTAAAGAAAAATTTTCTTTCACTAAAAAGAGATTTGTATTTAGAAAATGGTTTTCAATTAGGTGAATTAGAATTAGTCTTTTTAGAAAATGAAAATTTAATAAGAAATAAACTTAATCAAATTGTTAGAAATTTAATAATAGAAAAAGTTAGAATTAATAAAAATATTATTTTAGGTTTTATTCTAAGATTGAATGATAGAGAAATCAACTTTAATTTGGAAAATATTATTAAAAAATAATTTCAACAATACATGGAGGATATTAAATTTTTAATAGAAAAATTAAAAAATACTATAGAAAATATTGAAGTAGAATTAGAGTTTAAGGAAATCGGTAGAGTTATATCAATTAACGATGGTATAGTTTGGATAGAAGGATTAAATGATTGCCAGATGATGGAAATTTTGAAGATAGAAAAAGAAGATAAAGAAATTTTATTACTAGCAATGAATTTAGAAGAAGGAATTTTAGGAGCTGTTTGTTTGAATGATTTTGATAAAATTAATTCTAAGGATATCGTTTATAGAACAAAAAGAATTTTGAGTATTCCTGTTAGTAATGAAATGTTAGGTAGAGTGTTTAATCCTTTAATTAAGCCGTTAGATAATTTACCGGAAATAACCTCAGAAACTTTTTATAGGGTTGAGAAAAAGGCTCCTGGTGTTATCGAGAGACAACCTGTTAATACTCCTCTCCATACAGGAATAAAAATTATTGATGCCTTAATTCCTATTGGTAGAGGACAAAGACAATTAATTTTAGGAGATAGGCAGACTGGCAAGACGAGTATTGCTTTAGATGTTATTCTTAATCAAAAGAATGATGTTTATCCTACGCCCGTTTGTATTTATGTTGCTATTGGTCAAAAAATGTCTAAAATTAAAAGAATTTATGAAATTTTGAGAGAAAAAGAAGCCCTAGATTATTCAATAATAATAGCAACAACTCCTGATGATTATCCAATTTTATTATATTTAGCTCCCTATGTTGGTTGTGCAATTGGAGAATATTTCATGGATCAAGGTAGGGATGCTGTTGTTATTTATGATGATCTAACTAAACATGCCTGGTCTTGGAGAGAAATTTCTTTATTATTAAAAAGACCCGTTGGAAGAGAGGCTTATCCCGGAGATATTTTTTATATCCACTCTAAATTATTGGAAAGAGCTGCTAATTTAAAAAATAAAGGTAGCTTAACTGCCTTACCTATTTGTGAAACTCAGTTAGGTGATATCTCAAGTTATATTCCTACTAATTTAATTTCCATCACTGATGGACAGATATATTTAGAAGCTGATTTATTTAGGAGCAATTTTAAACCGGCAATAAATATTGGTCTTTCGGTTTCAAGGGTTGGATCAAAGGCACAGACCAAAATAATTAAAAAAATTGCTGGTAAGCTAAAATTAGATTTGGCGCAATATAGAGAATTAGAAGAATTTGCTCAAATTAGTACTGATTTGCCTAAAGAATTAAAAGAAAAATTAATTAGAGGAAGAATTTTAATAGAAATCTTAAAACAAGAAAATCTTAAACCAATAACTTTTGAAAAATTAGCTATTTTAATTTATGCTGCTAATAATGGATTTTTTGATAATTTTGAAATTTATCAAATTAAAAAAATTAAAGAAGAACTATTTGATTATTTTGAGCTCAATACATCTCAAATTTTAGAAGAAATAAAAGAAAAACAAGATTTAGATGAGAAATTAGAAAATAAATTAAAGGAAGAATTAATTAAATTCTTTGAAAGGTTTAATTAATTGAAAATTATTTCCAATGAAGGTATCTTCTCAGAAAATAAAGAAAAAAATAAAATTTCTAAATAACTTTCAGAAGATTACAAAATCAGTAAGTTTAATTTCAGCAGTTAGATTTCAAAAGAAATTAACCGTTGTTAGAAGAATAATTCCTAATATTTTTTATTTTCTAAATATATTTTATAGTATTATAGAAAAATATCCAGAAGAAACAAAAATGATTTTTGAAAAGAAAGTAAACGAAAAAGGGAAAAATCTAATAATAGTAGTTAGCTCAGATAGAGGTTTGTCTGGTTCTTTTGATCAATTAATTTTTAAAAAAACTAGAGACTTGATAGACTCAGAATTAAATAATGAAAATTTTTTATTAGGAATAATTGGTCAAAAGGGTGTTAATTATTTTAAAAAATTATATCAGCTTGAATTTTTCTTTTACAAATTTGAAAATTTTTTACCTGAAAATTTAGCCCGCGAACTTTTTAATTATATTAACGTTCTTTTAAATAGAGGAAAGATTAAAAATATTTATTTTGTTAGGTCTAATTTAACTTTTTCAGGTTTTATAGTTGAGTCTTTAAAGATTTTTCCTTATGATATTAAAACAATTGAAGAATTAATTGATAAAATAATTCCCAAAATGAAGGAATGGGAAAAACTTAAATTTGAAAGTCCGATCAAAAAAAATCTTACTGACTATATTTTTGAACCAAATATTAGACTAACGCTTAATGTTCTTTTAAGAAATTTATTTTTTTTAATTTTATATACTTTAATCTTGGAATCTCAAGCAGCTTTAGAATTAACTCGAACAATTACAATGAAAAGAGCAAATGAGAATGCTAAAAAAATTAAAAATAAAACAATTTTGGAATATAATAAATTAAGACAAGAAAAAATTACTGAAGAATTAATTGATCTTTTAAGATAAAAATTAAAATGAATGGTAAAATAATTCAAATTATAGGAACAGTAGTGGATGTAGAATTTGAAGAAGACAACACCCCATTTATTTATGAAGTTTTATTAATTAAAGAGAAAAATTTATTACTAGAAGTAGAATCAATCTTATCTCCTGGAAGAGTAAGATGTTTAGCCTTTGAAAATACTGATGGTCTTTATAGAGGAATGGAAGTTGAAAGAACTAAAAAAAAGTTGAGCGTTCCAGTAGGTCTAGAAGTATTGGGAAGAACTTTAAATACTTATGGAGAAACAATAGACAACAAAGGTAAATTAAATAATATTGAAAGATGGGAAGTAATTAAGCCAGCACCTAATTTTGAAAAACAAAATCCTAAAATAGAAATTCTAGAAACAGGAATTAAAGTCATTGATCTATTAATGCCAGTTATAAAAGGAGGTAAGGTTGGTTTATTTGGTGGAGCTGGTGTGGGTAAAACAGTTTTATTGATGGAGCTTATTCATAATATTGCCTATAAATATCAAGGATATTCAATCTTTGCTGGGGTAGGAGAGAGAACGCGTGAAGGTAATGAATTAATTCTTGAAATGGAGGAAAGTGGAGTTATTAATAATGTAACAATGATTTTTGGTCAAATGAATGAAGTACCAGCAGCTAGATTCAGAACTGCTTTTGCTGGTGTAACATTAGCAGAATATTTTAGAGATAAAGAAAAAAAAGATGTTTTATTATTTATTGACAATATATTTAGATTTGTTCAGGCTGGCTCAGAGGTTTCATCTTTGTTAGGTAGATCTCCTTCAGCTGTAGGCTATCAACCTACCTTAGCTACAGAAATAGGTATGCTCCAAGAAAGAATTAATTCAACCAGTGATGGTTCAATAACTTCATTTGAAGCAATTTATGTGCCGGCTGATGATATTACTGATCCTGCACCAGCAACCACATTTTCTCATTTAGATTCAACCATAGTTTTATCTAGAGAAATTGCTGAATTAGGTATTTATCCGGCAATTGATCCCCTTCAATCAAATTCTATTGCTTTAGATCCTAAAATTATAGGTGACAAACATTATAAGGTAGCTATAGAAATCCAGAAAATTCTTCAAAAATATCAAGAACTAAAAGATATAATTGCTATTTTAGGTATTGATGAACTGTCAGATGATGATAAATTAATAGTTTACCGGGCAAGAAAAATTCAAAAATATTTATCGCAACCATTTTTTGTAGCTGAAAGTTATACAGGTAGAGAAGGGAAGTATGTTGAATTAAATAATACCATTATTGAGTTTGAAAAATTAATTAATGGTGACTATGACAATTTATCTGAGGATGATTTTTATATGAAAGGAATAGTCAATGAATAGTTTTAAATTAAAATTAATTTTAATTGATGGTCAAGAAATAGATAAAGAAATATTTTCTTTAACTTGCAAAACAAAGTTAGGAAAATTAACAATTCTATCCAATCATCAGTCATTTATAGGAATTATTGAGCCTGGAGAAATTATTATTGATGATGGTCAAAAAAAAGAAAAAATTTTTATTAATCAACAATCTGTTTTAGAATTCAGCAATAACCAGGCTAAATTATTATATTTATTTTAAATATTTGTTAATATTTAATTGATGTTCCTTGAAAGATTTTGAAAAAATAGTTTCACCTTCTTTATTAGTAAGATAATATAGATAATCTGATGTTAAAGGATTAAGAGCTGCTTTAATTGCATTTAATCCTGGATTAGAAATAGGAGATGGAGGATAACCCTTATTTAGATATGTATTATATGGAGATTTATAATTTCTAATTTCTTTAGAATTTACCTTCCAATCACAAGGATAATTATTACATTTTATATAAGCTACGGTTGCATCAACTTCTAATTTTTTATTGATTTTTAATCTTTTCTCTAAAATGCCAGCAATTATTTTCATATCTTCATAAGATTTAGCTTCCTTTTCTAAGATTGAAGCTAAAATTAATTTTTCGTAAAAATTAACTTCAGGGTATTTTAAAAATTCTGGTAATGCTTTTTGAATAAAATTTTTTAATAATTTTTCAATAATTATTTTTTCCGATTCTTCATAAAAAAACTCATAAGTATCAGGCATTAAAAAGCCTTCAAGGTTAATATTTTCAGGAAAATACTTTAATAATTCTAAATTACTGAAATCTTTTAATTTATACTTACTTAAATCAGCTTTTAAATTATTTTTTTTTAATATATCATTCATCTCTTTTAAGGTTAAGCCTTCGTTAAAAGTAATAATTATTCCTCTTCCTCCCTTAATTAGTATTTTAGAAACATCATTTGTATTTAATTGGCCACTAAATTTATAAAAACCAGCCTTTATTTTATTTGCCTTGCCTGAAAGCAATAAGGTTAATCTTAAAAAAAATGCTGATCTAATAACGTTTTCTTTTTCTAATTTATCGCTAATTTCTCTTATTGATGTACCTGGAGAAATATAAATTTCTTTTCCTGGTTCGGGTATATATAGAGGATAAAATAGTTCAAATACTGAATTAGCGATAATAAAAATAATAATTAAAAATAAAACAATTAGATGATAATTCTTAATTATTTTATTCAATCTTAATTCTTCAGTCATTTTTAATTAAATTAACTAAATTATTAATTAAAACTAACTTATTTGATTCAATAAAAATTTTATAAAGATTTTTTTCTGTTTTAGATTGACGAATATTATAGGCTAAATAATCATAATTATTAATTTTTTTATAGAAATAAAATTCATCGAATTTTTTAATTTTAAAATTATTTATTTTAGCATAATTTTCTAATTTTTTTATAATTTTTATATTCCGGGTATTTAATCTTAAATAAGGGAAATTTATTTTTTTTATTTCATTTAAGTTATATTTTTCTTCAAATTTAAAAACATTTAAAACAGCCAAAATAGGAGCTTCAGTTTTAAGTTCTTTAAAAAAATAATAGTGACATGAGGGCTCTAGGGCAAAATCTAAATTATATTTTTTATGAGCATTTTTAAAATTTTTATGACCTGTTTTTATTAAAAAAAATTTTGTTTTCGGAAATAGTAATTTAATTTTTTTGTGAATAGTAATTGGAATTCCAACCCGTTGATAATTATTTATTTTTAAGACAATAAAAAGAATTTCTTCGGGAGAAAGTAATTTTTGTTTGTATTTTATAAAAATTCTATCACCATCGTAATCGGAATAAATTGAAATAAAACTGTCTTTTTTAATTTTTAAATTTTTAAAAACCTTAGGCAGTAACTTAAATAATAAAATATTAGGGCTTTTTAATTTATTTGAATAATAATAATTGTGATTATATTTTAATTTAATTATTTGCTTTATTTCTTTTAGATAATCTAAGTAAGCATTTTTTATAAAATTTTCTTTAAATATATTTTTAGGATTATTATTTTTTTTATTTTTTAATAGTGGAATATTTTTGGGTATCCAAATTTTGTTAGGAGGAATAAAAAACTTAAAGCCATTATAAGCCAATGACAAATGGGAAGCGGTAACCATCAATCCTGCTTTTTTAAATTTAAGGCAAAAGTAATAAAATAAGGGTGTAGGTAAAATTCCTAAATATTCAATTTTAATTTTCGATTTTAAAATTTCGCCAGCAAAAGAATTTATTAAATAGATTGAAGATTTTCTAATATCTTGAGATATTATTATTTGATTAATTTTCTTTTTATTTAAAAAAAGAATAAATTTTCTGGCCAAAAAAATAGCTAAATTTTCATTTACTTCAGAAGGGTATTTACCTCTAATATCATAAGTTAATTGCATTTTAAAATTATAAGATTAAAATTTTAATAAATAAATATTAATTAAATTAAATTTTATAAATTTATTTAAAATGAAAGCCTTTTTATTAAAAATAATATTTATTATTATAATAACTATAACTTTTTATATTTTTTTTATTAAACCAAAGAGCTCAATTTTTGATGAAGTAAAACTTCCCCAACCTTTATATAAGATACAATAATTAAAATTAATTAAGATAAAAAATTTAAAATTATTTTTTTATAATATTCTTTGAATATTTTTTATCCATTTAATGTAATTTAGAGGAAATTTTTTTGTTAATTTAATAACTTCTTTTTTAATTTTTTCTGGTTTTTCTTTTCTAATTAAGATTCTTTCAAAAAATTCAGCCATCAGTTTCATTTCTTTTTCTTTCATTCCTCGGCTAGTAACTGCTGGTGTGCCTACTCTAATACCAGTTGGATTGAATGGGGAAGTATCTGAAGGTAAAGAATTGCGATTAGCAATAATATTTGCTCTTTCAAGTAAATTTTCAGCCGTTTTTCCATCTAAATTTAATGGTTTTAGATCAATAATCATTAAATGATTGTCAGTTCCATTAGTATATAATTTAAAACCTATTTTTTTAAGTTCTTCAGCTAAAGTTTTTGTATTTTTGATTATTTGTTTTTGATAATTGTAAAAGTCTTTTTTTAAAGCTCGGCCGAAAGCATAAGCAATTCCAGCGATTGTTTGCATATGTGGTCCTCCTTGGAGTCCAGGAAAGATTGATTTATTAATTTTTTCTTCTAATTCTTTTCTCATAAAAATAACTGCTCCTCTTGGTCCTTTTAAGGTTTTATGGGTTGTCATTGTAACAACATCAGCAAAATAAAAAGGTGAAGGATGAAGGTCAGCATTAACAAGCCCAGCAATATGAGAAATGTCAGCAATATGATAGGCATTAACTTTTTTAGCAATTTGATAAATTACCTTAAAATCAATTATTCTTGGATAAGCAGTTGTTCCTGAAATAACTATTTTTGGTTTATATTCTAAAGCTAATTTTTCTAATTCGCCATAATCAATTGTTTCAGTTTGTGGATTAATTCCATATTGAACCGATTTAAACAATTTGCCTGTATAACTTACTTTATGGCCATGAGTTAAATGACCACCATGAAACAAATTTAATCCCATTATTGTCTCTCCTGGTTCAGCTAAAGCTAAATAAACAGCTAAATTGGCTGGTGAACCTGAATAAGACTGGACATTGACTGCCCAATCATCCTGATTTAACCTAAAAGCCTTTAAAGCTCTTTCTTTAGCCAAATTTTCAATTTCATCAATAAATTTATTACCAGGATAATATCTTTTACCAGGATAACCTTCAGCATATTTATTGATTAAAGGTGAACCAACAATAAATAAAGTTTCTAAATCAACAAAATTTTCTGAAGGAATAAGCTCCAAAGTTTCTTCTTGTCTTTGAATTTCTTTTTTAATTATTTGCCATAATTTTTTGTCCATTTTATTTTCTATTTTTCAATCTTAGAAACTTCTCAGCCTCAATTAATAATTTTTTATTATAAGTTATTAAATTTAAAGCTTCTTGATAATTAGCCCATGTATAACCCTTATGTTCTTCTGAAAGTATAACTTTTTGTGAATAACTTCTTCCTAAAAAATAAATTACATCTTTGATAATAAATTCACCTTTATTTCTAAAATGATAATTAATTACCTTTTTAAATCCTTTTATTAATTTAACATCTAAACCCGTTTCTTCTTTTAATTCTCTTATTGCTGTTTGTTCTGGAGTTTCATAAATTTCTATATGTCCCTTGGGAAAATCCCAGTGTCCACCTAAATATTTTAGAAGCAAATACTCTCTTATCTTTTTTTTATTGTTTTGGTAAAAAACAATTATGCCTGCTGAGGTTTCTTTTTTCATTGTTTTATAAATAAGTATTTTATTTTAATTTTAATTTTAAATAAGATTATTGTCTATCTTAAAAATATATTTAAACTTATATTTAGATTTTTTAATTTATGAATTTATTTAAATTATTTAAAATAATTAAATTAGATTAATTAATATATTTTTAATTTTAATATATAATATCCAAATTAAGTCTTTATTAAGTCTTTAAAATTATGAAAAAGCCGGAGAAAAAAGATTTAATTAAAGTTTCAGATTATATTTGGGAAATTCCTCAGAGTTTTCGTCAAGATATGAAAGCGCCAGCCAGAATTTTTGCTTCGGAAAAAATGTTAGATGATATTTTAACAGATAAAAGCTTATGGCAATTGGTTAATATGGCAACTTTACCTGGTGTTTTTAAATATTCTTTAGCAATGCCTGATATCCATGAGGGCTACGGTTCACCGGTGGGCGGGGTTGCTGCTTTTGATATAAATGAAGGAATTATTTCTCCTGGAATTTGTGGATATGATATTAACTGTGGGGTCAGACTTTTAGTTTCTCCTTTTTATTATGAAGAGATTAAAGAGAAAATACCAAAATTAACAGAACAAATTTTTAAAGAAGTTCCTTCGGGTGTTGGTAGAGGTGGTTTTTGGAAGTTGAATAATGATGAGATGAAAAAAGTTTTAGAAGAAGGAGCAAAATGGCTTGATGAAATTGGTTATGCTGATAAAGAAGATTTAGAGGCAACTGAAAGTTATGGAAAAATTGAAGGCGCTGAGGCAGACAAAGTTTCAAAAACAGCTAAAGATCGTGGCAGAGATCAATTAGGAACAATTGGTGCTGGTAATCATTTTGTTGAAATTCAAAGAGTAGCTGAAATTTTCGATGAAGAAATTGCTAAAAAATTAGGCTTAGAAAAAAATAAAGTTTGTATTTTAATTCATTGTGGTTCAAGAGGTTTAGGTCATCAAGTGGCAACTGACTATATTCGCGAAGCTTTAAGATATTTAGATAAACAAGGAATTGATTTAGTTGATAGAGAATTGGCTTATTTTCCTTATAGCCATGAACTTGGTCAAGCTTACTTATCGGCAATGAAGGCATCTGCTAATTTTGCTTTTGCCAATAGACAACTTATTACTTATGAAGTGAGAAGAGCATTTAAAAAAGTTTTTGTTAAAGAAATTGAATTAAAACAAGTTTATGATGTTGCTCACAATATAGTAAAAATTGAAGAATACGATAATAAAAAATTATTAGTTCATCGTAAAGGAGCAACAAGGGCTTTTTGGCAAGGTCATCCTGAGCTTCCTGAAAAATATCATCAAATTGGTCAACCAACATTAATTCCAGGATCAATGGGAACATCAAGTTATGTCTTAATTGGACAAAAGTTAGCCAAAGAAATTTCTTTTGGTTCGGCACCTCATGGAGCAGGTAGGATGATGTCAAGAGCAGAAGCAAAAAGAAAAATAAGAGGAGGTGAATTAAAAAAAGAATTAGAAGAAAGAGGAATTTCAATTGCTGCAGGCAGTATGTCAGGCTTAGCCGAAGAAGCGCCAATTGCTTATAAAGATGTCTCTGAGGTTGTTGATGTTGTCCATAATATTGGTCTTGCTAAAAAAGTAGTAAAATTAATACCAATTGGAGTTATTAAGGGTTAAAAATTTTTCACAATTTTAATCTTTTAATATTTTTTAAAAATAAGATTATAATAATTGAAAATAAAGATTAATAATATAAATAGTCAAAAACTTAAAAAAACAATAAATAATAATGAAAAAACTAATAATCTCTTTAATCCTTATCTCTCTTATTCTTTCTCCCTTATTTTCTAATGCTCAAACAATAACTACTAATAAAATTACTAATACTTATAATCTAAAAATATCTAATTATCCTATTACTCTTGAATTATCTCAAAAAGATAATAGTAATAAAATAGAATGAAGATATAAATATGATAAAGTAGGAAAATGGTTAAAATTAGAAGGAGAGATTAATCTTAAGACTAAAACTGTTATCCTTAAAGAATATGATGAAAATAATAATAATACAGGAGAATTTAGAGGAAGATTAATAAATAAGGATACACTTAGATTATTAACATTTAAAAGGAAAAAAGATAATAAAGTATTTCCTATAAAAGGTAAAGATATAAAATTGGAAACTAAGAAAGAAGAAACTAAGAAAGAAGAAGGAAGGGTAAGAAAATATAAATTATTGTTAGATAGAGAGTCTATTACAGGAGTGGGCTTAGAAAAAGAAACTGGTAAATATGTATATGTACCTTATGAAAAAGATAATAAATACTATCTTCAACTAAATGATAAAATATATGGGCCTTATGATAATGTCCATCCTTGTGATATTTTTTATTGTGAAATATTCTTTCCTGATAGTTCAAAATATGGATTGAGGTATAAAAAAGATGATAAATGGTATGTTCAACTAAATGATAAAATATATGGGCCTTATGATAATGTCCATCCTTGTGATATTTTTTATTGTGAAATATTTTTTCCTGATAGCTCAAAATATGGATGGTCTTATACAAAAGATGATAAATACTATGTTCAAATAAATGATAAAATATATGGGCCTTATGATGAAGTTGATTTTACCATCAATAAAGATAACAAAGCTATAATTGCCTATATTTTAGGAGATGAAATAGTAGTCGAAGAAATTGAATAAAAATTTTTATACAAATTTTAATTTAATTTTTATGTTTGACCCTGTGGAAAACTATTTGAAAATTTATCCTAATTTGTGTTATTATTTTTATAATAGATTATTATAAAAAAATGTTTAATTTAATAGATATTATTATTTTTATTTTAATAATAATAGTAGTAATTATTTTAAATAACTTAAATAAATTAAATCATCGAATACAAAATTTAGAGAAGACTGTTAACAATTTTTTACTAAAAAGAAAGACAACTACAGAACAGCCTTCTTTTCAATCACAAATTGAAAGTCAAGAAACTTTTAAAACACAAATAGATGCTGAACAAACGTCTATAGGCGTTATTACTCCACCAGAAACATCTTTATCTTATAGATTTACTAATTGGTTAAAAGAGAATTGGTTACTTAAACTTGGAGCACTTCTTTTGTTGATTGGATTTGGGTGGTTTGTTACTTATGCATTTTTGCATAATTGGATTGGTCCAATTGGACGGATTACCCTTGGTCTTATCGTTGGAACATTGTTTTTATTATTTGGTTGGTTTAGAATGCAAAACTACCTAACCCAAGGCAGTATTTTTCTGGTTCTTGGCTCAACAATAATTTTATTAACAATTTTTGCTGCGAGATTCATCTATGATTTTTTTACTCCTTTGTCTTCGCTTATTGTAATGTTTTTAACCAATTCATTTGTTGCCTTTGTAAGCGTTAAGTATAAAATTCGCCCGCTTGCCATTTTAAGCTTATTATTAGCCAGTATTGTTCCACTCTTAACTAATTCGCCACAGATTAACCCTAATTATATAAGACTTTTTTCTTATTTATTTATTATTACCCTTGGAGCTATATGGATAGTTATTTTAACTGGCTATAGAGAGCTTACCTTTATTGCCCTTATTATTGTTTCTGCATATAGTTTATCACATTTTTTTAATCCACATTTAACCGACATTAAAACGCTACTTTTATTTGCCTATGCTTTTTCTAGTTTGTTTTTTTGGCTAATACAGCAAATATTTATAAATTAAAAGACAAAGTTTCAGAAGAAGATGAAATTATTTATGATCTTTTTACGGCGGGAGGTAATGGCTTATTTTTGCTTATTTGGATTATAACTGCTGCTTTAAAAGAATGGCAAAGCTTAATAATATCTCTTTGGGCAATTATATTTGCAGTTGGTGCATTTTTATTATTTAGGCTTACCAAAAAAAGAGAGCCATTTTATGTTTATGCCGGAGTTGCTGTTATGTTATTAGCAGCAGCGACTGCTACAGAGCTCCAAGGGGCAACACTTATAATTGCCTATACAATTGAAAGTGCTCTTATTCCTCTTATAACTTATTTAGTTTTAAGGGATATCAATGTTGCTCAAAGATTGAGTTTACTTTTAATTGCGCCAGTTCTTTTATCTTTTAAAAGTATTGATTCTTATTCATGGTCATTAGGGGTGATACATAAAGATTTTTTCGTTTTACTTATTTTAGGATTAGCTCTGTTGGCCTTGGTAGATTTTTTTCGAGATATATTAAGGAAAGCGGAGATAAGTTGTCAAAACAAATTAATGTATTACTATTGATTATCGGTTCGATATATTTATACATACTTTTATGGCTTTCATTACATGCCGGAATAAACAATGATAATATTGCTACGGGTATTGCTCTGGTCATTTATACAATAATTGGCCTTACGGCTTATTTATATGGAACATCAAGTCAAACAAGAGGGTTATATATTTATGGAGGATCTTTAATTGGGGCTGTTGTTCTTAGATTGCTTCTTGTTGAAGTATGGAAAATGCAGTTAGAATGGAGAATTGTTGTGTTTTTTTCTGTGGGCATTTTACTTATGAGCACTGTATTTTTTATTAAAAGCCGAAGGTAAGATAAATTAAAATATTTAAAATGAGATCAAAATTTTTTATTTTATTTATCCTGATTGTTTTTTGTTATTTTAAATCTGTTAGTGGTCAAAATTTACAACAAGATAAGATTTTATCAATAATTAGCGCTTTTCGTTCTTATAAAGAAATAAAAAATATTCAATTAAAGGTACCAACAGTTGTTGAAGTTCCATTCGATAATGAATTTATCGAACGATTTGACTTTGCTGTTTTTGATGAAACGACAAATTCTTTTGAACCCTATTATTTTAAGCAAGAAACATTTGTTAATGAGATACCTATTTCAATAAACACAATCCCATTTAATGAAGAAGCAAATAAAATGATAGATAAAGATACAACTACTTATACAGAATTTTTACTTCCAGATAATTATCAGGGTCAGGCTCAAATTAATTTAGAAAGCGAAACTCCAATTACTTCATCTGAGTTAAATTTAGTTCTTGATCAAAATGTTGCCTTGCCAACATCAATAGAAATTCGTGCCTTTGTTAATGGCCAAGATAAAATTATTGTTGCAAAACAAACAATGGCTCAAACTACTATTTATTTTCCACAAACTAAATCAGATAAATGGCAAATTACATTTTTTTATAATCAGCCATTACGTATTAGTGAAATACGCTTAAATCAAGATAATGCTACCAAAATAACAAGTAATGCTATTAGATTTTTAGCCCAGCCAAAACACTCTTATCGTATATATTTTAATCCTGATAGATCAGTTAATGTTTTGGTTGGAGAAGCGAGCAATCTAGAATTAACAGAAGGGTTGATAATACTTCCTAATATAAAATCCTTAAATAATTCTTCTTATCGTCCTTCAGATATGGATAACGACGGCATAATAGATGTTCATGATAATTGTATTTCTGTTTATAATTCAGATCAAAAAGATATTGACAATAATGGCTTAGGAGATGCTTGTGATGATTGGGACAAAGATGGCGTAATAAATTCTCAAGATAATTGCCCTAATAATCCTAATCAAGATCAGATAGATACAGATGATGATGGTGTTGGGGATATTTGTGATAAAGAAGAAAATAGAATAACCGAACGATATTCTTGGTTGCCTTGGTTTGGTATTGGTTTTGCTGTTGTTGTTTTAGTTGTACTTTTTATTTTTACTTTAAAAACAAAAGATATAAAAGAAAAAAACAATATTGATCAAGAAAATAATTAAATTAATAAATTGATCAATTTTTATCTGATATATAAATTTTTTTTAATAACACTATCATTTAAGATCCTGTAGTGTTTTAAGTAGTTATATTTAATATTTAAGATTTAAAAAGAAATATTTTTTACTTCGCAACAAATAAATTCATTAGTTTTTAAATTACATCTGGAAATTTTTTATAAAAGACTTTTTTGACAATTTCAGTTCCTAAAATAAAGGCTAAGATTAAAACTAATGAAGTAAAAATTAATTTTTGATTTAAAGATGAAAATCCAAAAATTTTATTGAATGACGGCAAAAATATAAAAACTATAGTTGAAATAAGCCCTATAATTGAAGCGATTATAAAAGATTTACTTGGTTTTGATAAAAAGAACCAATTTTTGGTTCTGATAAGAAATGAAACAATTAAACCAGTAATTGTTGTTAAAAAGAAGATATAAGTTTGAATAATTTCAATTGACTGATTTTTGACAATTAAATAACCAAGAATATTAATAGTTCCAGCAATAATACCTAAACCTAAAAGAAGTAAAATTAAATGATAGCTTGACATTTTTACCGGCTTTTTAATTTCTTTAATTTCAACATTATCATTAGCAAAAGCAATCAAAGGAATATCAGTTAAAAAATTAGTTAATAAAACTTGAAGTGGTGTCATTGGTACGAAAGGCAAAATTGAAGTTAAAATAGCAACTGAAGTTAAATTGCCAAAATTATCACTCATTGTATGCTTAATATATTTACCAATATTTTCTAAAACTTTTCGGCCTTGATAAATACCATCGATAATTGTTTTCAAATCTTTTTCTTTTAAAATAATATCTGCTTCTTGTTTAACAATATCAGTAGCAGTATCAACAGCTAAAGCAACATTTACTATTTTTAAAGCTGGAGCATCGTTAATTCCTTCACCTAAAAAACCAACAAATTTTTCTTTTTGTAAAACCTCGATAATTTTTAGTTTATCTTCAGGTAAAACGCGAGCAAAAATCTTTGTTTCTTTGACAATTTTTTTCAATTCTTCACCAGTTAAATTTCTTATTTCTTCTCCTAAGACAACCCTTTCATTTTCTTCAATTAAACCAAGTTTTAAACCAACAGCTCGGGCAACATTTAATGAATCACCTGTTAAAATCTTTATTTCTAAATTTAATCTTTTAGCTAAATTAATAGCTGAAAAAGCGCTTTCTTTCAAAGGATCAACAAAAGAAGCAATGCCTAAAAATTTATTATTTACAGCTAAAGCTAATGTTCTTAAACCATTTTTATCTTCTCGTTTAAAAATCTCTAAACAATTATCATCTTGAGTTATTTTAGCAATTTCTTCAGGTGAACCTTTAACAATTTCGATAATTCCATCATTTACTTTAACAATAATTTTTCTTATTCTTTTGATTGGATCAAAATCGGTATCTTCAATTAATTCCCAATTTGAGTAATCAGACATTTCTTTTATTTTTTCTAAAATTGCTTTGTCATAAGGAGTAGCTTCTTGAGTGAAATAATAGTCTGCTAAAAAATATTTTATAAACATGGACTTATCTGGACTTAATGCGGAATGTTCGGTCATAGTATTCATATTGATTATCTCAGCTTTGTCTGTTTGTTGTTCGTTTCCAGTTTGTGTTATAATTCTTTCTAACCTTAATTCATTCGTTGTAATTGTCCCTGTTTTATCAGTACATAAAATTTGAATTGCTCCTAAGTCTTCGATTGATGAAAGTCTTTTAATAACTAACCCTTTTTTAGCTAATCTATTTCCAGCCAAACTTAAAGCTAAAACAGTCATTGTTGGCAAAAATTCTGGTACAATGGCAACAGCTAAAACAATTGAAAAAATTATTAATTCTTGAAAATTTGGATAACCTGGCTTTAAAAGATTAATAGAAATTATTATTAAAGCAATTAAAATAGCAAGGAAAGAAATATTTTTAGCGAATTGATCCATCATTTTTTCATAGGCAGTTTCTTTACTTATTTCAATTGTTTTTTTAGCAATTGAACCAAAATAACTTTCTTTACCGGTAACCAAAACAATTCCTTCAATTTCTCCTTTTATTAATGTTGTACCCAAAAGAGAAATATTTTCTGGAATAACAGAACTACGCAGAACTGACGCTGAACTAGCTGAATTTTTCTGTAAGTTCTGTATAAGTTCTGATAGTTCCGCGTTTTTATATATTGGCTCACTTTCACCAGTAATTATTGATTCATCAACTAAAGCATCTTCTGTTTTTAAAATTCTTATATCAGCTGGAATTAAATAACCAGCTTGAACTTTAACATAATCACCAGGAACTAAATATTCAGCTTCAATTTCCTGCCATTTACCGTCTCTTTTAACCCAAGCATAATTCTTAAAATAAGACAAAAGTTTTTCACTTAATTTATTAACTCGATAATCTTGAAAAATAGCAATTAAAATTGAAAGAATTAAAAAGAAAAAAATTAAATTGGTTTCAACTTCAGGACCCTTAATTAAAAAGGAAAGTAAACCAGCAATAAAAAGAAAAATATTTAAAAAATTTAGACAATTTCTTTTAATAATTTCTAAAAGATCAATCTTAAAAGAAGAAATTTTATTTAAACCGAATTTTCTTAATCTTTTTTCAGCTTCTTTTTCATTTAATCCTTCTTGAGAAGTTTTTAATTCGGTTAAAATTTCAGTTTCACTTTTCTGAGAAAACTCAATTAATTTTTCCATTAATTTTAATTATAAATTAAAATATAATTATAAAATTACATTTCGGATAGCAGTATAAAATTTTATTACTGCAAACAGCCATAGAAAAAAATTTAAAAAAAATTTTTAAATAGTTCTGCTTTTATAAAATAAATGATTATTAATGGTAAAAAATTATCACAAGAAATTTTGGAAAACTTAAAAGAAAGAAGAAAAAATTATGATAAATTAAAAATTGCTGCCTTTTTGATTGGCAAAGAAGAAGAAAAACTAAGTTTTTTAAAAATTAAACAAAAATTTGCTCAAGAATTAAATATTGAATTTAGAATTTATGAAATTGATGAAGGTTTGCCTAAAAGAAAAATAAGAAAATATATTTCTCAAATTTTAAAGCATAAAACAATTAAAGGTGCAATCTTTCAATTACCAATTCCTGAAAGATTTCCAACTCAATATTTATTAAATTCTATTCCAGCTAAAAAAGATATTGATTGTTTATCTTCAAGGATGTTAGGAAAATTTTATACTGATAGCCATATTATTCGTCCAACAGCAGTTGAAGTTGTTGATTTTTTAAGAGAAAAATTTAATTTGGAATTTAAAGGTAAAAATGTTTTAATTGTTGGCTATGGTCGTCTTGTCGGTAAACCATTAGTTCATTATTTTGCTAATTTAAATTCAACAGTAATTATTGCTCAAAGCCAAACAAAAATTGAAGATTATTTTAAAAATACTGATATTATTATTAGTGGCGCTGGTAAGGCAAAATTAATTAAAGATTGTCAAAAGGGAGCAATTTTAATTGATTTTGGTTATAGTTTTGAAAATGGAAAAATTTATGGTGATATTGATTTTGAAAAATTGAAAGATAAAGCAAGTTTAATTACTTCAACTCCTGGTGGTACTGGCCCAATTTTAGTTGCTAAGCTATTTGAAAATTTTTTTAAATTATTAGAAGCAGAAAAAATAGTGATATAATTAATTATATAAGGGCGGGTAGCTCAGTTGGTAGAGCGTCTCGTTGACGTCGAGAAGGCCAGAGGTTCGAATCCTCTCCCGCCCAATTTAGATTTAATAAATTTTAGTAAAGCTAGTAATAGTAATAGCCCCCATAGCTCAATTGGAAGAGCGTGTGGCTTCGGACCACAAGGTTACAGGTTCGAGTCCTGTTGGGGGCTTATATTTATTTTTTATATAATTTTTCTATTAATATTTATTTGTCCGGGGTGGGATTTGAACCCACACGGGATTACTCCCACTACCCCCTCAAGGTAGCGCGTCTTCCAATTTCGCCACCCGGACTTAATTTGACCTAATTTTAAATATTAAAAATTAAAAAAATATTTTTTTAAATATCAATTTTCGGGGGAGGTAGGATTCGAACCTACAACCTGCGGTTTTGGAGACCGCCGCTCTACCAATTAGGAGCTACTCCCCCTTATTATTAGCTATTATAACATATTATTATCAGTAATAATTATTTTGTTGCTTCATATAATGCTTTAATTTCTTGATCTGATAAAGCACGATTATAGATTCGGACTTCATCTATTATGCCAGAATAATATAAATTACACGAACTACCTGAACATACTCGACCTAACCACCAATAAGAAGAAGCAGGGCCTATGGCATTTACACTGCGAGTAGTTGAGGTAACAAATTTTCCATCTTTATATGTTTTAACAATGGTATCTAAAACAGTGTACCCGACCAAATGATAAAGATTATCATTGGGGTTACCATTACGAACGTAGTAAATACTGTTATTTGAATCATAAAAAGTCCAATTGGTAGAAAATAATCTTCTATTCCATCTATATGATTGTCCTAAAATATAATTACTATTATGTTTTATCCATAAAAAAATAGATTCTTTATTGCCAGGGAGATTTAAGCTTGAGCTAGATGGTATTTGTAGATAATCATTAACTCCATCAAAACTTAAAGCTTTACCTACCTTACCATCAACCAATTGAGGATCATTAAAAATTATCGCATTATTTACATTTCCTGAATAATCTTTAGCAATATTTCCACTTATTTCATCAAAGGGCCAGTAACCCATAAGACCGTCTGTTAAAAATACATATAAATCATTTGGTTTTTGCCTGACAATTATTTGAGGAACCTGAAGAGATAATTTTTTATCTGTTCCTAATTCTATATAATTATCAGAAACTCCTCCATCATTTTTAGCTTTTCTTATTTCTAATTTTGCTGTTAACTCATAACTTCCTCCAACAACAAATGAATAGTAATATGGAGGTTTATTGATTGGGTCAATGGGAAGATTTTCAATTTTTACTAATTTAGACCTAGTTGAAGTGGTAAAATCTATAGGAAGCCAACCTTGCCCATTAACTAAAGTAGGATTAGCGGAACAATGATATTGCCATAATGATGGAAGAGATGGTAATTGAGATATCCAAGATGAACAAGTTGAAGAGATATCAGGAAGAGATATATAAATAGTCGTTGTTGAAATTCCAGATTCTAAATTAGAATCTTCTAACGATAAATAATTTAGTATCATTTCTAAATTACTTAAATCGTTTATTCGCTTGGTATCACGAATATCCTGGAAATAATTAATTGGTTTAAATTGAATTAAAATTATACCAATTATCAAAACGATAATTCCAAAACTCAATAAAAATTCAACTAATGTAAATGAACGATTGATCATTAAATTATAATTTTATGATAAAATTTTCTATAATGCATTTCAATAATTTAAAAATTAAAGACGAAATTTGGTTACGAACCCTCCAATTTTTGGAGGGCTGTTTTTGACCAAATAAAAGATATTGAAATTATTGAAGAAAATATTAAAAAATCTAATTTTTGGGATAATGATAGGAATTTCGAATTATTAGAAAAATTGGAGAAATTAAAAGAATTAAAAAATAAGCTGAATTTAATGTATGAATTGTTAAATCAAGAAAAGTTTAATGAAGCAAAAAATATATTAAGAGATATTTATTTTAATTATTGTGTCAATGATGAATTTAATAATAATTTTGTTATAATTAGTATTTATTCTGGGGTAGGCGGCAAAGATGCTGAAGATTGGAACCAAATGTTGTTTAATATGTATTCTAAGTTTTTTAATAAAATTAAATGGAATTTTTCAATTATTGATGAACAGATAAATGAATATGGGGGTATAAAATATATTGAAATTAAAGTAAACAAACCTAATGTTTACAATTTATTAAAATATGAAAAAGGAGTTCATCGCTTAGTCAGGATATCTCCTTTTTCAGCTAAAAAATTAAGGCATACTAGTTTTTGTTATGTAGAAATTTTGCCCGTTATTGATGATCCTAAATTTGATATTAAAGATGAAGATTTAAAGATTGAAACATTTAGATCTGGAGGTAAGGGTGGTCAAAATGTAAATAAAGTAGAAACAGGAGTAAGGGTTATATACAAGCCATTAAATCTAATTGTTAATTGTCAAAGCGAAAGAAGTCAACAAAGGAATAAGGAAATTGCCTTAAAAATATTAAAATCTAAGATAATTAATTTTATGAATCAAAAAAAATTAAAAAAGATTGAAGAATTGAAGGGAAAAAAAATAGAAATTGCTTGGGGAAATCAAAAAAGAAGTTATATTCTTGATCCTTATAAGTTGGTTAAAGATCATCAATTTAATTATGAATCAAATAAGGTTGATGAAATTTTAGATGGAAATTTATTATTAATTCATCCCTTAGGTGCTATATTTTAATAAAAAATTATAATGTTAGTTTTTAAAAGCGTAAGCAAAATTTATTATGAAAAAATTAAAGCTTTAGATAAGATAAGTTTTGAAATTAAAACAGGAGAATTTGTTATTCTTGTTGGTAGATCTGGGGCTGGTAAAACTACTATTTTGAAATTGATTAGAAAAGAAGAAAATGTTTCCGAAGGTCATATATTTTATAAAAATTTAGATTATTCTAAAGTTAGAAGAAATGAAATATTAAGGTTAAGAAGAAAAATTGCCATTGTTTTTCAAGATTTTAAATTATTACTTGAAAGAACAGTTTATGATAATATAAAACTACCTTTGGAAATAATGAAATTCAACAGTAAGGAAATAAAAAAGAAAGTAGAAGAAGTATTAATAAATATGGATTTATGGAATCACAGAGAAATTTTAGCTAAATTTTTATCTGGAGGAGAAAAGCAAAAATTATGTATAGCTAGGGCATTATCTACTAATCCCGAGATCTTATTAGCAGATGAACCAACTGGTAACCTTGATCCTATTTCTTCATTTGAAATTATTGAGATATTAAAAATTATTAATAATCAAGGAATAACTGTAATTTTAACTACTCATAATAGGGATATTGTTAATTATTTAAATAAAAGAGTAATAACTCTTCATCAAGGTCGAATAGTTAAAGATGAAAATCCAGGAAAATATACTTTAATTTAAATGATTTTTGCGAGATTAATAAAAGAGGGCTGGGAATTGTTTAAGAGAAAGAAAATAATAACTTTTGTCCTTATTTTTGTTTCTTTTTTAACTTCGCTTCTTTTTTTTATAAATATTACTTTATTTTATTTTTCTAATGAAATAATAAATTTCTTGAAAACAAAATTAGATTTTTCTATTTATTTTCGAGAAGGAACTGACAGAGAGGATATAAATAAATTGAAAAATATTTTAGAAAACTTTAATGGTGTTAGTGAAGTTATTTTTGTTAGTAAAGAGTCAGCATTTGAAGATTTTCAAAAAAAATATATTTCTAATCCTATTATTATTAAATCTTTGATAGAATTAAATGTTAATCCGCTGGTAGATTACTTAGTCGTAAAAGCTAAAAAACCTGAAGTTTATGATGAGATATCAAAATATTTAGAAAATTCCCCTTATCGTGCAACTATAGATTTTTTAACTTATTCGGAAAATAAAAATATTATTGAAAGATTTATTAAGGTATCAAAACAAATTAATTTTATTATTTTTATTTTCTTAATTTTAATTTTAGTTTTTGTTTTTTTCTTAATTTTAAACTTGACTCTTTTAACTGTATATTCTCAACGAGAAGAAATAGAAGTATTTCGTTTAATAGGGACACCTAATTACTTCATTAGAATTCCCTTTATTATTTTTAATTTAATTACTTCATTTTTGGGATATTTAATTGCTAACGGAATATTTATTTTCTTTTTGATAATGACAAGAGATTTTTGGAAACAAATTCTTATTGTTTTAAATCCAGAGTTTTTTTTCTTTAACAATTTTTTTATAATTAATGGCTTAATAATTGTTTTTATAATATTTATGAATATTTTCGCTTCTATTGTAGCTATGTCAAAATATTTAAAGATTTAATTTTTTATTTTAATATTATTTTAGGTACTTTTAAATAATTATTTTCTTTTTGGGGAAATTGTTCAATTATTTTTTCTTTTGTACTTTCATCCATTTGATGTATTTCATCTTCTCTTAATTCTAATTTTTGAATTACTCCCCCAACAAGCGGTTGGAAATTATTTAGATTTAATTTTTTTATTTCATCAATAAAATTTAAAATATTATTTAAATCAATCAAAAGCTTGTCTAATTCTTTGTCGTCTATATTTATTTTTGCTAACTCTATTAAATATTTTAAATGTTGCTTGTTTAACATAATATTAAATTTTTTCATATTATATAATTCTAATATTATAATAAATTTTTAATATTAATAAATAATGACTAGTTATTATAAATATTATAAAAATTTCATTTACTCTATTTTAACCCCTATTTTCTTATTATTACCATATATTTCTATTTATGCTAATAATTGCATTAATTATCTAGCTGGAATTGGAGATTTAGAATTTAAAGATAATTTAGGTAATATATTGAATTTATCAACTTCATTATATAATTCGAATAATCTTAAAATAAATTACGATGTAGATTATACTAATAAAACAAATGGTATAGGATCGTTGAAAATAACAATTGAGAGAAATGGTATTTTAGACACTACCACTAATAGGGATTTGAGAATTTTTTCATTTAGATTTTATAGAAGATCTGTTTTACCAACATTAGAAGCTAATGGTATAATTTCTGAATTTCGTAATTATTATCCTAAAAGTGGCGATAGGCTTAAAATTAGTTTTGATTTAAAAACTAATAATTTTAGTAATAATCTTTTTTTTAGAATTAGATCAATAATGAAAGATAATAGAGATAATAATGAGTTTTCTTCTAATATTTTATCTACCTCAACATCTATTGTGAATTGGACTAATTTTGTGTTTTCAACAACTGTCATAGATAATATAGCGTACGAAGGTATTTATCCTTTTTATTTTGAAATCTATGCCAAATTTCCTGATAGTAATACCTCTTCTCAAGCAATATTTTGGATAGATAATATTAAAGTTGAAGTTGAAAGATTTAATTCGCAAACAAATAGTTGGCAATGTCTCACTTTACCTCAACGAAATAATTTTAGTTCATTGAAATTTCTAGAAGTTTTCCACAGTGCTCTTCCTTATACTCATGATTGGATAAATTATTATACTAATTTTGAGATGATAGATTCTGGGTTAAAAGAAGTTGGGCTTAAGGTTTTTTATCATAATAAAAATTTTAAGCTTATAGACTATTTATATCCAGCCCAAATTAAATTCAGAGAATCAGAAGTAGGTTCTTTTAGGTTTAAACGAAATGATATAGAAGTTAGCTCCTTGATAAATTTAGATGATACTAATCAAATAATAAACGATATTTCAACAACAAGTTGGTGGAATGGAGAAAGAATGTTTAAATTAACCCCTAATAGTGGTTATCCAGAAATTTATCTATTAAGTAATTTTAATTCAGATACTCTTAAAGTGGTTACTAGTTATTATAGAGTCTTAAATG
Organism: Candidatus Parcubacteria bacterium; assembly: GCA_026004495.1. Taxonomy (GTDB): domain Bacteria; phylum Patescibacteriota; class Minisyncoccia; order UBA6257; family HR35; genus JANXCM01. The sequence goes on along the minus strand of BPJG01000001.1, from coordinate 147,691 downwards.
GATTTTATGAAAATAACAAGGTTGTTAGTATGAAAAATTATAAATATGCCGAATTTTATAATAAATATATTTTTAAGCATTACATAAAGGAAAAAAATAATAATTATTTTTGGGGATTTAGGTTAGATTCTCCGAATATAAATTATAGTGAGAGTAATTCTTATAGACATGCTTATAATAATTCATTTCAAGAGGCAAAATATTTTTCTATAATAAATATTTACAAAGAAATAGTGGAAAAATTAAAGTTTACTGGAAAAAAGGTATTTACCAATTTCGGTTATAGAGCTTATTTTACTTCTTCATCAATACATATTGGTATTGATAAATTCTTAGATGGATTTATGAATGAAGGCTTTTTAATAAATAGGAATTTAATTTTTAAATCACCAACCCAAACTCATTATGAAATTCAATCCGTAATTGAAAATTTTAATAATAAGTATTCATTATTAATGTCTTATACTAATAGAAGTTGGTGTACTACAACAAACTCTATTACAAATTATCTAATTTCTTCATTTTATTTAGTAAATAATAATGGGGTTTATATTTCTTTTGAAATGCCATTAAATGATATCCAACCAGGAAGTAGTATAAATATAAGTAGCAATGAATTATTTTGTCAAATTCCAGCTTTATATCTTGACTTAGGGAATCCAGAAGAAGTAAATAATATTAATCAAATTATTGTAGCCTCAAGTTCTAATTTCAATCAGGGTGCTTTGTATAGAAGAAGATATAAAAAAGGTTTGGTTCTTTTAAATACTTCAGATAATTTAAATTTTAATTATATTTTATCTTCAACTACTGAGCCGTTTATTATTTATAAAGATCAATTAGGAAATATATATGATTTTTTAAATGAAACTATTGATTTGCTAATACCTCCACGAAATGGTATAATACTTTATTATCCTTTTTTATAAATATAATTAGAAAAATTAAATAGATAAAAGATGTTAGACATAGATTATCAAGAATTATTTAAAAAAGTAAAAAAAATTATTAATAAAAGGTTATTAGATAGATATGTTAAAAATTTTATTCAATACGACTTTACTACTGCATCTAAACCAGGAGGACAACATATGCAGAGAAAATATAATAAAATTAGAGCTAAATTTAAATTAAAAGAATTAGAAAATATTTTGTTTAAAAATTTTGACATTGAGCTGAATACTAATCAAAAATTATTATTAAAAGAAAAAGAAAAATATTTAATTACTATTGCTGAAGATTCAAGAAGTCAATTTGAAAATAAAAAATTAGCCACAGAAAGATTGTTGGCAAAAATTTACAATTTTTTAAACGAACTTTTCCCTCCACCTAAATTTCAATTAATGCAAGAACCATATGAGGCAGAAGAAAAGAGAATTAAAGAGAAAAAAATTAGGAGCCGAATTAAATTATTAAGAAAAAAAATTAAAAATATTACTGAGACAGAAGAGGAACAAATTTAAAGCCATAATAGTATCTTTTTTCTATATTTCCATCATTATCTTTAAAAATTTGATTAATACCTTCTTTATCAGGAATTATCATAATCCCATTGGTATTTAATTGTTCAATTAGGTTAGACGGAATTTCATCAGTTGAAGCATTAACCAAAATTCTATCAAATGGTGAATATTCTTTCCAACCCTTTGAGCCATCACCTAATTTTAATTTAACTATGTTTTTTTTAAAAAAGTTATATTTTTCTATATTATTTTTACCAAATTCAAATATTTCGGGAAATATTTCGATGCCATAAACCTTGCCTTTATCACTAACTATTTGAGCTAATAAAGCTGTAGTCCAACCCGAACCAAAGCCTACATCTAAGATTTTAATTCCTTCTTGGGGTTGAAGTAATTCCAACATAAAAGCAACTGTCCAAGGTTGAGAAATAGTTTGGCCATTTCCTATAGGTAAAGGATAATCTGCATAGGCTTCAAATAAATTTTCTGGCCTAACAAAATCTTTACGATCAATCTTTAAAAAAGCATTTATAATATTCTCTGTTTTTAAAATATTATTTCTAATTAGATAATTTATTAATTCCTCTTTCTTTTTAAAAAACATTATTTTTATTATAAATTAAAAATTGATTAACCAAAAATAATCTTACCTCGTTTTTGTATTTCGTTTCTTAATAATGGATAGCCCTTTAAAAGATAATTTTGAGAAATTAAATCTTCAGCAATTTCTTTGGCTAAATAAACTAATTCAATTTTTTCTAAAGATTTCATAGCTAAATCAGGAAATCCCGCCTGTTTATTACCTAAAAGCTCGCCTGGGCCTCTAATTTCTAAATCTTTTTCAGCAATATAAAAAGCATCCTGTGATTCTTCTAAAATTTTTAATCTTTTGTAAGCTAAGGGTGAATAATTTTGAGGAATTAAAAAACAAAAACCTTGATGAATTGATCTACCAACTCTGCCTCTTAACTGATGAAGTTGAGATAATCCAAATCTTTCTGCTCCTAAAATAATTATTGTTGTCAATAGAGGCAAATCAATTCCAACTTCGACAACTGAAGAAGATACTAAAATTTTTATTTCATTATTTTGAAGTTTTTTAAGAATTAATTCTTTTTCATTTGATTTCATTTTTCCGTGAAGCATAGATATTTCTACTTCGGGAAATATTTTTTTAATTTTTTCGTATTCCTGTTTTACACTTTTAATTTCTAATTTTTCATCAAATTCAACTCTTGGGCAAATAATAAAAACTTGATGATTATGATTAATTTCTTTTTCAACGAAATTCCAAACGCTATCAATTTCTTCTGTTTTGATTATTTTGGTAATAATTTCTTTTTGGTTGAATGGTTTTTCTTTTAGGGTTGATAAAGATAAATCACTATAAAAGGATAAATATAAAGTTCGAGGAATTGGTGTTGCGGTCATAGATAAAAAATGAGGCATAAATTCTTGTTCTGATTTTTTAATTATTTTTTTTCTTTGTTCGATACCAAATCTTTGTTGCTCATCTATTATTATTAAGCCTATATTTTTATATTGATAATCTACCTCTAATAATGAATGAGTACCAATTAAAATTTTAATTTTATCTTGGCTAATTAAACGAATAATATCTTCTTTATTTTTTTTAGCCTTATATCCTCTTAATCCATAATAACCTATTTTTTTTACCATTAAACCAATACCAAAATCATAGAAACGAAAATCCTTAAGAAACCTATAAAAATGCTGAGTAGCTAAAATTTCAGTTGGAGCCATAAATAAAACTTTATAATTTGAATTAGCAACTAAAAAACTTATTATCTCAGCAATCAAAGTTTTTCCCGATCCTGTTTCTCCTTGGAGCAATCTGTTCATTGGATAAACAGATTTAAAATCATTTAAAATTTCTTCTAAAACTTTTTCTTGATTTATCGTTAATTTTATATTTATATTATTTAAAAATTCTTTTATTAAAAAAGGAGAATATTGAATTAAAATACCTTTTTCTCTATTTAATAACATTTTTTCTTGAATTATTTTGGCCTGAAAATAAAAAATTTCTTCAAAGAATAATCTCATTTTTGATATTTCAACATCTTCAATTTTTTTAGGAGAATGAATGTTTATTAAAGCATTTCCTAAGTCAATAATATTAGCTTTTATTTTCACTATTTCTGGTAGAGGATCTTCTATATTTTTAATTTCGAAATCATTTATAATTCCTTGGATTAATCTTCGAGTAAAATTAGTGCTTATTTCAGCAATTTCATAATAAACTGGAATTATTTCTGGTTTAAATTTATATTTTTGAGAAATAATTTTAAATTCAGGATTAGAAAGATGAAGGCCGTAATTATTTTTGGTAAATTTTCCGTAAACTAGAAGTTTATCATTTTTTTTAATTGTTTTTAATAAATAAGGTTGATTATACCAAATAGATTTTAAAGAGCCCGTTTCGTCTTCTAAAATTGCAATGACTATAAAAATTTTCTTTTTAGGTGTTTTTATTAACTTAATATTTTTCACTTTAGCTATTGTAACTATATTTTCGTTAATTTTAGCCTCTTTTATTTTTATAGGATTACTTAAATCTAAATACTTATAAGGAAGGAAATAAAGTAAATCTTTGATGGTAAAAATTTTATATTTTGAAAATTTCCAAGCTGTTTTTTCTCCAATACCTTTGTATTTTTTCAATTCAATTTCCAAATCATTTAATGTCATTTTTAAATATGAGTTAAAGTAATTTAAAATTAATATTTTTTCTATTTTATAATAATATTTTAAACTATGGATAATCTAGTTTTTTTACACGGTTGGGTTAATAAATATATAATAGATAAAGATAAAAATATAATAGATTTTTATAAAAACTTAATTATAGAATTAAATAAATATTTTAATGTATATTTTATAACATTACCTGGATTTAGTAATATTCTTGAGCCCTCAAAACCCTTTACTTTAGATGATTATGTAGAATATGTAAGAAAATATTTAGAAGAAAAGGGAATTAATAATTTTTATTTAATGGGCCATTCTTTTGGGGGTCAAATTGCTGCTAAATTTTCTTATTATTATCCAGAAAAAATTAAAAAACTCATAATTTATAATGGAGCTTGTATAAGAAGAAAAACTATAAAGCAAAAAATTTTACAAATCTTCAAGCCAATAAGTAAATTAATATTAAAAGTTTCTCCATTTATGGTTAAAAAAATATTTTATAAGGTTGTAACAGGATCTACCTCATATTTAAAATTATCTCCAATAATGAAAGAAACTATGAAAAATGTAATATCAGAAGATCTTACTTCAATTTTGCCTTCAATAAAGACAGATACTATTTTAATATGGGGAGAAAAAGATAAAATTACTCTATTGAAAGATGCTTATATAATTCATCAGTTAATAAATGGAAGTAAGCTTATAATTTATAAAGAGGGAGATCATAATTTCCATTTAAAAAATACTTCTTTTATCGTGGAAAATCTAAAAAATTTATAATCATTAAAATGTGATAATATTATAAAAATTTAAAAACTTTAACTATTAAGTTTTTTGCCATATTTCTTTTTTTATATTATTTTAATCTAACTGTAAATAAAATTTATAGATTCTCTACTTCAATAAAATTTAAATCTAATTTTATAATATAACACTCTAAATTTATATAAATACATTCATAAACTTCGTTGAAGAAAATATAAAAAATTAAATAATAGGAATTGTCGCTATTTTATTCTGATATTATCTTTAAATACAAACCAATATTTTGATTAAATTTAATTTTTGATTAGATTTGATCAATGATTTAAATAAATTATTCAAATTCTTAAATTTTGATAAATTATACAGAAGCCTTAAATTATCCAAATTTAATTTATCGCATCAAAGTGTAAAAATTAATAATCATTGAATTTTATTTTTACTTAAAAGGAGCTATAGAAAAGTAATAGAATTATATTCTAAAAATTATAATCATTATTTAAATCTATTTTTAGCTTATCTATTACGAAATAAAATAGATTTATCGAAAAAATAATTAGAAATTCTTTGTTATTTAAATTTTCAATGATAATATTTTAGAAATATTTAAAAAATAATTTTTATCCACAATTTTGTTGAAATCAAAAATAAAGATTATTTATAATAAGTAGGTTATGAAAAATGAAAAAACTAACAAAATATTAATTTTTATAATATTTTTAATTTCTTCAATCTTGCTTTCTTATTACTATTTTGCATATTCTGCTCCACCAATATCTCCCTATCAACCTGGGGAAACTCTTGATCCTAATTGTTCTCCTGGAGATACTAATTGTACAGTTAGTCCAGCTATAACTTCTTTAAATGGTTTAACAACGACTACTCAAATTTTTTCAATTGGCACGACAGGCAATGATTTTAATATTTTTTCAACTGGCTCAATTCATATATTCAATCTTCCTGATGCTGATACTTTTTCACGAGGTTTAGTTTCAACAGGAGTTCAGGCTTTTAGTGGTGATAAAACATTTACAGGTAATCTTGGTATATCTTCATTAACCCCTGGTTCATTATTATTTGCGGGAACAGGAGGAGTAATTTCTGAAGACAATAATAGTTTATTTTGGGATAATACAAATAAAAGATTGGGTATTAGAAAAATTCCTAATGAATCTTTAGATGTTGTTGGAAATATTTCTAATTTACCTGCAATCAGTTTTCCTCCATCTAAAATTGGCTCACTTATTTTTGATAGTACAGAAACTTCAGGATATACTATAGCTTTAGCTGGTAGATATGCTTATGTTGGAGTTTATGATTCTCCGAGTAAGATTGTAGTTATTGATGTTTCTAATCCTTCTTCTCCAACTAGAGTTGGAGCAGTTACTTTAAATAGCGGAGAAAACAACGTTCAAGCAATTGCTGTATCTGGAAAATATGTTTATGCAGTAACAGCGACTAATCCTACTAGGGTTGTAGTTATTGATGTTTCTAATCCTTCTTCTCCAACTAGAGTTGGAGCAGTTACTTTAAATAGCGGAGAAAGTAATGGATTTAGTATTGCTGTTTCGGGAAGATATGCTTATATTTTAAATTTTAGTGCTCCAAACAGCAGCGTGGTGGTTATTGATGTTTCTGATCCTACTTCTCCAACTAGAATTGGAGGAATTAATTTAACTGGATACGCTTATGGTATAAAGATTGTTGTATCTGGTAAATATGCTTACGTTGTAACTAGTACTAATCCTACAAGGTTTATTATTATTGATATTTCTAATCCTACATCTCCAACTATAGCTGGATCATTAACCTTGCCTAGTGGATATAATAGTGGTGCAAACTTAGATATATCTGGTAGATATGCTTATGTTGTAACATATACTTCTCCAGCTAGATTGGCAGTTATTGATGTTGCAAATCCTAGTTCGCCAACATTAGTTGGAGGACTTGCTTTTAGTTCTGGAGAAAATAATGCTCAGGGAATTGCTGTTGCTGGCAGATATGTATATATTGTTACTTTTACTTTTCCAACTAGATTGTTAATTGCTGATGTTTTTAACCCATCTTCTCCAGTTAAAGTTGGTTCACTAACTCTTTCTTCTGGTGATAATGGAGGTGCTAATATTGTGGTTTCGGGAAGATATTCTTATTTAGTATTAAATACAAGCCCAGTTAGGTTTATTGTAGTTGATAATAATGGTATAGAATCTGGATCAATGATGGCTCATTCTTTGGAAGCAGGAGATTTGAACGTGAGAAAAAATTTAATAGTTTATAACGATTTAATGATTGGCGGAGGGTTAAATGTTGGTTTAAATGGTATTTTTTCTGGCGGTCCTTTGTCTGTTACTGGTTCAATTGTTCAAAAAAATGCTTTAAATTGTGCTTTATCTTCAGATGTTAATGGTCAAATAATATGCACAATTTCTTCATTAAAATATAAAGAAAATATACAAGATTTAACTTTTGATAAAGATAAATTTTTATCACTTCAGCCAAAGACTTTCGAATTTAAAAAAGACTTACCCTTTAAGATTGAAGGAAAACAAATTGGATTTATTGCCGAAGAAGTAGCAACAACGTTCAATGATCTTGTAAGATACAATCAAAACAATGAACCTGAGGGAATAAAATATGAAAATATTTCTATTTATCTTTATAGCATTGTTAAAGATTTAATTAAAAATTTTGCCAGTTATGTTAAAGATGGTTTTGCTCAATTAGGAATAATTATTGAAAATGGAATTATAAAAGCAAAAGAATTAATAGCTGATATTTTGAGAGTTAAAGAAATAAAAGAATTAGAAAAATTTGAGATGAAGGATAAAGCAACTAGTGAAATTTATTGTGTTTGGTTAGAATATGGAGAGTTTAGAAAAGTTAAAGGAAATTGTGATAAAACTTTTTCAAGTACATCTTCTTTTAATAAAAATTCTTCTTCGTCTGATTCATTAAACACCTCAATAGCAACTTCAACTATATTAACAACAACTCCATCAAAAACATTATCAACTTTATTAGATAATATTTCTAATAATTCATCAACTACATCATCTTTAAATTATGTAAATAAAGACCAAGAAAATAATTCTGTGCAAATACAAGATTTTCAAAATAATTCTCAAAATAAACAAGAAGCAAATCAAAATCAAGATTATTCAAATAATGAATTAGTTTCTTCTCAAAGCTCAGATCAAGAAAGTCAAAATAATTTAGGTAATCAAGAAACTAATCAATATCAATCATCTGAAAATTTAGACAATTAAAGACATTTAAATAATAATTAACAACCAGAAAATTAAACTCAATAATGAAAAAATTTTTAATTCTATTTATTTTTCTTTTGCCGATTTTAAAAGCTTTTGCTGCTTCAATTGACTCAAATTATAAATTTGCTTGGGGAGAAAATATTGGTTGGGTAAATTTTAATCCTAATAATGGTAATGTCCAGGTTTTTGATGATAAATTAACTGGTTATGCCTGGAGTGCCAATTATGGTTGGATTAATTTAAGCCCAACAAATAGAGGAGTTTATAATGATGGTAATGGTAATTTATCTGGTTATGCTTGGGGAGAACATTTAGGCTGGATTGATTTTTCAAGTGTAAAAATTAATCCTAGTACTGGTGAATTTTCTGGTTATGCTATTATTTTAATAGATGGAAGTAAAATAAATTTTGATTGTGCTAATTGTAAAGTTAAGACTGATTGGAGAAAAAATATTCAATCTCAACCTTCTCAACCTTCGTTTTCATCTGGAGGAAGATCATTCTATGTTAGTCAAAAAAATAAGAAAGAAGAAATTTCGCAATTAGATACTATTAGATTAATTTTACAATTATTAGGAAATTTAATTCAAAAGCCAAAGGAAACTGTTTTAAAGATAATAAATAAAGAAACAAAACTAATTAGCGAAGTTCCTTATTATTTTAAAAAAAATGAATTTAATTATTCTTGGCCAATTCTTTTAACTTACTCTCATCAGAATAGACCATTATCTGAATTTACTAAAAATTATTTTCCTGAAGAAATTAAAAATTTAGTTCAAAAAATTCCTAAGCTTGGTGAAATTTTTGATAAAATTGGTATAAATAATTTGGTTAATTTACTAAAATTAAAGGTAGTCAATGTTTTTGTTCCTTCTCTTTCTGAGATAATAGGATTTAGATTGCCAACAACTTCAATCTCTTCTTCTGTTAGAGATAAAATACCTGAAGATATTATTTTTATTAAATCAGTTAAGGGTAATTTGGATTTGAAGCCAAGAATAACCTTAGATGAAAAGGGAAGTGTTATTCAAAAAATTAATTTAATTTCTGAGCAAGGAATTATTTTGATGATTAAACCTTCTGATAAGGTTAAAAACATTAAAGGTTATTTAATTTATCGAGGAATTTCTAATTCATTTTTAGGAAAAATTTTAAGTTTTGTTTTAGCTAATGAAGTTGAAGAAAGACTAAAAATTAATGAATTTGAATATCAAGACAAAGATGAAGATGGTTTTTATATTGCTGAGATTAGTCTTCCAAAAATAGTTGGTGATTTTGAGATTAAAACAATAATTGAATATGAAAAAATTGATTTAGGGAAAAAAGAATTAAAACTTATTACTGCTATTAATCCAGAGGGTTATGTTTACGAAAAAATTTTTGGCAAAGAAGCAAGAATTGAAGGAGCTAAGGTTTATTTGTACTGGTTTAATTCAGAAACTAAAAAATTTGAACTTTGGCCAGCAAATAAATACGCTCAAATTAATCCTCAGATAACTGATAAATTTGGAAACTATGTATTTTTTGTCCCTGAAGGAAGATATTATTTAAAAATTGAAAAAGAAAATTACTATCCATTTAAATCTGATGAATTTTTTGCCCTAGAGGGGGGATCGGTTAATCAAAATATTAAACTTAAACCTAAATATTGGTTTCTTTTTGCTATTGATTGGAAGTTTATTTTAATAATAATTTTGTTATTAATCTTAATTTTTAAAAGTCGAATTAAATCAATAAATAAAGAATGAATAGAAATTTTTTGTTGATTTTATCTTTATTATTATTTTTAGGAAATATAGGATCAATTTTTTATATAAAACAATTGCAAGATAAAATAATTTATTTACAAAGAAAACAGGAAGAAATAACTAAACCAGTAAATCGTCAATCTCTTGAATTTTTAGATTTATTGGTTAAAAAAGTTTTAAAGGCAGATAAAGAGGTTAATTTTGAAACAAAACTTTTGCTTGAAAATAAAGTGAGAGAATTAAGGGATAAAGAAATTTTAGATACTTGGAATGAATTTGTAAATAGCAAAAATGAAACTCAAGCTCAAAAAAATATTAAAGATTTAATCGAAATTCTTATCGAAAGATCACTTAAATATTAATTTTTATACATTATATTTTTGTTTTAATTCTTGATCAATTTTTCTTTCAATTTCTTTTATTTTTTCTTCTCCTGATATTGCTAAATTTTTCAATTCTTCATCTGATAATTTATCTAATTCTTCTATTCTTTTTAACAAATATTCTTTATTATTTTTGCTTGAATCTTCAATTACTTCATTCAACAAAGCTTTCAATACCCAACCAACCTTAGGCCCTGGGTGTATATTTAAAATTTGCATTACATCGTTTCCATTTACTTTAAGTTGTTTAGGTGTTATGGGTTCTAATTGTGCTTTATGGATTAAATACTTTAAGTACCTTAATCTATATGGTACTGCCTTTTTAACCCCTGAGCCAATTCTATCTGCTTCTCTGAGTTTAAAAAAATCTTCTATATTTTCAACCCCTAATCTATTCACTAATCTTCTTACTGCTGAAAGATTGATTTTATCTAATTCTAAATAAAACATATGATGTTTTACTAAATGAGTTACTTTATCTACTATTTTTTTAGGAAATTTTAAACGTTGTAAAATTTGTTTAGTCATTTTTGCTCCTACTATTTCATGGTTATAAAAAGTACACTCCGGTCCCTCTCCTTGTTTTGTTAGGGGTTTACCTATATCATGAAATAATGAAGCTAATCTAATTTCTAAAGAATAATTTTTCTTAACTGCATATTCTAATGATTTTAAAAGATGAGTATAAACATTATATTTATGGTGTTTATTTTGACCTACATTATAGCATCTTATAAGTTCAGGTATAATTTCCATTAACAAATTTGATTCTCTTAATAGCTCAATTCCTTGAACAGCGTTTGGAGATATAATTATTTTTATTAATTCATCTTTTATTCTTTCTTTAGAAATTAAATTAATAAAAGACGACAAAGATTTTATTGTTTCAAGGGTTTTATTTTCTATTTGAAAATTTAATTGGCAAGATAATCTTATAGCCCTTATCATTCTTAAAGGATCTTCTTTAAATCTCTCTATAGGATTACCAACTGTCCTAATTAATTTATTTTTTAAATCTTCTATGCCATTAAAATAATCTATGACATTAAATTTTTTATCTAAAGCTAAGGCATTAATAGTAAAATCTCTTCTTTTAAGATCTTTTTTTAGTGTTTTAGCAATTTTAACTTCATCGGGATGTCTAAAGTCAGAATATTTACCTTCAGTCCTGAAGGTAGTAATTTCTATAATATTTAATGTTGGATCATCGCTATTTGTTTTTACTCCAACAGTAAAAAATCTATTTTCATAGAAGCTATTAGGAAAAATTTTTTTTATTTCTTCTGGTGAATTTTTAGTTGTTATATCCCAATCTTTAGGTTTTCTATTTAAAATTAAATCACGAACACAGCCACCCACTAAATAACTTTCATCGTCTAGTTTAAACCAAATATTTTTTACAATTTCAGGTATTTTATTAGAATTAATTTTCATTCAAAATTTAGCGAGCAACCGGAATCGAACCGGCATTTTCTCCTTGGGAAGGAGATGTGTTACCATTACACCATACTCGCGCCTAATTAAATTACCATATTTCTCAAAATTTCTATTCTTTTTTCTATAGGAGGATGTGTTGAGAATAAATTACCTAACCAACTAATTAAATTTTTTTGATTTTTAAATGGGTTTATTATAAATAAACTTGCTACAGCTGGTGAAGTTTCTAATTTTTCTTTTTGATTACTTAATTTTTCAAGAGCACTTGCTAAACCTTCAGGATTTCTGGTGAATAAAATTCCTGTGGCATCGGCCATAAATTCTCTTTTTCTGGATATAGCTAAGTGAGTTAGTTGAGCAAAAATAGGAGCTAAAAAAATTAAAATTATTCCAATAATAAAAAAAATTGCATTTGATTTATTATTATCATTTTTTGAAGAAATCCCTGATCTTAATAATATATCTGCTATAATAGCAATTATTCCCATTAAAACACTGCTTATCATCATTACGGTGATGTCTCTATTTTTTATATGGGCTAATTCATGAGCAATAACACCTTCCAATTCTTTTTCGGTTAGATTATTGACCAAACCAGAAGTTACTGCAACTAATGAGTTTTTATAATCTCTACCTGTGGCAAAAGCATTCATTGCTGGTGTTTCGATAATATAAAGATCTGGTGTTTTGGGTAAGCCAGCCGTTATTGAAAGATTTTCTAAAATTCTATAAACTGTTGGTAAATCATCTTTAGTTATTTTTTTAGCTCCTGTAATCTTAACTATAATTTTATGTCCGTAAAAGTATGAACCAAAATTCATTAAAATTCCTATTAATAAAGCAAAATAAAATATAAAAGGCTCATTGTAGATATAAGCAATAAAATACCCTAATAATAAAATTATGCCAATAAAAATAGACATTAAAATATAGGTTTTTAAGATGTTTTCTTGGATAACCGAATAACTTGTCTTCATTTTTGTAATATAATTTTAATTAATATTTTAATTAATATATTTTTGAATTAAAATTTAACTTTAGGTACGTTTTTTTCTTCTTCTTGGATATCAAAAAACTCTACCTCCTTAAATCCAAATAATTTACTAAATAAATTGTTAGGAAATTGTTTGATAAATGAATTATACTCCATAGTTACAGCATTATAGAATCGACGAGAAGACATAATTTTATCTTCAGTGTCGCTTAATTCTTGTTGAAGTTGTAAAAAATTTTGATTTGCTTTTAAATCAGGATAATTTTCAGCTACAGCAAATAATGTTTTTAAGGCTGAAGTTATCATATTATCGGCTTCTATTTCTTCTTTAATATTTTTAGCGTTTAAAAAACTTGATCTTGCTTGAGTTATATTTTCTAAAACTTCTTTTTCATGAATAGTATAACCTTTTACCGTTTCAATTAAATTAGGAATTAAATCATTTCTTCTTTTCATTTGAACCTCAATATCGCTTTCAGCTTCTTTAACTCTTTGATTAAGCGATATAAATGAATTGTAAATCAAAATCAACCAGAGAATAATTCCTACAATTAAAGCTGAAATATTAAATTTCCAAGGTATAATATTAAAAAAACCACTTATTAAAAGAGATAACAAGATTAAAATAAATAATAGATTTAAAAAATTTTGCATTGTATTTCTTATTAATATCTTAAATTTAAATTAATAATTTAATTAAATTAACGACCTTAATATTGACAATAGATTATAATATTATATCATATCACTAAATATTCTTTCAATATAATTTAATTAAATAATTATAATAATATAAAAATGACTAAGGAAGAAAAAATTAAAATTTTTAACGAAATATATAAAGATATTGATGGTTTTAGTCTTTCATTGTCAGAAAGAAGTAAAAGGGGCATTAATGATAAATCTTTTGTTTATGGAGAAATAATACCAGAAGGTTTTTGTGAAATATTAGAAAAAGCTCATGCAGATAAATATTCTATCTTTTATGATTTAGGTTCTGGCACTGGCAAGGCAGTAATATTAGCTAAATTGATTTTTGATGTTAAAAAATCAATCGGTATAGAGTATCTTGAATCTCTTATAGAAGCAAGTCAATTAGCCTATAGTAGATTTAAAGATATTTTTAATTTAAAAGACGAAAATTCTATCGAATTTATTAAGGGTGATATTTTTGATAATGATTTTAGTGATGGTGATTTGGTTTTTGTTAATTCAACTTGTTTTAATGATGAACAATTAGAAAGGATTGTCAATATGTCATTAGAGCTTAAGAAGGGTAGCAGGTTGATAATTTTAACCAAGAAAATAAATGATAATTCAAATTTTGAAATGATTAACGAAGGTTTATATCCTTTTTCTTGGGGTTCGGCTACTGTAAGAATTTATCAAAGAAAATAAAAATCAATATTCTTTACTGATAATTTGTAAAAATTTATTTAAACTTAATGTTCCAATATTACCTATCTTATGTTTTCTAATAGATATTTTATTTTCTTTTATTTCTTTATCACCGATTATAATCATATAGGGAATTTTTTCTTTTTCAGCAATAAGTATTCTTTTAGATAAACTTTCTGTTGCTTCTAATATTTTTACACGATAATTTTTTTCCTTTAATAATTCTAATAATTTTTCTGCGTAACTTAGATGATTTATATTCACGGGAATGATAGCAATTTGAATAGGCGAAAGCCAAAAGGGTAAATTTCCTTCATAATGCTCTATTAATAAACCAATAAATCTTTCAATTGAACCTAATAAAGCTCGGTGAATTAAATAAGGCTTCTTGGTTTTATTATCTTTATCAATATAAGCTAAATCAAATTTTTTGGTTAAGTTAAAGTCTAATTGAATAGTTGAAATTTGCCAATCTCTTCCGAGGGCATCTTTAACAACAACATCAATTTTAGGTCCATAAAAAGCTGCCTCTCCCTTCATTATTTCATATTGCCAATTTAATTTTTCAACCGATTTTTTTAAACTTTCAATAGCAAATTGCCATTCTTTATTTGTGCCTAAATATTTTTTCTTATTTGATTTATCCCAGATACTTAAAAAGACCTTAAAATCTTTAAAACCAAATTTTTCTAAAATAAATTTAACTAAATTTAAGCAATTATGTATTTCTTCCGGTAGCTGATTGAAGGTGCAAATTATATGACCATCATCTTGGGTAAAACCTCTAACTCGAGTTAAACCTGAAAGGGTACCTGATCTTTCGTAACGATAAACAGTTCCCAATTCAGCATAACGAATTGGTAAATCACGATAGCTTTTAGTTTTTTGTTTATAAATAGTTAAATGAAAAGGACAATTCATTGGTTTAAGATAATAATTTTCTCCCTCAATTTTTATAGGATAATACATATTTTCTTGATAATAAGAAAGGTGACCTGAAATTTCAAATAATTTTTGTTTAGTAATATGAGGGGTAAATACTAATTGATAATTATTTTTTTTATAAATATCTATTATAAATTCTTGAATAGTTTGTCTAATTATTGCTCCTTTGGGTAGCCATAAAATTAAACCTGATCCTACATTTTCATCAACGGTAAATAACTCTAATTCTTGACCTAATATACGATGATCCCTTTTTTGAACTTCTTCTTCCCATTTAAGATAGCTTTCTAATTGTTCTTTAGTTTCAAAAGCAACTCCATAGATCCTAGTTAACATTGGATTATTTTCGTTTCCTCTCCAATGAGCTCCAGCTATTTTAGTTAATTTAAAAGATTCAAGGTTTATTTCTGATGACTTGGATACGTGTCCACCTCGACAAAGATCTATAAATTTATAAGTTTTATATAAAGTTACATAATTTATTTTTTTAGGTTTTATTTTTTTGTCTTTGATATCTAAAATTTTTTCATATTCAGTTGTGCTATATTTTTGTAAATCATTAATTAATTCTAACTTAAATGGTTGATTAAGATTTTTGAAAAATTTTTTAGCTTTAGTTAAACTTATTTTTTTTCTTTCAAATTTTATATTCTTTTTAATTAATTCTTTAATTTTGTTTTCAATTAATGGTAAATCTTTTTGCTCGATTTTTTTCGATAGTAAAAAATCATAATAAAATCCATTTTCAGTAACTGGGCCAATACCGAATTTTGCTTTAGGATCTATTTCTAGGATAGCAGTTGCCAAAAGATGTGCTAGAGAATGACGAATTTTATATAATTTATCAATTTTCATAATTTTTAATTTTAAAATTATTTTTTAAAATTTCAAAATATATAAAATAATTCCTACCTTAAGTGAGAATTATTTTAATTGTGGGAATTTTAATTTCTAAATTTTGTAAGATAAATTTAATTTTAAAAATTCTAAATAAATAAATTTATTTTCTTAATTTAATAATTTTTGTTAGTATTAAAAATAATATAGGGAAGTAAGTGATTATAATTCTATAAAAAATAATTCCTAAGGCAAATAAAGCACTATCATAACCTAAATAATTAGCCAGGTAGATAGAAGTTAATTCACTTGAACCAGTTCCATAAAGGAAGGGAAATAAACTACTTACTATTACCCAGGTTAAATATATAAACAAGCTGTTATAGAAATCAATGTTTAATGAAAAAATTTTTAAAGAAAATAAAAATGTCGCGTAACTAAAAAATTCATTCAGATAAGATAGGAAGATTAAGATAAAAAAATTTTTAAAGTTTAAATTACCTAATTTTCTTTTGGTTAATAATTTTAAGATTAAAAAAAATAATAAAGAAAAAAGAATAATTAAATTAGGATAAATTGAAGCAAGGGCTGAAAAGAAAAAAAATATCGAACCTAATGTTATAAAAATTATATAAGTAGAATATATAAAAGTAGATTTTTTAATATCTCCGCCTATATTTAAAATAGGTGAAATTGGACCAAAAGGGGAAAATAATCTTTTAAAATGAATAAGAGAAAATAAATTTAAAGAAGATAAGTACTTTATATTTATATTGTTAATTTCAAAGATTTTTTTCCATAATAATGCTTGGGATAATAAAACTAAAATAGAAAAGAGCAAACTAATGAAGAAAAATAAATAATTTTCTGAGATAAATATATCGAAAATGTATAAATAGTAAAAAAAACTCTTATTAAAATCTTTAAAATTATTTATAATAAAGTAGAATATTAATACAGATATTAAAATATTTTCTAATATTAAAAATATCTTTAATAAAGGTTTTTTTATCCCATCATACATTTAATAAAATTTTAATATAATTTTTTAAAATTATCCTTAGTTTTACTTTAGTTAATACTAAAAGTAAGCTAAGGGTTAATAAACTAAAAAAAATAAAATGAATATAGACAAAATAAGAAATTTTGCTATCATTGCACATATTGATCATGGCAAATCAACTTTAGCGGATAGATTTTTAGAAATTACCAAAACTGTTCCTAAAGATAAGTTAATCCCACAATATTTAGATAGATTATCATTGGAAAGAGAGAAGGGAATTACGATTAAAATGCAACCGGTAAGAATGGAATATAATGGCTATGTTTTAAATTTAATTGATACTCCGGGACATAGTGATTTTTCTTATGAAGTTTCTCGCGCTTTGTCATGTGTTGAGGGTGTTATTTTATTAATTGATGGAACGCAAGGAATACAGGCTCAAACTTTCTATAATCTCAAATTAGCTCAAGATTTAGGTTTAATAATTATTCCAGCTATAAATAAAATAGATTTGAATATTATTGATTTAGATTATCTTATTAATGATATAAAGAAGCTGGTTGGTTGTGAGGAGAAAGATATTTATTTAATTTCTGCTAAAACTGGTTTAGGAGTTGAAGAATTATTAGATGGAGTTATTAAAAAAATACCCTCACCTCGTATCTTATCTGTTAATAATAAATGTCAAGCTTTAATTTTTGATTCTTATTTCGATCCCTATAAGGGTATTTTAGCATACATTAGAGTTATAAGTGGGGAATTTAAGGCTGGAAATATTTATTTTTTTAAATCAAATAATTATAGCTTTAAATCTTTTGAGGTAGGATTTTTTACTCCTGAAATAAAAAAAGTTGATTCTTTAAAGGTAGGAGAAATTGGTTATATTGCTACAGGTATAAAAGAATTATTTGGTGATAAAGATAAGATATCAAGCCTTGTTAAAATAGGCGATACGATAGTTAATGATATAGAAATTCAGGCAATTAATAGTTATAGAGAACCCTTAGCAGTAGTTTTTGCTAATGTTTATCCCTCAGAAGAAATAAGTTATGAAAAATTCAAAGATAATATGTTTAAATTAAAATTAAATGATTGGTCATTAAAAATAGAACCATGCTTTTCAAATATTTTGGGTAGGGGTTATAAGGTTGGTTGTTTAGGATTACTTCATTTAGAAATATTTTATGAAAGATTAAAAAGAGAATTTAATACTGAGGTTATTATAACTTCACCCTCAGTAAAATATCAAGTTATTTTGAAAAATGGACAAAAAATTGAAATCGAAAATATTAATGAACTGCCTGAATTTTCTAAAATTTTAGAAATTAATGAGCCATGGTTAGAAATTGAGATATTTACTCAATTTAATTATGTTGAGCTTGTTTCTAATTTAATAAAAAAGAGAAGGGGAACAATAAAAAGTCAAGATATGTTATCTTCTTTTTTAATAATTAAAGCCGAAATGCCACTCGAAGAGTTAGTTTCGGGTTTTTATGATGATTTAAAATCAATTACCTCGGGTTACGCAAGTCTTAATTGGAAATTTTTAGATTATCGCAAATCAAATTTAGTAAAATTAGATATCTTAATAGCTGAAGAAATTCATTCTTCCTTAAGTAGATTAGTAGTAAAAGAAAAGGCAGAAGAGGTTGGAAGAAAAATAATTTTAGAATTAAAAAAAATATTACCCAAACAACAATTTCCAGTTAAACTTCAAGCAGCTATAGGGGGTAAAATAATAGCTAGAGAGACAATACCAGCACTTAAAAAAGATGTTGCTGGTTGGCTATACGGGGGAGACATTACGAGAAAAATGAAATTATGGCAAAAACAAAAAGAAGGCAAGAAAAAATTAACAATATTAGGCAAGGGTAGAGTCAAGGTACCTAATGATGTAATAATAAAAGTTTTAAAAATAAAGTGATGAATAATATTAATTTAATTTTTATTACAGGCTTAACAGCAAGTGGCAAATCAGATTTAGCCATTTGGTTGGCTAAAAAAATAGATGGAGAAATTATAAATGCAGATTCAAGGCAAGTTTATAAATTTTTAGATGTTGGAAGCGGAAAAATAGAAATAGATAAACTAAAAGAAATTAGATTTAAAAATAAAAAGTTTATTATCTGTTATTCAAAAAAATTTAATATTCCTCATTATTTAATTTCCCAACAACATCCTAAATATAATTATTCCTTAGGTAAATGGCTAGAAGACATTGATTTATTAATAGGATATATAAACAATAAAGCAAAAAAGATAATTATTTGTGGGGGAACTATACTTTATTTAAGGGCATTAAAAGAAGGCTGGCAATTACCTAAGGTAAAACCTAATTATAATCTAAGAAAAGAATTGGAAAAATTATCAGTTGATGAACTTTATAAATATTTGATCAGCTTAAATAAAGAAAGAGCTAAAAATATAGACAAAAATAATAAGCGAAGACTAATTAGAGCTATTGAAATAATAAAACAACAAGGATCAATACCAGAATTAGTTAAGACACCTAAATATAATATTTTAACTATAGCTCCAGATTTTGATTGGAATAAATTAGAAAATAAAATAAAAAAAAGATTAAAGGTAAGAAGCTTTAGAATAATTTTAGAGATTTTAAAATTAAAGAGAAGGGGATTAAGTTTTGAAAGAATAATTAATTTTGGTCTTGAATATCGTTGGTTTGGTTTATTAGTAAAAAATTTAGAAATAAAAAGTTTTGATTATAATAAATTCATAATTCTAAAAAGAGATAATTTTTATCAAAATATTTTCGAAAATTGCTATCGTGATATAAGAAGATTTGCTCGCAAACAGTATAGAGAGTTAATAAAAATGAAAGATTTAATTTGGGTAAAAAATAAAAATGATTGTTTAAATATTGTAAAAAATTATATTAATTAGTTAATGTTAACCTGAAGAAAAACAATGAAAATAACAAAACTACTATTTGTAAAAATAGAATTTTAGTTTTACTATTTTCCTTTAGCTTAAAATGGAAATTTTTATGAAATTTTACATAATAATTTATCAACGGAATTTTTTCTAATTTATTTTTTAAAAAAATATTAATTAGATCTGGGAAAATGGCTCCTAAGCTTAAATAAAATACTATTAAATTGTTTATTTTATAATTATCAATGAAATAATAATAAACAAAAAATATACCTAATAAAAATTCTGCATAAACAATTAATTGGATTTTGAGAGGAAGTTTAAAAAAATCTAAATTATTAAATTTTGTATGTCTAATTAAATTTAAATCTAAATGAGGTAATCTATCGGCTATATGATGAGAAATAATTCCTAAAATAAAAGCAGAAAAATTATTTTGAGTTAAATTGGAAAAAATTGCATTAGCAAAAATAATATGACTTCCTGCTAGCATTTTTAAATTTTTATTTGCTTTTTAATTTTTTTTAAATTATAATTCTAATTTAGTGGTTATTTTAATTTCAGTTAAATTTTTTAAATTAATATTTAAACTATTTATATAATTAATTTTAACTTAACACTGTATGAAAACAACAAAGTTTTCAAGAAGTTATCAAATTTCTGTAGATTTTATTAATTGTGATTTTAACTTAGTTAAATTTAATTATTTTTTAACAGAAATAAAAAAAATTCTCAAAATAAACAAAATAAAATTTATTAAATATCTTTATCATACATTTAAAAAAAATAATGGAACAACAATAGTATTTATTTTGTCTAATTCTCATCTTTCAATTCATACTTGGCCCGAAAAAAATTTAGTTAATTTAGATTTATTTATTTGTAATTTTACTAAAAATTATCATCAGCAGATATTAAATTCTTATAAAGACTTTAAAAAATTATTAAAACCTAAAAAAACTATTTTTAAAAAAATTATTAGGATAACATAAACAAAATAATGGGTAATTTAATAATTTATTTTTCTTTAATTTTATTAGGAATAGGAATTTTAATTAAGTTGATTGAATCAAAAATTATAAACTTGCCCCTACTTCCTGGGGATATATTAATTAAAAAGGAAAATTTTACTTTTTATTTTCCTTTGGCTACGAGTTTAATAATAAGTTTATTTATTTCATTAATATTGTGGATTATATTT
Source organism: Candidatus Parcubacteria bacterium (assembly GCA_026004495.1). Taxonomy (GTDB): domain Bacteria; phylum Patescibacteriota; class Minisyncoccia; order UBA6257; family HR35; genus JANXCM01. The sequence continues at coordinate 126,644 of BPJG01000001.1, read as the reverse complement.
AGAAAATAAATGGAAGTTTTAAATATTTTTCAAGGCAAAAAAAAGAAAGCCATTTTACATATTAATGTTTCTACCTTTGAACAATTTAAGGCAGGGATTGAAGCTGTTAAAGAATCAAAGATTCCCTTAATTATTGGAGTTTCTGAAGGTGAAAGAAAGTTTTGGGGTATAAATTATTTTGAAGATTTAATTGATGAAGCGAAAGAAAGGGGAATTAAAGTTTATTCAAATGCTGATCACACTAAAAATATTAAAAAAGCTTACGAAGCTATAGATTATGATTTTGATTTTGTTTTATTTGATGGTAGCGAATTAAGTTTTAAAAAAAATATTTTGATTACTCAAAAAGTTGTTAATTATAGGAATAAAAATAATAAAAAAAGTTTAATTGAAGGAGAATTGGGTTATTTAACTGGCCACTCAGATATTGAAAATACTATTGAATTAAAAGAAGAATATTTTACTTCACCTGATTTAGCCAAAGAATTTGTCGATCAAACTAAAGTTGATTTACTGGCAATATCAGTAGGTAATGTCCATGGTATACCCCAAAAAATAAAATTTAAAAATAAAGAATTTAAAAAAATAACTTTAAATTTTAATTTAATTAAAGAAATAAAAAATAAAGTTAATCTACCGTTAGTTTTACATGGAGGCTCTGGATTAACAAAAAAAGATTTTATTAAGGCAATTAATAATGGTATTTCTATTATTCATATTAATACCGAATTTAGAAAAATTTGGAAAGAAGAATTATCAAAATTGATTAAAGAAAAAACTGTTATTCCTTATAAAATTTTAGATAAGATAATAGAAAAATTAAAAAGAAAAATAATACTTTACCAGAGATTATTTTATTATGTTTAATCAAGGGATATTTTATTTAATTTTAGCTTTAATTTTTAGTTCGCAAAATATATCTTTTGCGAACTAAAAAATAATTAATAAAAATATCTTATTTTATATTTATATTTTTATTATATTTTATATATATTTACTATTTTATCTTTTTACTAATATTTTTCGGGGTGCCGGGAATTGAACCCGGCCTACACCCACCCCAAGGGTGCGTACTGCCGCTATACTACACCCCGATTATTCGATAATTTATTATTTTTTATTAATATTTTTAATTATTTTTTTAAAATATAATTAAATTATAATTAAAATTATTAAAAAATAAAAATAAAAAATATTTAAATATTTAACTATTTAATTCTAAAATTAATTTATAATTTAAATTTATAAAAATTTATAATTTAATTAGTTAAAATTCTATGATTATAAGAGATAATTTATAATTAATTTAATTCTAATTTTAAAATAATAGCCCTTGTAGTTTAACGGAAAAACGTAACCCTGCGGAGGTTAAGATCCAGGTTCGATTCCTGGCGAGGGCAAAATATTTATTTTATATTATTTAGATAAAGGGTTTTTTAAGCCACGGGTTTCAAAATGAAGATGGCAACCTGTTAATCCAATTGTATATCCTGTATTGCCTACTAATCCTATTAATTCTCCCTTAGAAACATTATCTCCTGAATTTACAAAAACTCTTGACAAATGACCATATAATGTTTCAAAATTTCTGTGTTGGATAAGTATATAATTTCCATAACCACCATTATAACCGCTTGATTCGGCTTTAATAACTATTCCATCTGCAGCTGAATATACTGGCATTCCACAATCTGTTGAAATATCTACTCCATTGTTGGAATGGACATGTTTTTGGTTAATACCATCTGTTGGTATTAATAAACCATTAATTTCTGTTAGGGCTGATACATATTCTGGTTTAATTTTATACTTTTTTTCATTATTATTAATTTTAGCCGTTATTTTTACGTTTGATGGTATTAATAATATTTTTCCTGCTATTATCTTATCATTTTTTAAATTGTTAATATTTTTTATTTCTTTTACGCTTAAACCAAATGATTTAGCTATTTTTTCTAAATTATCTCCCTTTTTAACCATATACTTTAAATATTTATTATTATTAATGACTAGATTTTCGGCAATTGACATTTCTAATTTTTTCTTATTTTCAATAAAATAATTATTATTTATATTGCTATTAACTAAATAAGCAATATCTGAACTAATTTCAATAGATTGGTTATCTATTGATATTAAATCGTTGTTAAAATTACTATCTATAATAAAATTTTCATAATTATTACTCGAATAACTTATATTTTCATCAGGTAAAGATGATTCTTTATCAAAATTAATTGTAAAATAGATTGTTAAAATTAAAATAAAAACTAGTAACCTACTAATTTTCTTTATTCTTAGAATTTAATTTCGACAATTACCTATAATTAAAATATTATTAATTTTATTTAAAATTTTCTGATAAATACTATTATAACATATAATTAATTTATGATAAGATTTAGGTTAAAAAAAACATTGGGTCAATATTTTTTAAAAAATACTAAATTTTTGATGTTTTTAGCTAATAGCTTGGGAGTTATCCACAACGAAACAATTATTGAAATAGGAGGTGGTAGTGGTAATTTAACTCAATTTTTATTATCAGCAAAAAAATTAATAGTTTATGAAATTGATAAAAATTTATCAAAATTTTTAGAAGAAAGATTTAAGAACTATAAAAATGTAAAAATAATTAATAAAGATTTTTTAAAAAGCAATTTAAAGAAATTTAATAATGATTTTTTGCTCATAGGTAATATACCTTATTTTATTACTGGCAAGATTTTAAGAAAAATATTTAATAAAGATAATCATCCTAAAATAGCTGTTTTGGTTTTACAGAAAGAATATGGTCAAAAAATTTTAGGTGAAAATGGTAATAATTTTTTACACTGTTTTATAAGAAATTTTACTGAAATAAAAAAAATTATGGTAATCAAAAATAAATATTTCTTCCCTACCCCCAAGGTTGATTCAATAGCTCTTAAATTTTCTTTTTATTCACAGCCTCTCATTTCAGAAGTTGAAGATTTTGAAATGTTTCTTAAAAGATTTTTTATTAATAATAAAAGAACTGTTCTCAATAATTTAAAAAGATTTTATTCAAAAGAAATATATAAAATTAAAGATAAAAATTTACTTTTAAAAAGACCAAGAAATTTATCGCTCAAAGAAATTTTCGATATGTTTTTTATTTTTAAAAAAAAATGAAAAAAATAATTAAAAAATTTGGCGAAGAAGAAATTTTTAATGAAGAAAAATTTTGTAATAGTTTAAGCAGGATCGGGATTGATTATCCAGCTGCTAATAATATTTGTCGTAGAATCTATAATAAATTACCTTTAGTATCTAAAAGTTCTGATATTTTCAAATTGACCATAAAAGAATTAAAAAAAATTAATCATTATTATGCACTTCGTTATAATTTAAAGAGAGCCATTTTTGATTTGGGACCTACGGGCTATCCCTTTGAGCAGTATTTTGCTAAAATTTTGGCTGAATATGGTTATGATACCATAATTAACGAATTTATTGAAGGTAAATGTTTAAATTACGAAATAGATATAGTTGCTATTAAAGAAGAAAAAAAATATATAATTGAATGTAAATTTCACAATTCTTTTGAAATAAGATCAGACCTAAAAAATGTTTTATATATTTATGGTAGATGGATTGATATAAATGAAAAGTATCCCTATTTGATTCCATGGTTAGTTACCAATACTCAAATTTCAGCCGAGGCAATTAATTTCGCTAATTGTCGAAATATAAGATTAACTGCCTGGCATTACCCCCCAGACGAATCTTTAGAAAGATTAATAGAAGATAAAAATTTATATCCAGTAACTATAATTCTCAATGCCAATAAATTTATAATAAAGAAATTTATCGAAAATCATTATGTTTTAACAAATGATTTACTAAGAGATAGTATAGAAAATATTTCTCAGAAAACAAAAATAGATACCAATAAAATTAAAAAAATAATAGAAGAAATTAAAGTTTTAGGTTTATAAATTAATTAAAATAAATTATTGTTTTTCTATTCTTCTATTAATTCTTTTAATAATCTTAATTTTTGATCTAATGTTATATATGTAATGTCATTGAATGTATCTAAATCCGTGCCATACCAAAAATAAGATTGTATAATTAAGAATTCATCTTTTATTTTATCAATTATATAAGAAACATTCAATTGTCTTAAATTTTCTTCAATATTAGATTCAATTCTTAGCTTATCTAGATATTCTTGATCCATTTCTAAATCTTTACCTTCTTTGATTAAACTAAAAAGATGCTCTTGGGATGGTCCAATAGTTTCATTTTCTAATGCTTTATCTAAAATTAAATAATTTATAGGCTCCTTTAAAAGATCATCAATTCTATTTTTAAAATTATTTTCAATAATGTTTAAAGTTAAATAATCGTTTGATTCTAATTCTATTGCTTCTATTTGTTGTCTTAAAATATTTTTAACTTCAGCATTTTTTGAATTAAATAAATTTTTTATTTCTTGAATTGTATTTTTTAATAACCTATAAACGATATATATACACCGCCTTTCTTTTTGAAGTTCATTTTTAACTATACTATCTAAATCTTTAAAATAATCGTCTATCAAGTTATTTAAAGTTGGATAAAATTCACTCCAAGGAATAGTTTCTTGATTAATTTTATTTATTTCATCTTCATATTTTCTAAAAAGAAAATAAATTTTTTCAGAAAAATTAGTAATAAATTTCAAGATTTTAGTTGGTGGATATATAATTTGTAAATCATTTTTTAATTTATTTATAATTAATTTTTCTTGCTCGTTGAAGTATGGTAGACTACTAAAATTTTCTAATATAATATTTAAATCTTTTATATGACTTTCAAGAGGGTTAAATAAATATCTAATGACATTTGCTATATCTTGAGCTTCTTCTATATTTCTTCTTTCTTTGTAGATTAAATTAAGAAAATAATCATAAAGACTACCTAAGTAGGGATTTTTTTTAATAATATTTTCTAATTGTCTTTTTATATTTTTAAATTTATTTTCCATTTTATTCTTAATCTACTTTGCCCCCAGGAGGATTTGAACCTCCAGCCTTCTGGTTAAGAGCCAGCTGCTCTACCAATTGAGCTATGGGGGCTTTTATTAACTATTTTTTATTTTATCAATGTTATTTTAAAAATTAAAATTTAATTGCCCGGGGTGGGACTCGAACCCACACAGGTTTTCACCCATATGATTTTGAGTCATACGCGTCTTCCAATTCCGCCACCCGGGCAGAAAATTTACAATTTTTATATTATTATACCATAATCTATTTTTAATATTAATTTTTTATTTTTTTATATATTTTTTCGTAAGCATAAGTTAAATAATATTTCCAGTTTAAGCGAAAATCTAATGTCGGCAAGAAATTAATCATTTTTCCACCAAAACCTTTTTTAAATTGAGTTAAACCATACCAAGGATGTTCTTTACCTTGATTTGTTATTCCCCACATATTATAAAATTTACACCCTCTTTGTCTAGCGTCTAAGATAATTTGCCATTGCAATTTATAGTTTAATGGCTCTTTTATTTTTATAGAAGCAGAATGATGATAATAGGCAAAATTATTATCAAAAATTATTAGAGCTGCTGAATAATACTTATTTTCAATTTTACCTAAATACCAGAGGGCTTTATCTTCTTTAGTAAATATTTCAAATTCATTTTTTATAAGATTGTAGCTATACGGAATAAAATTTTTTTCTTTAGCTAAATTCTTATATAAATCCCAAAATATTTTTATTGTTTCAATTTTATCTGATTTCTCTATTTCTAAATATGGCTTTGTTAGTGAATCTAAAATTTGCTTTCGGTGATTATTATCCATTTCTTTTAGTAAATCTTCTTCTGTTTTATCTATTTCTTTAATCCAAAAATTTTCACTTACAAACCAGCGTGGAGCTAATTTAAATTTTCTGACTATCAAATTTTTTAAAATTTCTTCTGAATTTTCAAATAAAAAATTTACTCTTAGAAATGAATATTTTTTTTTCAAATTTAATTTTTTAATTTTTTCTATAATTAAATCAATTATTTCTAAGAAATTTTCTTTAAAATTTGGATTAATTATAGGACCATGAGAAATTGTTAAAAAATTACCTCTCTTAGATTTATGACCTATAATTTGAACTACAGCAATAAGAGTTTGAGATTTATAAATTCCAAATCTAAAAAATTCTTTACCTAATTTTTTTTCTACCTCACCCCATTCATAATTATGGAGAAAAGATATTGGTTTCTGTTCTTTAATAAAATTTTTATAATCTTTTTCTGATATATCTTTTAATTCCATTTTTTAATTAATTCTACTATTAAATAAGCATCATCTGGGGTTGTTAAAATGTTGGTAGGTAAATTATAAATTGATAAAGCTAATTTTTCTGCATTAGGACACATTCCATAATAATAACCAAATCTGTCTAATCTTCGTGTAAGTGGAGCTAGGGCTGAATTATACCAATTACCTAAATAGATGTTATATTTTTTAAGGCTATCAATTAATTTTTGTGGTTTAACATTTGTTAGGGGTAATCTTAAGTAATAATATTCAGCTTCATTATAAACTTCGCCATAAGGTATTAACCCTTCTTTAATATAAATTTTAGAAATTTTTTTACGATGATCACTGAATTTAAAAATTTTTTTTAATTGATTGAGCGCTATAATAGCAAAAGAATTAGGTAATTTTTTAATTGAATAATTTTCTGTTAAACCATTTTTTTCTTTTGTTGAAATTTCTAAAACAGCTAAATTTAATTTTCTAATTAAATACATTAAATATTTACCATAAATAGTAAAATTATTCCTTAAATGTCCCATATTTAAGGCATAGATCAAGCATTTAATAATGAATGATTTTGAAGGATAGTCTAATTCTTTATAGTAGTTTTTAAATTCCTCAGCTAATTGTTTGTCATTAATTATTAATACGCCTCCAAAAATTGAAGATATAACCTTGCTTCTACCAAAACTAATTAAGGCAATATCACCAAAATTTCCTAAATAATAACTGTTAAATTTAGCTCCAAAACTATGAGCTAAGTTTTCAATAATTAAACAATTTTTGTCTTTTAAAAAGCCTAAAATTTTATTTAAATCGTTAGGAACCCCAAATGTATTTTGTAGAATAATCACTGAAATATCTTGGTTATTTTTAAATACTTTTTCTAATTCTTTTTGAGTAAAATTTAAATAACCTTCAGATATATCAATATAAATAGGAATTCCACCAGCATTGATAATTGATTTGGGTATTACAAAACAAGTAAAGGCTTGGGTAGCTACTTTTTTATGTTTTGTTTTTTTTAAATAAAATTTCAAAAAATATTCTAAGGCACCTCTTTCGGTAGTAAATAAAAATATTTCTCCTTTGGGAAAAAATTTTTTTAATTCATATTCTAAAATTTCTAATTCCCTTCCCTCTTGCCAGCTGTTCTTATTTTTTAAAATTTTTTTTATCAATAAATAATCATCATCTTCAAAATTTGGGAAAAAATCTGTCGAAATCAATTTTTTGTTCATAATTCTTTAATTCTATTTAATAATTTTTCTGGAATTCTTCCTAAAATTAATAATCCCAAATCGTTTAAATCATAAAATTTTATAATTTTATCTAATTCTTGATTATCATAAATTAAAATTTTTTCATTTTCAATATTTTTAAGGAATATTTCACTAAAATCATTAAAAGTTAAAATTATCAAATCAAATATTTTAAAATATTCTATTAATTGTTGGTAAATTTTTTCTGTTTCCTCTCCTAATTCTAATATTCCTCCAAAAAATAATATTTTTTTACCCTTAAAAATTTTATTAAAAAATTCAATTCCCCTTTGAACCCCAATTAAATTAGCATTATAAGAATCATTAATAATTAAAGGATTGGCTCTTTTTACGATTTCAAATTGATTTGAAAGTAATTTAAGATTTTTTAATTTTTCTTTTAATTGATAGGGTTGAATGCCTAATATATAACACAATCCCAAGGCTCCACATAAGTTTTCTAAAAATTGATTACCAACGATATTGGTAAATAATTTTTCTTCTCCTTCGGGATAGACAAAAATAAATTCTGAGCCATCTAAAGTTAAAATTTCTTCTTTAAAATAAAAATTCCCATCCTTGTCACCATAAAGATATTTATTTTTTATATTCAATTTTTTTTCATATTCTTTTATCCATCTATCCTTAATATTTAAAAATGCTATCCCACTATCATCTATTTTTTTAAATATTTCAGTTTCTCCCTTAATCATATTTTCAAAGGAGCCAAAAGTAGCAATGTGTTGTGGACCTAGGCCTGTTAAAAAAACACATTTAGGCTGAAAAATATCTACCATTTTTGAAATTTCACCCAGCTTTCTGGATCCTAATTCTAAAACTAAGATATCATAATTTTTTAATTGACTCTTTAAAATAAATTTTGCTAAACCTATTTCGGCATTAAGTCTAAGTGGTGATTTTAAAACTTTAAATTTTTCTTCTAAAAGTTGTGATAAGATTTCTTTAGTCGATGTTTTCCCATAGCTACCTGAGATACCAATAACTAATCTATTTTTATCTTTTTTTAGCCATTTTGAAATTTTATTTTTTGTTATCTTAAATAAATATTCAGCATAAACTTTAGTAATAATATTAGCTATAAAAGTCGAAAAAATTACTATTGAAAATTGAATTGCTGATGTTAAAAGAATGATGACAATAGTTAAATCATTATTGGTTGCTGATAAAATTCTGTAGTTAATTAAAGTAGTTAAATAAAAAATAAATAAACCTTTAAGATTCCACCTTATTTTTTTTATTTGATCTTTTCTTAAATATATTAAAATGCCAAAAATTAATAAAATTAACAATAAAATATTTTCATTAATATATATCTTCCCATTTTTAAAAGAAAAAAAAATTAAAAATAACCAAATTATAATTAAAATTAATTCATATAGTCTAAAAAAATGACGATAATTTGAAGGATAATCAAAATAGGCTAAGATTGATGGAAAAAAATAATCTTTTATTTGGACTAATCTTAAAAAATTTATACCAATAACTAAAAAAAATATTAAGGATAATAATAAACTAATTATCATATTTTTTAAACTTAATGATAGTTATAATGTTATTAATTATTTTAATTATAAGTTCTTCTCTTATTAAAATTAGTACTATAAAATATAAAATGCTGCCCACTATAATTGCTAATAAAAAGTTAATTTTATTTAAAGCTAAAATTATTAAACTCATCAAAACCGAAGCTAAAAAGGGTTTTTTTATACCGAAATAGATATCAAAATTTAAATATTTATTGGTTATTAAAATGATTAATATTAGCCCTAAGAAATTACTTATGGTTGTCATATAGGCAGCACCCATAAAGCTTAAAGATGGAATTAATATTATATTACCTATTAGATTGATCAAAAATATAAAAAACTCGTATATTAATAATTCTTTTCTTTTGTTTAGAGCAATTAATAGTTGGGATAATATCATAAAAATTGAAGTAGCTATTAGTGAAGGAATTAAAATTTTAAAGGCATAATGTGAATCCGAGTATTCTTTTCCAAATATAAAATTAATTAAATTTTCAGAAAGTAAAATGCCGCCAAATATTATTGGTAAAATTAAAATATAGGTTAATCTTAGGCCTAGCTCTAAAGTAGTTTTTAATTTTTCTTTATCTAGAGTATTTTTTGAAAATATAGGTAAAAGAGCTAACGAAATTCCTGTGGGAAAAATTATTAAAAATTCATTTACTTTGACTGAAGAGGTATAAATTCCCACTATGTTACTGGGAAAATACCAACCTAATATTATTGAATCTATAAAAAGTAATAATAAGTATAAAGCATTAGCAATAGCGATTGGCCAGGATGAATTAAAATAATATATCCATTTTTTATAATCAAGAACTAATTTAAATTTTTTAAAGTAGTCAATAAGAAAAATATTGCTTATTATAAATCCAATAGTTATGGTTATTAAATAGGCCCACGATAAATAAATTGCTTTCCGAAATAAATATAAGCTTATTAAACCACCAATAAAAAGCAAAAGATTTGTTAGAAAATGAAAAATTCCTTGTAATTCACTTTTTAGTTCTGATCTATAAATAGCATAAGAAAATTCCCTAAAGATATCAAAAATTAACATTAAAGATAATATGGGTAAAATTATTTTAGCTAATTCGTCTTTTAAAAATAATTGTCCTAAAAAAAATATCAATAAATAAGATATGAAGCTTAAGATTAAAGAGATTATGAATATATTATTAAAAATAATTTGTCTTTCTTTTTTGTCTTCAGTTTTAGATAATTCTCTAGTTAAAATTGAGGTTAATCCTAATTCGGGCAAGAATGAAAATAGGAGAACAAAATTCATTGCCAAAGAAAAACTTCCATATTCACTTGTTCCTAATAATCTGGCTGAAAAAATAACTAATAAAGCCCTTAATATTCCACTTATTAATTTACCAGCAATAAGCCAAAAACTATTTTTAATTATTGTTTGATTAAAAGTTAAATTTTTTAAAAATATATTTATAATTTTATTAATGGCCACAGAATTCATTTTTTTAATTTTAAAAGATAATTATAACTTAATATACTTTTTTGATGTTTTAAGAGATTTTTTACTTGGATTAGTTTTCATTTTTTCTTTTGGTAATATTATTTTATCTTTTATTCATAATAAAAAATTAAATAAAATCTACCTTTTAGAGTTAGTAATAGTTCTTTTCTTTTCTTTTATTTTTATTATTTTAATCAATGGTCAATTTAAGTCCTTAAGGCCAATAAGTTATTTTTTTCCTTTTGAGGAGCAAAGATTAGATAGTTTCCCCTCAAGACACACAACCTTATCCTTTGCTATTTCATTCGTAACTTTAATTTCTAATATTCAATTAGGATTCTTTTTATTTATTTTATCAATTTTGATAGCAATTTTAAGTTGGTTATCATTAATGCATTGGCCAATTGATATAATTTTTGGAATTATTATAGCCTTTATATGTTTTTATTTAACTTATCGGGTTATGCAATTCTTTTTTAGGCTTTATATTAATAAGATGAAGGCCTAAATCAAGAATATTTTTGAGATAATAGATAAAAATAAGTTTATATCTAATTTCTTTTGAATCGCCTTTAATTATTATTTCTTTTTCATAAAAACTATTAAGTTCATCTGCTAATTTTAGTAAATAACTAATTACATAATTTTGCCTTAGATTGATTGCTGAATTTAAAATTACTAAAGGAAATTGATTTATTCTTCTAAATATTTTTAAGTAATTATCTTGATTTATTAAATAAATGAAACTTTTAGTTAGATTAGTTTTTAAGTTTTGTCGATAATCAAATTTAAATTTTTTTTCTTTTGCTTTTTCTAAAATCTTATTAAATCTGGCGTAGGTATACATTAAATACCAAATTTGATTATTAATATTTTCTTTCTTGACCACATTTAAATCAAAATTAATAGTAATTTCAGGTGAATATTTAGCAAAATAAAATCTTATTGGTTCAACTCCTACTTCTTTAATTAATTCATCAAGGGTTACAAATTCACCCTTTCTTTTTGACATTTTAATTTTTTCACCCTGTTTATACAGATGAACCATTTGATATTCAATAAATTTAAATCTTTTGGCTTCAACATTAAAAATATATTCAAATGTTTTTTGTAATCTTCTAATATGATCATGATGATCACTACCGACAATCATAATTGAATAGTGAAACTTTCTGATAAAAAATTTATCATAGTTATAAATAATATCAGATAAAAAATAAGTTTGTTCGCCATTATTTTTAATTAATACTTCATCTTTAGCTTCATTAAATTTTTTTAAGTTAAGCCAAGTAGCTCCATCTTTTTCATAAATTAATCCTTTTTTAGTTAAAATTTTTATTACTTCTTTATCTGTATTTTTAGAATAAAGATCAGTTTCAAAATAAAAATTATCAAAATTAGTGCCAAAATTTTTTAATGTTTGTTTAATTAATTTAGATAAGATATATTTAACGGTAAATTTTTTAATTTCTTCAATTGACATATTTTCTAATTCTTTCTTATATTTAAAGGCAAATTCTTTAAGATAATCACCCTTATAAATATTTTCTTCATTTGAAATTTTACCTAGATAATGTAAAACAGATTTTACCAATAAATCTATTTGATTACCTCTATCGTTAACATAATATTCTTTAGTTACCCTAAAGTTTGATAGTTTAAGTACATTAGTTAAAATATCTCCTAAAACTGCTCCTCTACCATTACCTATGTGTAAAGGTCCAGTTGGATTAGCTGAAATATATTCAATTATTAATTTCTTATTTCTTCCCCAGTTATTCTTTAAAAAATTTTCTTTTTTTAATAAAACTTTTTTATAGTCTTCAAAAAAAACTTTTTTTTGAATAAAAATATTAAGATAACCGTTAATAAGTTCAACCTTTTTAATATAGGATAGTTTTTCTAAATAATCTTTAGTTTTTTCAAATATTTCCCTAGCGCTTAATTTTGTTTTATTTGCTAATAAAAATATAAAATTAGAATAGTAGTCACCATGATCTAAATTATCGCAGTGAGAAATAAATAAATTTTTTTTCAAATCATTAAAATCTTTATCAATTAATTTTCTGCCTAAAATTTTTAATCTGTTTTCTATTCTTTTAGCTAACATTTTGTTTTAAAAATTTCCATAAATCATTAGTATTTTTAAAATACTCGCCCAATTTTATAGCTTCAATTTCACTAATCTCTTTGGGTTTATTAATTAGATTTGAGTTAATAATAATTAAAGGTACTGGACCAAACATATGTTCGCCGGATTGAGTATTAGTAATATGATCACCGGTGATAACAAAAATATCATTTTTAAATTTAGCGAATATCTTTTTTAAAAAATCATCAAATTTTTCAAAAAATTCTTTTTTACCATTGAAATTTTTATCATGACTTAATTCATCTGCCTTTTTAAGATGACAATAGAGTAATTGATATTTATCTCCTAAATTAAATATAGCTTTAGTTAAATTATTTAATTCATTAATAATACTGTTAGGATAATTAAGGTCATACTTTTTAAAACCTACACTTAAGCAAGTTCCTTTATCAACTCCATTAGTTGCTATTATAAGGCCATTTTTAAAGCTATATTTTCTAAAAAAATTTTTTAACTTCAATATTTTATTTCCTGGCTCTCTTATTAAAAGATAATTTGCGGGTAAAATATTTCTTTTTTGCCTTTCTAAATTTATTTTGCTAATTTTTATTTTTTCATAAGCTATCTCTAAAAAATTATTAATTAATTCAGCTGTTTTTTTTGATAAATAATCTTTTTTTGAGGGTTTAATCTTTTTTATTCTTAAATTTGTTTTATAAGGATCATTTTCTGAAATATTTTCTGAAAGTTTGGTTTTAAAAATTAAAACTCCTCGATGGCCAGCAATGTGATAAAGTTCAAAGGGTATTTTAAATTTGATTGAATTTATTTCTTTAGTTAATTTTTCTAAACCATAAATATTTCTTCCTGCTCTTCTATCTATAACATATGATTTTTCATCAACTGTTGCAAAGTTAACTCTAAAGGCTAACCAACCATTTTTAAACTTAATATTACTTCCAATTGCTTCATAAGGGCCACGTTTAAATTGTTTAATCTTTAATTTATATCCTAACAAGTGAAAATTAGCTAATCCACTAACACTATAATTACCACCTTTAGGCCAATACTCTTTTTTTAAAGGATAAATATATGATAAATGAATTCTACCTTTGAGTGAATCCAAAAATATTTTTGATGCCAATCTTAAAGGAGTATTTTTGGTTGCGATGTCTGCTAATCCATCTATTAGAATAAATATTATTTTTCTCATAAAAATTATTATAAATATAAATTAAAAATAAATTAATTATTAATCTCTTGAAATATTAACTGCTTAATAATTCTTTAAAAGAATATTTATTTTAAATTGAACAATCTTAGACTATTTTCTAATAATTTTTGAGCTAATATTTCTTTATCAAGATTTAAAATCTCGACAATCTTATTGAAGATTAAAATTAAATTTTCAGGCTTATTAGGGAAAAAGTTTTCTTCCTTATTACGAGTTTGGTGTTTAATAAATGTTCTTAATGGTTCAGGCAGAAGAAATGGTGAGTCTGTTTCCATCACTATCAAATCCAATGGAACTTTTTTTATAAATTCCTGTTTATCTTTTCTATAAGTTAAATCACCATCAAAACCTAAATATAATTTTTTAATTTTAGCAAATTCTAATATTTCTTCATTTGGCTCAGTGCAATGGAAGACTATATTATTTTCAAAATAATCGTTCCATTCTTGTTTTAATATTTTTAATAAATCATTGCTTAATTCTCGATTGTGAATTATTAAAGGTTTGTTATATTTTTTAGCTAATCTTATTTGTAAAATAAAAATTTCTTTTTGAAAATCAAAATTTCCCGCTTTTTTATCTAAACCTATTTCTCCAATTGCTATTACTTTATCTTCATTTAAATTATTTTTTAACTTATCTAATTTTATTATTATCTCCTTTAAAGATAATTCTATAATTTCATTAGGATGAAATCCTAAGGCACAATATATATTATTGAAACTATTAGCAATTTCTATGGCAAAAATACTGTCCTCATAATTGGTACCTGGAATAACTATATAGTCAATATTATTTTTTTGTGCTGATTCAATTATTTCTTTATAAATTTCTCTTAATGGTGGAATATTAAGATGACAGTGAGTGTCAAAAAATTTCATAATTAAAAATTAATTTTTAAAATTATTAATTATATTATAAAATTAATTAATTATGAGAGAACAACTTAGATTTAATTTTTATGACAATTCTGATGAACTCGAAGGCTGGGATCAGATTACTCCTTTTGAAAAAGTTAAAAGGCAACCTAAATATATTGGCTATGATTATAACAATAATTTTATTGTTGACTTTGAGGTAATTAATAGGCATAATGTAGTTATAGTTAAAAGGTTTATTTTTAATAATGAAGGAAGGGTATCGACAAAAATAATCTCAAGCGAGAGTCCTGTTGGTGTAAATATTTCTAATGATTTTAAGGCTTATACTGAGATTTCTAACAAATGTTTTAAAGATATGCTCAACCGAGCTTTAGCAATTTACAAAGATTACCAAAGAAGATTACGAGCTGAAAATCAGCAAAATAATGAGGATCAACTTTCTCTAGATATTTAAATCAACTTTAAAAATTTTTTTACTAAAAAATCTTTACCTGCAATCAAATCAAATTTATTTAATAAGTTATTGTAAAATTCTTTAAATTTATATTCTTCTCCGTTAAACTTAAATAATTTTGCTCCAGCTTCAGAAGTAAAAATTAATCCACTTGCTATATCCCAAAGCGAAATTTGGGTAGTAAAATATATATCTGCCCTACCTAAGGCTATCCAGGCTAATTCGAGAGCAGCCGAACCTAATTTTCTAACTTCTTTTACTTGAGGATAAATTTTATCAAATAAATTGACGATCCTTAATTTATTTTTTTCACTGCCTTCACAGTAGACAACATAACTTTCTTTTAAATGATTTATATCTGATAATTTCGCTTCATTTTTTTTATTTTTTTTATTTAAATCATAATGAAAAGAACCTTTATTTTTTATAGCAATAAATCTTTCTTTTAATATTGGGGCTTCGATAACTCCTAATAATGGCTCACCTTTATACCATAAAGCAATAGAAACAGAAAAAAATGGATTATGATTAACAAAATTACCAGTTCCATCTAATGGATCAATGATCCAAAGATAATCTGAATGTTTATCAACTAAGCCAGTTTCTTCAGTTAAATAGGAATGATTTTTAAAATTTTTCTCAATTGATTTTTTAATAATTTTATCTGTTAATTCATCATAAAATGTTTTTATTTCCTTTGAAGTGCCACGAATAAATGGATTTTCTTTTCTAAAAAGTTTTTCTAATATAATTCCAACACTATGAGCTGTTTTTATAGAAAAATCTAATAAAGTTTTCGTTTTTATTTCTTTATTTTTCATTTTAGTTATTTTTAATAATTATAATTTATTTATTCAAATGATTTCATTTCTTCCTTTATTTCTTTCATGATTTTATTAATTAATTCTTTAACTTTTTTTCTCAAATTTTGTTCAACGATTTCGAAATTCTTTATTGAACGTTCTAGGTATTCATCTTTATCTAATTCTAATCTATCTTCTATAAATTTTTTAATTTGTGCTTCACCATTATGATGGCAACTACAAAACATTAACGATAATTTTTTA
Source organism: Candidatus Parcubacteria bacterium (assembly GCA_026004495.1). Taxonomy (GTDB): domain Bacteria; phylum Patescibacteriota; class Minisyncoccia; order UBA6257; family HR35; genus JANXCM01. Next base: position 110,358 of record BPJG01000001.1, on the reverse strand, counting down.
TAGAATTCTTCTCTTATATGAGCAGTTTGTTTTGTTAAGTCTTTTAATTCTTTAATTTTCGTTTCATCTAGGTTTTTTATATATTTACATAAATAATAAATACATAAAAAGATCACTCCTTGATAATGATCCTGGTTTCTAAATTCAGCTAAATTATTGGGTAATTTGTAATCTTCAAATTTATCTGATAAACATAGATTAATTGTAGTAATAGGATATATTTTTTCAGCCGTATTTTTGCCGACAACTAAATCAGTTAATTGAAACGGACCAAATGATAACCTTTTATCATAAATTGCAGGGATACAGCTTATAAAATTAATACCAAAATTTGAAATCAAATATTCTAAGATATTTAAATTTATTTCAGGATTATTTTCGGAGGCAAAACATATTTCATTTAAAATAATAACAACTAAAGTTAGTAATAAATATTGATAAAATGAATCATCGTTTAAAATAAATTCTAATAATTCCCTCTTTTCTTTTAGTAAATTTCTTTCTTCGGTTGATAAATTCTCTTCTTTTTTAGGAAATATAAACAAGTCAGATAATTTTTTTATATTTAAAATTAATATACTTTTAATGAGACAAAAAATAAGATAATTAATGAAATTTTCAATATTAGTTTTTTCACCTGGTTCTTTTTCATAATTTTCTAAGATATCTAATTTTAATTCTCGAAAAGATTCTTCTAATTCTTTATTTTCACTAAATTTATTATTTTTTTCTTCTCATAAATTATCTAAAATAAGCCTAGGAGATATTTTATCGTCAATTGTCTCAGGAAAATAATATTCTATTAATCCACTTATTTTTGTTTCTTTCAAGAATTTCTTTAATTCAGAATTTATTTCTACTTTAATTTTTTCATTAGGATTAAATTTACTAATTTTCTCTATTTTATTGATATTTTCTTGTCTTTTTTTTATTATTTCTTTTAAAATAAATTTTCTTCTTTCTTTTTTAGGTAAATTTTTCAATAGAAGAAATAAACCTCCTAATGTTAATGTACTAGTTAAACCAAAACCTAATAAATATTTTAAAAATTCTCTTCTTTCTTTGTTATATTCTTCTTTTTCTTGTCTTTTTCTTTCAGGTTGTCTATGTTTTTCACCTGGCATAATTATAATTTTAATATTTTAAGTTATTATTTTATAATAATATTTAAATTATTATAAATTAATAAAAATAATGAAAGATAAATTTAATTTTAATTTAGAAAGAAATGACAATAACAAAGAAATCAATGAGCGGATTAGAAAAAAAATAGAAATTATTTTTAATAAACATATATTACAATCTAAAAACTTTAGAGAAGAATATCATAGAATAATAACCCAATTTTGTAAGAAACTTGAAGAAAAATATGGACAAGATGAATTATTAAAATACTCGGCTTACCATATCTTAATAGGCAGTACGCCAATTGAGGAACAAATTAAAGATATTGATCTCCCTGGTGAAGATTCAATTGAACAATATTTAGATAAAACTATAGAAGAATTAGGTTTAGATTAAAACAAAGATTAATTGAAAAAATTAATTAATTGCAGTATTTAAATTATAATTTTTGACAATTAAGGCAATAGAAAGTACTTCTTCCTCCTAAAATTATTCTTTTTATATTTTTATGACATCGCCAACATTTTTTATCTTCTCTTTTATAAACTAAAAATTTTTCTTGATATTTTCCTTTAGACTCATCTGGTTTGAGGTAAAGACTAAAACTTGTCCCTCCATATTTAATTGCTTTTTTCAAAATTTTTATAATTGCCTTTAATAATTCTTTTATTTTTTCTTCAGATATTTTATTTGCTGGAGTTTGAGGATTAATTTTAGCTAAAAATAATGATTCGTTTGCATAAATATTTCCAATTCCAGCGATTTTTGCTTGATCCATTAAAACCAATTTAATTGGCCTTTTAGTGTTATTTAGAATTCTTTTCAGATTATCAAAAGTTAAATTTAAAGCATCAATGCCCAACCTTTTTATCTCTTCTCTTAAATTTTTATCATCAACAACTTTTACCCAACCAAACTTACGAATGTCATTAAAAACAAGATAGCTATTATCTAAAATAAAAATAACTCTCGTTGATTTGTCTATTGCTAATTTTTTTAAGAAATTGAAAAATAAAATTTGTCCTGTCATCTTTAAATGAAACATCAGATTATAACCATTACTTAAAACAAAAACTAACACTTTGCCTTTTCTTTCGAGTCTTATAACTTTCGCTCCTTGAATATTTTTCTTATTACCCTTAAAACTTCTTTTATTAAAAATTTCAATATTTTTTATTTTTTGATCTATAATTTCTTTTTCTAAATATCTTTTAATAGTTTCAATTTCAGGAAGCTCAGGCATTTCAATTTTTTAATTATAATATAATTTAAAATGAATAATTTTATTGATTATCAAAAATTAATTTATTTAATTAAAAATATCTATATTAAAGATGTTATAGATATTTTCTTATTAAGTATTCTTGTATTTTTTACTATATCTATAATTAATAAAACACGTTCTTATAAAATCATTTTTGGTTTTTCAATTCTTGTATTTTTATTTCTTGTAGCTAATTGGGTAAACCTTACTCTAACTAAAAATTTGCTTCAATTTTATCTACCTTTTGTAATTTTAAGTTTAATCGTAATTTTTCAGAGAGAGCTTAGGATTTTTTTAGAACAGATTGCTATTATTGTACCAAAAAGAAAGAAAAATCTCAATAATAAAGATGTTTTAATTGATAACATCTTAAATGCTATAAAATATTTGTCTCAAAATAAAATAGGAGCCATCTTAGTTTTTGAAAAAAATATCACTCTAGATTCTATTATCCAAGGTGCAAAGCTACTTAACAGTGAAATAAGCACAGAACTAATAATAACTATTTTCAATAAAAACTCACCGCTCCATGATGGCGCAATTATTATTAAAAATGATAAAATTAAATATGCTTCAGCTCATTTACCGTTGCCTGATTTTTATGATTATAATCAAAGATTAGGCACTCGTCATAGATCAGCCATAGGTTTATCTTAATCATCTGATGCTTTAATTATTATTATCTCTGAAGAAACTGGAAAAATTTCTTTTGTTAAAGATACTAAATTATTTTTTAATATTAGCGAAGACAAGATTATAAAAGAATTAAAAAATTATTATTTTCAAAATTCCTTTAATGATCTTTTTAAGTCTGATTATAGCAAAATAATAAAAAATATTGGTTTTGGCTTTTTAGCTTTATTTATTTCTTTTTCAATTTGGATAGTTAATAATTATAACAAAACAAAGATTCAAAAAATCGTTGAAGTTCCAATTGAATTTATTAACCTTAAAGATAATTTAAGTGTGTCTAATTTAAATATTTCAAAAATAAAAGTTTTAATTTCTGGCAATGAACTTGATTTTAAAAATTTTAAAACTGAAAATATTAAAGCAGTAATTGATTTATCTGATTTAGAGCCTAGTAATTATAATATTTCTATTAATAGAAATAATCTAATTAATCTGCCTAAATCTATTGAAGTTCTAAATATTGATCCTGATAAATTAAAATTTAAAATTATTGAAATTAATGAAGAGATAAATCAGTAATGTTTAAATTAATTATTAGAACTAATAAAAAAAAAGAAATTATTGATATTACTGAAGAAATAAATAAAATTTTAACCAACCAAGAAAAAGAAAATAGCTTAGTTTTCCTTTTTGCCCTACATACAACCTGCGCTTTAACTGTTGCTGATCTAGACCCTGGTGCTAATAAAGATTATTTAACTGCCTTTGAAAAAATTACCCCTCGAGCAAATTATATTCATCCTCATAATCCTGAACATTTTCCCGATCATTTTTTATCTTCACTTATTGGTGTTTCTCTTTTTATTCCATTTGAAAACAAGAACTTAATTTTGGGAACTTGGCAAAAAGTAATTTTAATTGAATTTGACGGACCAAGAGAAAGAGAAATTATATTAAAAATAATCTGAATTATGTCATTTCTTTGTTTATATTCATTTTAATGAGAATTATTTTTATTTTTACTATTTTTATTTTTCAACTATTCTATAATAAAAATTTTTATTGATTTAACCAAATAATGAAGTATATTTTATTTTTTAATTTATTTCTTAATCTGATTTTAGGTTTTTTAAGTCTTCTTTTAATTTAGAAATTAATTATTCGCCCTACATTCTCTTCTTTTTTTAGTTGATTAAACCCGTCTATTTAAAAAATATTTAAAGCTTTTTTTGGAAGTGTAAACTCTATAGAGTATTATGGTTAATGTTGTATTAATTATATAAAATAAAAAAATTACATATTTATTTATTTATTTAATTTACTAACTAATAATTGTTGATAATTATTTTAATTTTTTTATAATCATTTTTATCGATTTTTTTAAAATTATTTTAATTATAAAAATTTTTGAAATCATTTAAAATAATTTAGAATTAAGTTATAATTAAATTTTCTTATATGTTAAATTAAATTTATAATATGGACTTTATTAAATATCGTTATTATTTTTATTTTTTAAGTTTAATTTTAGTTATTTTTGGAGTTTTAAGTTTTTATCTTTTTAATCCTAATTTAGGTATTGATTTAGTTGGTGGCAATATTCTTGAAATTAAAACCAAAGCTGATGTTCCTTTAATTATTAATAATTTAAAATTAAAGGCAATTTATTATCCAACTGAAGAGGGATATATAATTAAGAGTCAACAAGATTTAAATATTGTTTGGCAAGAAATTAAAAATCGAGATAATCAAAGTGAACAGATAAAATTTGAATCTATTAGTAGTAGCTTAAGCTCAGAGTTAAGACGTAAGGCATTTTTAATGATTGTTTTGGTTTTATTAGCAATTGGCTCTTATGTTTCTTTTTCTTTCTATAAATTAAAAAATCAATTTTCCCCTTTCTTCTTGGGTTTTATTGTTATTATTACTCTTTTTCATGATGTTATAGCTACAACTGGTTTTTATATTTTTCTTTCTAAGTTTTATAATTTTGATTTAGATTTTAGATTTATTACTGCCTTATTAATTATTGCTGGTTTTTCTGTACATGATACAATTGTTGTTTTCGATCGTTTGAGGGAAAATATTTTAAAGACAGGCAAAAATACTGCTGAAATATTCAATTTAAGTATTAATCAGACATTAAGAAGATCTATTTTTACTTCACTATCTACAATTATATCTATTGTACCTCTATCTATTCTAATTCAAGATTTAAGACCTTTTATTCTATCAATTCAGATTGGAATTGTTATTGGTACCTACTCTTCTATTTTTTTAGCCGCCCCTTTACTTTATAAAAGCAAATATAAGTAAATAATTATTTAGGTTACTATTTTAAAATATTTATTTTTTTAAAGAATATTCATTTAATTTCGAAAATTACGCTTACTTGAGTTTTTATTTCTTGAGACCCAGGTTCTATTTTGGGAGATGATTGTATAATATACTCACCACCTCCTCGACCAGCGGAATTATAAAATGAACTTAAGTCTCTACCAGATATTGAAGATTCGCTTATACTTATTATTCTACCTAATTTAACTCCAGCTGTTTTTGCAATTTTTTCAGCTTTTTCTTTGGCATTTAAAATTGCTTTTTCTTTTGCTTTTTCTAAATAATTTTCTATTTCGTCAACAGTAAAATCAGGTCCATAAACATCATTAGCACCATATTCAGACACTACTTTTTTTAAAATATTGCTTATTTTATTCAAATCTCTAATTTTAACTTTCAAATTTTGACTTATGCTATAGCCAATAATTTGAGAAGGATAAGTATTATAATCATAATCTGGATGAATTGTATAATTTTCTGTTTTAATATCTTTACTATCAATTCCATTTGACTTTATAAAATCTATAATTTTATTTATTTTATTATCATTTTCTTCTTGAATAGTTTTTAAATCTTCACCCTTCGTAATTATTCCAATTCTTATTTCGGCAATGTTAGGCGTAACAATTTCTTCCCCTTCGCCGATTACAGTAATTAATCTTTTGACTTTAACATTTTTTGAGTATTCATAAGCAAACCAAAAACATATTATTAAAAAGGAAAATAAAAAAACTATGATTGAATTCCTTAAAGTTTTATCCATTTTCTATTTTTTTATATTATAAAATTTATTTAAAAACATAAAAAGTTTTATTTTTTAATTATTATATCATGTAAATCTAAATTTAATACACGAATAAAAAAAATGGAAGCAGGAGCTTCCAAATTTAGGTGATTCGGATACGGTTATGGCAAGACTAATAATAATTATACCTCAATAAAAAAATTTGTCAAGATATTTTTTTAATTATTATATCATGAAAATCTAAATTTAATACACGAATAAAAAAAAATGGAAGCAGGAGCTTCCATTCCATATCAGAGACGAGGACATAGGGGTTAGAGCCGATAATAATTATACCTCAATAAAAAAATTTGTCAAGAGTAAATTTATTCTTTTTTTATTTTTTAATGATAATTACATAATTATTAGCAATATAATAATTTTTTGTTTTAAATGGTTGGTTATCTTTATTAATATAAATAGGACATTTTTCTTTTTTAAGAAATTCCATTTCTAATTTTGCTTGAGTTTCCTTACAATAATTTTCAATTTCCTCTATTATAATTTCATTTAGCTTTTTTTGTTTAATTAATCTTTCATAAATTTTTTTGTATTTCTTAATTTTTTCTTCATCAAAAATAATTTCTTTTGCAAATGGAGTAATTCTTATTTCACCACCTTTTTTAGTTACTCTTAGCATTTCTTCTAATCCTTGCCTAATTAATTCTCTTATTTTTTCTTCATTTAATTCATTTACTTCTTCTGATTCTATTAGTTCAAAAACAAAAATTCCAGGATAAGAACTTACACAAGTGACCAAATCGAAGGATTCCGATTGAAAAGATAATTCTTCTAATTTACCAATAAAAAAATGTCCCTCATTTAATATTGGAGGTTTAATATCTAACCCATAAGAACCACTTGTTAATTCTTTATCATATAAATAGTCAATAAAATAATTTTCTCCTGTTCCAATATCTAAAATTTTTTTATTTTTTAAATTATTCTCGGTTAATTTTAATAATTCTAAATATGACTTAAAATTTTTTTCTTTTCTAAGTTTTATTATTTCCTCATTTTCTTTTTGCCAGTTTTTAATAAATAATTGTAGTTGATAAATAATAGAATCTTCGCCTTTAAAATCAAACTTTTCAATCTCACTTTTTTTAGGAACTATTCCCCTTTCTCCAATTATATTTTCTTTTAGTAAAAGATAGGTTAAATATTTACGACATTGATCACCTGGGTACTTCTTTTCTAAGTTGTCAATAATTCTTTGAAGACTATTTTTTATCTTTTCACTCGGATAATCATAGTATATAATAGGTATCGTTAAAATTCTTTTTAATAGAAAAAATAAATTCTTTATTTGTTGTCTATATTCAAAGAATCTTTCAAATAAAGTTTGATTTTTATGTTGATCTCTTTTAAATTCTTTTATCATAAAAAATTATAATTTATTAAAAAAAATATATGTAATTATTTTATCACGTAAAATCAATTTCTGATATAAAAATCTAAATTTTCATCAATTTTATTATTTAAATAAAAAGTTACTAATAAATTTGATAAGGCTGTTCCACCAGTTAAATAGAAATTTTTACTTAAGTTATCTTGAGAAAATATATCTTTTTTGATATTTATTGAGAATGTTTCTTTTTTCCATAAATAACTGATTCAAATAATTTCTTTTCTTAATCTTTTTTAATCAACTGAAAAATTTTTTATATATTATATACTTCTTTTTTTTAATTTTTTACTTAAAATCAAACTTTTTAATTCAAGAATTTTCTTTATTTATAACCTTTTATTTTAAATTTAATTTCAAAATGGAATAAATTTTTTTGCTTCTTCTAATGGGATTCGGGTCAAGAATCAATTTATCAGGGGTTGGATGGAGGTTAAAAATTTAAGAAAAATTCAGGTTTTTACCTTATCTTTCTCTCATAAAATCTTCTTAATTTTTTATATATTTCTTGTAATTGTTCTTTTGAGATTTCTAAGTTTATTAATGTTCTTTCAGGATTAACTTCGCTTTGAGATTCACATACTTTATTAATCTTATATTTTTTAACTAAGTTAAGCATTTCAGTGTTTTCTCTATAAACATAAAATTCTACTTTTTCTACATGCATTATTTTATAAGCAAACATCAAAGCTAATCCTAATGCTTCTTCAATTAATGGTGTCTTTCTTACTTCAGGAATAAAATAGGCTGATATTTTAGTTGTTTTATTTTCTTGATCCCAAAAATAAAAGAAAAAAGTACCTATAACTTTGTCTCCTTCTCTTTTTCTGACTAAAAACTGAAAATTTCTTCCATGAGTAAACCAAGTTTTCAATGTTTCCCGAAATTCTTCATAAGTTTGAGGTAGGGGTTGATCACTAATTAAATTTCTATACTCTTCTTCATTTTCTTTCATTAATTCAAATAATTCTTTATCATTGGCTGTTGTTAGTTCTTCAATATAACAAAATCTACCCTGAGAAATATACATTTATTTATATTTTTCAAAAATTTCTAACCAAAAAATAAGATCTTTAATTGAATTTGCTTCTGTTATTATAGTATCTAAATTAACAGAGTCTGTTTCTTTAATTAATTTTGCTATCTTTTCTAAATCTTCTCTTTTAAATTTAACCTTTTAAATTTGACCCCCAACCAATTCACTTAAAGAACAAATTTGATCAACTCTTAAATTTTTTTATCCTTCTTTGAATATCAAAATACTCCTCCGTCAAGTTTAAATTTTGTAAAATTTCTTGAAAATTCATTAGAACAACTCTCAAATTACCAATTCTTTTAACTTTTTCAATAATTTCAAAGTTTTATTTTTATATATTTCTACTGAGGGGATATCATTCATTGATAAGTATAAATGTAAATCTGAAAGTAGATTATATAATTTTATGACTAAATTAAAATGTCTAGATAAATCCAAAGCTTGAAAGATTTGATACAACAAACCCTTGGTACTTACTTTTAAATGCGCTCCATAATCATCTAATGTAATGTTCGATTTTTTATGAGGAAAGAAAAATTTGGGGTCAGTTAAAACAAATATAGAAATATCTTGATATTTTAATTTTGACGAAGTTGTTATTTTTTCGAGGGTAATTAAAAATTTTAATAAAGCATTTTTAATATTTTTTGTATTTCCTCCACTAATTTTTGGGGGAGTACCATAAGGATTATCTTTTTTAATGGCGGTCAAAAAATAATTATATATTTTATAGTAATCATTCATTTGTATATAAATATTTTATTATATAAAACTATTTATCATCTAAAACTAATAAAACATATCTAAAATATCTTTTTCCATATTTAGATAGCCCTTTTATTAAACTCGTTATGAGGTCGTCAAGGTCTGATGTAAAGATATTTGATTTCTAATCTCTCTATTTCTTCTAATCTCTCTATTTCTTCTAATTTTTGATTTTTATTTTTAATCCGCCCATGTCAAGAACATTTGACCCTTGTTCTTGAATAAAAGCTTTTTTATTATAATTAGTTATGATAACTGTTTTAGTAGATAGTTTGTGATGTGTTCGACCTTTACTATTATTATACTAAACCATTAGCAAAGTGTTCAGCAATTATATTATAAGTATAACAAAGTCATTTAATGATATGAATTGTATGAAAAATAAGAACGTTTATTTGACCACAATTGAAATAGCGAAATTACTTAATGTTAGATATATTACTATTTATCGTTGGGAAAAATAAGGACCTATAAAATAATATTTGATTAATCCAAGATGAAAGGAACTTTTTAAAAGAAGAGGTTTTAAAGCTAATGTGTGATAAACATTTCATTTACCATAATATAAAACTTATAGAAGATTATGATAATTTAGAAGTAGGAACTAAATCCAAAAAAATAAAAATAATCAAAGAAAAGTGTGGGTAGAGGATCCCCCCTTTTTTCAGCTTTGCTGGTCAATATTCAAGCTTCTTAAATATAAAAGGGGAAGAAAATATTATAAAGGCAATTATATTATGTTATCGATCTTTATTTAGTGATAATGCTAAAATATACGCGCGAATAAATGATATCAGACTGGAATTTGAAAGTATGGCTATTGCCATTCAAGAATTGATTCCCGTAGGTGTTGCGGGAGTGATATTTACTGCCGATCCATTTAATCAAAATATCAATAAGATGATTGTAGAATATACCCAAGACTTGGGAGATTCTGTTGTTAGTTGTCATAAAAAACCAATTATCAAGGTAATTGAAAAAGCCAAAATAAATAACCTGAAATCTAAATTTTTGAAAAAATTGTCAAAGATAGCATTAAATCTTGAAGGTATATTTGGGAATACTTAGATATTGAATGGGGATGGGACGGTAAGGAAATTTATATTTTCCAAAGTAGAAATATTACAACTCTGAACAAATATCCCCAAATTATAAATTATACTTTTGACAAAAGTAAAATCATAGGAACAGGAAATATTGCTTACAAGGGTATCGCAAGTTGATTTTTAAAAATAATTAAAAACATTGAAGATTATGATAAAATAAATATAAAATGATATTGTTTTAGTAAAACGCAATCTGGACATTTCGTTGATTAAAAAAATTCCATTTATTAATGGATTAATAATAACTGGAGGCATTCTTTTACACATAGCAGTCATAGCGAGAGAGTTTAATATTTTTTGTCTTGTAGAATCAAAAATAATCAAAGGAAAAATTGATAACTATAGAAATAAAAAAATTATTATCGATGCGGTAAAGGGAAAAATATTTATTAGCTTAAAAAAATATGGAATTAGAACTTTTTATCTATAAAAATGTAGCACTGCATTTCTACTATACAAAAGATAGTTTTAACAATGGCAAGGTAAATGTCGAAAATATTTTTATTTATTTCCCTGGGTTACCGCAAATAATCGATAAAGATTTTTTTATTGATAAGGTAGATAAAAAAACTGCTTTCTTCAGCGTTTATTATCTGGGAAGCTGGTTAAGTGGAGGCAGTTTTACCTATAAGAACTGCAAAAAAACTGTAGAATTAGCAGTTGAGTTCGTAAAAAAGAAAAAAGGGATAAAAACTTTTGACAATAAAGAGATATATTGGAATTACAAAAATCTACATTTAATTGGTTACAGTTTTGCTGGTAATCCGGTTATCTCTGCAAAAGTATCCAAAAATGATGTAAAGAATGTTTTATTATTTGCTCCTTTACTATTTTTACATAAAAAAGAGGTTTTAGCATATCTAGAAAACCCAAAAAATATAGAAGCATTTTATGAATTCAATATATCTTTCCTCGAATTTCTTAGAAGAGGTTATAAATTTGCTTTCAGGGGAATAGAAAATAAATGTTGGGATAAATATTTTTCCGGCAAGGAGGCTGACTCTTTTATCAAAATGGATAAAAATTACCCTAACATCATTATATTTCACGGTAAATCAGATGAAACAATTAACTACACCAGTTCTATTTTTTTTCAAAGAACAAAATGTTCTAAAGCAAAAGTTTTTTTGATGGACAAGATTGGACACGATTTTAAAAAACTTTTTGATAAAAAACGAATAATTAATTTAAATTTAATTTAATTATGAAAAAGCGAATTGTTTTTATAACTGACTGCACTGATATAGCCTACAATGAATTAAGAGGAGTAATTTTAGATATTATTAAAGACAAAGATTTTGTTATATATAAAGGGGCTATGTTATACAGATTATCAACCATATATCGATTCAAGAGTAGTAAAAAAACAAAAAATTCACTGCGGTTGGGGAATGGGGATAGAAAGATTTATCCAGGTAATTTTAAAATTACCTTTTATCTGGGAAACAAAACCATTCCTATGTGTAGAGGGTCAAATTCATCCATAATTTTCCAATAGCTTTAAAATAGGTATGAAATTAATTAAACCACCAAAACTTAAATTAGGAGATACAATCGGATTAATAAGTCCATCAGCCCCACTTGCTGGTTTAGTACCACACAGAACAAAAAGAGCTATTAAAATGTTAAACAATATGGGATTTAAAGTTAAAATTGGTAAAAATGCTTTAAATATTACTGGTTATACTGCCGGTTCGCCTAAGGAAAGAGCAGAAGATATTAATTTATTTTTTAAAGATAAAGAAGTTAAAGCAATAATTTGTTTTATAGGAGGAAATCACTCTAATCAAGTTTTAAAATATTTAGATTTTAATCTCATAAAGAAAAACCCAAAAATTTTTGTTGGTTATTCCGACGCTACAGTTTTACATTTTGCGTTTTATACCCAGGCAAATTTAATAACATTTTATGGGCCAGCAGCTCTTACTCAATTTGCAGAAAACCCAAGAATACTCCCTTATACTGAAGAATATTTTAAAAAAGCATTAATGGAAGACAAACCTATCGGTGTGATTAAGCCTTCTTCTTGTTGGACCTATGAAATTCTTGATTGGTTTAAAAAAGAAGATCTAAGAAGACCAAGAAAAATGAAAAAGAACAAAGGTTGGCAATGGTTAAAACAAGGTAAAGTAGAAGGACCAATTTTGGGTGGCTGTATTACTTCAATGATGCATTTAAGAGGGACAAAATATTGGCCTGATTTTACTAACAAAATTCTTTTTTGGGAGATACCAGAGAGTGATAATGACTTTACAAGAGGAGAAAGAATAGAAAATATAGATTCTTATTTAACTGATCTTGAGTTATCTGGTATTTTTAAAAAAGTCAAAGGAATGATAATTGGAAGGTTTTTTGGTTATTCTGATAAAGAAAAAAAAGAAGCCATAAGATTAGTTAAAATAAGAACTACTGGTTATAAATTTCCAATTCTTGCTAATGTTGATATAGGCCATACTGATCCTATACTTACAATACCATTAGGTGTTAAGGCCGTAATTGATTGCTCAAAAAACCTTTTTGAAATTGTAGAAAAAGGAACACATTAGTTATCATTCAATAAAAGGATGTGTATGAATAAAACAAGAACGGACCATTTACCAGACTTCATATATTAGGAGAAATTACCACAAAAGAAGTTGAAGAACTGAAATCTTTAAATCAAACGAAAAAATACATTCACAACATTGTTAAAAAATATAATATACACGAATTAGGATCCTTTTATTATAAATTTTCTGCTGGTGGTTTCACTGATCCGATTAGCTTGGTTGAATCTCACATTACTATTCATACTTGGCCTGAATTGAATTACCTTACTTTAGATATTTATCTTTGTAACTACCCAAAAGATAATAGAGATATATGTAAAAAAAATTTTGAAGAAATAAGTAGAAATTTTAGGCCCCTAAAAATAATAAAAAGATTAATAAAAAAATGATTAACAGATGGCTAACAAAAATAATAGATTTATTATTTTTTCATCGAAAAGACTTTGCTTTAGATGAAAGACGCTTTTGGGATAATCACTGGGAAAAAATGATTAAATTATTATAAAAAACATGGCGATATATTTGAAATTAATGATAAATGGGATTTTTATTGTAACGAAGCATTAAATAATCACTATAAATCGATAATAGGAAATTTTATAAATTTAAAATGCATAGAATGCGGTTGTGGCGGAGGTTACGAATCTTCCTTGATGGCGAAAGAAGGGACAGTAGTAACTGTATTAGATTATTTCGAGAAGTCAATTGATTTTAGCAATAACAGGGGGCTTTAAGATTAATAAATTAAAAAATATATTGAATAAACAATTTGATAATATTGAGAAAAATCCCAAAGCTATTGATATCCACATTAATTCTAAAGATTGGTTTAATAAAAATTTTGCTTTTAATCACAACCACAACCTAAAAACCATAAGTGTTAGTCTAATTATTCCTTCTATTAGTAGAAAAACTGGGGTTGAGAATTCAATTTTACAAGGGGTTATTTTAAATACATTAGCTGGTCCGCAAAATAGTAGATTATTTAAAATTTTAAGACAAGAAAATGGTCTGATTTATGATGTTTATTCTGGATCTTATCTAGCTGGCAATAATTTTGGTTATGTTTATATAGAATTTAGCAGTGATCTAAAAAATATTAGGGAGATTTTAAATATTATTTTTAATGAAATAAAAATTCTACCTGAAGTTGAAGAAATTAAGTTAATTAAAAAATATTTGATTAATAGAAACAATTTGGTTATGGATGATCCTCGAGATTATTTTCTTGATAATCTTTACGCTTTATTTTATTTTAAGAAATTATTTCTAGATAATTATTATGAAAAGATTATAGAACAAATCAGACGAGAAGCAATAAGAAACTTTATAAAGACTTATTGGAACCTCAAAAAATATAAGTTAATCATTCAAAGTAATGAAAAAGGGGTGCGATTTGAGGACTTACGCACTTCTATATTTCTTGGATCACCATCTTTCCCTTTCCTTTTTAAATTTATTGATTTTTAAGTTATAATTAGGTCATTATTATATTAGATAATTCGTACAAATAAAAAATTAAACTTAATTTAAAATAATTAATGTACAACATACTAATTTTTGGAGACAGCATAGCGGCGGGTAGAAAAGTGGAAAAAATAAAATCTTGGCCCTCTCTTTTAATTCAACAATTTGATAAAAAAGATAAAGATTTTACTCTTACCCATAATTTAAGCATCTCGGGTGAATCAACCAATGAAGTTATTAAACGACTTCCAATTGAGGCTGAAGCAAGATGTAGAAAAATTTATCCCGACGATCATTCCTCTATCATTTTCGCAGTAGGTATCAACGATACAAAATGCGTCGAATCCATAGACAACCCTATTACAAATGCAGAAGGCTTCAAAAACAATATAAGACTTCTCATTAAGAACGCAAGTAAATACACCAATCACATTATTTTCGTTGGTTTAACCCCGGTTGACGAACGAAAAACAACACCATTGGACAATGTATATTTTTTGAATGAAAAAATCGTAACGTATGAAAAGATCATTGGCGATGAGTGTAAAAAAAAGAATATCGCCTTTTTGAGTATTGCTGAAGAATGGCTAAGGTCTGATTATCTAGGGTTGCTTTCCGAAGATGGTATTCATCCTAACGAAATTGGGCACCGAAAAATTTTTGAAAAAATAAAACCGTTATTTATATAAGCTATGGAAGATAAAAAATATTTTATTGATATTGCTCACATGCATCCGGTGTGCCCGCTGAGTTTAAGTCATGCAAGGATTTTTGTATTGGCTGACGTTTGGGCTAGATGGAAACGAAAACAGGGATTTTCTGTTCGATTCCCAATTTGCATGCATTATAGCGGTTCTACCGTTTTTAAAATTGCCAATGCAGTATCAAATTTTCTACAAAAACGAAAACTAAATGATACAGATCAAAGAACATTAGATCTTATTTTCAATTTTTATAAGATCCCGAAAAGTCACTTGTATAAATTTACTGAACCAATAAGCGTTCTGAATTATTTTAGCGATGTAATTCTGAAAGATTTGAAAAGTATTCAGATAAGCTGTGATTACGACAATTACTTCAATACAAACAACAAATTGTATCAGGAATTCGTTCGTTCGGTCTTTGATATCTACAAGGAGAAAAGATTTATCGTTAAACATAACGGAGAAAAATCATTAAATTATCCTAACCCGTTATTCAAAGATCCAGCTGTAAAGCAACTAAATGAAAAAAATTTTCGCCTCCAGGTGCAAAAGCCATGGTTGCTGACTCATTAGAAAAACTAGACGACGAATGGTCATTTGAGAGATATAATTGAATTGGTACAAACATGAGCGACCGCGTTATAGATCAAATGTTTGACTCAGAATTTCTTAGTATTTTTAATGCAATATACCCTTACTTAAAAAATTTAGAAATCAATCAGTCAAATGCGCGAGGTGTTTTCAAGGAGTTTTTACACAAAATAAAAAACCCAAATGAAAAGGTTTCATCAATTGCCAACGAGCTTTATTCAATTTAGCAATAAATTTTAGCCGTTGATATATTTTTTGTCGAGAGGCATCTACAAAACTGGGTAGGCAAAAGAATATACACGGAAGCAATTTTACTACCACACAATTTATCGACAGCAGAATACTTCTTTTTGGGATCAATTACAATAGCCAGAAACCAGTTTCTGCTTCTATCGGATATGGGATGACTCTATCTCATCTTCTTGAAATTACTAGTTCTATAAACAGCAGACTATCACTTCTTTATACTTTCAGTTCTCCGGGTATAGATTCTGAATGGGATTTTACATTACCAAAACAAATTAAACAGAAGACATATAGATTTATAAATTTCTGTAGACTTCTAAAAATGCATTCCACAGAGGAAGACGAACTACAGAGATGACCGCTTCCCGCATTGAGGATGGTTTGGAACATCCGGCGCCTTACTTCGTGACAAATTATTTCTAGCTCTTCAACTCGAACGGCTCTCATGGTCTTACCTCCTTATTCAAAGTTTTTATTATTTTTCCAAAACTCCAAAGCATTTTCATTATTTTCTGCTATAGAGATGAATAATGAAAAAAATTAATAAGACATCGTATGTATTAAATTAGAAAATTTTGTTTTTCTTAATTTCTTAAGAAATTGAGAAATAAATAAGTAAAAAATAAATAATTTTTTAAAAACTATATTGATTGTGATATAATTTAAAATAATATTCAAATTAGACAATGAAGCCATTAATTTTTAACGCTCATCATATAAGTTTAGAGCTATTAAAAAAGAGATTAAACCCATCAGAAATCATAGATAATTACGAAAAACAATTAGAAGATTATTTTTTAATTAAAAATCCTAAATATAAATTTATCAAAGAATATCAACAAGATTTTGAAAATTTTTTAAAGAAAAAATTAAAAAATAAAACATTAGATAAAGTTGGTAAATGGATATATTTCCCCTGGAATAAAAAATTAATTCACTGTTTAGATGAAAAAGAATTTTTTGAAACTAAAACTGCGAGAAATATTTACCTTCTAACCAAAGATGAACAAATAAAGTTTTATAAATCAAGAATAGGGATAGCAGGTCTTAGTGTGGGTTCTCATATAGCCTTAACACTCGCAATGATAGGTGGAGCTAGATATATGAAAATAGCTGATAATGATGAAATTTCTTTATCTAATTTAAATAGATTACGTTATCCTATTTCGTCGATTGGAATTAATAAAGCAATTTATTGTGCTCAACAAATTTATGAAATAAATCCTTATGCAAGCTTGAAAATTTATTCAGAAGGTATTACTTATAAAAATATAGATAATTTTTTACTTAAACCTAAAATTGATGTTTTAATTGAAGAAATGGATAATCTCTATCTCAAAATAAAAATAAGAGAGAAAGCTAAAAAATATAGAATTCCTGTAATTATGGCAACAGACCATGCCGATAATATTTTAATTGACATCGAAAGATACGATTTAAATCCTAATTATCCTATTCTTCATGGTCTTTTGGGAAATTTATCTTCCGAAAATCTAAAAAATTTAAATCCTCAAGATATGATAAAGATTACAGCCAAAATTGCAGGCGCTAATTTAGCAACGCCAAGAATGTTATATTCATTAATAGAAGTTGGAAAAACAATTTATTCTTGGCCACAATTAGGTAATGCTGCAACTTTATGCGGTGTAGCTGTTTCTTATTTATCAAAAAAAATTATTCTTGGTGGAAAAATTAAAGAAGGAAGAATTTTATTAAATATTGATAAAATGTTATCGATTTTACCTAAAGATTTTAAAAAACAACAAAAATATTTCCTCAAAAAATTAAAAAAATTGTAAATATTGATTATATGCTGTAAAATATTATTAATAAAAATGCCTGAAAAATCTTTAATAGAAAATATTTTAAAAGAAAGCTTAAATGCTCCATCTGGAAGCAATTCTCAACCATGGGAATTTATTGCTTCTCAAAATACGATAAAAATAAGATATTTACCAGAAAAAGATCATCCAATATTAAATTACAATAATAGAGGTACTTTAATTGCTTGTGGGGCTTTAATTGAAAATATAGTAATTACAGCCAAGCATTATAAATTAAATCCCATAATAACAATAAATGAGAAATTTGAAAATAATATCATAGCCTCAATTATTTTAGAAAAGTCAGGCGTTGAAGAGAAAGATGACTTATATGAATATATTAAAAAAAGAACAACCAATAGAAACCATTACAAAAAAGAGGCCTTAACAGAAGAAGAAAAAAAATATTTATTAAATGAAGTTAATTTTTTCTCTAATTGTAAGGTTTCAATAATTGAAGGTGATTTAATAAATGAAATTGGCAGTTTATTGGCTTATGACACTTATTTGAATTTTAACAATGACCATCTTAGAAAATTGCTTTTTAATGAGATCATTTTTGATAAAGAAAAAGCTCAAAAGGGAGAAAGGGGATTATATATCAAAACAATGGAGTTTAAACCACCTCAAATATTAATGATTAAACTTTTAAGGAATACTACTTTCTTTAAATTAATGAAGAAATTAGGAATCGTAAGAACTATTTATAAAGACACAGTTAAAATGTATTCAGCTACTAACACAATGATTGGTTTTTCTATTATTAATAATGATAAGGAATTTATAAATCTTGGTAGGCTTATAGAAAATATTTGGCTTAGAGCTACAAAGTTAAACTTAGCTTGTCATCTAATTACAGGAATATTTTTCTTTTGGCAACAGGCTAATTTTGGAAACAAAAATATTTTTAATGAAGAAGAGCTAAACATTATTAATAATTCTTATCAAAAATTATGTGAATTATTTAAAGTAGATAAAAATAATTATATTTTAACCGCAGTAATGAGAATAGGAAAAGCTGATCCACCATCGGCCATCTCGGTTAAAAAACCACCCTTTATACAATGGGAAACATAATGGACAAAAAATTTATATATTTTAAATATCCCAAAAACATAGATAAAAGATTGAAGGAATTAAAAACACGACCACCTGATTATTGGTTGAATTTAGGCAAAAAACAAATAGATAGACTAGTAAAATTTACCATTGAAACAACACCAGCTTATAAACAATTCTTAAAAGAAAATGGAATTAATTATCGAGAAATTACTGGTTTTAGAGACTTAGCTAAATTACCAATTATGAATAAAAATAATTATCTTCGCCAATATCCTTATCAACAACTCTATCCAAATGAAAATTTAAATCTAACAACAATTTCAGCAACTTCGGGCTCTACTGGTGAGCCTTTTTATTTTATTAGAGGAGAAAATTTGGATGAACAGGGATTGTATGTACTAGAAACTGCCTTTTTAAATCAATGGGGTATTAATAAATTTAATACTTTAGTTATTTTGAGCTTTGGATTAGGTATATGGATTGGGGGGTTACATAATTATTATGTTTACTACAGACTCAGCGAAAAATATCCATTAACAGTTGCTCCTATAGGAGTAAATAAAGAATTAATATTAAAAACTTTCCAAAAACTATCATTTTATTACGATCAAATAATTCTTGTTGGTTATCCTCCTTCTGTCAAGGATTTAGTCGACGAAGCAGTATCAGCCGGGGTTCAATTTAAAAAATTCAAAATAAGAATCTTAAATGCTGCTGAAAGCTTTCCTGAAAGCTTTAGAAAGTATATCGCTAATAAGGTCAATCTTGAAAATATGCTTAATGATAATATCAATATTTATGGTACAGTTGAACTTGGAACTATGGCACATGAAACAGCTTTTTCCAACCTAATAAGGCACATTGCTGTTGAAAAAGATAAAGTTTTTAGAAATCTCTTTAGAGACGCTACCAGAACTCCTACTTTAGCTCAATACCATCCTTATATTGTTTGGTTTGAAGAAAAAGATGGCTTAATCTTGGCCTCGGGACATGGAGATTCAATTCCTATTCTAAGATATAGTTTCCCTGATTATGGAGGGGTTATTTATTTTGATGAAATGATAAAAAGATTAAAAGAAGTAGGCATCGATATCTTTAAAGAATCTGAGAAGTTGAAAATAAAAGATAAAATTCTTAAATTGCCATTCGTATATGTTTATGAAAGATCTGACTTTACTGTATCCTTGTTTGGAATTATTTTATATCCTGAATATATTAGACAAGCTTTATTAAAATCAGAACTACAAAAATATATTACAGGTAAATTTACAATGCAAGTTGTCTATGATAAAAATTACAATCAAAAATTGCATATTCATATAGAGATGAAAAAGAATATAAAACCGGCTTTTAAATTAAAAGAACGAATTAAAAAAGAAGTAGTAAACTCCTTAATTAAACATTCAACAGAATATAATCATCTTTATTCAACGGCTTCAGAAAAATATAAAAAACAATTAGAACCAGAAATTTTCCTTCACCCCTACGAAGATCCAATTTATTTTAAGGCAGGTATTAAACAAAAATGGGTAATAAAGTAAAACTATTTTTTAAAAAGAGGATTCCCGAACCTAAAGAAATGGGTATTAATGAGCATAAAGAATTTGAGAAAATGTCAACAATAAATTATAAAAAGTGGATAATTCCGCTTGTTGATAATTTAATTGAATTTGCCAAAACAAAAATAGATACCAATAAAAAAATTAAAATTCTTGATGTAGGTTGTGGTCCTGGGTTTTTATGCAAAGAGCTTGCTTTAAGGTTTCCAAATGCTTTAATTATCGGAATAGACAACACTAAATTTGCACTTCAATTGGCAAAGAAAAACTGTAAGGGTTGCAAAAATACAAAATTTATCTCAGATGATATTCATAAATTAAATTTTCCTAATAATTATTTTGACATTGTTGTGTGTAAAGATAGTTTGCATCAATTTAAAAATACTTCTAAAGCAATAAAAGAAATGCTAAGGGTGACAAAACAAAATAGTTTAATTTATATTCAAGATTTAAGAAGAGATGTACCTTATTATCTTTTAAAAATGGTTATACCGCCTGATAATCTAAGTAAAAAATTAATTTATTATTCAGCTCGAGCAGCTTATTTACCATCAGAAATAAAAAAAATTTTAAAAAAAATCGGGATCAAGAAATATTATCTCTTTATTAGAAGACTTACTAGAAAAATTAAAGAAAAATATAAAAATTTAGGTATTGACTTTAAAGATCTAAAAAATACTTTCAGATCAAGGTATATTTTAATAATCATAAAGAAATGAGCCAAAATTTCATATTTATAATCTTAGGTTGGGTAGCTAGTGCTATGGGAGTATTAGGTTTTATAATTTATAACCAAAATAGAAAAGGTGCTACTAATTTTGCATATTTACTCTTAAGTCTAAGCACTATTTTATGGGGTATTTTCAATTTTTTATACAATCAACCGCATTTAAATAACCTTGCACTTATTTTTTTAAGGATACACATGTTTTTTGCTATTTGGTACGCTTTCTCAATATTTAATTTGTATTATGCTTTTCCTAATATTTCTTTTAATTATTCTAAAACTTTTAAATATGTTTTATTACCACTTACTATTTTTGTTTCGATACTCACATTAACGCCGTTAGTTTTCGAAAAAATTATTTCATTTAAACCTGACGGCACTATAGGAAGCGTAAAAACTAATATTGGTATAGTATTATTTGGTATAACCACAATAGGTTTGTTAATTAGCTTTTTTGTTGGTTTTATTAAAAAAATTTATTCTGTTAAAGAGACAAATCTAAAATATTCCGCCATCTTAATATTTATCGGAGCTTTGGTTACTTTCACCTTACATATAATTTTTAATTTTATATTTCCTAATGTATTTGGCAACGCTAAATATATTCAATTTGGTATTTTATATTCTATACCCCTAATTTTACTTACTTTTTTAGCAATAGTTCGTTATCAATTCTTAAATATTAAATTTATTTTAATTGATATTTTAATTAGTATATTATTAATTTTAACAGCATTCCAAATATTAATAAGCATTAATTTTATCGAAATTTTAATTAGAATAATAATATTTATTTTCATATTAATTGTTTCTTTAATAACTATACAATCTGTAAGAAAAGAAGTTGAATTAAGAGAAAAATTGGAAAAATTAAATAGAATTAAATCGGAGTTTCTTTCGTTTGCGTCGCATCAGGTAAAAGCACCGATGGCTGTTGTTAAAGGCTATGCTGAATTAATTGCTGATGGAATTGAAAATGTGCCGGAACAAGCAAAAGATTTTGCCAAAAAAATTAAAGATTCAGTTGATAAGCTTTTGGTTTTAATTGAACAATTTATGGATTATCGACGAATTGAAGAAGGTAAAATGGACCTTAATTTTGAGGAAGTTGAAATTATTAGTTTGATTAAAGAAATCTTAAATAATTTTACTATTTTAGCCAAAGAAAAGAATTTAGAGCTAAGTCTTGAAACTAATCTTGAGCAAATAATTTTGAAAGTTGATAAATTAAGATTTTCTCAAGTCATACAAAATTTAATTGATAATGCTATTAAATATACTCCTCAAGGATGGGTTAAGGTAAGTGTTTATAAACAAAATAATGAATTAATAATTTGTGTTAGTGATTCTGGAATTGGAATGTCAAAAGAATTACAAAGTAAGCTTTTTGGTGAATTTGTTCGTGATCCTTCAATTAAAAAAGAAATTAGAGGTACTGGCTTAGGTCTTTATATTGTTAAAAATTTAGTTGAAGCTCATCAAGGCAGAATTTGGGCCGAATCAGAAGGCGAAGGTAGGGGAAGTAAATTTTTTGTTAGCTTGTTAATTCGGGATAACTAAATTTGGGTAAGTGATTATATAGTCAGCTAAAAATGGAGATAAATATTTAGATATTTCTTTTAATATTTCTATTTTTTTTGTATTAAAGTCGTGCAAAATTTTTTCTGTTTTTATATCTGGTTTTTCTAAAATAATTTCTGGATTTTCTGACTTTTTTTCTTTTTTTCTTTTAAATATTGGAAGTAATTCAATAAACAATCTTTCTGTAATAATAAATCTATTAGCACTTTGATTATAAATAGTTTGATAATCTAATGATTCTAAATTAGCTGTAAATTGAATGGGCATTATTTCCCTTTCCAAAATATCATAAATTTCATCTCTTATTTTATCCCAATCATTCTTAAGTTTATCTTTTAATATATCTAAGATAGCCAAATAAGCAGATGTATAGGACAAAAAATATGTAGCTTTCATTCCTGTGGCATCATCTAAAAAAGAAATTTTTAATTCTGATAATTTTTGTCTTAGGTTATCAATATTTAGATCATCAAATAACTCTTTATTAACTATATACAATCTTTTTTTTAGATTCAAAGAAAATTCGATAATATATTTTAAAAAATTTAATTTTTTCTTTTCTTCTTCATTTTTTCCCTTCTCTTCAATTTCTTTTTTTAGTTCTTGTAATTTTTCATCTAATGTTTTAGTTGTTAATCCTTCTTTTAAATTTTGAAATATTTGATTCATAATTCCTTCATTACTAAGATTTTCTCTTAAGTATATACTTTCACTATTGATGAATAAAAATTTAGGAATAACAATTTTTTCTGCTAAATCTTCTCTACCTCTTTTAATAAGTTCTTTTTTTGTATACCTTAATAGCCATTTAAATAAAAAAGCTGTAGGAATTGTAGCAACAGTTGGTAAAAGAATTATTTTATCTTCAGATTTTAAAATTTTATATAATTGACAATTGAAAATTAAATTTTGAATTATTGTATTTTCATCAAATTGATTTTGGGTAAATGATGAAACTAAGTTCTTAATTAATAATACTTTAATATATTCTATTATTTCTTCTTCAGAAGGATTTCCTAAAAAAATGTGATAAGGATAATATTCTGGATTTTTTAATTTTGTATATATAATTCTTGTAGTTCCGGCGTATTGATTTGAAGTTGGATTTTGTATATTTAAATCACAATTAAATGTTCTTTTTGTTGTTTTACTAAGGTATTCTTCTTTTAATCTTTCATTTCTTAATAAATAATTCATTTCTTCTAAGCTTAGAATTTCAAGAGGAATCGGTCGGCCAAATAATTTATATCTTTTTAGGGCTAAAAATCTTTCATAATCTAAATTAATCCCTACAATATCATAATTAAAGTTTTCTAAATGGATATTTAAGAAACTAATATATCTTGATAAATAATGCTGGGATTTATATTTACAAAAGTTATATAATGTTTCTTCAGTAGAAAAATAATAATCAAAAATTACTTCAGTTTTTGAAGGAATTTTACTAAAAAATTCTCTGGCTTCTTTTATTGAAAGCTCATTTTTTTGAGGTAGATTATTAAGATC
The DNA here is from genome assembly GCA_026004495.1 of Candidatus Parcubacteria bacterium. GTDB lineage: Bacteria > Patescibacteriota > Minisyncoccia > UBA6257 > HR35 > JANXCM01. Next base: position 86,085 of record BPJG01000001.1, on the reverse strand, counting down.
TATCCATCCGCCATATTTTATCCATAAATTTATCCAGTATTCTATTGGAAATTTGTATTCTTCGCTTTCAGGAAAATTTAAACTTAAAACTTCGATTATTTCAGTTTCTTTATCATCGATTAAATCTTCTGTATCAGTAATTTTTCTTAGCAATAAAGTATCTTCTCCTTTTATTTCCCTAATTATATATTTTTCCATTAAATTAACTTCAAAAATATTTTGCGTTGGATTGAATTCATTAAAATTTTTAAATGACAAAATTTCTTGATTTAATAATTGAGAGAAATTTTCCTTTTTTCTTGATTCACTTTTCCTTTTTTCTTTTTTATTTTTTTCTTTATACATAAATAACCATAATTTTTTAATTTTTAATCTTTAATCTTATTTTTCAAATAATATAATATTTTACTACTAAATTTTTTTAAAAAAAAATAATATTTAAAATTTAATTATTTATCCACAAAGGTTTAAATTGTTTTTCTATTATAAATTATAATTTTTTTATGGCCGAACAAAGGCCCTATAGAATATTATTAGTTGATGACGAAAAATCATTTTGTGATTTAATTTCTTTTGCTCTAAAAAAAGAAGGTTTCGAAATAGAATGTTTTTATGACCCCAAAGAAGCTTTACTTAAAATAATTGAAATTAAACCCGATTTAGTTTTATTAGATATATCAATGCCGGAAATAAGTGGATTAGAATTTTTGGTTCATCTTAAAAAAGACCTGGGATCAAAATGTCCTAATATTATTATTATTACCAACCTTAAATATACAGATGATGGTCAAGAAATAAATGATGAATTTGTTAGATCTTTAGGATTAAAAGGAATTATTTATAAATCGTCAGGTCTAGAAGAAATTATTAAGAAAATAAAAGAAATAAGCTATTCTTAATAATTAGTTTTTTTATCTATTTTAGATAAAAAAAATATAAAAAATTATGAAAAAATCTGCTGGTATTTTAGTCTATAGAAAAAATAATATTTATATTGAAACAGTAAAAAAAGAAAAAGGTAAGTCGTTAAATTTATTAAATTCAATATCAGCTAAAAATAATTCTAATTCATATCAATTTAATAATATAGAAATTCTTTTAGTTCATCCCGGCGGTCCATTTTGGCATAATAGAGATTTGAATAGCTGGAGTATTCCCAAGGGTGAGGTAAAAGATGATGAAGATTTAAAAAATACTGCCATTAGAGAATTTGAAGAAGAAACAAGTTTTAAATTATCGCAGGAAGATAAAGATAAAATTTTATATTTAGATGAAGTAAGGGGCAGAAATAAAATCTTATATATTTTTATCTTAGAAAAGGATTTTGGTAGTACATTAAACAAGAGGGGAAAATTTATAATTATTAATTGGCCACCAAAATCTAATAAAAAAATTACTATACCAGAAATTGATAAAGTTCAATATTTTAATTTAAATGAAGCTAAAGATAAATTAGTTAGTTACCAAAAGCCTATTATTAAAATTTTTAAAAACAAATTAGATTTATTAAGCTATTTTAATCAAGAAAATTAATAGTATGAGGTAAGCTTTCCTTGTATCCTTTATCAGAAATTTTAATAAATTCAGCTCTTTGCCATAATTCTTTAATATTTATTGCTCCACAATATGAAAAACCAGATCTAATTCCCTTTTCTAAATTAGTTAAAACTTCTTTAACTGAACCTTTGTATTCAATAAAACCATAATTTATTCCTTCTGATATTGGTTCATATTCTGGGTTATCATTAGTAGATTTTAATTTGTTTTTATAAGCTTCAGCTGAAGACATTCCTCTAAAAGCCTTAACTCTTTTATTTTTAAGATAAAAAATTTCTCCTGGAGATTCATCTGTTCCTGCCAATAATGAACCTAACATAACTGCACTTGCTCCTGCAGCTAAAGCTTTAACTATATCACCAGAATTGCGACAACCTCCATCAGCAATAATTGGTATATTTTTAGATCCACTTTTAGCTTTAATAATAGCTGATAATTGAGGGACTCCAACTCCTGCTATAATTCTTGTAGTACAAGCACTTCCTGGACCTATGCCAACTTTAATGATATCTGCTCCTGCTTTTATCAAATCTTTAGCTCCCTCAGTTGTTGCTATATTTCCGGCAATTAATGGAATATCGGGAAAATATTTTTTAATTTCTTTTATGGTTTTAATTGATTTTTCTAAATGTCCATGAGCTACATCAATACATAAAATATCAACTCCTGCCCTTACTAATTCTTTAGCTCGTTCTAAATAATCTCCTCTTATTCCAATTGCTGCTCCAACTAATAATTTACCATTTTTATCGCGACTTGCTTTTTTATTTAAAGAATTTTTAAAGTCTCTAAAAGTAATTAATCCAACAATTTTTCTATTTTTATCAATTATTGGTATTTTTTCAATCTTATACTTTCTAAAAATATTTTTAGCTTCAGCTAAGGATATTTTCTTATAACTAACAATTAATTTTTCAAAAGGAGTCATTAATTGAAATGCTTTTTTGTTTTCATTTTCTTCTAAGAAATAATCTCGTTTAGAAATTAATCCTAAAAGTTTTTTATTTTCATCGACAACTAAAAAAGTTTCAAAATCATATTCTATCGATTTATTTTTTATCTCTTTTAGGGTAGCTTGAGGAGAAATGCAAATAGGATTTTCAATTAAATAATTCTCTGCTCTTTTTACTCTTTTTACTTGTTTTACTTGTTCTTCAATAGAACAAAATCTATGAATTATACCCAGGCCTCCATTTCTTGCCATCGAAATAGACATTTCAGATTCAGTAACAGTATCCATTGGTGAGGATATAATAGGTAGATTTAAATTTATTTTAGAGTGAAGTTTTATTGATAAATCAATATCTTTTCTTGAATTAATTTTTGACACTTTAGGAATTAAAAGAACATCGTCAAAGGTTAAACCTTCATTCATTTTTTATTTATTAAATTTTTAAATAATTAATTATTTTATATATCTTTTCAAAATTTTCTTTTTTAATAGCTTCATATTCATCTATTTCAAAACCAAAATTATTAACTAAATCAGCTATTTTTTCTCCTCCCAAAGAATGGGGTAAGTTAACAAAACTTGCTCCATTTTTGTATAATTCTAAATTATCTTTAAATTTATTAGAATTACAAATAAATATTCCTTTGGGATTGTCTTTTTTATATCTTCTTAATAGTATTAAATTTGTTTCAAAATCAGGTATTGTAGAAATTATTATTTTAAACTGCTTAAGATTTATTTCATCTAACAATTCAAATTCATCTATATCACCATAGATAACATTATAATTTATTTTTTTTAATTCTAAAACTTTTTGATAATTATTTTCTATTATTAAAATCTTTTCTTTATTTTCCTTAATACTTAGTAAGAAACTATAACCTGTTCTATCACAACCAATAAGAAGTATATTAAAATTTTTATTTTTTATTTCTTCATCAATATTAACCCTATCTTTTATTTTTAATATTTTTTTAAAAATTAAATTGTATATTTTGTCTGAATAATAAAACATATAAATTGAAAGAAATATAGTTATAATTCCGATAAAAGAAATTGTTGAGAATAAATTATTTTCTATTTGACCTAATTTATTTCCAAGACCGATAATAATAAAAGAGAATTCACTTATTTGTGCCGAAATCAAACTAAATTTAAAAGCTTGCCTATTACCTATTTTAAGTAATTTTAATAAGAAAAAACTGATTATTGGTTGAATTATCAAAATAAAAAAGGAAAATGTTAAGATTTTAAACAATTCATTTTCTATTTGAGGAAATTTAATATTTAAACCTAAATATATAAAAAATATTATTAAGAAAAAATTTTTTATTGGCCTCAACTTAAAATTAATTTCTGAACTAAATTGATAATTAGCTAATATTAGTCCAGCTATCAAAGCTCCAATTTCTAATCCTATTCCCACTAATTTAAATAATGAAGATAATAATAAAACAAAGGAGAATGAGAAAATAAATAGCAATTCATTTGTTTTGGTAATTAAATTTTCTAATTTAGGAATTAAATAACGAACCGTAAAAAATATTAATAATATTACAAAACTAATAATTAATAAATTGTTTTCTAGGTTTATAAAATTTTTATTAAGGGAAAAAAATGGAATTAATAATATTAAAATTATTGATATTATATCTTGGATAATTAAAAAACCAATAGCTAATTTACCATAAAATTTTTCTAAATCGCCCTTATCAGAAAGTAATTTAATAATAATAATTGTACTACTAAAAGAAAGGGCAATTCCTATATAAAGAGATTCTATATGGTTAAAACCTAAAATTAAGGATATCACAAAACCCAAAATAATTACTGATAGTTCTTGCAAGATAGCTATGATTGCAACATTTTTTCCAATATCCTTAATAACTTTTAGTTTTAACTCTAAGCCAACAATAAAAAGCATTAAAGCTACACCGATTTCTGAAAATATGCTTAAAATATTTTTAGTTTCTAAAGAATCAATTAAATAATTTCCGGCTATAATTCCAGATATAATATAGGCGATTATTAAAGGTTGTTTTATTAAATTAAATAAAAAACCTAAAATAAAGGAGATTAAAAATAATATTGATAATTTGAATATAAATGGCAATTCTATCATTTTAAATAAATTTTAAATTAAATCTAAGATTTATTTAAATAAGGTTATTTGTTATTTTAATTTTTCTAATATTTACATATCCAATATTTATATAAATTAAAACTATATATTATTACTATATAATGATTATTTTTTATAAATTCTAGCATCATAATAAAAACAATGTCTCTATATTTAATTCTTTTAGGTTTTTGTTAGTTATAAATAACTTATTATAAATATTATTTTAAAATTTTTAAAGCTAAAATGTTGATGATTAAAAGTATGGGGAGTATAACTGAATAATGTAAATTATATTTTTTATGTTTTTTTATCTATTTTATCAATAACCCTAAATAAATTATTTTCTAAATAATAAATATCATTTACTCCCGGTTATTCATTTTTTTGCAAATTATAAATCCTTAAGGTATTTTATTTAATATTTTTTAGTCTAACTAAAATGTATTTTTTTCATTAATTTTAAGAGATTATAAGTATTTTCATATTTTTTAATTTGAAAAAATAATATTCTTCCTTTAGCTTGTTTTTTATTTTTATATATCTTAATTTTTCTATTCATATTTTTAGTAATTATAATTTTAAATTAAGTTTTGGTTAATTAATTTCTGATTTTAAACTATAAGTTGAAGATTATAATAATATTATGAATCTATTTAATAAAATTAAATTTAAATATATTTTTAGATTACTTTTTCTATTAATTATCTTTATTATTATTTATTTAATAATTATAATAAGAATTGAATTGCCTTATGAAAAATTAATCCCGAAAATTAGGAAATTAATTATTGTCAATAAAATAACAGAAGAAGGTTTAGATAATTTAAAAATAGAAAGTGAAATTGATTTAACCCGAGATGGTATTAAAGAAGCTTTAGTAAGCTTAGGATTTGGAGGGGTTGCTATTGATAATTATATTCTTATAACCAAAAAATCTTTTTTTAATAATATTTTAAAAATCTATAATAATGTAGAAATTTTAAATTTTAAAACTGAAAATGGTGAAATTAAGAAATTAGTTTTATCACAGGGAACAGGAGGAGGTGGAAAATATGGATTTTTTATTAAGTTATTACCAGAAGAAGGGGCTATTTATCAAGCAAGTTATTTTGCTTATAATAGCAGTAAAGATTTTTGTAGGGTAAATTATTATCGCTACAATAAGTTTTTGGATTTATTTGAATATGATAAAAAATTAAGTGAATTTAAGGGTAAGGTTTATTGCTATAAATTATGCCAGAATATACCACAAGAATTAAAAGAATATTTTAAAAAAATTTGTCGTTAAATTAAGTTTTTAAATTCATTTAATTTAATTTAAAATTAATTAAAATGAAATGCTATAGTAAGTTTAAAGGAATAATTATTTTAAAAAGGACAATTACCTTAGTGATATTATTTTTATTTATTTTATTTAATTTAACTTTTGCTCAAAACTATTCTCTTGAAATTAATAAAGAAAATTTCTATTCTGGAGATGTTATGATGGTTAAATTAGTTCTTAATAATGGTTTAAAGATAACTAATTCTTATTTTAAAAATAATCAGATTAACTTTGTTAATTTAAAAAATGGTGAATTCGTTAGTTTTATAGGCATAGATCCCAAAGAAGAAGGAGGAAAATATAAATTAACTATTGAATTTAATAATGGTAAAAAAATTGAAAAGATAATTAGAATTAAAAAAAGAATTTTTCCCATAACCCAGCTTAAAACAACTCCTTCATTAGAAAAAAAGGGATTCACTATCCCTAATATAATTAATAATCTAAAAAATGAAAATGAAATTATTGAAAATAAGGTTAATAAATTTACAACTCAGCTTTATTTTAATGAAGAATTTATTTATCCATTAGATAAAATTATAATTGTTGGAGATTACGGGAATATAAGGAAAAGCGGTAAAAATGAGGTCCAACATTTAGGTGTTGATTTAGATGGTAAAATCGGAGATTTGATTTATGCAGTTAATAATGGTAAGGTTGTCCTGGCAAAAGATTTAATTAATTATGGAAAAACCATAATCATAGATCATGGTGGAGGAATTTATTCTTTATACCTGCACTTAAATAAATTTTTTGTTAACGAAAATGAAATTGTAAATAAAGGTCAGAAAATTGGGGAGGTAGGTAATACTGGTTATTCTTTGGGTCCCCATTTACATTTTTCTATTAAAGTTAATAATATTTCTATTGATCCCCTTAAGTTTATTTCAGAAATCAATAAATTTATTAATAAAAATAATGAAAAAAGTGTAAAGAGCGAAATTAAAGAAAATAGTAAAATTAAAATAAAAAATTTAACCGCAAATATAAATTGGGGATTTAAATATGATCACCGAAGATTTATAGACACGATAATTATTCATTCTTCTTATAATTCATTAGATAAAGATCACTATAATGTAAATAAAATTATTAATATTTACAAAAATTATGAAGTTTTAGCTCATTATTTAATTGATAGACAGGGCAACATATATAAATTATTATCTGAAGATAAAATTGCTTATCATGCTGGTAAAAGTAAATTGCCCGATAATAGAACCAATGTAAATTTATATTCAATAGGAATTGAGTTAATATATCATAAAAATGAATCACCTAACGAATTACAATATCAAGCTTTAAATGAATTAATTAATGATATTAAATCTCGCTATCAGATAAAATACATTTTAGGTCATAAAGATATAGCTACTGATAGAAAAGATGATCCGTGGAACTTTGATTGGTCAAAAATATTTAAATAGATAAATTTTTAGGTCGATAATTAATTCTTTATAATATTTAAATAATTTAATGGAAGAAGAAAAATTAAAGAGATCTAATTTCTGTAAGGTATGTTATAAATTACAAAAAGATATATGTGATTTATGCAATAAATGTCCAGAATGTTGTAAATGTGATAAAGATAAGGATAATAATGATGAATCTTAAAAATTAATTTTTTTTATTATAAATTTTCATTGAACTAAAATTCTGATTTTATTTTAACTTTTATCTTTTGGTTTCATTTTTATGAATTCCCCTTTTTTAATGATATTTTAATATTTCTTATATTAAAAAAAGTAAAAAAATATAAAACTAATACAATAGAAGCTTTAAGACTATCAAATAATTACTAAAGAAAGGTTAATTTTATAAGATAATTATACTTTTAATGATGTAATTTTTAAATGTTCTAATATAGTCAAAAAGATCTATGTTCTGGTTTTATTTTTTCTATGCTTTTATTAAGGGCTAATTTCTATTTTCTCAAACTTGAGGGATTAAAATTATCTTTGACTTTCTTTATATACATATTATAAATAGTACATAAAAAAACATTTTATCTTTATTAAAATAAATTTTTATAATCTGCTTCCAACAGCTTACTATTATAATTTTAGTTACTAAGTTTATTAAAATATTACGTTTCTAATAAATCACCTAATAATGTTGATAGATATAATTTTAATAATCTAATGAAATTATGAATTTTTATATTTTAACTTTTTTAATTAAAATAATTCCAAGATTTAAAAACAAAAAACCTAAAAAATATATATCACAGATTGATATAAACTTTAAGGTATGTCTATGTAGAAATGATACCCAGGGTTATTCTGTCTATACTAATTTATAATTTAAAAATTTATCTAATTTATCATTATCAGCTCCCTTTCTTATGATTTTTATTTCTTTGTGAGTTAAATCGATTAAATTTGAGGGGTCACTAATTAGTTTTCCTCTATCTAAATAAAATACATGGTTATTAAAATATTTTTTTTGCTTTATTTATTGTTTTTGCTGATTCATGCCCTTCCCAATTTGCTGATGGAGCAATTAATGGTCCTGAAATTTTTAAAATTTTTAGTATAAATTTATCTTTGGGTAATCTAAGGGCTAAAGTTTCTGTTCCGCGATGAAGATAAGAAAATTTCTTCGATTTACAAGACAAAATGACGCTTATTCTACTTGGCCAAATTTTCTTTAAAATATATTTTTGCCAATTTTCAAGCTGAACCTTAAAAAGCTTTAAATCGTTTAAGTTAGAAATCAAAATTATACAAGGCTTTTTAGGATTTCTTTTTCTTAATTTATAAATTTTTTCAACAGACTTTTTATTAAAAGCAGATGTACAAATGCCATAAATTGTATCAGTTGGAATAACTCCGATTGCTCCTTCTCTTAAAAGTAAAGCTGCTTTTAACCAATTTAAATCTTTTCTACCCAAGTATCCACCAACAGTATAATCACCTTTAATTACTCGATGACAAGGAATATTTATAAATTGTTTCCCTAATTTAGCCTTATATTTTAAAATATTGCCAACCGCTCTAAAAGCTTTTTCATTATGAGCTAATATCGCAACTTGTTTATATGTCAAAAATTGACCAGATGGAATTTTTTTAATAATTTGAAAAATCTTTTTTTTAAGCTTTGACATAATTTATAATTTTTTTTGATATAATTATAATTTTATATAAAAATGGAAAAGACTCCTAAATTTTTTGATAAAAAAATTTCTAGAAGAGACTTTTTAAAGAAATCTTTTTTTATGACTTTAGCTGTTTTATTTGGTTTAAAAACTATAAAAGATAACAAAGAAATATCTAATCTTAGGCAAGAAATTGAAGAAAAAGAAAAAGAATTAAAAGAAAAACAATTAATGTATGAGAAAGTTAAAAAAGATCTAGAAGAAATAATAGAAAATTCACAAAAAAATATTGAATATTTAAAAACCTTAGAAGTAGTAGCGACTGCTTATACCTCTGGGCCTGAGTCTACGGGTAAGATGCCTGGTAGAAAAGATTATGGTATTACTTATTCTGGGTTACCTGCATTAAAGGGTACTGTTGCAGTCGATCCTGAGATTATTCCATTAGGAACTGTTTTAGAAATTCCAGATTATGGTTATGCCATAGCATTAGATACTGGCAGTGCAGTTAAAGGAAACAAGATTGATGTTTATTTTGATAACGTAGATGAAGCTATAAAATGGGGCGTTAAAAAATTAAAAGTTAGAATATTAGGCAGGATTGAAAATTTCCCTCATATAAAATATTAGAAAAATAAGGTAATAAAATTTATTTTAAAATTTTATATTTTTGAACTAATTTTGTATTTTGCCACCAATTACCTAAGCCTAAATAATTACCTGAATCTGAAAGATAAAGCAAGCCCATTAAAATTGTATAAACTAAATGTTCATCTAAAAATGGATTATGTTCCGGCAAAATAAAGCCAGCAATATATATTAAAACAAGCATTAATCCGCCAAAGAATGTTGAAAGTTTAATAAAAATTCCTAACATTAATCCTAAGCCAACTCCTAAAAGTCCTAACATAAATAGCCAATCAACAACTGGGTTACCTGCCATTGATCTAAAAATTTCAGCAAAAGGTCCCTTTACTGCAAATTTTAAAAAGCCAAAAGTTGGTGAGCCACCATTTATCCATGCATCTCGGCAAAAATAATCTACTATATTTATTTCTCTATTTCTGCAAGTAGAAAAACCTAAACCAAAAAGTTTATCTAAAAATGACCAAAAAAATATCCAGCCCAATGAAAGACGCAAAAGTCCCAAAGTTATTTGTAAATTTTTATTCATTTTATTTTATTAATTTTTTAATAACGACTTTTTTAATAATTGGGCCTTGTTTAGTATCTTCAATTTTATAACCAGCTTTTAATATTTTTTCTCTAATCTTATCAGCTTCTTGCCATTTCCCTTCTTTTCTCAGCTTTTCTCTCAATAATACTTTATTTTTAATTTTGGCTGGTAACTTTTGTTTTACTAAAAATTCTTTGAATCCCAATCCTAAAATTTTATCAGCTTTTAAAACAAAAATTTTTTTAAATTTTAAATTTTCATTTAGTCTTAAAACTTCCCATAATTTAGCAATTAATCGAGGAGTATCAAGATCATCATTAATAATATTTAATATTTCCCTAGATGCAGAGCTATGTAGAATTGAAAGTTGTCTGTTGATAGATAGTGATTTATACAAATTAATAGAAAGATTAAAACTGGAGATTGTTTCTAAAATTAAATTATATGCTTTTTGAGCTGATTCCATTGCTTGCCAAGTGAAATTCATTTCTGAACGATAATGGGAGGTTAAAACTAAATATTTGAAAGCAAGCGGTTGAAAACCTTTTTTCTCAATATCTTCTAGGGTAACAATATTTCCTAAACTTTTTGACATTTTTTCTCCTTCAACTTTTAAAAAATTTACATGAAGCCAATAGTTAACAAATTTTTTACCAGTTGCTGCTTCTGATTGAGCAATTTCATTTGTATGATGAATATTAATATGATCTATACCCCCAGTATGAATATCAATTGTTTTACCTAAATATTTCATTGACATTGCTGAACATTCAATATGCCAACCAGGAAAACCGATACCCCACGGACTTTTCCATTCCATTTGTCTTTTAATATCTTTAGGCGAGAATTTCCACAAAGCAAAATCAGTTGGATTTATTTTTTCAGGATTTATTTCAACCCTAGCACCGGCAATGAATTTTTTTTTCTTTAAGCCAGCTAATTCACCATAATTTTTAAATTTAGAAGTATCAAAATAGATACCATCAGAAATTTTGTAAGTATAGCCTTTTTTTTCTAGAATCTTTATAAGCTCAATTATTTCTTTTATATGTTGAGTTGCTCGAGGAAACTTAAAAGGATTTTTAATATTTAATTTTTTAATATCTTCCTTAAAAAGTTTTTCAAAATAGTGAGAGATTTCCCAGGCAGTTTTTCTTTTTTTTCGAGCAGTTTTTTCAATTTTATCTTCACCAGTATCAGCATCAGAAGTTAAATGCCCAACATCAGTAATATTTATAATCTGTTTGACCTTATAGCTATTGTATTCAAGCGTTCTTCTTAGGGTATCAGCAAAAATATAGGCTCTTAAATTACCAATATGTGGTCTTTCATAAACAGTCGGTCCACAATTATACATCGTTACTATCTTATCTTTCAAAGGTTTAAATTTTTCTTTTTTTCGACTTAGGGTGTTAAATAGATAAAGAGGCTCCATTAATTTAATTATAATTCAGTAATATCTCTGGGTAAAAATAAATTCAAAAGCCAATCAATAAATGTTTTGATTTGATCTCGAAAAGAAATAATTTTGCTTAAATAAACTCCTTTCCAAATAAACCAACTAATTAAACCTGAAAATTCAACTCCTTTAATTTCTCCTAGGGCATAAAATCTACCAACTGAAATTAAATCACCAGTATGTTTGTAAGCAAATTTTTGTAAAGTCTTATTTTCAATCGAATTTTTAATATTTAAAGAAACTGTTTTTACTTGTCTAACTGCAACTTGAGCTAATTGTGGCAAAGGCTTTTGGTCTTGAATAAAACAACAAACATCACCAATGGCAAAAACATTATCGTACGCAGACTCTTGCTGACTTAACGCAGATTCTTGCTGACTTAACATATCTATTTTCTTTTTTACTTGTAGATATTCATTTACAACTAATCTTCCTTTATTATCCTTTTCAACCTTGCCAATAATTTCTGGTAAATTAGTTTCAACTCCTGCTGCCCAAATAACTGTTTTTGTTTCGATAACATTACCATCATCAAGTTTAATAAAATCTTCACCAACTTCAATTACTCCTCTTTCCAATCTAATATCAACTTTTAATTTTTTTAACCTTTCAAGTGCTTTTTGTCTTAATTTTGGAGAAAATTGAGGAATTAATTCTTTGCCTTTTTCGATTAGAATTATTTTAACTTGTGAAATTAAATCTGATGAATATAATTTACTAAATGTTTTATAAAACAAATCACTCATTTCACCAGCAAGTTCAACTCCAGTTGCTCCACCTCCGACAATGACAAAAGTTAAATATTTATTAGACTCAGACTTTTGCAGACTGGACGCGGACTTTTGCAGACTTTCATTATTATCAACCTTCTGACTGGACGCAGACTCTTGCTGACTATTAGAATTTCTTGCTTTATCATAAATTATCCTAGATATTTCCACATCTTTCTTGCCAAAATTAATCAAAATTGCAAGTCTATATTTAGTTCCCTTTAAATAATTCCAGATTTGCTTTTTTGTCTTCTCATCTATTAAGGGGAGTGTTTTTAATTCCACAATAATTTTATCCTCTATTACAAAATCTGGTATATAGTTTCCTACTATTTTTCCATCATATACCACGCTGATTTTTTCCTCTCTTTTATAAATGATATTTTCTTTTTTAAGTTCAAGTTCAAGGGAATTCGTATAAACTTTTTCTTTATGTCCCAATCCTAAATTCTTTTTAATTTTATAAGCTATTCCTATAATTTTATAGCTTAAATCTTCATAAAGAAAATTCTCGTTGTTTTCTGCATTAGTCTGCACTACATTATTGCCTGCATCAGCCTGCGTGTAGTTCGCATCAGTCTGCGTCTTAATATTGTCTGCGTTAGTCTGCGTGTAGTCTGCGCAGGTCTGCGCTACACTCGCTAATTCAAACATATGAACAAATCTATTTTTCAGCCTTATGGCATCATCAACTGTTTTTAAAGAAAAGGTAAATTCTTTAGCGCCTGTAATATTATAATAATTTGTTTTTGAACCTAAAGCAATAACTAAATAATCGTAATCAACATTATAATTTTCTCTTTCTTTATTTATATAAACAACTTTATTTTCTAAATCAATTTTTTCAACTTCTCCATGGATAAAATCAAAATCGCAACATTTAATAATTTCTCTTATAGGTTCTAAAGCATTATCGATTGAAACTCCACCAGTAGCGACTTCATGAAGCAAAGGCGTAAAAATAAAATAATTCTTTTTATTTACCAATACCAATTTTACTTTCTTCTTATTATGAAAAAACTTATGCAAATGTTTTAAAGTATAAGTACCTCCAAATCCTCCACCTAAAATTAATATCTTCATTTTTTATTTGTCGCGAACCTATGCGAACTTTCACGCGAACCGTTGCGAATACCTTCATTAGCCGCATCAGCTTGCATTAGTTTGCGTTTTAATATTGTCTGCGTTAGTCTATAACCGTAAATTAGAACAAACTAAGACTGAATGGCCAAGGCTGAGGGATAAAAAGTAAAGCTAAAACTCCTGCCCAGATAGCCATATTTTTCATAAAATTAATCATTTCCATCATCTTCATTTGTGGATCTTGAACAGTCCAAAAATTATGCATCATAAAACTAACAGGTAAAAAGAAAATTGTTAAAGCTAAAACCCCGACTTGAATATAAGCACCAAGTAAAATTGAAAGACCACCAACTAAAAGTAAAAGACCTGTAACAATAACAGCCAATTTAGGAGCTGGCACATTTTTACTTTGAGCATACTGCGACATCATATTTAAATTTTTAAAATGAGCAAAACCACTAAATAAAAAATAAAGACCTAAAATCACTCTTGAAAGTAAAAGAATATAATCTGAAGTCATTTTTTAAAATTTTTTTTAATTCGACCTTAATTAAATTTTAATATAAATCATTAAATTTTACCATAAATCTCTAAAAGTCTATTATATTTTGCCACTCTTTCGCCTTGTAAAGGAACACCAATTTTAAAATAATCTGCTCCAAAAGCAATTCCTAAATCAATTATCCAATTATCATTAGTTTCTCCACTTCGATGAGAAAAAATTGTAAATAAATTATTTGTTTTGGCTAATTTAACAAAATTAAATGCTTCAGTTATGGTGCCAATTTGATTAGGTTTAACAATTACACCATCAACAGAATTTTTATCTAAGGCAATTTTTAATCTTTCAATATTGGTCACTGTTAAATCATCGCCAATTACTTTAAATCCTTCTTTTCGAAGTTCAGCAAATTTTTCAAATTCATTTTCTCTATAAGGATCTTCTAAATATTTAACACCCAAAATTTTTAGTTTGCGATAAACATTTTCCCAATTAACTACCTTTGTTATTTGATTAGCGGCAATATCAGCTCCAAGTTCAAAATTATTAACTTCTTTTAAATATAAAAATGGTTCATAATCATCACTAAAGTTTGTACAAAATGCTCCTTCATCATTTCTTCCTAATGGTTTAGGTAGTTTATTTTCAAGTTGATTAATAATATTTATGATTTCTATGATTAAAAAAATAAGAAATTCATATTTATTTGCTTTGAGTCGCATTAAGTTCTTATCGCTTTGCGTTTCATAATAATTTTCTCCTTCGGATAAGTTCACCTGAAATTTAGCGTTATTTAGCTTATAGTTCGCATTGGTTTGCGTTTTATTATTGTCTGCGTAGTTCTGCGTCAGTTCAGCGTAGTTCTGCGTCACCAACCAATATTCCTGAAAATCTAAATTATTAAAAGAATGTACTCCACCACCAATAATATTTAAAATTAATCTTGGTATTTGTCTAAATTCATCTTCTATTATTAGAGCATATTCGTTCTTTAAATATTCAAACAACTCCAAATTTTTGCTTTTAGCCAAAACGCGAGCAAAACTAATTGAAATTCCTAAAGTAAAGTTACCTCCTAATTTTTCTTTATTCTTCCCTGCTCTTTTAATTAAAAATTCATCTAATTCTTTTAGATTTTGAAAATCATTATTTTTTATATCTTTCAACAATTCATCTAAGTTCTTTTTAATTTTTTCACAATCTAAACAAACAACTTCATGAGAGCCAATACTTTTTCCAGAAGGGATTGAGGCTTTTTCTTTTATTCCTTCACTTTCAATTTCAATATCAATTGTCCATTCTCCTCTTGAGTCTAAAATTTTATTTACTTTTATATCATTTATTTTCATCTTCAAATTTTTTAACCATTTCAATCGTTTTAACCACTACATCGCTATTAACACTTAGACTTTCAATTCCTTCTTTGACCAATAATTCAACAATTTCTGGAAAATCACTTGGTGCTTGTCCGCAAATTCCTACATATTTTCCTTTTTCTTTACATTTTCTAATTACTTCACTAATTAATTTTTTGACTGATTCATTTCTTTCATCTGCTAAGCCTTGAAGCATTTCATTATCTCGATCAATTCCTAAAATAAGCTGAGTTAAATCATTCGAACCAATCGACATTCCATCAAAAATTTCTAAAAATTCATCTGCTTGTAAGATATTTGAAGGTATTTCAGCCATTACATAAACTTTATAATTTTTTTCTTTTCTTGGACCTAAAATATTTTCGATTATTTCTATAACTTTTCTTCCTTCTTCAGGTGTTCGACAAAATGGCACCATCATTACTAAGTTTGAAATTCCCATTTCCTCTCTAACCTTTTTCATTGCTGATACTTCGAGTTCAAAAGATTTTTTGAATTTTGGATGATAATATCTACTTGCTCCTCGCCAACCAATCATTGGATTTTCTTCTTCTGGTTCATAAAAATCTCCACCAATCAAATTTCTATATTCATTAGTTTTAAAATCAGAAAATCTAACAATTACTTCATGGGGCCAGTAAGCAACACAAATTTTAGCAATTCCTTCAGCTAATTTATCAATAAAATATTGTTTTTTATCTTCATAGCCTCTTGTTAATTCATCAATTTTTTCTTTTATTTCCTCAGATAAATTAGGATAATCAATTAAAGCATTAGGGTGGATTTTTATTTCTTCAGCAATAATAAATTCTTCTCTGGCAAGTCCAACTCCTTTGACTGGTAAATACCATTTCTCCCAAGCCTCATCAGGAAGACCAATATTAACATAAATTTTTGTTTTAGTTTCTGGTAAATTTTCTAAATTATGTTCAATAACTTCGTAACCAATTTTCCCTTTATAAACATAACCTGTAATTCCGGTAGAACAATCAATTGTCACTTCATCACCTGTTTTTAAAACTTCTGTTGCCTTTTGAGTGCCAACAATTGCTGGAATACCTAATTCGCGAGATACTATTGCCGCATGACAAGTTCTTCCTCCTTTATCAGTAATTATCCCTTTGGCAATTTTCATTATCGGCACCCAATCTGGGTCAGTCATTTCAGTAACTAAAATTTCTCCTTCTTGAAATTCATTTATTTTTGAGACATCTTTAATAACTCTTATCTTACCTGAAGTTATTTTTGAACCTATAGCGATACCCTTCAAAACCATTGATTGACGGAGATCAAAATCAGATTGATTCGAGGCAAGAATATATTCTTCGTAAACATTATATTTTTTAGTTGAGTGAACAGTTTCAGCTCTTGCTTGAACAATATAAAGTTTACCATCAATTCCATCTTTGGCCCATTCAATATCCATTGGTCTTCCGTAGTGTTTTTCAATAATTAGTCCCATTTTAGCTAGCTCTAAAACTTCATCATTATTTAAAGAATAATTTACTTTTTCTTCTTCTTTTGTTTCTATTTCTTTTACACCCCCTTCTTCAGCATAAACAATTTTTTTTACTTTCTCGCCTAATCTTTTAGAAATAATACTTCTAAATCCTTTTTCTAAGCTCTCTTTAAAAACAATCCACTCATCAGGAATTACTTTTCCTTGAACAATTAGCTCACCTAATCCCCAAACACCATTAATAACAATAACTTTATTTAAACCAGAATCGGTATCAATCGTAAACATTACTCCAGAACTGGCTAAATCAGATCTTATCATTTTTTGAACACCAACAGAAAGCTTAACTTGAAAATGATCAAATCCTTTTTCCTGCCTGTAAAAAATAGCTCTGTCAGTAAATAAAGAGGCAAAACAATATTTTATTTTTTCTAAAAGATCTTTTTGAATAACATTTAAATAAGTTTCTTGTTGTCCAGCAAATGACGCATCAGGAAGATCTTCGGCTGAGGCACTACTTCTTACCGCAACTTGCAAATCTTCTCCATATTCTTCTTTTAATTTCTCAAAGGCATCTAATATTTCTTTTTTTAAATCTTCAGGAAATTCGCCTTGTTTAATTAAATTTCTAATTATTTCTCCTTCTTTTTGTAATTTTTCAACATTATAGACATCTAAATTTTTTAAAATTTCTTTAATTTTTTCTTCTAAATTGTTGTATTTTATAAAATAATCGTAAGATTTGGTTGTAATTGCAAAACCATTAGGAACCTTAACTCCTAAATTTGACAATTTTTGATACATCTCACCTAAATTAGCATTTTTCCCACCAACTACAATAACATCTTCTTTTGAAATTTCCTTAAACCACAAAATATATTTTTCTTCTTTCATTAATTATTATTATATCTAATAGATAAGAATTTTATAACTAATTTACGATAATATTATAGTTAATATATGCGAATAAGTTAGTATTGATTTTTATTAATCTTAATTTTAATTTACTAAATTTATTGGGTTTCCTTCAATGAATCCTTTAATATTTTCAATTGTTGTTTTTAAAATTCTTTCGATTGCTTCTTTTGAATTAAAAGCATTATGGGGAGTAATTAAAACATTAGGCATTTTCATTAAAATATGATTTTGCCATAAGGTCTTTATATCTTCAACCTCAATATCTTTTTTAGTTAAAAGTTCTAATTCTTCTTTAATTTCTGTTTCTTCTTCTAAAACATCTAAGGCAGCTCCCTTTAAGGTTCCTTCTTTCAAGGCATAAACCAAAGCTTCTGTTTCCACAATTCCACCGCGAGCAGTATTAATTAAATAAGCTCCTCTTTTTACTAATTTAATATTTTCTTTGTTAATTAAATGATAAGTTGAAGGATTTAAATTAACATGAATTGTTATTACATCGGAATTTTTTAAAATTTCTTCTAAGCTTACATATTTGATTCCATATTCTTTAGCAAAATTTTCATCAGGATAAGCGTCAT
This sequence comes from Candidatus Parcubacteria bacterium, assembly GCA_026004495.1. GTDB lineage: Bacteria > Patescibacteriota > Minisyncoccia > UBA6257 > HR35 > JANXCM01. The sequence goes on along the minus strand of BPJG01000001.1, from coordinate 67,708 downwards.
AAGCTAAAATATCCATTCCCAAAGCTTTGGCTAATTTAATTACTTGTTTGCCAATTTTTCCAGTTCCAATTACTCCTAAAATCTTTCCATCCAATTCTTCTCCTCTTAAATTTTTTAAATCAAAATTTTCAGCTTCTTTTATTTGATCAATAGCATAATAAATTTTTCTCATCAAACTAAGCATAAGTCCAATTGTCCACTCAGTAACAGTTTTTGTCCCATATTCAGGCACATTCGAAACTAAAATCTCTTTTTGTTTGCAGTATTCAATATCAATATGATCATAACCAGTTGAATTAGTAGTAATAAATTTTAACTTAGGTAAAGAATCAATTATTTCTTTATCAATCTGAGAACAAATAAACACACTCAAAATTTCTAAATCTTTGAAATTATTTACATTTTCTTTAGTTAGCCATTCAGAGGTAAAAATTAAATTATGTCCTTCAAGTTCTCTTTCTAAAATTTCTTTTTCCCAACCTTCCCCTTCAAAAAATCCTATATTCATTATTAATATTTAATTTTTTATTATATTCTTAAATTATTTTATTTAATCCTATTTTTAAGCAAAAAATATCCTAAAATCATTAAAATTATACTTAAAATAGATATAATAATAGTTGATAAAATGCTATCTTGAAGTGGTAGAGGTATATTCATTCCATAATAACTGAAAATAATAGTTGGAATAAACAAAATTATCGTAATAATAGTCAAATTTAAAATTCTTTTATTAAGTGATCGATCCATAATCATTCTATAATTATCTTTTATAATTTTTAATCTTTTAATGTTGGAGTTAATTATTTCTATAAGTTCTAGCATGTCAAAAGAAAGATCATCAACATTGCCTTTTTCTTCTTGTAAAAATTCCAAATATTTTTTAAATAATAACTTTTCGTAAACTTTATAAATAATAATCAATGCAGAAAGAGTTGTGCTTAATAGAATTTCTAATTTTGAAAATTCAATTATTTTTTTATCATCAAGTTGAGAATATATATCACTATAGAATTCTTCCGAACCTTTTATTAATTTATCAACTAAATTTCTATAGGATTTATTTATTAAATTTAATTTTAAAAGAAAAAATTTAGTTTTTTGAGTAGTAAAAAAATTAATTTGATCATTTGTAAGCAAATTAAAAATATTGGTTTTTTTATTAAAAATAGTAAAAATGTATTTAGGGGTCAGAATAATTAAAATTGGTAAAAGCTTTATTTCATTATTTTCAAAATGAGGTATTTTTAAAAAAATATACAAAAAGTTTTTTATAATTTCTAAACGTGGTTGAGTAAATTCATCAATAACATCTTCTAAGGAATTTCTATTAATTTTAAAATTTTTAGCTAAAAAATTAATATCATTTTTATTAAAATTTTCAACAAAAATCCAAGATCCCGGAGTTGGCTTTTCCAGTTTCAATAAATTTCTATCTTTTAAAGATTTTTTGTAGATATTTATTTCCATATTTAAAATAATTAACTAAATTTTTTAAAAAAATGTTTAAAAATAAAATTAAAAAAATAATAATTGATGAAATATCAGCTATTAAACAATAAATGCAAAAAGATTTTAAAACAATAGCTTGAAGATAAATTAAATAAAGAGCAAAAATAAATCCAAGAAATGAAATAATCTTTAATAAATTTCTAGTTTTTTCAAAAAAATTCAAAACTAAGACACTTCCAAAATAAAAAACTCCCCATAAAGCAACTGGCAACCCCAAGAATTTACTATATTTACTTTTTAAAACAAAATCACAACTTGAATTAGTAAAACAAATAGGAGAATTATTCTTAAACTCAATATAAAATAAATAACTTGCAACCAAAAATCCAATTAAACTAAAAATAAAAATTAAATTTTTCTGTTTTAACATCTGAAAATTTGATAACACTTATCTAAAATTTTTGTTTTCTTATATATCATAGATTATAATATATTTAAATGGAATATAAAAAAGCAAAAGAGGGATTAGGTAAACAAGAAGAGATAAGAAAGGAAATAAAAGAAAGAAAAGTGAATGCAAGAGGTGGAGAAAGTAAGTTATTGAAAGATTATTTAGATCAAGCAGAAAATTTATTAGAAGAATTAAGGCAAACTCCTGAAGGTAAAAATAATGAAGAAAAAATCAGAGAATTAGCAAAAGAATTAGGAATTGAAAATGAAGAATTAAAAGAATATTTTGAAAAAGGATTAAGATTTAATATCAAGGCTGCTTATAGACTAGGAGATTTACCCCAAAATCCTACATCAGAAGAAGAATTTAGACAAATTTTAGAAACTTTAATAACTGGCTATGTCTTAAATTTCAGAAGTACACTGCATCACTATTTAAGAAAAATTGAAAAAGAAAAATATGAAATTACACCTAAAACAATACTTCAAATTGCTTCCCATGTATATATTTTTCCACCAAGGGTAATTGATGAATTGGAGCAAAAATTTCCAGATATAGATTATTGGATGATAAAACGTTCTGTTGTTTATTATAGTAATCCTGAAGAATTTTTAAGAAAAGTTAAGATAAACATTGAAGAAATTAAAAACAATCCTGAATTTCAAGATATGGATGATTCGATAATAAAACATGCTGTTACTCATAATCCTACTAATCCTGAAGAATTTTTAAGAAAATTTAAAACAAAAATTGAAGAAATTAAAAATAATCCTGAATTTCAAGATATAGATTATTGGATAATAAACCATGCTGTCGTTAATTATCCTCCTAGTCCTAAAAAACCTAATAATCCTGAAGAATTTTTAAGGAAAGTTAAAGAAAGGTTAAATATATTAGAACAACAATATCCTCAATTAAATCTAAGTTTAAGAAAAGAATTAGCTATTTACTTTCCTAATACTTTTCTAGAAAAAGCTCAGGAGTTAATAGAGGGAAAATTAAAAGAAGAAGAATAATTAAGAGAAGAAATGGGAGAAGAGTTTAATACCATTTAGCTAAAATTACTTCAATATTTTTATTTTCTTTCTCAACTAATTCTTTAAATTTATTAACATCACTAAAACCATTTTCGCCTCGATAATGATAAGGATAAATTTTTTTCGGCTGGAATTCTAAAACAGCTGAAACTGCCTGTTCAACATCCATAGTATAGGGTAAATTCATTGGTGCAAAAGCAAGATCAATATTTTTCAAATTTCTCATTTCAGGAATATCTTCAGTATCTCCAGCAATATAAACCAGAAAATTATTTTTCTCAATTAAATAGCCATTACCTCTTCCTTTTGGATGAAATTGTAATCTTTCAGGAGTTAGATTATACATTGGCAAAGCTGTAACCCTAAAATCATCCCAATTTGTTTCTTCTCCATTATTTAAAATTTTTGCTTTAGTTTTTAGTTTTCCTAAAAGCTCATCATAAACTGATTTTGGTACAATCAGATCAAAATCACCCTTTTGGCTTAAACTTTCTAAAACATTATTATCTAAGTGATCAAAATGAATATCGGTAATTAAAACTAAATCAGGTTTTGGTTTATCTTGATATAATTTTTCATCCCAGGCGGGATCAACATAAATAATTTTCTCTCCCCAATTTAAAATAAAAGAAGCATGATAAATAGGAATAACTTTTGGTTCCATAAATAAATTATAATAAATTAGAAAAAAATTAAATCAATTCAAATTTATTTTGATTTTAAAATAAAAGAAATCATTTTTAAAGATAACAATCTAAAAGTAGTCTTCTTTAATTAGATTCTTTAATTAGGTTTTTAAATTCTTCAATTAAAGGAACTTTTTCTGGGTTTTGAGAATAATAGAGAGCCAAATAATAACTTGTCCAATCTGCTAAAATTAATGTGTTGAAAATCTTATGAAAAACAGAAATACCATCAAAATTTATAATTTCTATTTTAAAACCAAGTTGAGTAAATATTTTCTCAAAAATCTCCATTCTTTTTTGAATTCTTAGTTGATCATTTTTATCTTTTAAGATAATGAAACAAAATTTTTCAACTAATTCTTTTACCCCAAAGCCAGCCATCTCATTATGATTTAATTCTGGAAAAATATTATAAAAAGCAGGGATTTTGCCAGTTTCATTAAATTTGATTTTCCAATTATAGGCAATACCAACGTTTTCAATTGAAGAATAAATTATTGGAACATAACCTTTAATTTTTTCTGCTAATTCTTTCCCCTTCTCTTTATATTCTTCTGGCTTAAGTAAATCTTTTAATTCATCTAATTCTTTTAATAAATCATCACGACCAATTAGTTTAACAATAGCTTTCAAATTAAATCCTAAAGCATAACGTGGTTGAAGTCCTATATCTGGTATTTGAATATAAGGCAAATTATTGTCTTTAGCAATTTCAATTAATTTACCATCAATACTGATAATTGCTAAATTTAATTTTTTTTCAATTGCTTTCAAAAGAAAATCAATGGTCTCTTCGGTATCGCCAGAATAAGAATTAGCAATCAAAAGTTTTTCTTTTAATTCTCTTTCATTTATTTTAGGTAAACCATAATTTCGATAAATTAGTATATCAAGATAAGGATCTCTAATTTTAAGCAGATCGGAAGCTAAATTAGAGCCACCCATTCCACCAATAACAAATTTAGAAAATTTAATTTTTAATTTATCTTCATTTTCAATTTTAGGTTTATATTCAAACTGTTGATTAAAATTTTTTATGGCTTCATAAATATTCATTTTAATTAATAATTAAGTAATTAATTAATTTTTAAAAGATTTTATTAAAAAAATCTACCTAAGAGTAAATTAATATTTCATCAGCTTGTTATTTCTAAAATTTCATTATTTTTTATTTTTATAATAACTTTTTTTGTTAACAAAAAGCCAAGATTTTATATCTTTAAATTTTACTTTTATATTTATAACATTATTGTAATCAATAATCATTGGTATCATAGTTAAATAACTGAGTAACTATCGGCTGTACCATAATTAAATAATTATCATATATATTAATTGTTTTTTAGCTTAAAGATTATAATCAGTTGAATCTTTTTAAGTAGAAAAAATAATGCCATCAGTTCTAAATCTTAAGGGAGTAAATATATTAACAGTAATTTCAAATTTTATCAATATTACCCTTTAATTATATTTTTTTATTTAAATTATGCTTTGATCTTTGTATTAAATTTTAAAATAAATTAAATATTAAAATCTAATTTTAATTGGTATTTTTAAAAAATAACTTTTAAAATATATATTATAAACTAACAGAAAAAGTCGTAAAATGCCAGAAATTTTTAAGCCAGAAAAATTTTTAAAAAGAAATTATTGGAAGTTTGAAGATTTTAGGGAAGCTGTATCAAGGTCAAGCAAAAGAAAAATAGGTAAAATTCCTCCTAATCCCAAAGATCAAATTCCTTATTATATTCAAAGAATTATAGATATCCTAAAAAAAGAAAGTGGAAAAGAATTATTTAAAAAACAAATACTTTATAAAAAATTTATTATTAAACCAGAAAATATACCATCAGACTATTTTAAAAATGTTTTATTGGTTAATTTTGCCGAAATATTAGGTCATACAAGAGAAGAATTACGAGAACCACAAATTAGGCAAGCCGTAATTGAGTTATTTGAAAAGCGAATAGGTCAATCTTTTGAGACTTATCAAGTTCCAGAACAAGAAAAACAACAATTAATCCAACAAATAATTGAAGATCAAAAAAGAAGCTTAGATACTTGGTTTGATTATTTAACTTCTCCTGAGGCTGAAAATTATCCTACTGAATTTAGATATTGGATTTTTGCTGAAGTTTTAAGATGTGGTGCTTATGATGAAATAAGAAAAGAATATAATAAAAGAACAGAAACAACAGTTGCTACCTTTCCTGAACTAAATTCACAAGCCCTAGGTCTTTTAATTGATGAACTTATTAGAAAAGAAAAGGGAGAACCATCAGGATTAACAAATTTAAACGAGGAGCAACAAAAAGAATTACAAAAACTTATTCAATCTGAAGATTTTAGAAAACTATACCCATGGTTATTAGAATACGTAAATAGCCTTAAGCTTCCTGAAGAAAAATTAATTATTACTGAAGGTAAGTGGAAATTGTTTTCGCAAGCCTCTAATCCTAAAGATTTAATTAAAGCAATAGGGGGTTTTAATACTAACTGGTGTATTGCTGGTGAAGAAACGGCAAAAAATTATTTATCACACTCCGATATCTATATTTATTTTTCAGAAGATAATGAAGGTAATCCTACGATACCTAGAGTTGCGATAGTTTTTAATAGAAATTTAAATCAAATAACTGAAATAAGAGGAATTTCTAAGGGTCAGAATTTAGACCAATATATTACTCCTGTTGTTAAGAAATCTTTAACTGAAGGATTAGAAATAGAAGAAAAAAAAATAATTTTACCTGGATCAGAAAGATATCTTCAAGCGACTGAAGATATGAACAGATTAGCAGAAATTTATATCAAATATTTAAACAATCAAGAATTAGATCTCGAAGAATTAAAATTTTTATATGAAATAGATAGAGATATAGTAGGATTTGGCTATGAAATAGATGAAAGAATAAATAATATTTTAAGAAGACGAAATCTTAAAAAAGACTTATCTAAAATTTTTAATTGCCGAGAAGAGCAAATTACTACAGAAACTATTGAAATTACAGATGAAACAGTTGTTGTGTATGATTATTTAGTCTATCTAATGCCACAAAAGTGGACTTATTTTCCTAAGAAACTAACATTTATCTCAGGTAATGCTGATTTTAGTGATTCCGAAGTAGAAGATTTGGGAAATTTAAGAATAATAAGAGGTGATGCCTTTTTTGAAAGATCAAGAATTAAAACATTAAAAAACTTAGAGGAAATTGGAGGTAATACTTATTTTAGTAATTCCGAAGTAGAAGATCTGGGAAATTTGAGAATAATAAGAGGTGATACTCATTTTGAAAGATCAAGAATTAAAACATTAAAAAATTTAGAGGAAATTAGAGGTAATGCTTTTTTTAAGAATTCCGAAGTAGAAGATCTGGGAAATTTGAGAATAATAGAAGGTGATGCCAATTTTGAAAGATCAAGAATTAAAACATTAAAAAATTTAGAGGAAATTAGAGGTAATGCTTTTTTTAAGAATTCCGAAGTAGAAGATCTGGGAAATTTAAGAATAATAGGAGGTCATGTCTTTCTTGAAAGATCAAGAATTAAAACATTAAAAAACTTAGAGGAAATTAGGGGTAATGCTTTTTTTAGAAATTCCAAAGTGGAAGATTTAGGAAATTTAAGAATAATAAGAGGTGATGCCTTTTTTAGATACGCTCCTATAAAAAATTTGGGTAAGTTAGAAGAAATAGGTGGATACTTCTTTGTAAGTAGTAAAGATGAAGAATTAATAAGATTATTAAAAGAACGAGGTTTTGAAAATAAAATTGTTATTAGAGATTAATAAATATTAAATTTAGCAAAATAGAAACCTGTGATATATTATTCTTAATAAAATTTTTTAATTTTTATCTATCTTTAATTTAAATCTTCCAGTAAAATCTAGTTCATCAATTTTTTTTGTAATCTAATACAATGTAATTTTTTATAAAGATTTATCAAATGGCATATATTTATTTAAGATTAATTTTATATAATTAAATTGCATTAGATCAACTTAAATTTTTCAAGATATTTTTGATAATTTATTCTATAAGGTTTAAGATTTTTAGTTTTATTTTATTGATTTTTAGTGATAATAAATATAGAAATAAAATCAATCTTCCTAAAAAAAATAAATATTTAAATATTTTTTTATTATTCTTATTTCACTATTTCTTTAAGCCATTTAAAATATTTTTTATTTACCTCATCGATTTTAATTTTCAAAATACATGGGACTGAATAAGGATGAATTTTCTCAACAGCTTCTTTTATTTTTTTATAATTTTTCTCAAGAGTTTTAGCAATTAAAACATATTCTTTATCTTTAACAATTTTTCCTTGCCACCAATATAAACTTTGGATTGGAAGAATATTAGCGCAACCAATAAGTTTTTGATTTAAAAGCTTTTGAGAAATTATCAAAGCAGTTTTTCGATTGGGATTAGTTATATAAACAAATATCATTTAAGTTTTTTTAAGACTTGTTCAATTATTCCTATTAACGATCTTAATGCACTTCCGCAATTTACGGCGAAAACATTTTTATCGTATTCATATATTAGAGGTTTTTTATTAGTTGTATCATACCCCCAAAGAATTTTTTCAACTTCTGCTTTTTTTAAAAACGGCAAAACATCACCTAGACCCATTGAAAGTAAATCTTTAAAATAATTTTCAGATTTTGGTTCTAAACTATGTTCAATAATTTCTTCTTGGCCTAAAACTATTCGATAGCCATAATCAAATTTTTTTAAAAAGTAATAGATAATACCATCTCTAAATCTTATTATTGTATGTGGTATTTTAAGTTGCTCCTCTTTGACTTCTAAATTTAAAATAAAAAGCTGTCTTTTTTCGATTTCAATAGGAACATCGAGATATTCTTTATTTTTATAACCCATGGCAAAGATAACTTTATCAGCCCAAAATTCTCCCTTGTTTGTGATTATTTTATAAATTTCGCCACCTTTTTCAATTTTTTGAAATTCACTTGAATTAAAAATTTCAACACCATTTTTTTCAGTTACTTTCTTAAAATAATTTACTAACTTACCTCCAGCAATATTTATACTCGGTACAAAAATTCCTTTATGAACAAAAAAATAATTATCTTCAATCAAATTTAAATCAACTTTATCTTTGAGACTCAAAATAAACTCAGCAGTTTTTCTTGTATTATCTCTTATTTCCTCATCTTCAAAATACCATCTAATACTTCCGCCAGCATTAAGATAAGCAATGCCATCATAAACATCTGGTTCTTTTTGAATAAGAGCAATTTTGTTTAAATTAAATTTATCTTTATCTTGAGAAATAAAATAACCAATACTTGAGCCAATTGGACCTCCGCCAACTATTATTAAATCATATTTTAAATTTGTCATATTTTATTAGAACTTTATTTATTGATCCGAATTTTTTAAAATCACTAATTAATATTTTACTAAAATTCCATTTTTTCTTTAAAACTTCAAATAGATATTTTAAATATTTTCTTTCTTCATTGTTTCTAATAATTTTATAACAGGTAGATAAAACCTCATAAGCACCATCATAAATTAAATTATCATCAAAACCATATTTAGCTGATAACTCCATTAATTTTTTATCTGACCATTCTGCTCTACCCTTTAAATTATTTTCTAAAATCAAACCCTTTAAAATTATAAAAAGACCTTTATAAATTTTAATATCCCAAATAGTATCAATTGCCTTAAATTCAATTCTCCCACTCTCACTTTCTGTTCTATTTTTATTTAATATCCACTTATCTGAATATTTTAAAAGCAAATTTTTATCATTAATAAAACCAACTGCCGATGGCCTTAACTGTGAACGGAAATAAGTTCTAACTGAATAACCATCCCATAATTTACCTTTATAAAATGGCGAAGAAAAGGTAAGGGGCACAATAAAAGGAGCATAATAATTAAGTTTCAAAATAATATCTAAAATACCTTTATCACTTAATTCAGAAAAAGAAATATTTATATCAGGACCAAAAGTAAGTAAAGTAAAAGAAGCAGTTTTTCTTCCTGGGTCCTCACTTCTTAATTTTTTCTCATAAGAATGTAGTTCAATTTTTATATTTACTCTATCTAAATACGGATTAAAACTTAAAAATGTTGGTTGGATTTTAAATTGTTTTAAGCTTTTGGAAATAAAATTAAAATCACTTAAAAACTCAGCAAATAAATGATCAATATTACTATTAGGTCTTGTTCTTAATTCTAATCCTTTAGGATATTGTTTTATTAAATAACCATCTTTATCAAAGATCTCTAAACCCTCTACATAAACTCTTTTAACTTTAATACCCAAATCACCAATTCTCAAATACTGATAATCATTTTGATAAACAGGAAATTTTTGAATAATTTTATTTAAACTATTTAAGCTTAAACTTCTATGATCCAAAAATTTACCATTTTTATTAACTAAAGCAATTTCATGCTCAATACCAAACTTAAATAATGAATTATTTATGATCATAAGAGGTATTTGCTAATGCTTAAAAAACTCGTTTGTCCAAGAGCAATATTCGCATTCACTATGGGATTTTGGTTTTGGCCCTCTTAAGAGATTAATTGCTGATTCAAAAATCATTTTTGCATTTTCTGGATTTGTCTTAACTTCAACTACTTCAACTTTGAACTTAATTACTCCATTTTCTTTAATTTCTTGAGGAATATAATAAATTAAATAAGCTAAGTTTAAATGTTTATAGCCGTTAGCCTGAAGCATTAAAGTATAGGCATCAAGTTGTAATTGATGAAAAGAATGAGAGTTTTCTTTTAATTCAAAGCCATAAGTTTTATAATCAGTAGGAATATAATATTCATCATCGACCAAACATTCATCTAATCCACCAAATAGAACTGCATCTAATCTTTCATTGTAATAAAATGGTTCACTATATTTGTGAGTTGTTCGCCATTTTTTTAAAATGCTTTCATTAATTAATTTTCCTCTCACTTTGCCTTCAATTTCTGGCGGTAATTTACCTAAAGCTCTGTACTTATCAAAATATTTTTTAATTAATAGATCCATTCCTCTTGGCAAAGTTGAAGAAATTCCTTCTGGTCGATGAACTTTTTCAACTTCACTTAACCAAAAACATAAAGGACAATTTAAAAATAAATTAAGTTTTGATGGTGAAAGATAAATAGTTTTTTCGGTCATAATATTATTTTAAGTTTTTTAAGTTATTGTTATCAACCTTAAATTATTCAAAATTATAAATGAAATAAGATTAAAACTGAAAATTTTGATAAAATTAAATTATATCTATTTATCTAAAAAATAACAAAAATATAAATAAAAAACAAAAATATTAAGGGCGTATAGTTCAGTGGCAGAACGCCTCGTTCACATCGAGGAGGTCGGAGGTTCAAATCCTCCTGCGCCCAAATTATATTTCTTAATTTTAAAGGAAAATAGAAACCACTAAACTTATTTAAGAAAAAGATAAATACATTTCGGAAATAATAAAAAAACAATCCTATTGTTAACCATTACACAATAATTTAATAAGATAGTTTAAAATTATTCTCTAATCTCATCTTATACCCCACTAACAACTTTTGATAATTCTTGAATTCAGGACATAATTTCTCCACTAATTGCCAAAATTCTTTTTTATGATTTCTTACTAACAAATGACACATTTCGTGAATAGCAACATATCTTATAAGTTCTTTCGGCAAAAATTTTAATTTTTTATTAAAAATCAATCTTCCATCTGAAGTACAACTTCCCCATCTTACTTTCATATTTCTAAAAGAAACTTCTTTTGGCCTTACTTTCAAAATCTGACTAATTTCATCTATATATCCATCAACAATTTCTTCTAAATTCTCGTGATTATAAATTTCCAAACCTTCACTCAAACTTTTTATTTCATTCAACAAAGCAAATTTTTTCTCCAACCACCTTTTATGTCTTTCAATAACTTTCTCAACATCTCCACTAAACCCCTCCGGCACAATCACCCTCAAATTAAACTCCCTTATCTCCAACCTCAAATACTTCACTTTTCGTTTAATTACTAAGTAATTTTTCATTATTTTCTACTATGACAATGAATAATGAAAATTACATAGATTTAATATATTAATAGATTTTAAAAAGACATTTTTAGAATTTTTGCCAACATATCATCTATACTTTCAAACCAATAATTTTCATAACCAAAATTTTTCACTTTGTCTTTATCATCGGTATATAAGAAACAATATACATAACATTTCAAGTTTTTATATTCAAAAGCCTTTAGTTTGTCATTCTTTTCAAATAATCTTTTATACCAAGAAATTTTATTTTCATAATCAGTGAATTTTGTAGATTTTGGATCAACAAAAACAATAAAATAATTATTAGCTTTTTTAAGCCAAAATATAAAATCTGGTTTAAATTTTCTTATAGAACCTTTTTCAATATCATAATAAGGAATATAAACTTCGTCTAAACTCTCATCAATTTTACTAAACATCCACCAATCAAATTCTTTAAATTTATTATTTTCTGAATCTAAGTAATTTTCAAGTTTTTCAATAAATTCAACTTCACTTTTTGTTTTAATGATATGTTTAATATAATCAATTTTTTCATCTTTACTTAAAATTAAAGGGAAATAATAATGATTAGCTATATATTCCAATTTCAAATTTTCAAACGGTAAACTTCTTTTTGTGCTCAAAACAGCTTCTTTTATAGAGTTAAAATCTTTGAATTTAGCTTCTTCAATAACAACATTTTCAAAATGCCTTATTTCATCTTTTAATTCCTCCAGCTTTTCAAAATCTTTAAATCTTGCTCCCCAAAAACTAAAAATATCAGTTAAAATTACCTTAACATCCACTCTTTCTAAATCTGCTTTTTTATAATAATTTCCGCTATCTAATTCAACTTGCTTAGTCAAAGATTCCCTAAAATATTTAATTAATTTTGGTTCAGTATTAAAAAACATTAACAAAACTCTGTCATCTCTAATAAATTCATTAAATTCTTTTAATTTTTCAAAATCATTTTCAGAAATTCCATATCTAATCTCTTCTTCAAAAATTCTTTTTTCTCCCTCTTTATATTTCGGTACTAACAAAATATTCTCTTTGATTGCTTCAACATTTTTGAAAAGAGAGATTTTAACACCCCTAAATGTTTCTTTTTTGAATGTATTAACCTCTTTAATTATAGTTTCAATAGCATTTTTATTAGTTCCAAAAATAAATAAACTTTCTATCGACGAAATATAATCTTTAATTTCATCAAAAACTTCACCCATTTTTTCTTTAATATACAAAAATCTTTTTCTTTCATTTTTTATCGGTTCAATTCTTATACCTCTTCCAATTGATTGTAAAACGAATTTTTTAGCATCTTTTTGCGTACCTATATTTATAAACATAATAATATTTGGTCTGTTTGAGTCCCATCCTTCATAAAAAACTCTTGAACCTAATAATATATTTATTGATGAATTTTCACTATTTATTTCTTCAAAAAACTTCTCGTTTTCAAATTTATGATTAACTTCAAATTTATTTAAAGAACTTTCAAGCCAATCTGGCATAGCTCCTGTTTTAATCAAAGCAAAATGAGAAGTAGATGTTTTTAATTTAAAAGCAACTTCTCCTTTTTCTCTGGGACTATAAGAAATTTCTATTTTTCCTTCTTCACCAGAATTAAAAACATCTTTTAAAATATCCTGATAATTTATTTCTGAAAGCAAATTAAAATCTATCTTTAATTTATCATTTTCCGGAATTACAAATTCTTCTTTTTCTTTAAATTCTTTAATTAATTCATTTTTAGTTTCTTCAATTAAACCCTTATCAAAACTCCCTTCTACTATGTTTTTAATTTCTTCAAAAAATAACTTTAAATCAGCATCTTCTTGATTTACAGAATTCACTAAAACAAGGAGTAATGGATTATGATAAGCATTTAAAATTTTTTCTCTAATTTTATTTAACTGCTTTTTAATATAAGTGAAAAGAATTAACCCTTTTAAAATAATTTTTTGCTTTTCTTTTTGTCTAAAATCATCTTTATTCTTAAAAACTCTTGCTTCATAATCTGAAATATAAATTTTCTTTCCATAACCATTTTCAATAAATGTTGAAAGATTATATTCAAAACAAGTGGTAATTAAATCAATAGGATCACTAAAAGTTGCTGAAAAATTAAATAGAAATCCATTTTTAGAAAGTATTGAAAATATATGTTGTCTTTTTGATTCTTCAGTATCACCTTTATGAGCTTCATCTAAAATTACAAACCACTTCCCATCATTATAATAATTTCTAAAATCTACAATCTTTTCTTTTTCTTCATCAGAAAACAAATCAGCTCTATAGTAAAAAACAAAATTTTGACAAAATAAATTTCTTTTTAATTCTTCGTATTCTTTTAAATCATAAACTGTAATTTTATCTTCCATACCTTCATTATATTCTTCAATATGCTTTTTAAATTGATTTATTAAGTCTTCTCTGTGAGTTAAAAATAAAATATCAAAATTAGGAATTTCTTTTCTTTTTATCAATTCTCTTAAAAATTCAATAATTTTAACAATTACTAATGTTTTTCCACTTCCTGTCGCCATCCAAAACCCAGCTCTATTCACCAGATGCTTAAAATTTATTTCTTCATTTTCTAAAGGATAATACTCAAAAATAAATTTATGTTTCTTTTCTTCCTTGTATTTAAGAGAAACATCTTTATGATTTAAATCATAATCTAAATATTCTTTAAACAATTTTTCTTTTCTTTTATCATTGATTTCTAAATTTTCTCCTTCTTGGTAATCAAAGTCTTTTTCGTAATAAAACCACAAAACTTTTAAAAAATTCTCTAACGCCTCAATTTGAAAATCATAAAGCTTCTTATCTTTCGAAAAACTCTCAAAATCAAAATTATGCCAATTAGAAGATAGATCGTTTAAATCAATGTTTTCAAGTATGTTTTTTAAGATAAGTTTAATATTCATAAATTTATCCAAATAACTCTTTTAAATCTCTTTTATCTAATCTTCTTAAATATTCATTAACATAAAAATAATCAGGTTCGCTTTTAATTGCTCTCGTTATTATTCTAAAATCTGGATTTTGAGAATTATTTCTATCAAAAGTTATTAAACCAATACTAAATCTTAAGCATAAAGATTCTAATCTGCTCAAATCCACAGGCGAAGCATCCTTAGGCACAACTAAATAAACTTTATGACTAAATAATTTATAAGCACAAGCCTGGCCAAAAGCAGTTATTAATTGATTAATATCAATTTTTATTTCAGCGCTTATTATTTCAGGCAAAGGTCTTATGGGTTCAGTTTCAGAAATTTTATATATTCCCAATACATCAGGAGTTCCCCACTTATCCTGGAATCTACTTCCTCCCAATGATATAGCTTTTGTACATTCTTCTAATTCATTCACTAAATAATCAGCAAAATGTTGATAAAAAACAGATTCATCTATTCTATAAATTCTTTTTTCTTTTACCTCTGTTTCTCCTTTTGAAATTTCCTCATAATATTTTTTCAAAATAAGCAGTCCTCTCTCGGGTTTTATTACATCTTGGGATATCCTTGGTAAATACCAAACTTCCCACTTAATTCTACGCAAGTCTATTCCCGGGCATTCTTCTTTAACTTTTCTTACTAAATCCATATATCTTATTCCCTCATTATGTTTTTCTAATATTTCTCTTGCTTTCTTTCTTATTATTTCTTGTTTTTGCTTAATTGATAAATTTTTATTTTTCATCGATCATTCGAGATATTCTTAAGCATGTTCTAATTTCTTCTTCTAAGTTAATTGCTTTGTTTTGAAATGCACCTTTATAATCATTTACAGTGCCTATTATGTTTGATAATATCATTAAATCCTTAATTGCAGTGTCAATATACTTCTTATTGGGCAAAAAACGTTTTAAAATCATAGATTTATATTGAGCTTCTAGCTCGCAAGATAAGTTTCTAAATGTTTCTTTTGCTTTTCCCCAATCTTCGGGTAAGGGTTCATACGGCTTAGTTCTAGTAGGTGGATTGATGTTCCAAATTATATTGAGATAAAATTTCAAAAAATGATCAATTTTAGCTATTATTTTTTTGTATTCCAAATGCGGTTTTATTATAAATTCTTCTACAAATTTATATAAAATAAAAAGAATAACAGAAGGTAATATATTATTTAAAATTATTTTTAAAATTTCATTTTCCATCTTCTCACCACCATATTAAATTTTTAACCGACTTTAAATCTAAATTATTTAAATCTATTTTTTCTCCATCCTCAAATTCAATATAATCTTTCGTAATTTTCTTTATCCATTTTCCTTTCAAGTTTAATAATGTTTCAGCAATATCAATATTTGGGTAAATTTTATTTAAATCAAATTTAACTTTGTTGTTTTCATAATCAATTTCTAATGCTGATAACATTTTTTCATCAGGCATAAAAATATAATTAAAGTCCTTATCAAATAATGTTTTTGGTTCGTTTATATCTTGATATTTCGCTTTTCTTAAAATATCTTCATATTGCTCAAGTTCGTAGTATTTAAAAAATCCTCCAGCATTGTTTTCGTTATATTTCTCTTTTATATCTTTTTCTTTTGAAATTCCAGATTTATCATAAGCCAAAACTTTTTTCATTCTCGGCAAAACCACGCTGTAAAAATGCTCACCCATCTCAACACCAAGCCATTTTCTTTTGAGCTTATGTGCTACTGCTGTTGTTGTACCACTTCCTAAAAAGAAATCCATAACTAAATCGCCTTCGTTAGATGTTGATTCTATAACACGCTTTAAGAGAATTTCAGAGTTTTTAGTAGGAAAATCTGGATCTTGTTCGTAACCTGGTATATCTGTCCAATTATCATTTATTTGATTATATAAACTATAAATTTGTCCTTCTAAATCTGCTCCGCCACAATTTTTGCATTTTCTATTTTCTATTTGGCTTTTATCTAATATTATAGTTCCACAATTTTTACAAACTAATCTCGCTATACCTTTTTCAATTGCCAAATTTAAATTCTCTTGTGAAAATGCCCAATGTCTTCCTTTGGGAGGATAAAGTTTAATACCAAAAATTTCTCTTGAATTTTTTGTTTTTTGTTCTCCTGGCATGCTTAAAAATGGCATCCAGAGTGTTTCGCTTAATTTATTTTTTATTTCTTCGAAAACTTTGGGCTCGATCAGTTTCTTCAATGCTTTTAATGTTTCATTAAAATGTATCACATGTTCCTTTTCTCGTAGTAAAATATTTAAGTATCCTTTTTCTAAACTTTTGAAATAAAAGAAAAGCGAATCGATTTTATTTAACAATCTTTTTTCCGCTTTTCTAGTTTGCATACCTCGCTGTAAAATTATCTCATTTCTAAAATTCTCTTTTCCAAAAATTTCATTCATCAATAATTTAACAAACATATTGCCATTATAATCACATCTTACAAAAATGCTTCCTGTATCCTTCAAAATATCTTTTGCCAATCTTAATCTATTTTCAAGTAATGTAATCCAAGTAGCATCTTTGTATTTAACATTATAAAGATAATCAGCATCTTGTTCTTTATTAAATGGTGGATCAATATAAATCGTTTGTACTTTTTCTTTAAATTTTGGAAGTATTGTATTTAAAGCTTGATAATTTTCACTTTTTATTAGCCAACCATCTAATTGATTATCTAAATCATCAAAAAGTTCTAAAATTTCAATTTCTAAATCCTTAAAATATTTTGTATCAATTGGCAAAAATTGGTATTTTGAATTTAAATTTTCTCCTATTAAATCTTTTTCAATTATTTCATTCTTATTGAAGTTTTCATCAATAATTCCAAGTTCTTTCCATTCCTTAACTTGCTCATCAAAATTTTTATGTTTAATTATTTTCTTTATAATTTCAAATCCTTTTTGTTTGTTTTGTTTTATTATTCTATCAAGAGTTATTACATAATTTGAATTTAAAACAAATCTTGGTTTATTCCATATCTTAACTAATTCATCTTCAAATTTAGAAACAAAATCAATTATAAGTTCAACGGTTTCTTTAAATTTATTTATCTGATCAATTCTTTCAATTGTCCAATTTTGAGCTTCTTTAAAAAGGTAGTTATAAATATAAAGTTTTAATTGTTCTGATAAGAAAGCTTTTGCGTTTTTATGAATAAAATAGTCTACTTCTGATTGTTGCTCAAATCTTCTAAATGCTTTTTCCAAAATTTCTTCATTAAGTTTAATATCTTTCTTTTTTAATGCTTTTAATATCTCTTCAATTTTTGTTGTCTTTCCTCTTTCTGAATAATAAACATAAAAGTAAATTTTATCTTTTGTTGTTTTATCTTTGTCAAGTTCATAAATTATTTCTCTTTTTTCGTTTGCTTTTTTGTATTCAAGTTTTGAAACATCAAAATAAAATTTATAATTTTCTATTTCAACTTCTAAACTTTTATATATTCTATCTGTTTTTATGTAATAAAGATCTCTTGTTTTCCAGAATAAAATTACATCTTCTCTATCCGAGTAAATTCTTTCATAAATTTGATGATAAGATGGAGTATTAACAAAATAAATTGAGCCTGATTCAGAAAAATAACGAGAAAGGAATGTATAAAGTTTTTCAAAAAGTTCTGTCTCAAAATTTGGATATTTAGTTAAAATTTCATTTACTTTTTCTTCAAGTTTTGGTTTAAAAACTTTTTGATAGTAATTTTGCTTGATTTTTAAAAGATTAATAAACCCTCCCTGCCCTTCTATCTCAGCATCTCCTACAAACATATCCTCTAATATCCCATAAAATTTTTCTTTGTAATTCTGTGCCATTTAATTAAATTTTAGCATATCTTGAGGAATAATAAATTTTATACATCTTAAAAACCATTCCAATTTTTCTTATACCTTTTTTCTCCTTTTCTCTTTTTATACGAAACAACATTCTAACAGGGGCCCGTTCGAAAGAACGGGAAGATGTGGAGGGTGGGTTGTAGTCTATAGAATGTTAGAATGTTTTTGTATTTATTGGTTAAAAACTTTATTAGTTAAAAACGAGGTCTATTCGAAATTTTTTATAAATTCAATAAATTTCTTGCCATAGGGAGATAAAAAGTGGATTACGTTTCTGTAAAAATAAAAATAGATTGATTGAGATAAATTACTTATTTGTTTAATACAATCTAATCAAATTAATTTTTAAAGTCCATAAATCTCAAAAAAATTTTTTCTTAGTTTATTATTAAAATTAAAATCATAATAAAGATTTATTGTTAATCCAAGCAAATAAATTTTTTTGCTAATTTTTATTGTTAACTATTTTCACTATAATTTTTTAAATTTATTTAAGATTTATTTTTTAAATCTATGTGTTATATTATATTATGTTATAATATATATTACTTAATAAAAGGTCGAAATTTTTTTTAATATTCCCCTAAAAATGGAAAATCAAAACGTTTGTCAAGTTTGCCAACAAATTACTGAATCATTATGTCAAATTTGTAAAGGTTGTCAAAATTGTTGTCAATGCAATGCAAATGAAGAAACCTCTTATGATCAGGAAGAAAATATCTAATAAATATAAGAAATCAAAATAAAGCAAAAGCCTCCTTTTATTTAAAAGGAGGCTTTTAATTTTTCAATTTTAATTTAATAAAAAAAATACTGCTAATTATAGTTATTATTAAGAACAATAAATATAAACCTAAGGCCTCGATTAAACTAAGGGGAATAGTTTTTAATCTACCTAAAATAAAAGCTAATAACCAAGATGTGATAGAAATAACTCCCATCGAAATAAAAATTCTCTCTTTTAAATTGTTTAATTTTTGAAAGTCAAATTCAATTAATTTAGGTGAAACAATTAAATTCATTAAAAATCCATTAATAACAATAATCAAGACAATTATCATTTTAAGCATAAACTTAACAGAATTATGATATTTATCCATATCAGACAAATAAATAAAAACACCAGAAACAATAATTAATCCTAAAATTAACCAAATAAAATCTGATAAATTATCTAAAATTGATTTTTCTTTTTCGTCAATCTTTTTATCTTTTAGAAATTTAAAAAACAGATAATCAACTACAGAAACAATTCCTAAAGCAATTCCAGAAGTTAAAGCATGAATAAAAATACTTAATTTTTGTAATTGAATTGCTGCTTTAATTATTGTATCTTTATAAATTAAATATGAATTAATAAAAATCAAAAAACATAATAAAGCAGATAAAAGACACCAACTACAAAACTTTTTTAATTTAAAAAGTTGAATAAATGTTAAATAAATTGAAAAAAATACAGCTAAAAGTGATAAATTGAAAACAAAAAATTCTAAGAAATAATTATTAAATTTAAAAATAAGAAATAATAAATGAAAAATTAAAATAAAAACATAATAAGTAAAACCTAAAATTGTATTTTCAATTCCTAAAAATTTAGAATACTCACTGTGAATAACTGGGTCACATTTAGCTTTTAAGGGGCAAACTAAAGGTTTTTTCTTATATTTGTGTGAATATATATGATAAGTAATATAACAACCTATTATAGCTGAAATTAAAATAATATATATCATATTTTATTTTAAAAAATTTTAATTATTTTTATTTTAACATTATTTTTAATTTATAAATAGGTTATAAAATAAAATTATAAAGGTTATAATTTTAGTAATGGAAAATTTTCTAAATTATTTTATCTTAGGTATAGTTGAAGGTATAACAGAATTTTTGCCAATTTCTTCAACAGCTCATTTAATATTAGTAAGTAATTTACTTAAAATCCAACAAACAGATTTTCATAAACTTTTTGAAGTTTTTATTCAAAGCGGAGCAATTCTAGCAGTAATTTTTAATTATTTTAATCTTTTAAAAAATAATTTAAATTTAATTAAAAAAATTATTGTATCTTTTATACCCACAGCCATAATAGGTATTGTATTTTATAAAATAATTAAAAATTTATTTTTCGAAAATTATTTAATTATTGCCTCGTCACTTATAATTATTGGTTTTATTTTTATTTTAGTGGAAAAATTAATATCTAAAAATAAACTTAGATTAAGTCTTGATTTAAATAATTTAGATAATAAACAAGCTTTTTTAATTGGACTGTTTCAAGGCTTAGCAATCATTCCAGGTGTTTCTAGGGCCGGAGCTGTTATTTTAATAATGCTAATATTGAGATTTAAAAGAGAAGAAGCAGTTTTATATTCATTTTTGTTAGCAACTCCGACTATAATTTCAGCTAGCTTGTATGACCTTTATAAAACGGGTATTAATAGTTTATTTATCGGTCAAAATTTTATTTATCTCTTAATTGGTTTTGTTAGTTCTTTTATTTTTGCCCTTTTAACAATTAATTGGTTTATTAAATATCTTAAAAAAAATAATCTTATTCCCTTTGGATTCTATAGAATAATTATTGGTATTTTAATTTTATTATTGATTTAAGATTTGTAAATTTATATCTTTAAAAATATTATTAAAATTTTCATCAACAATTTCTTTTATATTTTTAATATTTAAATAATTCGCTAAGAAATAATAAGAATATTTAACAAAAGAATGCTAAATAGGTAAAATATTATATTTTTTTATTATTAAAAAATATCATCAAAAGACTTTTTAATATGAATAACTATGAATAAATTAAATTTTTCAGCAATTTTTAATTGAATATCTAAAAATTTCTAATTGTTTATTTTTACTTTATTTAAAATAGTGAAAATCCAACCAACTTCACCAATAAAAATTATCTTTTTTTAATAAGCTCAAATTATTGGCTAAGATTATTGACCTTTATGTTATTATCATTAAATCTTAAATCACTAAATGGTAATAAAAATCACCATCATTAAAATTTTCATTCAAAATTTATTCATCAAATTTTATTTTAAAATTTAATTAATTAAAACTAGTTTGTGAGTTAAATATCTCAAAAGATGAAAATTTATTACCTAATTATTAATTATCTTAAGATAAATGGGATGACTAACTCTTTTTTTAATCTTTCCTTGAGTTTCTGGTAGTTTATTTGATTGCTTTCGATTAAAACTAAACCGTAAGGGTTAGTTTGAGGAATAGCAGGATCTGGATCTTCTGGCGTATCATCAAAACCATAAACCTCTTTTATTTCGTGTTCAATGCCGTTTATTTCAATTTTCATACCTGGAGTTATTGAAGTATTAAAAGCTTCTCCATTTAATTGAAATGCGTTACCATCTTTAATAACATAATCGCAAAAGAATATTTTTTCATTATTATAATTTTTTTTTAATTCTGATTTTTTTATCTCTATCATTTTATTTTTTTTCTTATTATTATATGAATAAAGAATTATTACTGTAGCAAATAATAAAATTATAAACGCCATAAAAATTAATATTGCGAATGCTATGTTTTTATCGATTTGTCCTTCAATGTTTATCATTTTAAATTATATTAGTTTAATGAAAATTTATTAGAATTAAAATATTTTTTTTAATTTAAAATTGCCGGCACCTAAAAAAAATAAAGATAATGAAGCTAAAGCAAGCCCTAAATCACGAAAACCCGAAGGAGTAAAACCCAAAGAAAAAAAGAAAATAAACAAAAGGTGTAGCGTAGATAAAAGAGAGACTATTTTAATGAATAGTCCTAAAATAAAACAAATCCCGATTAAACAATCAAAAATACCATTTATTAGAACTATTTTCTGTTTAAAAATATCATTCAGATAAATAACTTTAATATCTGGAATTAAATAAATCCATCTTTGAGGAACAATTAACTGGCTTATACCAAAATAAAGAAAAACAATTCCTAATCCTATTCTTAAAATTAATTTGCCGTAATCTTCCATTATTGTTTTAATTTACCAATTTCAAATCCTTCTAAAGCTTTTTCTGGTCTTTCTTCCCCTCCATGTTTTCTCTCAAATCCTTGAGTTCCATCTTTGCCACATAAAGACAAAATTTCATCTGCTCCACCTGGATGTTTATCAATCCATTGAGTTAAATCATAAACTTCACCTCGAATAACTGTCCAACAGTTTTCCTTAGAATTATGTCGAACAATTTCTTCCATTGTATAAAATTTTTCTTCGGTTTTTTCAGTTGGGGTAGATGTTGTTAATTCTGAACTGTTTGTTATTTGATTAACTATATTGCTATTACTGATTGGCTGGTTTTGAATTTCTTGTTGAGTTTGGTTTTCTGCTGGATATTCAATTGATTTATTTTTTAAATAAAATAAAAAACCTCCAGAAATTAAAATTATTAAGGAACCACCTATTAATATATAGATTAATTTTTTATTCATTTTATTTTAAAAATTTTAAATATATTTTAAATTATATTATAAAATTTTTCTTCTGTCTTAGTTGTTTTAATTCGACCTATTTTAATATCATTAAAATCGCCCCAATTGTAATAAAAATAGCCCCTAGGGCTGATTTTAATGTTAACTTCTCAGCTAAAAATATAACAGAAAAAATCAAAACAAAAATAACGCTTAATCTATCTAAGGCAGCTACTCCTGATACCGGACCTAATTTCAAGGCAAGAAAATAAAAAAGCCAAGAAAGAGCGCCAGAAATACCAGCCAAAATTATAAAAGTTAAAGCTTTGTTGTCAATTGTTTTTAGCAATTGAAATTTATCTAAAAATAAAGAAACAACAATTAAAAATAAAGCCATGACAATTGCCCTAACTGTTGTTGCTAAAGTAGAGTCTATATGCGAAACACCAATTTTACCAAAAATTGCTACTAAGGCTGCGCTAATTGCTGAAAGTAAAGCAAAAATTATCCAAATTAGTTTTGTTATCTTTATTATTTCCATTTCTTATAAGAATATATTATTATAATATGATTTTATTCATATCTTAAAGCAACAATTGGATCTAAATTACTTGCTTTTTTAGCTGGATAATAACCAAAAATTAAACCAACACCAGTTGATACAATAACTGAAGCTAAAATAGATTTTAAAGAAATATAAGTTGTAATATTAGCAATCTTACTTACACCATAAGAAATTAAAAGACCCAATAAAATTCCTAAAATACCGCCTAATAAAGTTATAAAAATTGATTCTAATAAAATTTGATTTAAAATATCATTATTTTTTGCCCCAACAGCTTTTCTAAGGCCAATTTCTTTTGTTCTTTCAGTAACACTTGTCAGCATCATATTCATAATTCCAATTCCGCCAACCAAAAGCGAAACACCAGCAATAAAAGAAAGAAAAATGGTAAAAGTATTAATAATTGAGGTTAAGGTGCTTAAAATATCTTCTTGAGAAAAAACAGTAAAATCGGGCTCATCGACTCGATGTAAAATAGTTAATCTATTGATAATTTCTTCTCTAACTTTTTGAATGTTTTCTTTTGAGTTAACCTTAACAGCAATTGAATTAAAGTATTCTGTTCCAGCTAATTGTTTTTGCATAACCGTATAAGGAATAATAATAAAATCATCATAGCTAACAAAACCAGTTGAGCCTTTAGCTTTTAAAATTCCAATAACCTTAAAGGTTAAATTTTTGATTTTGATTTTTTTGCCGATTGGATCATTGTCACCAAATAAATCATTGGCAATTTGGCTTCCCAGAATAGCAACCTTTGAATAATTTCTAATTTGTTCATCAGAAAATAAATTTCCATTTTCAATTTCCATATTTCTTACTGTAAAAAAACCAATATTAACTCCTAAGATAATTACATTACGATTATTACCAGTTTCAGCTATGACTTGAAATCTTCTTTGAATTTCTGAAGAAATAGCAACAATATTATCAATTTTTTCAATTTCTTCAACGTCAGCCTTTTTTAAAACCTGAGCTTCTCCTCTTCCACTAGAGACAAAACCTCTGCCTGGTTGAATAATTCCGGGGAAAACAATTAAATTATTTGAACCTAAGCTTTCAATA
Source organism: Candidatus Parcubacteria bacterium (assembly GCA_026004495.1). Classification (GTDB taxonomy): domain Bacteria; phylum Patescibacteriota; class Minisyncoccia; order UBA6257; family HR35; genus JANXCM01. The sequence continues at coordinate 43,182 of BPJG01000001.1, read as the reverse complement.
CTTTTCTGAATACTAATTTTTGATCCTTCGCCTAAAGAAATCATCGAAATAACCGCAGCAATACCAATAACAATTCCTAAAATAGTTAATCCTGTCCTTAACTTATTACTTTTTAATGAATCAAAAGATTCTTTAATTAAATCAATAGTTTTCATTATTGTGGTGTAAAATTTTTCTATTTTTTACCTTTTCTTGACTTATTATTTCACCATCCTTAATCCTAATTATTTTTTCTGCATGTTCAGCCACATATTCTTCATGAGTAATTAAAATAATAGTTATTCCTTTTTCAATATTTAATCTCTGGAATGTATGCAAAACAAATTCTCCTGTTTTGGTATCTAAGTTACCAGTTGGTTCATCAGCTAAAATAATTTCTGGGTCGTTAATTAAAGATCGAGCAATCGCAACTCTCTGCATCATTCCACCAGAAAGTTGATTGGGATAATGATAAATAAAATTTAAAGGAAAAGCAGATTCTTTTAAAGATTCAATTGCTTTTTCCTTTCTTGATGACTGTTTTAAGTCAGAATAGATCGAAGGTAAAATAACATTTTCTAAAACGTTTTTTCTTGGTAATAGAAAAAAAGCTTGAAAAATAAAACCGATTTTTTTATTCCTTAATTTAGATAATTCTTCATCTTTTAATTTAGAAACATCTTGGCCATCTAATAAGTATTTACCACCTGTTGGGCGATCTAAAAGACCAATAATATGCATCAAGGTTGATTTTCCTGAACCAGAAGGACCCATAATTGAAATAAATTCACCCTTATTAATTCTTAGATTAATATTTTTTAAAGCAATAGTTTCTATTTCTCCGTTTTTATAAACCTTGAAAACATCTTGAAGTTCAATCATTTTTTAAAATTGTCTTTGAGTATTTTGAGGTCTCTGTTGGGGTGCAAATTGTCTTGGGTTAGGCATTAATCTTTGAAATAAACCTTGTGATTGTTTGTTGTTATTGTTACTATTATCAATTTTTTTAACTACTATGATATCTCCTTCTTTTAAGCCTTCTAAAACCTCAGTTTTATTATTATCAGAAAGACCAGTTTTAATAAAAACTTTTTTTAATGGATAATTTAATTTTACCGGTTCTTTTGTTAATTGTCTTATACTCTCCTTTTCATCTGGAATTTCAATATAGTTTTTATCATTCATACTTTTAATTACTGAATTAGGTACTAATAAAATATCTCTTTTTATGTTAGTGATTATCTCTGCGTTAGCAGTCATTCCAATTTTTACCTTTGGACTATTTTTCATATTAATTTTAACTAAATAATTAACAACTCCTTGATTAATTTCTCCTACTGCCGAAATATAAAAAACTTCACCACTTAATTTAAGGTCAGGTAAGGCATCAAAAGTTAAAACTACTTTTTGTCCTAATTTTACTTCAGCGGCATCAATTTCATTTAAATAAACTTCAACAATTTTTTCGTTAGAAACGATCTTCATCAAAACAGAGTTAGGGGAAACAATATCATTTAATTTAACATTAATATCTTGAACTATGCCTCCGACAGGAGCATAAATATAATAATCTTTTAAGTCTTCTTTTAAATCATTTAGCTTATTTTCTTTCTGTTGAATAGCAAGTTTTAAAGATTGGATATCGTATTCTTTTTGTTTAAGTGTATCTTGGTAATTATTTAAAGTGTTTACCATTGAAGATAGATAATCAATATAACCACTATATTTTTCATAAATAGAATTTAGATCATTATAATGCCTATCAATAATTTCTTGTTTTGTATGATAGGATTGACTTAAACTTAAATCTTCCTTTAATCTTCTGATTAAATCTAAACCAGATTTAACAAAATCTTGGGTTTCTAAAAGAAGATCATAAGAATTTTTAGTTAAATCATATTTAGCATTTTGGGTATTAAATTTTGCTTCTTGAAGATTTTGAGAAATTAAAACAAAATTATTTTTTAACTCATTATATGTTTTTTGAAGATTAGTAGAATTTACTTGACTTTGTGGAAAATAATAAAGATAGTAATCAATATTGTCCTTAAAAGGATCTAGATCTTTATCAAAATAAGTTTTTCTTATTGTTTCTAAATCATCGGGATAATCTATGAAAATATCATTTAAATTTTTTAGCAAATTTTCGTAATTTTTTCTGAGATCATCTCCTCTTATAATTCTTTGATAATCATCTTGAGTCTTGGTTAAATTTATTTTTGAATTTTCGATATCTAATTCTAAATCTCGAATTTGCCTTTTTATATCTGAATCACTTAAAACAAATAAAAGTTCGCCTTTCTTAATATAACTACCCTCTACTGAATAAATATTTAAAATTTTGCCAGAAATAGAAGGTTTAACTTCAAAAATATCAGTTGAAGTTACATAACCAGTTCCAGAAATGCTTTTTTCAATCGTTCCCCTTTCAACTTTTGCCAAAATATAACCTTCAGTAATTTGATTATTTTTATTTTTTGAATAAATGAGATATCCGATTCCTCCTAAAATCAAAATTAGCAAAAAAATTGTTTTCTTATTTTGAAAAATTCTTTTAATCATTTTTTTTATATTTTCTTTAAGATATTTTAAAATTTTTTTATAAATATAATATGAATTATGTTAAAATTAATATTTTTCTGCTTTCCTGTTATTTTAAATTATTTCTTGTTTCTTTGAAAATAATGATCTACCCCTTTCCCCAAAACAGTGGAACAATAAATTTTATTTTCCAAATTTTTATACTTTTTAGTTATAAAAAAATATTATATCATACTTCTCCAACAAGTATGAATTATTTATTTATCTTAATGAATTTTTGTTTAATAAATTTATACAACTCACCTACTACCAAAACAATAGAGCTTAACAGTAAAATAATAAAAAATTCAAATAAAGTTATTTGACTAAATCCTAAAATTGAACGAGCTATTGGATTAAAAATTACAAAATATTGTAAAAATAATGATAAAACAATTCCAACTATTATGTAAGGATTTAGCTTAAAATTTAATCTAAATATAGTTTTATTTAAAGATCTTAAATTTAAAGCATTATAAAGCTGGGTTAGACTCATAACTAAAAACGCATAAGTTCTAGCTTTATCTAAATCAAATAAATATTCAATGCTAAAAATTAAAACAGTCAATATCATCATTATTGATGCCATCATTAAAAGAAAGGGCAATAAATCAAGGCTTATCAAAGATTCTTTGGGATTTCTTGGTTTTGATTGAAGTTCATTACCATGTTCTTTTTCGAAAGCTAAGGTAGTTCCAATTAAAGTATCAGTCACAAAATTTAAAAATAAAATATGAGTTGGTTTTAAAATAAATGGGAAACCTAAAATCAAAGCAGTTAAAATTGTTAAACTTTCAGCAACATTAGTGGTAATCAAAAAGAAAACAACTCTTTTAAGATTGTTAAATATTTTTCTTCCTTCAATAAAGCCGGAAAGTAAACTTTCTAAATTATCATCAATTAATATAATATCACTTGCCGATTTAGCAATTTCTGAACCACGTTTCCCCATACAAACACCAACCTCTGCTTTTTTTAAACTTAAGACATCATTAACACCATCACCAATATAAGAAACTGAATAACCTAATTTTTGATAAAGTTCTAAAATTTTAAGTTTAGTTTCAGGAGTAATTCTAGCAAAAATATAAATATTTTTTAATATTTCTTTTAATTTTTCTTCAGGTAAATTTCTAATTTCATCTTCATCAACTGCATTTATATTTTCAAAACCAATTTCTTTAGCAATATAAACTGCTGTTGCTTTATGATCGCCTGTTAAAATTCTAATATCAATTCCAGCAGATTTTAATTTTTGAATAGTCTCCTTAACCCCTTTTTTAGGAGGATCATATAAAGCAATTAAACCAACAAAAATTAAGTTTTCTTCTTTTTCTCCTTCGTTGTAAGCAGCAGCTAAGATACTAAAACCATTATTAGCATATTCAATAGCTTTATTTAAAATTTCTTCTTTATTTTTAAATTCCCTTACTCCTTCGTAAGTTAAAATATAATTACAATAATTAATTATTTTTTCGAAGGCACCTAAATAGTAAGATTCAATTCTTTCATGTTCTACAATAACTCTTTTATGTTTTTTAATTCTAGAAAATGACTCTCTTTTCTTTATTTTTTCTTTTTCTAAAATTTCTTCTCTTTTAAAACCAGATTTTTCTAACAAAATAAGTAAAGCAATATCTCTAGGATTGCCTTTAACCTTTAAATCTCCATTTTTAATTATTGAACCTTCGCTTACAATAGCACAGATATTTAAAAGCTTAACCAAGGGGTAGTTTTCTAAAATATTTATTTCTTTCCCATCTTTTAAAAACTTACCTTCTAGATTATGGCCTTCACCGGTAATTTCAATTTCCTCACTAGTAACAAATATTTTTCTTATAGTCATAACATTTTCGGTTAAAGTACCAGTTTTATCTGATAATAAAAGATTGATCACAGATAAATTTTCAGTTGCCTGTATATTTTTAACTAAAATATTTTTCTTATATAAAGCATAAGCACTAATAACAAGTAAAACAGTAATAATTACTGGTAGACCTTCTGGAATTGAAGAAACAAAAGATGACAGAACAAACAGTAAGCTATCTGACAAAAAATAATTTCTTTGAAAGGCAAAATAAAATATTAAAATTGAAGTTGAAATAGCAATCACAATCATTTTTAAAATTAAATCTTTAGAAAGTTTTTCAAAATGAGGTGCAAATTGTTCTATCTTTCGAAATTTTTCGTATATTGATCCTATATATGTTTTAATACCAGTTGCTATAACAATTCCTCTTCCCTTACCTTCAATAACATAACTACCCATAAAACCAATATTTTTCATTTCAGGTATTGAAGTTTCTTCTGGTAATATTTTTATATCTTTTTCAACAGGCAAAGATTCACCAGTTAAAATTGATTCATCAACCTTTAAATTTTCAATTTCAAAAAATCTTAAATCAGCAGGAATTATATCTCCTTCTTCAATAAAAATAATATCACCAGGGACTAAATTTTCAGAATTTATCTCAAATAATTCTTTGTCTCTTAAAACTTTAGCTTTAGGTTTTAAAAGTTGTTTTAATTTTTCTAAAGTTTTTTCTGTTCGTAATTCAAAAAAGAAACCTATAAAAGCATTAGCTAAAATTATTAAAATAATCACAAATGAGTCAGTAAATTTACTTAAATATAAAGTTAAAATCAAAACAAAAAATAAAACTAAATTAAAAATATTTTTAAATTGTTTTAGAAAAATATTAAATAAAGAAACCTTTTCTTCAGGCAAAGAATTTTTCCCATATTTAGAAAGTCTTTTTTGTACTTCTTCTTTAGATAAACCAATAAAATCTGTTTTAAATTCTTCCAATATCTGCTTTAATTCCCAAAAATGATAAATCATTATTTTAAATATTCAAATAATTTAAAAAAATTAAATTATAAACTAAAAATAATGTTATTTATTTTTCCTTAATAGAGAACTTAAAATAAGAGGACTAATTAAAGTTGTTGCTATTATGATTAATACTATTATTGAAAACAAGGTATCATTAATAACTCCTAAATTTTTTCCTATGACTGCAAATATTAAACCAACTTCTCCTCTTGGAACCATACCAAACCCAATTATATTTTTATTCAAATTTCTAAATTCTTTAAAGAAAATAATTCCTACCCCTGATAAATATTTACCTATGATAGCAACTAAAGTAATAGCTACAGCTAGGATAAGAGATTTTAAATTAAATAATGATGAGATATCAACCCCCAAACCAGTATAAACAAAAAACAAAGGCACTAATAGATAAGCTACGGGTTCAACTAAATCTTCAATATGATGTTCTGAGTGGTGATGAATAATGTTTTTTAATTTACTTTTTTCATTATTTTGTAATTTTTTTTCAAATTCTTCTAATTCTTCAACTATCTTTGGCTTTGAGAAAGATTTAAAATGAACCGGATCTAAAATTAAACCAGCAGCAAAAGCTCCAACTATTGGAGCTAAACCTATTTTTGAACTCAAAAAAGAAAAAAAGAAACAAAAACTTAGAGCTAAAGCAAATTTCATTCCTACTCCAGTATGTATTTTTGAAAATAATTTACTTAAATAGGTAGCCAAGCTATTGCCTAAAATTATAGCTCCTAATAAGAAAAGAAAGGCTTTAGCAGTAATCCAAATAATGTTAGATAAAGCAACAGAACCTGTAGTAACAATAGCTGATACAATAGCCAAAACTATTAAACCTAAAACATCGTCAATAACAGCAGCTCCTAAAATTATTTTAGCCTCCGACGAATTTAAGGCTCCTAAATCTCTAAAAACCCTTGCAGTAATACCAACTGATGTAGCTGTCAAAGTGGCTCCTAGAAAAAGATAAGTATTAAAAGAAAGACCAGGAAAAAATAAGGGACCTACTATATAAGTACCCAATAAAAATGGAGAAATAACACCTATTAAAGCTACTAATAACGATGGCAAACCAACTTTTTTCATTTGGGCAATATTAGATTCAAGTCCTATTTGAAAAAGTAAAATGATAACGCCCAACTCAGCTAAAAATGCTAACAAATTATCATGTTTTATACCATTTAAAAAGTTAAAACCCAGTAGTCCTAAATTGCCAATAATAATACCAATTAAAATTTCTCCTAATACAGATGGCTGTTTAATTTTTTCGACTAAACTTCCAATTCGAGAAAGAATTATTAATAAAGATAACCATAACAAAGTAGAAGTTATATTGCTATGACTATTTTCTTGATTTTTTTCAGCAAAAACATTACTAAATAAAAAAGTTAAAAAAATAAAAGATATAAACAAGATATTTATTGTTTTCATATTACAAATTTCTTATGAAAAATAAATTAATTATACTATATCAAAATAAATAATTAAATTTATCACGTTGAGATTCTTAATATAATTTTATAACTTTTAAGGTTGAAAAAGATATTCTGGTTTAAATTCTATCTTTTTAACTTGAGGAAATTGTTTGGCTGTTTTTTCTATCTGTAACCATAATATCTTAACTCGACAAGAACCACCTGATATTTGACGATAAGGATCATTAAATTCTAAAATTAAAGTTCCATCTGACTTTAAATTGACCGACTTTAATTCAAGGCCCTGTAATGGAAATTCAGTTTCAATACCTTGATTTATTTCTTCTTGATTTAGATTTTCTTTTCCCTTTAGTAATAAATTAATTGTATATTGAATAAGATTTTGGCTTAATGGAATTTCTTTTTCAATTGGAACTAATCCATCTTCTGAACATTTTATATTTCCTTGACTATCTTTATCTTTTTCCGAATTGTAATAATAAAGAAAAATTTTTCTATATTGTATATTCTCAAATTGAACAGGTAATTTATAAATTTTTTGATGTTCGGGCAACCCAGAAGGATTAGCAGATAAAAAAATTAATTTACCAAGCTTAGTTGTTGGCTTCTTAAAATTTAATTCACCTTCAAAATTAACAAAGTCTTCTGTCATCCAATCACTCTTTGCTGTTAAAATTGCTTTACCTAATAAATTATTTTCGTCATCATAAAGTTCAGCATTAAACTCAGCCTCGAAAAACCAAGTTCCTCTTGCTTTTCCTTGAATTAACAATGGTGAACTTATTTTTTGATTTTCTTTAGGATTAAAGATGATTATATCTGAAGTATTTTTAGAGATATTTTGAAAAAAATTGCTATTTTTATCATAGGCAAATAAAAGTATTAATAGGATAAAGATAAAAATTAAAGAAAAGCTTATTAATAAATATTTTTTATTTTTTATTAAAATCATTTTATTATTTCAATTACTTTATTTACTGGTGCTGGAGAAATTAGAGTATAGATTTCTTTTGTTTTTTCAATTGAAGGCAAAAAGTCTTTACCAACAATTTTATTATCATCTAACCAATAAATATCTAAATCAACAAAAGTATTTTTGTTCCAAAAAGATCTAGTTTGTTTATCAGGGAAAATAAAAATCATACCGTCAAATTTATTTTCTTTATTATTTAGTGTCTTTTTTACAAACATTAATCCCCTGCTCCATTCTAATGGTTCATTAGCAATTAAAAGTTTATAATTTTTGCCTTCTAAATTATAATTTATAAAATCAAAAAATATTTCAGGATTAATTTTTATTATTTTATCATCACCTTTTCTTTGATAACCTCTTCCATCTCTATTTGAAGTTGAAATATAAAAATAACCATCTGGTCCTAAAGTTATAGCCCTTAATCTTCCAAATTTTTGGAAAAAATTAACTTTTAATTTTTTATTAATTAAATCATATTGATATAAACCTTCACCTCTTAAGCCAGTAAAAAATAAAGAATTGTTATAATAAATCAAATCTGCCGGTGCCCAAGTGATATTTGGTTCTGAGTGAATAACTGGAGATTCCATTTCCTTCATTCTTTCATTTCCTTGAATAACTGGCCAACCATAATTTTTACCCTTTTGAATTAGATTTATTTCATCTAATCCTGTTTGAATTCCTGACCTTCCATGGTCAATTGACCATAAATTGCCTTCATCGTCCCAAGTAATTCCTTGAGAATTTCTAATTCCATAAGCAAAAATTGCATTTTTAAATGGATTATCTTTGGGAATTGAACCATCATCTTTTAATCTTAAAATTTTCCCAGCTAAAGAATTGATATTTTGAGAATTTTCTGAATTACCGGCATCTCCAGTTGTTATATATAAATAACCATCGGGACCAAATTTTATTCTTCCCCCATTATGAAATCTACCAGCTGGAATATCATCTAAAATAATCTTATCTTTAGTTAAATAATAATTTTTATCTTGTCTGCGTAAGTCTGCGTTCAGTCTGCGTAAATCTGCGTTTATTTTTAAAGTATATCTTTCAACCCGATTAATTAAATTTCCACTTTTTTCAGTTGTGTAATAAAAATAGATAAAATTATTTTCTTTAAAATTTGGATGCAGAGTTGTGCCTAAGAGTCCTCCTTCGCCAATATGTTTTACTTGTGTTATTTTAAATTCTTTTACTAATTTTTTATCTTTTAATTCTAAAATTTTTATCTTACCTAGTCTTTCAGTAATTAAAATTTCATTTTGATTTAAAAAAATAATCGACCAAGGAATTTCTAAATTTTCTAGAATAATTTCAAAATCACTATCATTTTTTAACTGTTCTAATTTTTGGCCAATAATTTCTTGAGGTTTAAAAAATAATTTTTTGATTTGTGAATTAAATATTAATAAGATAAAAAACGCAAAAATAATCAGAGTAAGTAATAGATTAAAAAAATATTTAAAATACTTCATTTTAAAACATTTTTTGTACAATGACTTATTATAATATAATTATAATTTATTTGTAATTTTTGTAACTAAAGAATTTAATTACATAATAATTTTAATTTTTATTAAAAAAATAATAATGTGTATCTTTGTATCACAATAGTTAGTTTAAGAAATATGCCTTACTCTTTTGATTCTCAGATAAGTATTATAAAAAAATTTAAATAAGTTAAATGTTTAAAAGTTTAGAGTTTTATATTTCATATAAATTTATAAGTTATAGAATTTTAAGAACTTTCTTTATCGTTTTAGCAATTTCAATTGGAGTTGCAGTTCAAATTTTTGTTGCTATTATTATTGATAGCACTCAAGCAAATCTACTTAAAAGAACTCTTGGATATAGCTCGCATATTTTAATTAAACCTTATGACGATGAAAAAATAAATGATAAAATAAAAAATCCAGAAATAATTTTAAACCAAATTAAAGATAATTATCCATTAGAAAATTTTAAAAAGATAATTTATACGGTTGAAGGAGGTGTTTTAGCTTATAACTTTATCAATAAAGATGATTTAAATGTAAGATTAATAGGTTTTAAAGATGTTTACGGTAAAGATATATATGGAATTGAAGAAAATTTATTAAAAGGCAATTTTAGTTTATTAAAAAACAGGGAAGCTATTATAGGTTATAACATTTATGAAAAACTTAATTTAGAAATTGACAATCTAATATCTATTAAAAATAATTTAGGAGATTATAAATCTTTTAAGATTGTTGGAATTTTTAAAAGCGGAAATCAAAGCTTAGATAATACTATTTTTATTAAAATTGAGGAGGCACAAGATTTTTTGGGCTTTAAGAGAAATGAATATAGTTCTATTTTATTTCAAATTAATAATGTTTTTGAATCTGACAAGATTAAAAAAATAATTTCAAATAATTTTAATTTTCCTTATGAATTAACCGAATGGAAAGAATCAAACAAACAACTTCTAAATGGTTTGTCAGCACAATCTCAATCTAGTTTTTTTATTCAATTTTTTATTTTGATTTCAATTGCCATTTCAATTTTAAGTATTTTAAATATGAAGGTTGTTGAAAAATATAAAGAAATTGGAATTTTAAAGGCATTAGGAATGAATAATAATAAAATTTCTAAAATTTTTATTTTTATGAGTTTATTAATCGGTTTTTTAGGTGTACTTTTGGGTACTTTGTTTGCTTTTCTACTTTTAAATATATTTATTAATTTAACTAAAAGTCCAGAAGGAATTCCATTATTTAATTTAGTAATAAGAACAAATTTTTTAATTGCTACAATTTTATTTAACTTATTTGCTGTAATTTTTGCTGGTTATATTTCTTCAAGAAAGGCAATAAAATATGAACCAGCCAAAATTATAGTCGGTGCCTGAAAACAATATTGAAATAAATAATGAATAAAATCATAATAGTTAAAAATTTAACCAAAATATATGAAGGTAAGATTTCGACTCTTGCCCTAGATAATATTAATTTAGAAATAGAAGATGGTTATGTTTATAGTATTTATGGTCAATCAGGTAGTGGTAAAACTACTTTACTAAATATGCTTGGTTGCCTTGATTCGCCTACTTCAGGCGAAATCATCATTGATAATCAAAATATTAACAATCTAGATCAAAAAGAGTTAGCTGATTTTAGAAACAAAAAAATAGGTTTTATATTTCAATTTCATTACCTAATTCCAGAATTCAATATACTAGAAAATATTTTAATGCCATTTTATATTTCAAAAAGCAAAATTAAAAATGTCAATGAGGCAAAAAGTAAAGCAATAGAATTAGCTAAAATTACTGACATTGAAGATATTTTATTTAAATATCCGGATTATGTTTCTGGGGGGCAAAGACAAAGAGCTGCAATTTGCAGAGCCTTAATCAATGAACCGAAAATAGTTTTAGCGGATGAACCAACGGGTAATTTAGATTCAAAAAATACTGAGATTATTATAAATTTATTCATGAAAATCAACAAAATTAAAAAAACGACTTTTCTTATTGTTACTCATAATGAAAAGATAGCAAATAACTGTAAAGAAAAAATAGAATTAAGGGATGGTAAAATATTTAATATAACAAAAAATTATTAAATCAATGATGAATATTAATAAATTTAAAAAGAATTTTGATAAAAAATTCATTAAATTTCTTAATCAAAAATTGAAAAAGGATTTTGTTTTTATTAAAAATCTAGATCTAAAACTATATTTCGATCACATCATTTCTTTAGCAAAAGAAGGCAAACGTCTTAGACCGTTTATTTTTTATTTGATTCTAAAATCTTTAAATAAAAAAATTGATCAAAATGGTTTCAAAATAATGATTGCCCTAGAATTAATTCATTTATTTGCCCTAATTCAAGATGATGTTATGGATAAAGCTAAAACCAGAAGAGAGATTTTAACTTTAAATGAATTTATTTTTCAAAATTCAAAACTTTATAATCCAAAAAATAAAAGAGATTATTCAAATAATGTAAGCATTTTACTAAGCGATATTATTTTTAATATTTTTTATAATCATATCTCAAATCTGCCGCCTCAAATTAAAAATGAATTTTATATCATGATTAATGAAGTTTTGGTTGGACAATTTTTAGATTTATATTTAGCCAATGAACCCAAATTAAATTCAAATATTAATGATATCAAAAATAAAAATCTCCTAAAAACGGCAAGCTACACCTTTGTCAGGCCAATGACTATTGCTAGCATTTTTTGCAATCTAAATAAAAAAGAAATTGAAAAAATAAAAAAAATTGGATTTTTAATTGGTAATATTTTTCAAATTCAAGATGATTTATTTGATTATTATTTATCAAAACAAGACAAAGATAGATTTAATGATATTAAAGAAGGCCAAAAAACTTATATTACCTATTATTTATTAAATAAAACTAAATATGGGGCAATCATGAAAAAACTCTTTTATAAAAAGCTAAACTATCAAGAAAAAAAATTTTTAAATGAATTAATTTTTAAAAATAAAGTTGATAAATATATTCAGAATGAAATTAACCTGAATCATAAAAAGGCAAAAATCTTAATTAATCAAATAAAAAATAAAAAACTCAAAAATAATTTAGATTATCTTTTAAATTTAATACATCAACGACAGCAATGAATCAAAAAATTGAACAGAAACTTAAAAAGGTAATGTTTTCTTATGGAAAACATTATTATTACGCCACCTTATTTTTTCCTAAAAAAATTAGAAATCAGGTAATAATTTTATATGCTTTTGTTCGTCGGCTTGATAATATTGTTGATGATTTTAATTTAACCGTGGAAGAGAAAATAGAAAAATTTAAGGAATGGGAATCAGAATGGTTAAATGTGATAAACGGAAGAGAATCAAAGTTTGAAGAGTTAAATTTATTTTATGAAATAGTTAAAGAGAAAAATATTGATATGGAATATATTGAAGCATTTATCAGAAGTATGAGATATGATTTAAAGCCAGTAAGGATTAAAACATTTGATGAATTAAAAGAATATATATTCGGTTCGGCAGTAGTTGTTGGTTATTTTATGCTTTACATTTTTGATTACTTTAGAGAGGAATTAAAAGAATATGCAGCTGCTTTAGCTGAAGCGATGCAATTAACAAATTTCATCAGAGATATTAAGGAAGATTTAAGATTAAACAGAATTTACATTCCTGAAGAAATTTATTCTAGATTTAATATTACCGAAAAAGATTTTTTTGATTTTAATTCTAATAAAAACTTCAGAGATTTGATAAAATATTTAATTGAGATTAACTTTAATATGTATAAAAAAGCAAATCAAGGTATAAAAATTTTACCGTCCAAAGTTCGTTTTTCAGTATTGTATGCCTCAAAATTATATAGTTCAATTTTAGATGAAATAAAGAATAATCAATATGATGTTTTTAGTTTTAGTTATAAATTAAGAGCTAGAAGAAAATTTTCTAGTTTTTTAAAAACACTATTAAATTTTATCACTAACAAATACTGAATATCAATGAAAAAGAAGAGAGTAATTATTATTGGTTCGGGGATAGGTGGATTGTCTGTCGGGGCATTGCTTGCCAAAAAAGGATTTGAAGTATTAATTTTCGAAAAAAATCAAAATTTTGGAGGGAGAGTAAATTTCTTTAATGGTAATGGTCATTTGTTTGATATGGGTCCATCTTGGATCTTGATGGAAGATATTTTTGAAGATTTTTTTAAATTATTTAATAAAGATTTTTATAAAGAACTAAGCATTATAAAACTAGATCCATCATTTAAAATAGTTTTTGACGATAAAACGAGTGTAACAATTTATTCTGAACTAGATGTAAACAGAGAAACTTTTGAAAATTTAGAAAAGGGTTCTTTTGAAAAGATAAAGGAATACATAAATTTACAAGAAAAGATATATAAGATAATAAAAAATGAGTATATTTTTAATGACATCAATTCTTTGTTAGGATTAGTTAATCCAAAATTTTTTAGTATTTTTTTAAAAATAAATCCTATCGCTAGTGCTCATAATAAGCTAAAGAATATATTTAAAAACGAAAAAATTTTGAAAATATTAGAGTTTGATTTTCTATTTTTAGGAACAGACCCTAAAAAAGCGCCATCGGTATATGGAATTATTAATTATTTTTTATTTAAACAGGGAGTCTTTTATCCACTTGGGGGAATTTATAAAATTGTTCAAGCTCTACTACAGATTTTAAAAGAAAACAATGCTAAATTATTCAATAACACACCAGTTAAAAAAATTTTAGTTGAAGATAGTGAGGTTAAGGGAGTTTTATTAGAGAACGGCGAAACTATTTTAGCTGACTATGTTATCTCAAACGCTGATTTATTTCATACCCAAATTAATTTATTAGAGAGAGAATACCGAGATTATAATGAAGATTATTTTAAAAAATTAGAATTAGCTCCTTCTGGATTTATCCTTTATGTAGGACTTAAAGAAAAATTAGACCAATTTATTCATCATAATTTTTATTTTTCCAAAAATTGGGATTTAAATTTTAAACAAATTTTCAACTACAACAATCTTCCAGATGATCCATCTTTTTATATTTGTTCAGCTTCAAAGAGTGATCCGACTGTCTCACCTAAAAATAAAGATCAGCTGTTTATTTTAGTTCCAATATCTAATGGAAAATACTTAAATCAAGAGTCAATAAATATATTTAAAGAAAAAATTTATAAAACTATAGAAGAGAAATTTGATATTAAAAACATTAAAGATTTGATTGAATTTGAAAGAATATATACTCCTTTTGATTTTATAAGAGATTATAATGCTTATAAAGGGACAGCTTTAGGAATTATTCATGATTTAAAACAAACGCTTTTTAGACCCAAAATTAAAAGCAAAAAAGTAAAAAATTTATATTATGTTGGTCAGTATACTTACCCAGGGATTGGGGTGCCAATGGTTTTAGTTTCCGGACAGATTGTTTATAAAAAGATTCTAAATATTAGGAAAGGAGGACCTATTTCAGAAATTTAATACTCCGAATTTAACGGTCATATAATAAATAGACCAGAGCATCGGTAAAATAGTGTTAATATAAGGAAAATATTTGTAGAGTTTCATTATTTTTTGATTATCATCATAATTTTTTAAAGATAAAATCATTAGAACTAAATAAGGTACAGCTCCTAAAATAAAGATTTTTTTTATATTAGATAAAATCAAAAACGAGGAAAGATAAAGTAATAGACATAAAATTATTGTTTTTTTAGCGCCAAGAAATGTAGCAATAGTTGATACTTTTGCTTCCCTATCAAATTTTATGTCCGGAACAGCTGAATAGGCATGCATTGCCATCGCCCACAGAATACCAAAAACAAAAGCAAAAATTGGAAATTCGATGTTTTCTCTTTCTATAAGATAATATCCAAAAATACCAGTGAAAACATAGTGGCTGGCTGAAAAAAATGAATCTAAAATTGGTATAGTTTTTGCTCTGATTGGCTTGGCAGAATAAAAAATAGCAAAAAATAAAAATAATAAGAAAAAGAGGTTTTGGATTAAGTTAAGATTTAAAAATGAATATATTAAAAACGGTAAATTAAAAATCAGAATGTAAAAATAAACTTCTTTGTGATATTTTGGCAAAAGTAATTTCTCATAACCAGCCTTTTTAGGGTTATTTTTGTCAGTTTCATAATCAAAGATATCATTAATTCCGTAGATTAAAAGATTTGCTGGAAAAAGAAAATAAAAAAGATAAATTAAAAAATTTAAATTTAAAAAATCTCCCAAACTTTGTGCCGCAATTAAATAACCTATAAAAAATGTACCAGCTTCATAAAGCCAAAATCGAAATCTTGAAATTTTAATCAAGAATTTAAATTCAGCTATAATTTTTATTAAAAAATTTTTTATTAATTTATCCATTGATTTTTAATTTTTTGTATTTGTTCATAATGATTAACTATCGGTTTATAGTATGATAATTTATTTTTAAGTGGATTATGAATTAATTTTGGATTTATATTTTTTAATTCTGGTATATAAGTTTTAATATAGTTGGCTTCAGGATCAAATTTTTCAGATTGTATTATTGGATTAAAAATTCTTAAAGGTCGTGGATCTGGGCCAACAGAAGCACACCACTGCCAATTTCCAACATTAACTATTTCATCATAATCAATTAAATAGTCTTTAAAAAATTTTTCTCCAATTCGCCAATCAATCAATAAATCTTTAGTTAAAAAATTAGCAACAATCATTCTCACTCGGTTGTGCATCCAATTTTCAGTTTTTAATTGTCTAATTCCAGCATCTACAATTGGATATCCAGTTTGAGCATTTAAAAATTTATCTAATAATTTAGAATCATTATTCCAATTTATATTCCTTCTTTTTTCTTGAAATTCCAAATTTTTAAAATCATTAAAATTATATTTAATATGATACCAAAATTCTCTCCAGGATAATTCTTGAACATAAGATTGATTTAATTTTGATGTTAAGTTATAAATCTTTCTAACTGAAATTAGGCCAAATCTAATATAAGGTGAAAGCTTTGATGTTCCATCCAATGAAGGAAAACTTCGATTTTTATCATAATCTTTGAAATTGAACTCTTTTAATCTTTTAATACCAAATTCATAGTTCCAGATATTATTTTGATAATCTATCTCTTTATTTTTAATTAACAAATCGTCAATTTTATCTAAGTTTAAATTTAAAATCTTTTTATTAAGTTCATTCAAATTTATATTTACTTCTTGATTGTCAATAAAATTTAACCACTTTTTATAAAAAGGAGTAAAAACTTTATTGTATGGTATCAAACGAAAATTAACTAAAAAATTATCAAAAATTTTATTAAAACCAATTCTATATTTTAAACATAATTTTTCTATCCCTTTATCTCTCTTTTCACCTTGCCAAGAAAAAGATTCAGCTGTATATAAAGCATCAGGTTTATATTTTAGAAACAAAAATTCTAAAACCTCATCATCTTCGCCATAAAAAACATATAGATTAATTTTTTCTGATAATTTTTTTACACCATCAATAATTAAACCCAGCTTTTGATTATAACTATTGAATTTTTTCAAAATGGACTTATTAAAAATAAATATGGGTATTAATTCCCTTGAGTTTTTAAAAGCTTCATATAAAACTTTGTTATCCTCTGCCCTCAAATCCCTTTTAAATAATACTATTGAGCGCATTCTAAAAATCTAAATTTATTACAGTTATTAATAAATTTTTTTATCGCTAGTTCTTTCTTTTTTGCTTCAAATAAAATGTCAATTTTTATTTTTTGTGATTTAGAATTTTCGTTTAAAAAACTTAAAAAATTTAAGAAATCTTTGAAATTAACATAATCAGCATGGCCATATTTATTTATTTTTGATCCAGAAGAAATATGCATTTCTGGAGTTCTATTGCCCCAAGTTTCAATTAAATCTATTAGAGAAAAAACAGAATGATTAAGTTGATGATGGAACCAATCAAAAACAATAGGCAAAGATAATTCTTTGGCAATTTCAATTAATTCTTTGGCGTGATAACACCTTTCGTCATTCTCTATAGCCAATCTTGATTTTAACCAATTATTTATTTTTACATTTTTTATGAAAATTTTTTTAGTTTTTTCTTTATCACCATAAATACCACCAAGATGAATAACTACAATTGAATTTTCGTTTAATTCCAGCTCATCTAAAAGCCAAAAATGATATTTTATTTCATTTAGTGATCTTTTAATGATAGATTTATTTTCTGTTGATAAAATGGTATATTGCCCAGGATGCATAGTAATTCTTATGTTAAATTTTTTTATTTCTTCTAAATAATTATTGATTAGTTGCCTAATATCCTTTAGCCATTCTTTATTGAAATTTGGATGACTGGCAAAGGGTATAAATTGACTGCCCAATCTAAAAATACCACAATTGAGTTTTTTGCTTAATTTGAGTAATTCGATAAAATCTTCTAAATTTTTTTCAACTGTTTTTAAAATATTTATTTTGTTCAAGTTTTTTAAACGAAATGAATGATTTGTTGATAAATAAGATTTATAGGTAGAACAAATAAATCCATAATTGAATTTTATATTTTTAAAAGATATCATTAAGTTAATCAATAAAATCTATTTATTAATTAACAAGTTTAGGTCATCTAAAACTTCTTTAGCGTGAATCGCTGGTTTAACATTTTCATAAATTTTTACTATTTTACCTTGTGGATTAATTAAAAATGATGTTCTTGATATTCCTTCATATTCTATACCCATAAATTTCTTCTTTCCCCAAACGCTATATTTTTTAACAACCTCTTTTTTATCGTCAGCAAGTAAAGTGAATGGTAATTTATATTTTTGAGCAAATTTTTTATGTGATTCAACTGTATCGTTACTTATTCCTAAAATAGCAATATTTAATTTTTCGAACGCTGGAAAATTATCCCGAATAACACATGCTTCTTTGATACAACCAGGAGTATTATCCTTTGGATAAAAGTAAACTAAAACCCATTTACCTTTATAATCTGAAAGTCTATGAAAATCACCATTTTGATCTTTTAAGCTAAAATCAGGTGCTGGTTGATCAATTTTTAGTTTCATCATTCCTCTTTGTTAATTTTAAATGATAAATAAAAATTGGAATACCAACAATTAACATTGCTAAAGAATTAGCAGTTTTTCTTTGTTTTTCAATTTCCCTTTGTTTTATTTCAAATTGCCTTTGTTCTTCTTGTTGTTTTTTAATTTCTTCTTCAGTTAATTCTTTACCTTCGGGATCAAATAGTTTTTGATAAACAGGATAAACAATTACTTCATCTGCTTTTTTAAAAATAAAAGTCTTCAGCCCTAGATCAATTAATTGAATAGAAGCAATAATTATCAAAATCAAACCAATAAAGGTTGCAGAATAAAGATAAATATTTTTAATTAATTCTTTTTTATCAGTCATTTTATTAATATTGCCTCAATGGCAAGGTTTCTCTAATTTGACACTCTCCTTTATAAGATATATCTACTCCAGCAACTTTTGCCATACATTCATTAGAATAAGTTTTGCCGTCAGTACCGCAAACAGGATTCCATTCTTGAGTGCAAACAACTTGTTTATCAGGAGGTGGAGTTAACGAAGATGGTTTACACTCACCTTTATAAGCAACCTCTACTCCGCAAGCTTTAGCATCAGCCTCACCGCAAGCATAAGTTTTACCATCAGTACCGCAAATAGGATCATATCTTAGACATTGAATCTTACCGCAAGTTGGAAATTTTTCTTTTGGTAATTTATCTTGCGTTAGAGGACTTGGTTCAACTATGCAAAAATCTTGCCATTTTCCATCTTGGCATATTCTTTCACAACCTTCTTTTGTTGGGTAAAGAGGCATTGGACCACATTTTTCAATATTTTGAAGTTTTGATGATGACTTACATATATTCGAATAATTACATCCTGGATATTTATCTTCTAATGATTTTGCCGATTTAAAACATTCTTCTAATCCCTTTGATGTATCAGGAGAGATTTGAGGACAATTGGGACCAATTGGTTTTGGTACAAATTGATAAAATTCATCTGATTTTGCTTCTTCAATTGCCGTTTTCAATTCTTTAATTGTTTGGATTTTAACAATGTTGGATTTTTGTATTGCGGAATTTACTTTTTTTGCTTTTTCTTCTAATTTATCAATCACACTTTCTAACGCTTTTTGAGAAAGAGGAACATCTTTAATGATAATCCAATTAACATCAGTTGATTTGTCGTTAGGGCCGCCTCCTAATTGTATATTAGAAATAGGTGTTTTCTTTATTTCATTATTTTCACTTGGCTGAGATAAAATTGATTTTCCGTTACCATATTCCTCTATTTTTGCCGTTGATTCTTCTCCTAAAATATTCTTAATTTTTCCTTCCTCAATCAATTTTGTTTCAATATTTTCTTTGGCTGTTTCAATTCCTTTTTTAGCTTCTGCTGGTAAATTTTCTTCAATTCTAGTTAAAACTTCTAAGGCTTTTAATTCTTTTAGTCCTTCTTCGTAGGGTAAGTTATTTAAAGCATTTTCAATTCCTGTTTGAGCTGCTCTCCAAGATTTATCAACTTGATTAGCAGTTACAGCATCAGAAGCTTTTCTTGCTTCAATAAGACCACCATGTATCCCATCACCACCTATTCTAGTAATTAATTCATCAAATAAAATTAAGTGTTGGGTGTTTCTTTCTGAGATTTTAGTAATTAATTCTTCAACTTTTGGATTAACTTCTAAACTTTTAATTCTCTTTGCCAATCTTTCTTGTGATTTAATATAATTTTGAACTGCTTTTTGTAAGGCTTCTTTGCTTTTTGAGGTTTCGTATACTTTAACTAATTCAGCTAATTTTTCATCAGCAATTTGTGATTCTAAATCTGCTTTTTTAACTGGATCAAAAGTAAAGAAAAGCTTAATACCTCGCCACAATTCTTTAGTGAAATAAAATGGACTGGTGGGAAGGAGGGCTACTTTACCTGGACTAAACCTAGGATTTCTTATTGCATACCCAGGCTCACCACCACTTTTTTGTACTTCATTTTCCTGCGCCCAAACAATATTATTTAAAATCAATAAACTTAAGGTTAATAGTGTTATTAATATTTTTTTCATTTTTTTTATTTATTTAAATTTTAATTTTTATCTAACATATGCATTTATGATAACTTTTAATAGTTTTATTCTGTATAATCAGTTGTTTCATCTTCTGTTTGGCCAGGTAATCGATCACCTCCATCTTTTAATTGTTTCATTATAGGTTCAATTGACTTATTTATTGATTGATTTTCTTCTTGTTTTATCCTTGAATTCTTTGCTTCGGAACTTGTAGATTTTATTAATCTTTCACCAGTACTTTCACTTTCAGTTACTACCCCACCAGAATTTTTTCTAATCTCAGAAGAATTAGAAGTATTTTTATTTTCAATTTTTCCCGAAAATTCACCAGTACTTTCACTTTCAGTTACTACCCCACCAGAATTTTTTCTCACCTCAGAAGAATCAGAGGAACCTTTATTTTTAATTTTTATATCTTTGGTTTCTGAAAGTATATATTTTCTTGATACTGTTTCTTTCAATGCTTCAATATTAACAATATTTGATTTTTGAGAAACTGATAGTGATTTTTTTGCTTTTTCTTCTAATTTATCAATCACACTTTCTAACGCTTTTTGAGAGAGAGGAACATCTTTAATGATAATCCAATTAGCATCAGTTGATTTGCCGTCAGAACCACCTTCTACTCGCATAGTAGAGAAATCCTTTTTTTTGATTCCCTTACCTTCGCTTGACTGGGGTAAAACTGATGTTCCGCCACCAGTTTCCTCTATTTTTGCCGTTGATTCTTCGTCGCGCAAGATCTTCTCTATCTTTCCCTCCTCAATCAATCTCTTTTCAATATTTTCTTTTGCGGTTTTAATTCCTTTTTTAGCTTCCTCTGGCAGTTTTTCTTCAATTCTAGTTAAAACTTCTAAAGCTTTTAATTCTTTTATTCCTTCCTCATAAGGTAAGGTATTTAAAGCATTATCGATTCCTGCTTGAGCTGCTCTCCAAGATTTATCAACTTGATTAGCAGTTACAGCATCAGAAGCTTGTCTTGCTTGAATAAGGTCATCTATTATGAGTTGGTCACGCTCTTTAGCAATTAATTCATCAAATAAAATTAAGTGTTGGGTGTTTCTTTCTGAGATTTTAGTAATTAATTCTTCAACTTTTGGATTAACTTCTAAACTTTTAATTCTATTTGCCAATCTTTCTTTTGATTTAATATAATTTTGAATTGCTTTTTGTAAGGCTTCTTTGCTTTTTGAGGTTTCGTATACCTTAACTAATTCAGCTAATTTTTCATCAGCAATTTGTGATTCTAAATCTGCTTTTTTAACTGGATCAAAAGTAAAGAAAAGCTTAATACCTCGCCACAATTCTTTAGTAAAATAGAAGGGACTCGTGGGAAGTAAATTTGGTTTATATCTTCCTCCATCCACCAACAAAAGATATACATCTCTATCTGGAATAGTGAGAGAAACCTTGGAATTCGTCGCAGCAAAAATAATCTGACTAAAGATTAATATTCCTAAAATTAGAAATATTGATATCTTTTTCATGATTGTTTTTAATAATCAATTTCTAAATTTCGACTATTTAATTATAATCTAATTTTAAGATTTCTTAAAAATTATATTTTTCTAATAATCTATTTAGGGCTACTAAAATACCTGAATTTCTTAATGATATTTTATGTTTTTTTGAGGTTTCCCACACCCTATCAAATGCCTTACTTAGATGTTCTTCTAATTTTTGAAAAACTTCTTTTTTGCTCCATTTTCTATTTTCAATATTTTGTAACATTTCAAAATAAGAAACAATTACTCCACCAGCATTTGCCAAAATATCAGGCACAACGATAATTCCTTTTTGATTTAAAATTTCATCTGCCTCCTCAGTTATTGGATTATTTGCCATTTCTAAAATTATTTTTGCTTTTATTCTATGGGTATTATCTTTAGTTATTACATTTTCCAGGGCAGCGGGAATTAAAATGTCAACATCAAGTTCTAAAATTTCTTCATTAGTTATATCTTGACCTATCATCTCTTTTTCTTTTTTCCATTTCATCACAATTTCTGGATTAAAACCTTCTTTGCTATAAATTCCTCCTTTACTATCAGAAAGAGCAATAATCTTGTAAGAAATTTCTGATTTCGCAAACTTATGCGAACCTTCACGCGAACCTATGCGAACATCTATATTGTCTGCATTAGTCTGCGTATAGTCTGCGAAGGTCTGCGTCCTATATAAAAATTTTGCAATATTATAACCAACATTGCCAAATCCTTGGATAGCAACAGTTAATTCTTTCTTATTCAAATTTAGTTTTTTTACCAATTTATTTAAAATAATTTCTCCACCTTTACCTGTTGCCTCTTCTCTTCCTTCGATCCCTCCATTTTCAAGAGATTTTCCAGTAAAAGTTGCTAATAATTTATTTTTTTCTTCATTAGTCTGCTTGTAGTCTGCGTAAGTCTGTATTATTTTAATGTATTCATCTACCATCCAACCCATAATTTTAGAATTAGTATTTACATCTGGAGCAGGTATATCTTTATCCGATCCAATAAAATCATAAATTTTTCTTACATATTCTCTTGAAAGTCTTTCTAATTCAGTTTCAGATAAATTTTTTGGATCAACTTTAATTCCTCCCTTAGCGCCACCTAATGGTAAATCAACTAAAGCACATTTCAATGTCATAAGCAAAGCTAAAGTTTTAATTTCGTCTTCGTTAACTTCAGGAAAATATCTAATTCCTCCTTTATATGGTCCTAAAAAATTATTATGTTGAACTCGATAGCCTTCAAAAATTTCTAACTCACCATTATCTCTTTTTAAGGGAATAAAAACTTTAATAATTCTTTGTGGTAAAATTAAAAATCTGAGCAATTCTTCAATTTTTATCTTATCGTAACCAATTTTTATTAATAGATTAGCTAATTTTTTTATTTTTGCTAATGTGTTTTCATAAATATTCATAGTATATTTTGAGATTAAAATTAATTATAATAATTATTATAATTTATATTATTATGAAAATTAAACTTTTATCAAAAAAGGAAATAGCTGAGGGAACAATGGAGTTTTGTTTTGGAAAACCTGAAGGTTTAAATTTTAAAGCTGGCCAGCATTTTGTTTTAAAATTAATAAATACAACGGAAATTGATGAAGAAAAAAATGAAAGAGTATTTTCGGTTGTTTCCAGTCCCGATGAAAATAAAATTTGTTTTGCTATTAGAATGAGAAATTCTGATTTTAAAAGATTATTAAAAAATTTATCAGAGGGCAGCGAAATAGAAATTGATGGTCCTTATGGTCAAATGGTCTTGCCAAAGGATACTAATAAAACTATTGCCTTTATTGCTGGTGGAATTGGTATCACCCCTTTTATGAGTATGATTAGATATTCTGCCAAAAATAATTTGCCATATAAAATTTATCTTTTTTATTCAAATCGTCGTCCTGAAGATACTGCTTATTTAGACGAACTTTTAGAATATGATAAACAAGGAAAAATAAAATTAATTGCTACCATGACTCAAATGGAAAATTCTTTCAAATATTGGGATGGTGAAAGAAATTATATTAATGAAGAAATGATTAAAAAATATTTAGGTAAAGAAATTATAAATACAATTTTTTATATCGCTGGCCCTCCACAAATGTCTCAGGCAATGTATAAACTTTTAAGCAATATGGGAGTTGACGAAGAAAAAATCAAAGGCGAAAACTTTAGTGGATATTAAAAATAAACTTCCAATAAAAATTAAATAGAAAACATTTTAACACTCTACAAGATATTAGAATATTTATTTGTATTTAAAGAAAGGATTGTTTTTATCTATTTTTTAATTTCTTAAAAAAGTAAGAAAATAATCAATTGAATTTTAATTTAGAAATGAAAATAAAATAAAACGCTATATCTTTTAAAATTTATCTTTGATAATCTGACAGTTTAAAACGCTATAGCATCTTAAACGCTTAAATCAATTTTCGATTAGATATATATTTTTATAATTAAAAGAATATTTTCAAATTTTTTGTAATATGATAATTTTTTATATTATTTAAATAATGATTAAACCTTCAAAATTTCTAATAAAACAATAAAGTTGTTTATTTTGTTGTCTTTAATATATAATATCTTATAATTAACATATGGAGCTTAACAAGATACATTGTATACCATGTAAGGGAGGAGTTCCGCCGTTGAGCGATGAAGAGGAAGAAAAATATATAAAAGAAGTTAAGGATTGGGAGTTAGTAAGAGAAGAAGGAAAACCACATAAAATAAGAAAAAAATTTGAATTTAAAGATTTTAAAGAGGCAATGGAGTTTGTAAATAAAGTAGCAGAAATATCTGAAGAAGAAGGACATCATCCTGATATTTATATTTTTTACAATAAAGTTGAAATAGAATTATGGACTCATGCAATCAAAGGTCTTCATCAAAATGATTTTATTTTAGCAGCAAAGATAGATAAAATTTTAGAGTAAAAAATTTAAAATAAATTTTATTTCTCTATTGCTTCTTTTAAAACCAATGCGTTATTATTCTCAATATCTTTTGCTAAAAAAAGTAGTGTGATTGTTTTGTGTTTTTTATTTGTTAAAAAGAGGTAATTTTTAGCGATTACAATTTTTGTTTATCTTTTTTGAAGTGAGGTGGAGAGAAATTAAAAGGATAATGATTGAGATAATAAAAATCCAAAATCTGTATTTTAAAAGCAAAATTCCTAAAGCAAAGCTAATTCCTAAAATACTAGATAAAGCAACTAAACAAGAAGAGCAGAAAGCAGTTGCTAAAATTCCTGAAAAAATTGCTGATAAAGTGCCAATGATGGTTGTGGATGTTGACTTAATAACTGTCTGCGTAGTTCTACGTGTAGTCTGCGTAAATCTGCGTGTCATCAAATAAATAAAAAATATTAAATTAAGCGATATTAAACTCGAAAGAGTGATTATCATTGACCAATCTTTTAAGCGCCAGATTTGAAAGTAAAGCCAAACATTATCAGGTTCAATGTTTAATAAAACTTAAAGTTCAGCAAAAAGAAAAATAAAAATTAAAGTTAAAACAAGAAAACTCAAAATATATAACAATCTTTGTTTTTCATTTATAAAAATTAATTTTATTGCTTCAATTATTTCCATTTTAGATACAACAACTAATTTTGGCGACATCTTTATAAAAACTTAAAGCGCAAAGTTTAATTGATTTAGAAATTGTTGGAAAAACAGGCATTGAATTAATAACATCATCAATTGTCATTTTATTTTTAATTAACCAGATTCCTTGATTGATAATTTCACTAGCAAATGATGCTAAAAGATGAAGACCAGTTATTTCTTTTGTTTTAGGATTAATCAGCATTTTTATTAAACCATCAGTTTCTTTAATTATTCTTTCTTTGGGTACAAATTTTAATTTCAAAACACGACAAGCACAAACATTTAATTCTTTCAATTCACTTTCTTCAGTAAAACCAATGTCAGCTAATTTTGGATCAGTAAAGATTGTATAAGGTACTAAGTTAACTAAATTTATTTCTTCTTCAATAACTTCAGCAAAATTTAAATAATGATTTTTTAAAACACTTATTTTTACTTTATTAATTAAAAATTTTGATAGTACGCAACCAACATTAATGCAAGTTACTTCAATTTTAATATTTATTCAAAAATATTATTGCATAAAATAATCATTATCAAGTTTTTAATTTATTTTCTCAGAGCAAGATCAATTAATATTAATGACATTAGAATTAAAAAACATCCATAAATAAAAGCATAAGTAAAGTTTAATTTTGTCCAAATCAAGCCACCAATTAAACCGCCAAAAAGTTGGCCAAAGCCATATAGAGAATTTAAAGTACCCTGAGCTGTAGCCAAATATTCTTGAGCAATATTTTTACCTAGATAAACCACTTTAATTCCATCAATCAAAGCTAAACTTAAAGAAAGCAAAACAATTGCTGGAAAAATTAAAAGATTATTAGGGATTGAAAAAATCAAAAAAGATAAAATAGCAAAAATAAATCCGAGTTTTAACATTAATCTTTCTCCATATTTATCAGCCAATTTACCAATTGGGAAAGCAAAAATAACAAAGAAGAAATTAAAGATAAAATAAAAAAGTGGTAATGTTTTTAAACTTGAATCAATTGTTTGAATTCTTAAAAGAGTAAATGAAAGAGGAAAATAGCCTAGAGAAAATAAAAAGAATGAAATTAAATAAAGTTTTAAGTTGGCTGGAAAAATTTTTAAACTGAAAATAAATTTTTTATTTTTTGAATAATTTTCTTTTTTATCTTCAACAAAAATAAAAGTTAAAATTGTTAAAAAGCCTAAAAGTGAAGCAATTAAAAATAATAATCTATAATTTAATTGAAGAAAATAATTTAAAAGAATAAAACCAACAATTGGTCCTAAGATTGCTCCAATTGTATCAAAGGCTCGATGAAAATTATATAATTTATTTAATTGTTCTTTTTCTGAAAATAAATAAATTAAAGCATCTCTAGGAGCATCACGCAGGCCCTTACCTACTCTATCTAAAACTCTTAAAACCAAAATTTGCCAAAAATTATTAACTAAATAAAGAAAAAATCTTGTCAAAGTTGAAATTGAATAACCAAAAACTGCTAAAATTTTTCGTCGATTGAGATAATCTGCTAATCTGCCTGAAAAAATTTTTAAAATATTATTTAAAGCCTCGGCAAATCCTTCTAAAAAACCAACAAACCAAATTGGCGCACCTAAAACTCTGGTTAAAAAAACAGGCATAATTGAATAAACCATCTCGCTTGAAAAATCATTAAACAAACTCACTAAACTTAAATAAAAAACATTCTTATTCACTCCTAAGATTTTCTTTTTGTTCATTCTTTCTGTTCTTTTTTAAGTTATTAAAAAATACTCTAATTACTAAAAATTAAAAGACTAAGATCGCGAATATCTATATCATTAATTAAATTTTACCAATTTTTACAGCATTCAAGAAGTTTTTGAAGTGTTGATTGGGG
This sequence comes from Candidatus Parcubacteria bacterium, assembly GCA_026004495.1. Taxonomy (GTDB): domain Bacteria; phylum Patescibacteriota; class Minisyncoccia; order UBA6257; family HR35; genus JANXCM01. The sequence continues at coordinate 15,801 of BPJG01000001.1, read as the reverse complement.
ACTTTGTTTTAAAGTAAATAAGATCAAGATAAAGTACGCAACGGACAATGAGCAAAAGCAAAAAATGGTAAAATTGTTATAATTAATAAAAAAACAATTTTCATTTTTCGTTAATTAAATTTTCAAATATAATTTCTCCACTAGTCTGCGATTTATTATTGTCTGCGAAAGTCTGCGTGTAGTCCGCATAGGTCTGCGTTCATATCTCCATAAATATTCCTTTATCTTCTCCATTTTTGACTGAATGAATTTTGAAGGGATAGATTTTAAAGCCTGGCATTCCTGGTGATCCTGAAGGCATTCCTGGTAAAGCAATTCCATTAATGTCTGGTTTTTCAGTTAAAAGCTTTTGAATTGCTTCAATTGGAATATGGCCTTCAATAAAATAATCCCCGATTAAAACTGTGTGGCAAGCGTACAAACTTTCCGGAATTTTTAGCTCTTTTTTATTCCTATCTAACTCTTCCAAACTCATAACCTGCGTCTCTATATTAAATCCATTCCTTCTCAAATAGTCAATATATTCTTTACAACAACCACAATTTTCTTGATAATAAACTTTTGCTTTAATCCCTGAAAATTTATTTGAAGGTTTTAACGACAAATTGTTTGAAATTAACAAAATCAAAATAGCGCCCAAGATTATTCCAATTAAAAGCCAGAGATTATTCTTTTTCATTTTTAGCATCCATCACCGCACTCAAAATTAAATTTGGTGCTGTGAAATTTTGAATTATTACCGACTGAATTAATTTGTTTTTGAATTTCTTTTTCATTTTCTGAACCATAACTTACTAATATTTTATCTAAGTCTTTAATTTCATAATCTGCATAATTATCTATTCTCTTTCCGTTAACATATATCTTTAATGTGTTTTTACCATCATTACAATATCTTTTTAAATTATAAGTGAAGCAATTTTTTTCTAATTCAATTCCCAAAGATTTAAAAAAGTGTTTTAAAGTTATGCCTTTAGCGTGAATATGGATAACATTATCATTAGGTTTTGTTTTATCTTTAGTTTCATGAAAATGAACAAATTGATTTTTTTCAAAATTTTCTGGACTATATAAATTTAATTCTTCGCCATTTAAATAGATTTTGATATCTGCATGAATGTGTGTCGACCCATAATTATCAATTCCTGAGAGCCTGCCTAAATCCAACAAATATTTTTGAATTTCAGAAACCTTTTTATCTAAATTAATTTTTTGATAAAACAAATAGCCATTAAATAAAATCGAAATCCCTAGAAGACTTATTAGTATAAATTTAAAATTTTTCACAATCCACATCCTGCGCCAGTTGAAGGAATGTTTGGTACATTAGCTAATTTTTTCTCAACATTTTGAATATAACCTGAAATTGATGAAAACTTAGCTGACATAATTTCTTTTGGATCAACATTTTGCCAGTCTTTGCCTTCAACTAATTTTTTATATAAAGCAATTTTTATGTAATTTTGAGGAAACCAAAATGAATTAAGCTGTAATGCTAATTTATAAAGCTCATCTTCTGAATAACCTTGAGAAGCAGCCAATTCTAAAGCACCGAGTAAGGCTGAACCATGATTACAATCTTGAGCGAATGTTGAATTATCACAACACGGACGAAAAGTATTTTGAGCGACTCGATAAACAATTTCTTCTTGCTGAGGTGTTAATTTTATAATTTCACATTTATTAAAATATTCAGCACCATTCTCTTTTTTACCTAACCACCAACCACCAGTTGAAGCTAAATGAGGTAGATCTTTTTCTGAAAAAGGAATATTTTTATTAAATTCAGTTTTATTTGAAAGTCCTAAGGGCCAAAATAAATTTAAAAGATAATTAGCAGTTTCTTGATTGATAACAATTGGCTCATTTGAGCCTTCTATCAATTTTTGTATATACTCAGGAACCTTACCATTATATAATTTTGTCATTTTTTCTAAATCAATCACTCCACAATCAATCATTTTTTTAACTGCATCACCAAAAACTATTCTTGTTTTAAATCCTTCTTGAGGCAAAACCTGGGCAATAATTTGCTGAATTAATTGATTATTAATTGAGTTATTAGAACTAGTTTTAGGTATTTTTACGAAAGTAAAATTAGTCAAAATAAAAATAACTGATACTCCAATCAAAATACCAATTAAAAGTTGTTTTAAGTTAAGCTTTTGTTTTAAATTATTTTCATTAAGATTGTTTTCGTTTTCTTCATTATTTTGCAATTTGACTGCTTGTTTTATAATTTCTAAATTACAACTTTTATATTTTTGACACCAATCTTCACATTCTTTTGCTAGTACTTCATTTTCATAAAAATATTGACATTCTTCACATTGATAATAATCTTTATCCTCGTTCTTAATTATTTTAACCATTTTATTCTTTTTTAATTTCGTTTCTTAACTTTTTAATCAAATAAACTATGCTCAAAACAAGCAAAATTAACACTAAAACTGGAAAAGATAAAATTATCAAAAGCCATAAAAAGCTTAAAATTCCAAAAATCGGTACTAAAACATTCCAACCTCTCCAATTAGTAAAATTCCACCATCCTTGCCAATAACCCATCATTGGAAAATTTGAACCCCACATATGCATCGGCATCATAAAGAAGTTGTTTGCATTAGTTCGCCTAGAATTCGAAGATGTTAGCGTTTCACAACCTAAAAATCTTTTCCCCATATTAATATGCATCAATTCTTCTCCTTCTTTGCCATGCATTTGTTCAATCATTTTATTCATTGTTAAATGATCACTCCCACCAACCATCTGCTCCATTACATATTCACCAACTGAATGAAAATCTTCATTGGTTAAATCTTGGCATTTAATTTCACCGCGATAAAATTTCTCAACCAATTCTCTACCCTTTTGAATTTCAGTATTAAGTTCAGCATCTTCAGTGTGAGCAAAAGTAAAATTTAAAGAAAAGAGAATTAAAAAACTTAAAAATAATATCTTAATTATTTGTTGCCATTCGTAATATATTCGTTGCAATTTGTGTTTATTCATTTTCTTTTTGCTAATTTATAAATTTTTACTAATTCTTTAACTGCGACTTTTTCTTTTTTGGTTTTAAATTGTTCTTTAACATGAGTTTTTAGATGATTTTCTAAAATTAAGTCTTCAATCCCTGACAAAGCATTTTTAATTGCCATTGACTGAATTAAAATATCAATGCAATATTTATCATTTTCAATCATATTCCTTAAACCATCAACCTGCCCCTTAATTATATTCAATCTTCTTAAAACTCTATTTTTTAATTCTTTGTTCATTTTCTTTTTCTTAATTATACCCCATCCCCGTATATTTGTCAAATATTTAATTCATCAAAAATTCTTTTAGCATCGAAGTGATAAATTTTAGAAACTAATTTTAATTTTTTAAGAAATAAAATTATCAAAATTATAATAAATTTTAATTAAAATTTCAGACTTTGTGGGAAAATTGTAAATTGAAAGCAAAAAATATAGAAAATAACTTGATATTATAAGTTTATTTTAGTTTAGTTTAGTTTAAAATTTCTAATTTAAAATAAACATAAAGATGAAAAAAATTCTATTAGACATAGGCTCATCGACAATAAAAGTTTATAAATATGAAGAAAATAAGTTAGAGCAATTACTTCAAAGGACTATATTTTTTAAAGATGGCTTTGATCCTGAAGGAGGTATTTCTGAAAACAACAAAAGAGAACTTTTAGAGCTTCTATATTCAATCAAAGAAAGCAATCATGATGCTAAAATAAAAATTTATACCACTGGTATATTTAGAAATTTAGCTTCAAAAACTAAAAGAAATTTTATTGATGAAATATTTTTAAAAACAGGACTTTATTTTAATATTATTTCTCATGAATTAGAAAATTTTTACTTAGAGAAAGCATTGGTAGGTAAGTGCAATTTAAATGAACCTTTACTTTTGGTAAATATCGGAGGAGGCACTACTGAGCTTGTAGTTATGTATGGTGAAGAAGCTATAGAAAGAAAAAATATAGAATTAGGAGTTGGAAAAATTTTAAATGAATTTCCTGAGATTAATAAAAGCACATCGGAAATTAAAATAGAAGAGTTGATAGAACAATTTAAAGAGATTTTGCCTCCTATAGAAAATAAGCCAAAAATTGCTTTTCTTAGCGGAGGTGAATTGACTTATATGAAAGTAGCGAATTATCCTCTTAAGAAAAATAATTTATTTGACGACGAGGATCATCCTTATCTAATATCTTTTGAAGATTATAAATTAAAGAATAAAGAAGTTTTTGAAAAAATAAAGTTAGAAGAATTAGAAAATATGATGCCGGAAAATCCTAAATGGATGCATGGAGCCAGACCTTTTTCTGCTTTAGCTCAAGCAATCTGTGAAAAATATAATATTCAAATAATTATTCCTTCTGATTCAAATTTAATAAATGGTGTAATTAGACAAGAATTTAGATATGTTACAATAAGTGGGAGTTTTAGAAAACATTTAGATTATATTTTAAAGATTAAAAAAGAATTAGAAAATAATGGGGTCCATATTTTAAGTCCTAGATTTGAGGAACCCAAAAATCCGGGAGAAGAGTTTGTTATTTTTACCGGCGAAGAGAATTTGAGTCCATTAGAACTTGAAAGATATCATTTAGATTCAATTGAAAATTCTGATGCTTTAATAGTTTGCGATCCAAATGGTTATGTAGGTGCTTATGATCTTCTGGAAATCGGCTATGCTCATTCTTTAGGAAAAATAATTATTTTTACTGAAAAACCAAAAGAATTTATTTTAAATCAATTACCCCACGAAGTTGGTTTATAAAATTTTATATCTTCCTCATTCTTAAAACATTTAAACTAACAATTATTAACATTTATTTTTGTCTTCTTTGTTCTCTAACTTGTTCTTTGCTTTTTAATCGTTCAAGATATCTTAAAAGTTTGAGGAGTAATTTTTTTAAATTTGAATCAGGTAATTTGTTTATTTCATCTTTTAATTGAGGTAAATTTTGTTTAGTTTCTTCAATTCTTTGCTTTTTTTCTTCTTTTGTTAGTTTCTTATAGCTCTTAGTATATTCAACATATCTCCTTGGTACAATTCTACTGTCTGAGGCAATTCTCCTGCTTGACTTATTTTTTGTCTTGTTTTTCTAATAAGCTCATCAAACAACAAGTGTGAATTCGTTTTTATTAGACCTCTATATCTTGCTTCATCAAAATTAAAATAGGCAGCTATTCTCAAACAAAAAAAAGATTCTCGCTAAATCATATCCTAAATATTGTGGAATTTTTCTACTATTGAATATGGATCATAATTAAGATTGAATTTTCTATTTAATCTATCAATTAATTTTAATCTCATTTTAACACGAGTAATATCAAGGCCAGCAATTTGAGGATGTTCCTCTATTAATTTAACAGGATTAGAAAAACCAGCTGATTGTAAAGAATTAATTTTTTGTTTTAAAGTCTCTAATGTAAATTTGGCTGATAAATATTTAATAGCTTCTTCCTTAGAAAATCCTAACTTTCTTAAATCTTCTGCTTTTTTATCTCTATCTGGTTTTGATATGTCTTCTACCATAACTTAATTATATACTATTTTATATCTTCCTCATTCTTAAAGCATTTAAACTAACAATGATTGTGGATAGACTCATTAAAATTGATCCAATTGCTGGCCCAGGTATTAGAATAAATTCACTACCCGGTAAAGAAAAAATCATTTTAAATATTTCGAAAATTCCTGCTGCAAGAGGAATCATAACAACATTATAGCCAGTTGCCCAAAATAAATTTTCAATCATTTTGCGATAAGTTAATTTTGAAAGTTTTATTAATTTAACAATATCTCGAGGGTCATTTCTAACTAAAATTATTCCTGCTGATTCAATGGCAACATTCGTTCCAGCGCCAATAACAACTCCAACATCTGCTTGCATTAAAGCTGGAGCATCATTAATTCCATCACCAACAAACATTACTTTTAATCCTTTCTGTTGAAGTTCTTTTACTTTTTCAACTTTTTCTTGTGGTAAAACTTCAGCAAAATATTCATCAATTCCTAATTCTTTAGCAACTTTTTCAGCAACTTCTTTTTTATCTCCAGTGACCATCAAAACTTTAATACCAAGTTGATGAAGCTCTTTAACTGCTTCTTTTACTTCTTTTCTTATTTCATCTTCTAAAATGATTGCTCCTAAAATATTTTTACCCTCATCAATTAAATAAACAATGGTACCAACACCTTCTATTTCTGGTGCTTTTAAATTTAATTCTTTTAATAAATTATCACCACCTAGATAGTAAATTTGACCATCAACTATACCCTTAACTCCTCGGCCAGTTAAATTTTCGAAATCATTTACAGGTAAAAGTGATATACTTTGCTCCTTTACTTTTCTTAAAATACCTTGAGCAATAAAATGTTGAGAATATTGATTCAAAGAGCCGGCAATTTGAAGAATTTTTTCCTCTGAAATATCATTTAATTTTTTAATCTCTTTTACAACAAATTTACCGCTAGTCAATGTTCCGGTTTTATCAAAGAGAACAACATCGACTTTTCGGGCTAATTCTAATTGCAAACTATTACGGATTAAAAAACCATTATGAATTGCTAAAGATGTAGAAATAGCAACAACTAAAGGAACAGCAAGGCCTAAAGCATGAGGGCAAGCAATAACTAAAACTGTAACTAATCTTTCTAAAACAAAAGCAAAATCTTTTTGAAGCGAAAGCCAAATTACAAAACTTAAAGAACCAACTCCAAGAGCAATAAAAGTTAAATATTTAGCAAAAACATCAGCCAAAACTTGAAGTTTAGATTTGGATTTTTGTGCTTCTTGAATTAATCTTTTTATTCCAGCTAAAAATGTTTCTTCACCAATTTTAGTTACTTTGATTTTTAAGATTCCATCACCATTAATTGTCCCAGTAATAACTTCAGAACCAACTTCTTTTAAAATAGGTCTGCTTTCACCAGTTATCATACTTTCATTAACTTCTGATTTACCTTCAACAACAACTCCATCAGCTGGAATTTTCCCTCCAGGCCGAACTAAAACAATATCATCAACTTTTAATTCATTTAAAGGAATTATTTTACCGCTTTCTAATTCAGCTGTATCAGGCAATAATTTTTCTATTTCTTGCAAAGCTCTTTGAGCTGAAGAAACTGATTTCATTTCAAAATAATGACCTAAAAGCATAATCGTAATTAAGGAAGTAAGTTCCCAGAAAAAACCAACTTCCGCGAACTCTTGCGAACTTACCCGCAAACTCATGCGAACAACATTAAGTATCATTAAAACCACACTATAAACATAAGCTGAGGTTATGGCTAAAGAAATTAAAGTCATCATCCCTGGATTTTTGCTCTTGATTTCTCTATAAGCGCCAACAAGAAAAACCCAACCACCATAAAAGAAAACAATTGAAGAAAAAATTAAAACTAGCGCAGACTTTAACAGACTAAATGTAAACTCACGTAGACTAAAAAAATTTAGGTTTAAAAAATCAAAAGAAAGAAAAATAACAAAAATAGTTAAAATTAAACAAAGCCAAAATTTTTTAAGAAAATCTTCGGCTCGATGTCCATGATGTTTGTCAAAATGCTCGTTATATTCTTTTCTTTTAAAACGCGAACTGATGCGAACTATACGCGAACCAATGCGAACAATATTAATATGTTCTGTATGTTCTGCGTCAGTTCTGCTTATTCTATGTTTTTCTTCCACCTCAACAAGTCGCATTCCACAAACAGGACAATTACCACCAGGCTCATTTTGGGGACTAACACATCCCATTGGACAAATATATTTTTTCATTTCATACTAATTATACCCCATCCCCGTATATTTGTAAAATTTTAAATAATAAACAACAATTCCAAAAGCAACAGCAACATTTAATGATTCTTTTTTGCCAAACATTGGAATTTCAATAATATAATCGGCGTAATTAAGAATTTTTTTATTTAAACCTTTAACTTCGTTACCAACGATCAAAACTAAAGGAAATTTAGGTTTGAATTGATAATAAGGAATGCTTTTTTCGTTTTGTTCTAAGGCAACAATTTGAAAACTTTCTTTTTTTAATTTTTTCAAAAGATAACTAATATTTTGATAATATTCCCAGGTAACATATTTTTCAGCGCCCAACGCAGTTTTTTCAATTTTTTTATCTTTAGCTGGAGTTGGCGTATAACCAGTCAAATATAATTTATCAATTCCTACGGCATCAGCAGTTCTAAAAATTGCTCCAACATTATAAGTGCTTCGAATATTATGCAAAATAGCAAAAAAATTATTATTCATTTTTAGAAATTAAGAGCAAAATTAGTATATAATTTTAACAAAGAAAATGATCGTAATTAAACAATAAAAGTAAAATGAAAAACTTTTAATAATCTCTTTACCATTTTTTATCGTTTCTCTATTTGGTTTAGCTCAAGAACCAACTTCAACACCAACTTCAACACCCATATCGATTCCTACAAGCAGACCAACCACTACACCTCCAGAGGGTCCTAAAAAATTAGATCTTGCTTGTATGAAAGATGCTCTTGAAAAAAGAGAAGATGCTTTAAAAACTGCAAGAGAAAATTATTTCTCAAAAATAAGAAAAGCTTATGAAGAAAGAAAAATTGCCTTAAGCAATTCTTGGCCAATTGAAAACAACAAAGAAAGGAATAAGGCAGTTCAAAATGCTTGGTTAAATTTCCGCAAAGCAGTAAAAGCGCTTGGGTTGAATATAAAAAAACTAATAATCAAATATGGAGCAATTCGTTAGTGATAGAAAAAATTGTGGTTCAGGTCTAACAGGCGAAAACCCAGGAATTGATTTAAGTTTCTAAATTGAAAATAAAAAACTTAAAAAGGGCGGGCCTTCCCGCCCTTTTCGATTACCTTTCTATTTTTAGCTTTTTTAATAATTCATCTGGATCAACTTTTATTTTTGGTAATTTAGGCCAAGTATCTAAATTATCGTTTTTAAATCTTGGGAAAAGATGGAGATGAAAATGGAAAACAGATTGTTGAGCGTCTTTGCCACTAGCGTGAAGTAAATTTACTCCTGTTGCTTTAATTTTTCTTTTGTAAGCTAAGGTTAATTTTTTAGAAGTTTTAATAAGTTCAATTAAATCTTTTTCGGGAATATCATATAAACTTTCATAATGCTTTTTAGGAACAATTAAAGTATGGCCATAACATGAATTGTTTTCGGCAAAAAACAAATAACATCTTTATCTTCGTAAATAATCCTTGAAGCATTCTTTCTTTTAATTATTTTACAAAACACACGATCTTTTTCCATAATAATAAAATTATTTTTTAAATTTTTAATTAATATTTCTCTTATAATTAACTATTATATTTTACCAACTTTTACCACCTCCACCACCATAACCTCCCCCAGAAAAACCACTAGAAAAACTATTTTTTCTAACAATGCGATTACTTTCTCCTTTACTTTTGGCGACAAAAACAGAATTCATTCTGTCTATACTTCTGTTGAGCGAATAAATAAAAGTTGGAAAATCAGCTATTTGATCAATTTTAGCTTCATACCATGAAGGTGGAGATTTATATACATCTTCAAATACTGATGCCCATTTATTAACTAAATTAAAAATAATACTATAAGGTAAATATTTTTCAAAAATGTTTTCTGTTTCATAAAATTTAGCCCTATACTTTTCAGCTTTATTAATATATTCTTTAAAGCCTAAAATTTTCCAATAAGCTTCTGCTCCTTTTTTGGTTCTTTTGGGAATAAAAAAAGAAAAAATTATGAACAACACACTAGATATTAAAAAAGAAATTATAAATACCAAGTTTTTGAAAAAGAAAACAGAAGAAATTAACAGCAATATTCCAATTGAAAACAAATTTAATGATAATTTATATGAATCTTTATCAAGATAATCAAGATTGAATACACTTTCCTGAATTTTTGAAAGAATATGGGGTATATATTGATAAAAATTTTTACCTAATTTAGAAATAGAATTTTTTTTCTAAGAAAATTATTAGTTGGATCATTAATATAAAAAATTTTTTTCAATATCTCTTTCTCATATTCTTTGAGATCCTGGGAAGTAACAAAATCCTCTTTTAAAAGTTCTAACTCATAATCATGTTTATTTTTAGAAATCTCTATTTCTTTAATTTTTAGATAATCTTTAATTGCTAAATATATAATCGTCGCAGTTATGTCTTTAGGTTTAGCTTTTTGATTGATAATCGTACCCACTTCAGCTGGGTTCAGATTATCTGGTGGTTCATACTGAACAATGATAGGTTTTTTTATTTCTAAATCTTTGCTTTTATACCACCATATCATTAAAAGATAAAAAAATACAAAAATAGGCATCAGTATAAGCCAATAATTTGTCTGATCAAATAAAATTTTTTCGAAAAAAGTTGGCATCCGAACTACGTTTTTAGGAAATCTTAGAACAATTGTCAATCCTTCGTTAGGATTTAGATTTTTATTACTTTGGAAAATAGTATCACCATTTTCATTCACTTTAAAATTGCAATTCTTTTCTTTTGAACCAAATACCCCCGTAAAACAATTAAAGTCCATATTTTCAATTGAAATCTTTTCTGGCAATCTAATCAAAGCTGCTGATTTTTCTATCGGCACATTCCATTCGTTACCGGTTACATTCCAATAAAGTTCATTATAATTATCAAAAAATATTAATCCCCCAAGGATTTTATAAAAAATCTTATAAGTATTTTCTCCTTTTATCAATTTATTAGGATCTCCAATTCTTATGTTTAGATAATTATTATTTTTAGTAATTTTAAAAGGAAGGGGTTGACCTAATTCATTAGTAATCTTTAAAATTTTTATTTTAAGGTTATCTAAAGGAATATTTCGAAAAATTCCATGCTTTAAATTTTCACCAAAATCATAAATAATTTCCTCCTTTACAAAAATAAAGCCATTTTTTTGTATATTAATTTCAACAAAAAAATCTTTTATTTTTTCAGAATTTAAATAATTTTGTCCCAGAGCAATTTGTGAACTTGTTAGAAATATAAAAATTAAAAATAAAGCTTTTTTATTCATCAAAATTAATTATAAGAAAACATAAATCTTTTCCCAAGTTAAAAAAATTTGCGAACCACAAAAATATAAGATTTTAAGAGGAGAAATTGATAATTTTGAGGAAATTCGTTCTGGAATGCTCCGCAGGGAAAATTTTATTCGAACTCTTGAAAATATTATAAAACAAACAGAGTGGAGAGTGAAATTGAAGATAAAAAATATAGCAGAAGTGATTTTAGGGTTTTAAAATTTCTTTTAAATTTTTGATATCTTCTTTGTTTTTAACTTAATAATATCATTAATACTTAAAATCTATAGAATAACTCTGCTAAAGACTAAAAACTTAAATCAAATATTCGTTTATTATTTAATCCGAGAAATAAGCTTTACAAAACCGAATAAAAGTTTAACACATCATCAATAGTTTTAATTGTTATTAATAGCTCCTGCTTTTTTAAAGATCTTTTTAATGTATTCAGAATCTTCTTGAAAAACTACATTATGTTCCCAGAATTCTTCTTTAGTATGATTTCCTTCACCAAATGTACTTTTTATATCACTGTAAGAAGATGTAGATAAAATAACAGCGTCTAATTGCAGATTAATATTTTCTTTTTTATTCTTTAGTTCTTCGCTTATTCTTTTATTTATCTCTTTGATATACGATACGCATAATTGGATTTTATCATCATTAAAATTCCCTAGGTTTCTGATCCCCTTTGGATCTATAAAAATTATGTTCTGTTTATCTTCTTTCATGAGCCAAATAATAAAATCTGGATAAAATCCTGAGGTTATAAAAAATCCTATGCCTCTTCTTGAAAGATTTCTAAGTAAAAACAAATCGTTGTTTTCAAGCATATTCTTATTTTTATCCAGAAAATTTTTAAAATCTTCTAAAAACTTAGTTTCTCCTTTATTAAGTTTGATAGGAATTGATTTAATTTCCTCCTTATTTTTCTTCCAGATTATTAAAGGAGTGTATAAATGATTGTCAAGATGAACAATAAATGAATCCCAATTTTTCCATGCCTCGGGTAATTTATTGTTGACTGGGTCGTATCTTTCAAGATGTTTCATAACCTCTTCAATATCGTCTGCTAATTTTTTAGGAATTTTAAGTAGGATTTCTTTATTCTCGGGATACGTCGAAGGATGTTTATTTATTGTTAGTGGTTCTACTTCTAAATAATCCATAGTTTTTCTTTTCTCTTCTTTCCTGTAAAATTTGAGGATGTAATCCTTCAAAACCATTAAAATAATCTCGTGAAATTTTCTTATCCCATCAAATGAGTAAATTTTTAAAACTGGTTTTCCATTGTTATTCTCAATACTTATCGCAGTCGATTCGCTTAAAAATATTTTATATGCGCCTGATTTTACTATTTGCATTATTGCGTTAGTATCTAAAATCAAATTATACATACCTTTTGTGATTTTGTAATTTATGATTTCAGAATAGAGGAAATTCCGATCAATAATCTCAAAATATTCTTCTGGAATTGTTAATGGCTCATCTATTACTGACTCAGCAGTTCCAACTGTTAACCCATGTGCTACAGTGATTTTTGGCCTTAAATCAATCTTAATATTTCTCAAAATGTCATCATCTACTGTAACTCTTATAGAATAATTGAGAAAATCGAAATTATCTTTTGTTTTTATTGTGTAAATCTTTCTTTTCCATTTTTCATATTGGTTAAACTTAATCGGGATTGCTATCTCTTTATAATCTACTTCTTCTTTCTCTATTGTTGCTAGGAATGCATTAATATAGTCTGCATTCAAACCGAAAATAAAAAGCGTTTGCAATACTTTCAATTTATAATTTGGATTTTCTTCTCTTTTCAACGAGTAATCCTTCCCTTTAAGTCTTACACCCCTTCCAAAAAGCTGTATAATTTGTGGTCCCTCTCCTTTACCCATATTGATTAATCCCATATTTGAAACACGCCATGAGTTCCAACCTTCTATAAATTTTTTTGAGCCTATTAGTATGTTTATAGGAGAATTGTTCTCGTTGATCCCAAAAAATAAAGATTGGCTGAAATGGTCTTCTTTAATTTCAATATTTGATTCCGAAATCAATTTTTTTAATGCACTTACATCTCCCACATTAATAACACCAAAGTACTTTTCCGCTGTTGATACTTTAAGACCTATTTCTCCATCTGCATTTTTTATTTCATAAAGCTCCAAACTTCCTTTTCCACCAAATACTTTTTGGTAAATATTTTCTATGAGAAAATCAATTTCAACATTTCTTATAGACTCAAACTTTCCTTTGAAAATATCATTTCCTTCATTGTTAACAAGCCCCGATTTGCCTTCTAGTATTTTTTTGATGTTCTCTTTTAGATAATTTTCATCTTCTAAAACAGTTTTTAAAAATCCTATTACTCTCTCAACATCTGATGCGGTTCTTTTTTCCTCATTAGAAAAATCTTTTGATTTTTTTCTTATTACAGTACTTCCAACAAAAATCCATAGTGGTTTTTCAATATAGTCTTCCTTTAACTCTTCTAAATGTTGCTCGAAAATTTCTAATTGCTCATAAAAAGATAGTAATCCTGCTATAAGTAAAAGGTTTTGTTGTTCATCTGAATAGTATTCTCTATTTCCTCTTTTTTCCGATTTAATGTTATAAACATAAAAATCTTTTCCGTAACCATCTGTGTAAAAATACTTGTAAGAATAGTCGAAAATTATAGATTTTGCATATTCTTGAAGTAAATCGTTGTTATCGGCTATAACCTGACCAAAGGTGGCGGAATACTCAAATATGAACCCATTTTTACCTATCTCCTCTCTCAGTTTTTTCCACTTTTGCTCCTCTGACCTCTGTCCCTTATGTCCTTCATCAATAAATACCAAGTTTTTGTCGTTAAAATAAGAAATATCTACCTTTACGCCTTCCCCTTTCTTTTCTTTAGTCAGTTTATGAATGTCTATTATCAAAATCTCTCCATTTTTTGTTTTCAAGTTGTCAATATTTCCATCATATAATTTACAAGGAATACCACTTAACTTTAACTCCTCATAATGCTGTTTAGATAAACCTTCATTAGGAGTAATCAGAATTATGTTATTCCAGTTGTTTTTAGAATATTTCAAAATTTGCCAGTAGTTTATATGCATAATTATAGTTTTCCCTGAGCCAGTTGCCATCCAAAAAGCAAGTTTTTTGAGGTCTTCTTTTGTGAAAGGTGATAGTTCTGTTCTGTTTTCATTGTTAAACACCTCTAAGAATGTATTTAATTCATTTAAAAATCTCTGTCTATCGTTATAGTATCTATCTAAAAACATTTCCGTGAATAAAACCGCAAGATATTGGAAGTATTTAAGATTAAAGTTTGGTTGTCTTCTGTTTTGTCTCAATCTTTCTACATACTCTCTTATTGCTTCATCGTATCTTAAAAGCAAATCTTCCCAATCCGGCTTTAAGCCAATCAAAACATCAACAAAAAAACTTCTTCCTGTTGAATCATAACCTTCTTCCGTATCTTTTAGTTTCTCTCTTGCTTCATTAAAATCTTCGAAACCAAAGAGATTTAAAAAGTATTTATTTAAAACCAAGTATTTTTCAAATTCCATTGTTATTTATTTTTCTTCAAATATTTATCTATGTAATCTTTTGGAAGATTTAATTTATATGCTGCACTTACCACTATATTCTCATATTCTTTTGAAGGAAAACCTTCTTCCTTGGGCTCCCTATAATATACAAACGCATCATACTCATTGCCTTCTTTATCTTTCGCCTTAACTGTTTTCTTGTCATAAAAATTAGGATAGCCTTCATACTTATCTAGTTTTTCTTCATCTTCGTCAGAAATTTTAAATAGTGCTCCATAAACAATGCTATCTTCCTTCTTTACTATGTTGGCAACTGCCCCTTTTCTAATAGATGAATAACCGTCATAAACAAACTGGTACCCTTCTAACTTTGCTACTTTAACAAACTCTGAGTTTGGACATCTTCTTTTCATTTGTTCTAAATCCATATTTGAACCATATGCAAAGTAATACTTTTTCTCTGCCATTTTATCCGATTTCCTCAAACATTAATGATTTAAATAATGGTTCTATAACCTTAAATCCCTTAACTATTGCGTCTCCGTTTATATAGATCTCATCGGGATTAAAGTCCTTTATATTTTCTTCTATAAAATTTCTGTCCCGCTTAAAGTCAATATCCTTTATGCTTCTCCAAACAATAGCAATTCTTTTACCATCTTTTTCTCCAAAAACAAAAACATATTTTCTGCCATTATCCTCTAAAACTTTGTATTTACTCACATTCAAACCAAGTAAATAATTGAAGGTTTCAACCGAATCAACATCAACAATTTTTTGCTGATAATTTTCAATGATTTTAAGTTTGTAATTAAACGGATCTTTCATTTCATCAATATTAAGGAATGTTTTGCTGTTCTTAGTCTCCCATTCAAGCATGTATTTGACAAAGTAATCTTGAAGCTCCAAAAGTGTTTTTTGTGCATCTTCAAACTCAATGTTTTCTAAGGCATCTTCGTATTGTTCTAAGGTGTGGTATTTGAAGAAAACTCCAATTCCATCCATATCTTGCGGTTTTCCTTCTTTCCAATTAAAGGAATATGCCACTTTCTTAATTCTTGGAATGATAACTGTATTAAAGTAATCTGCCATTTCTATTAAGATGAATTTTCTTCTTCCACCATCTTCTTTGTTTAATTTCATAACTGCGTGTGCGGTTGTACCAGAGCCGGCGAAGAAGTCGAGGATA